>JBKJOF010000119.1:0-17548 GCA_046595655.1 Chryseolinea sp. | reverse complement strand
TTCATCTTCAATATTTTTTGTTGTCTTAGCTACAATCTCTTCAATACGTGCAGGGTGGATACGACCATCCTGTACCAATCTGTGTAATGAAAGGCGGGCAATCTCTCTGCGCACCGGATCGAAACCTGAAATGATAATCGCTTCTGGAGTATCATCCACAATAATTTCAACACCGGTTGCTGCTTCTAATGCTCGGATGTTTCTTCCTTCACGCCCAATGATTTTTCCTTTGATGTCATCGCTTTCGATGTTAAAGATAGACACACAATTTTCAATAGCATGTTCAGTAGCGGTGCGCTGAATGGTTTCAATCACAATCTTCTTCGCCTCTTTCGTTGCAGAAAGCTTGGCTTGCTCCATAATGTCTTTCACATAACTCGATGCATGTGTATGCGCTTCATCTTTTAAGGTAGCCACCAATTGTTCACGCGCTTCGTCAGCGGTAAGCTTCGAGATACTTTCGAGAACCTGGATTTTTTGCTGATTAAATTTATCGAGATCTTCTTTGCGTTTCTTTACACTTTCCAATTGAGCCGCAAGGTCCGTGCGGATGTCATCCAGTTCTCCTTCTTTGCGCTTAATGGTTTCGAGTTCTTTGTTTAAAGTCTGCTCGCGTTGTTTTATTTTTTGTTCGTTGGTGATGATGAGGTTCTTCTTTTTGTTGGCCTCATCTTCAAACTCTGTTCTCATTTGAAGAATTTTTTCTTTGGCTTCCAGAATGCGATCCTTCTTCAGATTATCTGCTGAAATTTGTGCTTCCTTCAAAATCAGTTTTGATTTTGAATCAGCATCTTCATCTTTTTGTTTGAGCTTACGCTTCGAGATTAGGGAACCGAACAGTAAACTCAGCACGATTGTGACTGTGATACTGGCCAGTATAACGATTACATATTCCGTTGACATAGGTACTATAGATTAGGGTTACCGTAAACCCCGGGTGCCACCTTGGCTAGAAAGGAAGGAGTGAAGAGGTTAGAGAATGGATTGAGAAACCAGGTGATTGAGCTGGTTTACTTTTTCAAACACGGCCTTATCGATGACATGATGGGTTTCGTCTGATGCGATTTTTTCAATCAAACAATCAAATGATACCATAGCCAGGAGATCTTGTTTGTCGTTAATTCCAAATTGCTCTCCGTAAGATTTAATTTTTTCGTTGATAAGCCTGCCGGCCATTCTCACCCGCTCCTCGTCTTCGCGCTTCACCTTCATTGGGTATTCGCGGTCGGCAATTTTTATTTTTATCGAAAGATCCTCCATTAAATAATCTTACAGGTTGCTTAACTGTTTAAGTGGGCGATGCACTTGTCTATCTCACGAATGTATTCGTCCACTTTTTTCTTCAACTCCAGAGAACTTCCGTCTTCCGGGTTTAAACTATCCACAAGTTTAGTGATTTTCAATTGATTATGAAACCCAGCGAGTTGTTCATCGCGGGCTTTTACTGCTACCTTCAGTTCCAGGTTATCGGCTTTCAGGGTTTTAAGCTGTTCTTTTAAACTTTTATGCTCAGTGATGAGCACTTGAATTTTTCGTTCCAGCCCACTGAGGTTGGTTTTTAAGACTTCCTGATCCATGCAATGTTATTTACGATTTACAGTTGGCCAACAATGTTCAACTGTCTGCTTTCTGTTTATTAATACTCTGTTTTATTCTTGCTCCAAATTCTGTCGTACAGCTACTTCCTTATCACCGCGCCCAACTGCTGTTCGAAGGCTGCTATTAATTGCTCTATTGTTCGTTCGATCTCTTCATCGGTCAAGGTTTTGTTTTCATCCAGTAAGGTAAAGCCTAACGCATATGCTTTTTTTCCTTCCGGAATTTTCTCTCCTTCATAAACATCGAACGCTATAATATTTTTGATCAACCGCTTCTCGGTTTTCACAACTAAAGCACGGATTTCATCGAAGGTAATCTGCTTATCTACTACGAGTGACAAGTCACGCCTTACTTCTGGAAATTTTGTAACCTCTTGAATTACTAACTTAGGGTTTGCCGATTGGAAAAGCAAGGAAGTGCTAAGCTCAGCATAAAATAATTCTTGCTTGATGCCAAAATCTTTCAATAACGCAGTTTTTATTTTTCCAACGCTACCAATTTCTTTGTTGCCTAACTTCAACAACGATCCATATTCTAAAAGTTGATCGTTAATGGTTTCTTGTTTGATGTTTGCAATGCCCGACTTTAATAAAACATGTTGCACGTATTGTGCGATGTCATAATAACTTACGGATTGAGTTTTGCGCTGCCAGTTTTCAGTTTCCTGATTGCCAGTAAAGTAAATAGCAAGACGTTCTTCTTCTTTATACTTCCCTAACTCCTTGAAATAGATTTTACCAAACTCAAAAAGTTTTAAATCCTTCTGCTTACGATTGATATTGTGCGCGCATACTTCAAGCCCGGTAAATAATAAAGTCTGACGTAATATACCTTGCTCTTCGCTAAGCTTGTTTAAAATCTCAATGGCATCTCCTTTGAATTTCAGATTATGCTTGAGCTGATAATTATAATTCGTGAGTGAATTAGTCCAGATTTCGAACAAACCATTTCCGGTTAACAACTCACCAATTGATTTTTTAAACTTATCAAGATCTTTTACGGGAAATTCAGCAAGGTAATCTGTGCTCGCATAATCCGTAAGCTCAATGTTATTGAAACCATAGATGCGTAAAATCTCTTCTACGATATCAGCCTCTTGAGTTACATCAACACGGTAAGCCGGAACGGTTAGCGTGTATCGATCTTCCTTTGTATCCACAACTTTAATGTCAAGTTTTTCAAGAATAGAATAAATTTCATTTCTTGGAATGACCTTGCCGATCAATCGATTGACATTTTTATCTTTCACTTCAATGGTAGTGTCTTCGATTTTATTCGGATAAACATCGATCACTTCAGATGAAATTTTTCCTCCAGCAATTTCTTGGATCAACAATGCCGCGCGTTTCAATGCATAGACAGTAATATTAGGATCCGTGCCACGTTCAAATCGGAACGAAGCATCTGTTTTTAAGTGATGATGCAAAGAAGATTTGCGAACATAATCTGCAGAGAAGTAAGCACTCTCTAGAAATATGTTGGTTGTGTTTTGAGATACGCCAGATTTTGCTCCACCAAATACTCCGGCAATACACATACCTTCGTGTTCGTTGCAAATCATTAAGTCGTTAGCCTGAAGCTTTCTTTCTTTTTGATCGAGCGTAACGAAAGGCGTTCCGGCAGGAAGTGTTTTTACAATTACCTTTCCTCCAGTAATTTGATCAGCATCAAATGCGTGAAGTGGTTGACCAATTTCATGACAAATGAAATTGGTGATATCAACAATGTTATTGATCGGAGATAATCCAATCGATAGTAATCTGTTCTTCAACCACTCAGGCGACTCCGCTACCTTTATCCCCGATAGGGTAATGGCCGAATAGCGCGGACAAGCTTTTGTGTTTTCTACACTAACCGAAATTGCCAGGTTGGTATTGTCGATTTTAAAGGTATTGATGGAAGGCCATTTTATTTCACGGCTCTTTGAAGCTTTAATATCGCGAGCCACCCCAATGTGTGAAGCTGCGTCTGCGCGATTGGGCGTTAAACCAATTTCAAATATGTAATCCGATTGGATGTTGTAATATTCAGAAGCCAGTTTTCCAACGGGAGTGTTTTCTGGAAGCACAATAATGCCAGCATGACTTTCGCCTAAACCAATTTCATCTTCAGCACAGATCATTCCTTCTGAAGCTTCACCACGAATTTTTGCTGACTTGATTGTGAATGGTTCACCTTTCGTTGGATGAATCGTTGTTCCAGGCACGGCAACAATTACTTTTTGACCTGCTGCAACATTTGATGCACCACAAACAATATTCAGCGGTTTATCCTGACCTATATTTACAGTTGTGATGGAAAGTTTATCAGCATTGGGATGCTTCACACAAGTCAACACGTGCCCAATAACCAAACCTTTCAATCCACCTTTTACGGTTTCATGAGCTTCTACACTTTCTACCTCAAGTCCGGTGGAGGTAAGTATTTTTCCGATCTCTTCAGCCGATTCAGGAATGTCAATATATTCTTTAAGCCAATTGTACGAAATGGTCATGCTCGATAGACTGTTGAATTCAAATTTTGATTACCCCAAAGTTGCCCCAAATGACAGAATGCGGTTGAGTAAAGACTTCAAAAATAAGGTGTTTAGCTGGATTGGGCTAATGTTATCCTTTAAAAAATAATTTATCAAACCGGTGAAAGGAAACAGCTTTGAAACAACACTAAAGTCCTTCTAATATTCTGATCATAACCAAGGGCTTAAGCCTGCGGTTATAACAATCCCGCTCATTGAGCTTTAGCCCTGAAATTAAAAGATCAACAGTTTTTAAATTTAGTGATAGGTTTTCTCACCCGCTTGAACGGCAATTTTCAACAAGTTTTCAGCAGGAGGGAAGGGGCATGAAAATTTATCAGCGTAAGCGCAATAGGGATTGTAAGCGTTATTAAAATCGAGAGTAATGGTTTGACTTCCTTTAACCTTAACAACATCAATGTAACGTCCGGCTCCATACGTTTCACCACCGCTAGTTTCGTCACCAAAGGTCAGAAAAAGTTTTCCTCGGAATGGCCCCATTTCCATCATCTCTAAAATTAAAAGTTTGTTGTGAAGGCCGTTGAAATCAAAGTCCGCATACGCGTATTCAATGTATCTTTCTTCCTGGCCATCGCTAGTAGTTAGCATCACTACATTTTTATCTTTAACGGGAGTGAGGTCGGCTATTATTTTAAACTTCGGATCAACAGGATAATATTTTAATTCCGTAAAACTTTCTTTTGCATCACCGAAAGGAGATTCTGCCGAAGTTTTCATGAAGTGATCTTTCTCTTCGCGCTCTTTCGTAATTTTTTTTATGTATGTAGTGTGATCTTCATTTCCCCAGAAAGAATAAAAAAGACTGACAAGACAAACGATGATGATTACAAGAATTATACTATTTTTTGTTTTCACGGGAGCAGTGCTTGTTGATTATACTTTGCGCGTTGCCGATCTTCCCATGCCTGAATGGAATCGCGCCTCGCGTAAAGAAGATTATAGAAAACAGGAATGCCATTATCAGCCAACTCGCCTGGAGCATTCGATAAAATACAAATTGCTATTCGTGATTTTGGATTGACGGCAACCTCGCTTCGATAACCATTTACATATCCTCCATGATAAATAACGGTATCGTTTGGATAATGAAGCACACGCCAGCCTAAACCATAATACGCTTTGCTGATGCGATGTACTCTTCCATAGTTTCTATTCTTTGAGTGAGCTTGAATAAATGGTGAGTATAAGGTGCCTAATGTTTGGGATGATATTACTTCTTTGTGATTTCCGAGAAGAGCAATCATCCAGTTCGCCATATCTGATATGCTGGCATTAACACCTCCTGCTGGCGCTACATTGTAATAGGTATTGGTGATAGTGGCCGGAACCATTTTTCCTCTTCTGTAAAGATGAGGAGTTGCGTGGTTGGGATTTTTAATGATGGAAAAGTATTCGGCTGATGCGTCTTGCATCTTCAATGGAGTAAACACCTTTTCTTGCAAGAGTGTATCGTAATTTTTTCCCGTAGCGGCTTTCATCACTTCACCAATAATACTGTAGCCTACATTCTGATAACTATACTCTTTACCAACATCAGACGATAGCTTTACATCTTTCAATCGGTTCAATAATGTTTCAATGCCTTCACCCTCTTCCACCATGTTGGTATAAGTATGATAAGGTAAACCTGTTGTATGAGAAAGAACGTGAGCAAGCGTAAGTTTTTGAGTTTCTTCGCTTGACTGCAGCGAAAAGCCAGGAAGGTATTGAGTTACATGATCATGCCAATGGAGCACACTGTCTTCAATTAAGATTCCCGTAAGGAAAGACGCAAAACATTTTGAAACAGATGCCAAACGAAAGACGGTATGTGTATCCACTAAATCATGTGTACCAATTTTCCGAACACCAATACCTTTTAAAAAAATAATGGTTGAATCATATACGATGGCAATTGCTGCACCTGGAGTGTTGGATTTATCAGCGAGAGAATCAATCTTTTTTTCGTAGGCCTCCAACAATTCAGTAATGAATGGATTAGGATCGGGCTTTGGTATCGAGACCTTGCCCAGAGGAGTAATAACAGCCTCAACCTTTTTTGAAACCAGCATTTGCATCAGAATCAGAGGCAAAGCGAGGAGCAGTATTACGAGAAAGATGTAGCGTCTTTTTTTGTTCATCAAATCATACCTTCATCTGCAAAGCTAAAATATTTTTGGCCAGCAAGTATGATGTGATCGAGAACCTGTATTTCCAGCAGTTTACCTCCTTCTTTTAACTTTTTAGTAAGATCAATATCGGCCTGACTTGCAGAGAGATTTCCTGAAGGATGATTGTGCGCGAGAATAATTCCACTCGATAATTCTTCCAACGCTAGTTTGAAAATAATTTTTGGATCAGCCACCGTTCCCGCCACTCCGCCTTGACTGATCTGGCATTTCTTTGTAACCCGATTTGCGCGATTCAGGAGCAATACCCAAAACTCTTCGTGCGGAATATCTTGAAGATCAGACTTCAACAATTCAAATACATCTTTTGAGCTGGTGATTCTGGGCTTCTCATCAGGTTCTAAATCTTTTCGTCTTCGGCCGAGTTCAAGAGCAGCAACAATCGTGATGGCTTTTGCTTCACCAATTCCTTTTGTCTTGGTTAGATCTTTAATAGAGAGTTTTGCGAGTTCATGAAGGTTGTTGGAGGCCTGCATCAATACCTTCTTAGCAACTTCAACCGCACTCAATTTAGGTGTCCCCGATCCAATCAGAATAGCAATCAGTTCAGCATCTGAAAGGGCAGATTTGCCTTTCAATAGAAGTTTTTCTCTTGGTCTGTCTTCAGGCGACCAACTTTTTATGTTGAGGGGTCTCTCTTCTGCAGTCATAGCAAACAACATTTAAGACCTCAAGGTAATCAATTCAGCAAAAGCGTAAAACAGAAAACCCCGCTTGCGGGCGGGGTTTTGAAATATGTTTTAAGGAAGCTTATGCCAGTTTATTGACCATCTTAGCCAATTTTGATTTTTGGTTAGAAGCCTTTTTCTTGTGGATAATGTTCTTCTTCGCCAATTTATCGATCATGGAAGAGACGTCTTTCAAAAGAGTAGCGGCCTCAGTTTTGTCTGTTGTAATAACCAACTTCTTAATGGAAGTTCTGGTTGTTTTGTGCTGATAGCGGTTTTTTACTTTTTTCGCTTCGTTTGCACGGATTCTTTTCTCTGCTGACTTATGGTTTGCCATAGTAATTTTTATTCTAAAAGGAGTGCAAAAATAAAGGGATTTCGCGGAAATGCAAAGACTTGCTTTGCTTTTGCATAAATTCTTATCTTTTCATTATGATAAAGCGTACCGTTACCTTCATTCTTTTAATGATTTTCCCTTTTCTAACCTCCTTCTGGGGATTTTTTGCCCACCAGCGTATTAATCGGCTTGCCGTTTTTATTCTTCCTCCCCAAATGATTGGTTTCTACAAAGCCAATATCAATTACATAACAGAAGCTGCGGTGAACCCCGACAGAAGAAGGTTTTCTAGTCCGGATGAGGCGCCAAGACATTATATAGACATTGATCATTATGGTGACAGCGCAATTAACAAGATGCCGAGGTTTTGGAAAGATGCCGTTGAAAAGTATTCTGAAGATACCTTAAAGGCGTATGGAATTGTGCCCTGGCATATCAATGTGATGTATTATCGGTTAAAGGATGCCTTTCTCATCAATGATCCTGAAGCGATACTCCGAATTTCTGCCGAGCTTGGTCATTATGTTGCAGACGCTCACGTGCCTCTTCATACTACCGAGAATTATAATGGTCAACTTACAGGACAGGAAGGTATCCATGCTTTTTGGGAATCGCGATTACCCGAATTGTTTTCAGATGATTATGATTTCTTCGTTGGTAAAGCATCGCACATTAATAATGTGCAAGTCGCTGCATGGAAAGCAGTTGAAGGTTCTCATCGCGCTGTTGACTCAGTTTTGTTTTTGGAAAAAGAATTGTCAAACCGGCTAAACTCTTCTCAATATTCTTTCGAAACAAAAGGAAGGCAAACCGTAAAAGTATATTCACAAGAATATTCAAAAGCCTATCATGAAATCTTGAAAGGAATGGTCGAGCGACAAATGCGAGGCGCGATTAAAATGATTGGCGATTTGTGGTACACCGCATGGATAGATGCAGGTCAGCCTGATCTAAAAAAGTTAATTAACTACAAACCCTCAGAAGAGGAAATGAAAAAGAAGAGAGAAGAAGTGGAAGCGTGGAAGAAAGAACAAATCAAATCACGAGCACACGAAACTGATTTTTAGGAAAGTAGTGAGGAAACAATTTCTTCCCACTCATCATGCAATGATTTTTTGCTGACCGGTTTACCCGCTTTGCTGTACCAGTAAGCAGCATTTCCCAAATCACCATCCTTTCGATGCAGGTAGCCATGAATCCAGGAAGAATCACTTGAATCGATCTCCTGAGCAACTTCATGTGCTTTGTTCCAATCGCCATTAGCCTCAAACCAAAGTGCTTGCAATAACGGATTGATATTTTGTGGAGGTGTATCTTCTTCTAATGTTGCATTGAATTGGTCGAGTGTCATGGAGTGGAAAGCGTTTTAATTATCCGCAAAATTAATGAGAAGACTGTAATTCGCTTAATTCTGCTGAACTTTATTCTTAACTATCGTAAGAAATCATTTTCATGAACGAATAATATTCACAGGCTTTGCTTTTTGCGATCCAAAGAAATCAAAAAATAAAAAGCGCCTAAAGGGCGCTTTACTAATCCGAATCTTCACATAAATGTTTTCCGAGTTACTCCATTACGGATGTCGAATCTAGCGCTTCGATTTCGGGTTGAGGAGCGAGGTTGCTTTCTACAATTTGCTTGAGGTCATTTAAGCCTTGTTCATATTGGCTATTCATCATGCGCCCCATTACGAGCCACATTGCTTTTCCGACTAAGCCTTCATTAGCACCATCATACGTCCAGGTAACTTTCGTGCCTTCACCTTCTGGTGTTAAAATAAACTCATTATAAAATGTTGTTTGTGAGCTTCCGAACTTCATTCCGTTTTTAACATATTCGTTTTCTCTAATCTCTTCTATCCATTGAGAACCTGCACCTGTCTTTGGTCCATCCCACGCCATTTTGTGTCCTACACTCGAAGCTGCACCTTCAAATGTTTGTTTGGCTTCCGGATCCATCTTCGCCCAAGGAGACCACACATTAAACTTTTTAAAATCACTTACTTCGGGAAATACCGATGATGCCGGAGCGTTGATCACGATCGACTTCTCCACGTGTCCTTGCGCGGGCTGCATAAGTACAGCGGCTAATCCGATTACAATGATCAATACTAATAGTCCTCCGATAGCAATTCCTATAATTTTTAATGCTTTCATATCGAATGATATTTTGGTTTAGATCGAAGATAATAAAATTATAAGCCTCGAAAACGTTGTATTTGTCTTAAAAAAATAGAAAATTGAAAAAACCAAAAATCATCCCGTATGAGTGTATTCACTAATCCCAATAGAATTCCTGAAAATTACGGCATCCGCATTGCCGTTGCCCTGATTGCATTTTTTCTGCTAATGAAAGTCATTGGACTTTCTAACCATGTTGAATTGCGCATGCTCAACCTGCTTATTTTGGCGGCAGGTATTTACTTCGCGTTAAAGAAATTTAAAAAAACGCATCAAGACCATCTCAATTATTTCAGAGCGTTAGTTATAGGTGTTGGTTCTGGCGCTGTAGGTACACTTATTTTTTCAGTTTTTCTTTTTTTGTATATGATAATTGATCCTTCTATGATGCTGGACATAAAGAATAATTCTGAAATGGGTCGTTACCTTAATCCCTACATTGCCGCCTTTGTAGTTGCCTTTGAAGGGTTCTTCTCCGGGTTTCTAGTAACGTTTATTCTCATCAATTATGTAAATACAGATGATGTTGCTGATCCTGTAGATAAAGAACTTTAAGTATGGAATTATAGCCACAGATTCACAGATTTAAAACATCTTCTGATAATCTAATCTGTGAATCTGTGGCTGATGTACAATTACTTCATCTCCAATTCAATCACTGTATCAATTCCATCAATTTTCGCCTTCGGTACTTTTAAGATAATTCCAAAATCATTTTCAGAAAACCTCACAGGTGTTTTATCACTAAACATCTTAGCTGATTTTATTTTCTTTCCCCACGCGGGCATTATGATGGATTCATCTTGCCAATTGAGAATGTGTACGTATACTTTGTTGTCCTTCTGAGTCATGACTCCCCACTCTCGCGCGGTGAGTGGACCTCCACGTGTACCATAAATTGTTTCTCCATACACGTTTATCCATGCGCCCATTTCTTTCAGGCGTTCAATGTGCTCGGTCTGAATTTTCCCGTTAGGCATTGGCCCGATGTTCAACAAAAAATTAGCACCATAGCCAGCTGCTTTAACGAGATATTGAATTAAATCTTTTTTGCTTTTGTGTTGATCGTCTTTCAAGTTAAAGCCCCATGAGTTGTTGATCGTCTCGCATGTTTCTTTCGGTAACTGTCCAATAGTTTGTTCAGGAGAAAAACCTGTTGTGTTGTGGCCAGGTAAATCTTTTTCAAACATTTGAAAGTCTTCGCCATTGTACGGAGTTCTGTGATGGTTGCTACCTACCAATGCACCAGGTTGAAGTTTATGAATCAGGCTGTACGTTCTTTCTAATTTCCAATCATCATCTTTCTTATCCCACATACCATCGAACCAAATGCCGGCCACGTCACCATAATTTGTTAAGAGCTCAGATAATTGTGAATCCATGTACTGCAGATATTTATTCATGTCACCGCTTTGAGGTCTGCCTGTCCAATCTCCGCCAGTGTTGCCTCGCGGAAAATAATCAGGATGATGCCAGTCGAGTTGAGAATGATAGAAGAAAAGTTTGATACCTTCTTTGCGGCATTCATCCGCCAGCATTTTCAACACATCTTTTCCGTAAGGCGTTTTCTTCACAATATTATAATCGGATACTTTACTATCGAACATGGCAAAACCATCGTGGTGTTTGCTGGTAATGGTAATGTATTTCATGCCAGCACCTTTTGCCATTTGTACCCAAGCTTTAGCATCAAACTCAGTGGGATTAAAAAATGCTGGAATTTTTTCGTATGCCTTAATAGGAATTTGCTGTTGGTTCATTACCCATTCACCATCACCCATCACGCTGTAAACTCCCCAATGAATAAAGAGTCCGAACTTGGCATCCTGAAACCACTCGCGGTTTTTAAGATTCTCTGCTGTGGGTTGATATTTTTGTGCGTTTGTGAAAAACACAATGAACAGTAGAGCAATAAGTATAAAGAAATTCTTCTTCATGGAGATTTATTTAAATTGCAATCCCTGAAAATTAGGGATTCAAAATGAGATACAAAAGCATCAACCCGAAACTCTTCACCTCCAACCGCAAAAGGCTGTTAAAGGAATTGAAATCAAATTCTGTGTTGATAGTCAATGCCAATGATGTTATGCCCACCAACTCAGATGGAACGATGCGCTTCCGACAAAACAGCGACCTATTTTATTTAACAGGTGTTGATCAGGAAGAAACCATTTTTGTAATGTGCCCCGACTTTCCAGATGAAAAATATCGTGAAGTTTTATTTCTGAAAGAGACCAGTGAATTGATTGCAACTTGGGAAGGTCATAAACTCACGAAAGAAGAAGCGCGAAAAGCAACCGGCATTGAAACGGTTGTGTGGTTGTCAGAATTTCCAAAACTCTTCAATACCCTAATGTTGATGGGCGATGTGGAACATGTTTATCTAAACACCAACGATCATTATCGTGCAGAGGTAAGTGTTGAGTCGCGCGAAAATCGTTTTGTGAAATGGTGCCGCGAAAAATTTCCGATACATCGGTATGAACGCCTTGCACCGATCATGCATCGGTTGAGATCAATCAAATCGTCAGATGAAATCGATCAATTACAAACCGCATGCGACATTACCGAAAAAGGGTTTCGCAGATTGTTGAAGTTTGTGAAGCCGGGAGTAATGGAGTACGAGATTGAAGCGGAACTTGCTCACGAATTTTTAAGAAACAGTTCTCGTGGGTTTGCCTATGAGCCGATCATCGCATCAGGCGTAAGTAGTTGTGTGTTACATTACATTGAAAACAATAAGGTATGTAAAGACGGTGATATTTTATTGTTAGATGTTGGTGCAGAATATGCAAATTACAATGCCGATTTAACCCGAACCATTCCCGTAAACGGAAAATATTCCAAGCGACAAAAAGATATTTACAATGCTGTGCTTCGTGTTCAGAAAAGTGCAATCAAAATGTTGAAGCCCGGAACAAAATATTTTGAGTATCATAAAGAAGTACAAAAAATTACGGAGAGCGAATTGATTGGATTAAAACTCCTTGATAAAAAAGACATCAAAAACCAGGATGCCAACAAACCCCTTTTTATGAAATACTTTATGCATGGCACGGGTCATCAACTAGGTCTTGATGTTCATGATGTAGGTAGCATGTATCACAAAATGCAAGTAGGACAAGTTTGGACTGTAGAGCCTGGCATTTATATTAAAGAAGAAGGATTAGGTGTTCGTATTGAAAACAATGTGATGATCCAGAAAAATGGAGTGTTGGATTTGATGCAGAACATTCCGATTGAAGTGGAGGAGATTGAGGAGTTGATGAATGATAAATAGTCCACGGTCCACAGTCGATAGTTTATGGATATACTGCTGAAGGTTCCAGGTTACTCTTCCTTTAAGGCATTGTCCATGGACTATCGACCAATATCTATTGACTAAAAATAAAGTGAAATGAGCAAGCAGAAATACCTACTATTATTTTTATTTTCCTTATCAATGCTAGCTCAAGCCCATGAGTTCTGGCTTCAGCCGTTGAAATATTTTTATGCGGTAGGAGAGAAAGTTATAATAAGTTTTAAGGTAGGCGAAAATTTTATGGGTGAACCATGGGATTTGAAACGTCATCGCATTGAACGTTTGGAATTCATTCACAGCAATCAAACATCCGTTTTAGAATCTACTGTTAAAGAGGGAGAGAAGGATAATCTTGAAATTGAATTGACGGATGCAGGAACACATTTAATTGTAATGCAAAGCAATGCCGCATACATCGAATTGGAAGCCGATAAGTTTAATGAATACTTAAAAGAAGATGGTCTTGATAATGTTTATGATCTCAGAAAGAAGACCAATACATTAACGAAACCGTCAAAAGAATTTTACTCGCGCTACACCAAACTGATGTTACAAGTTGGCGACACAAAGGATGATACCTATAAAAAAGTGATTGGATTTCCTATTGAGATCGTTCCAGATCGGAATCCATACGCACAGAAGAAAGGAGATTTAATTCGCTTCAAAATTTTATGGCAAGGCAAACCCTTTTTCGGAGCGAAGGTAAGAGTGTGGAATCGTTTTGATAATCGCACAACAATACAAAATATTTATACTGAGCAAGATGGAACGAT
This sequence comes from Chryseolinea sp., assembly GCA_046595655.1. Classification (GTDB taxonomy): domain Bacteria; phylum Bacteroidota; class Bacteroidia; order Cytophagales; family Cyclobacteriaceae; genus Chryseolinea. The sequence goes on along the minus strand of JBKJOF010000119.1, from coordinate 3,986 downwards.
GGAGACACACATCAGTAATCCAGGTGCATGGATGATAAGCGTTGTGAATATGATACCCTCAACGAGGGAAGGTGCAGATTGGGAAAGTTATTGGGGAAGTTTGGTGTTTGGTGTGAAATAATTTTGTTATGCAAGATTCTTTAATTCATAATTCAGATCAAGCACCCGAACCAGTAGGACTTTACCCACACGCGCGAAGAGTAGGTAATTTACTTTTTCTTTCTGGTGTCGGTCCACGCAAAAAAGGTTCGAAAGAAATTCCAGGTGTTACATTAGATGCTGATGGAAATATTTTAGACTATAATATTGAACTTCAATGTCATGCTGTTTTTCAAAATGTAAGATTTATTCTGGAAGCATCGGGTTCGCGATGGGAAAACCTGGTGGATGTCACGGTTTTTTTAACGAACATGAAAAGTGACTTCCCCATCTTCAATAAAATCTACGCAGAGTATTTTAAAGACAACCAGCCGTGCCGCACTACGGTAGAGGTAAATGCATTGCCAACGCCAATTGCCATCGAACTGAAGTGCATTGCTACTATTTGAAACTGTTCGTTAGAGGATTTATAGGACATTGCAAATGCTATTGTTGAGCGCTAGGCAATTAGTCACTCGTTGTTAATAATTCATCCTGCTCGTTATCTTTTTTTGTTTTCACTAATCCATAAATTACAAATCCCAAACCAACCAGGATAAACGGAATACTCAATAATTGCCCCATGTCAAACAGCATTTGTTCTTCAAATGGAACTTGACTCGTTTTTACAAATTCAATACAAAACCGCGCAATGAATGTTAACGAAAGTGATACTCCAAAAAAGAATCCGGGCTTCAACTTGTATCGATTTGTTTTATACAAATAGAAAACCAGTAAAAAAATTACTAAATAAGAAATGGCTTCATATAGTTGAGCTGGGTGTCTTGGCAAATTATCTTCATTTTCAAAAATAAACGCCCAAGCAACATTCGTTGGAGTTCCTATTATTTCAGAATTCATCAAATTACCCAGTCTTATAAAACAACCTCCTAAAGGCCCAACAACTGAAATTAAATCAATTGTTTTTAGGAGTGACTCTTTTGTTTTTTTTGAATAAAGAATTAGCGCAATAAATAATCCAACAACACCTCCATGACTTGCCAAACCTAGATAGCCTGTAAATTTGTATTCACCGTTCTCTGTTTGTTGAATAGGTAATAGCATTTCTAACGGATGATTGAAATAATAAGAAGGGTCGTAAAACAAACAGTGACCTAATCTTGCGCCCACAAAAATTCCAATTGCTCCATATATTGTGAGTGTGTCTAATTTCTCCAATGAGAGGTTTTCATTTTTAAAAATCCATTTTAAAATAGAAACGCACAGCATGAGTCCGCCTGCAAATAAAACTCCATAATATCTCAATGAGAAACCCATTATGTTGAAGATCTCGGGGTTAACATTCCAATGAATAAAATTTATTTCCATTTGTGTTTAATATTTCATTTCTGATTTTGGCGTTGTGCCCCACGTTTGTGTATGTGGCGCACGATAGAAAAATGTCAAACCTTTCAAAGGTTTCTGTATTCAATATGATGTACGAAATCATCCGCCCTGACAGCACACGATTAAGACTATAAACATTACCGAGCTCAACAGGCATTTATGAATTTTGCTTATCCTCACATCTTCTGCTCGTTCGATAATAAATAAAATTTCTATATGATCCATTGACTGCATGGAATTCAATAATCGAAACTGTCGCCAAGCCGGTTTAAGGTTGTTTAAATTCATATTGCTGATTTATAAATTTGACTTTTAATTCTGCTCTCACTCTATTGAATCTGGTGCTTACGTTCGTAGGAGTGAGGTTTAAAATTTGAGAGATTTCCTTGTTTTTATAACCTTCCAGATAAAGGATGACGATCGCTTTATCCAAGTCTTTTAAAGATTGAATTACAATGTTTAGAAGTTCGATATCACCATCTGCCATTGCCATCGAAGCGGATAGATCTGAGGTACCTATAGATTCAGTAGTTATTTTCTTTTTCTCATTCCTGACTTTGGTGAGTATAGTGTTAAGACTTACCCGATAAATCCAAGTACTTATTTAGGAGTCTCCTCGAAATGTGGCAAATGATTTCCAGAGTTGTAGAATGATATCTTGAAAAGCATCTTTTTGATCTTCGTGACTAATATAGTAGGCTTTACAAAGGCTTTTTATAATACCTTGATTTGCGTCTATTACCCCAATGAAGTTTTGCTTTTGTAATTCCAATTTAGCTACGATCTTTATTCTGGGCATCTCTAAAACCTCTGCTTATCCTTCGCAACCGGAGTAGGGAAGCGATGAAGCAAATAGAAAAGGAATTTTTAAAGAGGCTCTTCTATTAGTTAGTAGCTCAATTTGGAGAATTGTCACAGAAGAAAGGAATTTTTTTTGATCCGATACATTCCATCCAATGTTAGCTAACTACTCGATGCGGATTTTTCTCTAGTTTGAAACGAAGAGCATTTCCATTCCTCAATCGTGCCTAGGTTCGGCTAATTCAAAATATTCACCTTTTGTTTCATATTAGGCAATAAATCAATTACAAAATCGATAGCGCTTTCTACGATCATGCTATCATGAAAAAAATCTTTCTTCAAAAAACCGCTTAGTATTCCGTTGGCTGCTTTTCTTTTTAAAGAAATATAGCCGTAGCCTGCATACACATACACGTAGTCTGTTATTGAATTTTCACTCGGCTCGATTTTTCGGTCATAAAATTTCACTACAATTCCCTCATCATTTGAAAATACCTCAATATCACATTCTTTATTATTGTGTTTAAATTTCATTTTATCATTGTTGGCAACATTTAGCTTTTATTAGACGGTAGTTCATTCAAGCGTTATGATATATTCGTTCTCTCTTCTTACCTGTTTGAGAAATGCCAATGGATACTGACGTTTTCTGTGATATAATAGGAAAATCAGATTTCTAATGCTCAATTGAACAATATCAGGTTGTGTATGTGACGTTGCGGGTCGTGGAAAAACTAAATTGCACCTGTAATAGAACAATGTTTGAAAAGTAAACTGCACTTCACAATGGCACATACATATTTACCACACGAACCTCTAGAGCTTATTTAGTTTCATGAAGTCCATTACGATCTCAAGGTATTGGTCACCAGGATCGACCTTAGTCAATACTTGAAAACCAGTAAGATGCTCACCGTTAAACTCAACTATTTTAGCGCTATTGGTTTTAGAAAATGTTCTGGCGTCATCCGTTATTGTCGTCTTGTCATTTGACGCACAGAAAATAATTAAAGGAATGGATGGTTCCAATTTCTGAATTGACCTTGCTTGATCAGGTAGCAAAACAGTTATTCCTTTATTAATTTTAATTCTATTGGCAACTTCCTGTGGATTATGATAAAATCCTTCGGCAATTAAGAAATCAATTTTCTCTTTCCGTATCAAACTTATATACGTTCCCATAGACAAAGCGTAAAGTCCTATTTTGTCGCTTCGATATTTCTTTCTTGTTGCCTTAATTACAGAATCTAAGTCCAAAGCAAAAGCTGGATAGAAAAGGAAATCTCTATTTATTTCAAAGTCAGCACTTTTTCCGAAGCCGCGATAGTCAAAGGATATTACTCTTACACTCTTGCCAAGAAAAAAATTTGCCTGGGCTATTAGATTACTCATGTTCCCGGCATCTGTTCCTACGAAAATTATTGTTTTGTCAATCGCGGTTGAATCAGATACTGCATATTCCCAAACATTGATAGAATAATTATCTGTAGTCTTTGTCTGATACTGGAAATATTTCAGGCCATACATGTCGGGAGTTCTTTCATAAACTCTACTTGGATTAATAGCATTTGAAACTGTACTCAGTCCCAGTAAAATCATAAAGAAAATCAGTTTCATAAATTTGTCGATAAGTAACTTAATTCGTCCGAGGTATATGTGTTAACGTTTTGCAGCTACCCGAAGGGCGGGATTTTTACCAC
>JBKJOF010000085.1:0-9506 GCA_046595655.1 Chryseolinea sp. | reverse complement strand
GACTGCCAACTACGCCTTGATGAAAACATTTCGTTATCCGGATGCTTTTCCTTTAGAAGATGTGGGCGTTCACAACGCGATTAAAAATCAACTCGGATTAAAATCAAAACCAAGTCTGGATCGAGTGAAAAAGATTTTTAAAAAGTACAAAGGCTGGGAAGCGTATGCGACTTTGTATTTATGGAAGAGTCTTTGATAAAGTACGATTTTCGATGTTCGATGTACGATTTCTGAAACTGAAAATTATATCCTACTTAAAGTCATTTGGAAGATCATGAATCCAATAATTGCAATTATTAAACACAACGGAGAATAAAATTTAGAATCATTTCTTCCGAATGGTGTTTCGCGAATACGTTTGAAGAAACCCACAAATTTAAAATCTCCGACAGCACGCATCAGAAATATAAAGCTGATAACTAAATCTCCCCAACGAAAATATCGAGGCTCAATCCCTAAAGGAAAGTTAAATGCGTTCTGTAATGTAACCAATCCAAATAAAAACAAACCAAGAGCCACAACAAGTGTTGCCATAACGGATGGTTTGAAAAGAAAATCTTGTGTAGAAGGATTAGAGGGTAAGGATGTGGCAAGAGCCCATCTACCTCCCATTGCCCAATAAAAATGAATGCCACTTAAAACCATGAAGATGATGGTGTTGATGAGCGCGAGTGTCGTGAGCATGATTCGGATTAATGAAGTGCTTCAATTAAGAAATCATTTAAAGGCTTAAGTGTCTTGAATGAATCCGTCACGGTTTTCATAAATTTTTTATCCTTTACCTCAACATCAGAAAGTGTACGCGTCATGATAAAACTTTTTAATTTTAGCCATTCTACATACTTACTATCTTCCGCAAAACCTTTTGGTGTTCTTTTCAATTTGTCCTCATCCCAAAAACGCGGAAAACTTTTTTTGAATTTTTTATCGTTCAATATCTTTGCAAGGTTATCTCCATTGTAATCAATCTCTTGACGAACCTTTGCAAGATTTTCTGGTTCAGGCATAAATAATCCACCGGCAACAAAACTTTTATTGCCCGGTTCAATATGTAAATAATAACCAGGCTTGCCCATACCTTTTCCAGCCGGAGAAAACGAAGCCCCAAAATTTGTTTTGTACGGACGCTTGTCTTTACTAAAACGCACATCACGATAAATACGAAACGTTAATTTTTTTGGATTGAGACCCAGTAGCGAGTTATCGATCTTGATGAGTTCTTCTAACAATGGAGCGACAAATTCATCGAAGCTATCTTTTGCAGCAAGGTATTTTGCTTTGTTCTTTTCAAACCAGTCGCGGTCATTGTTCTTACCAACGTCTTTTAAAAATTTGAGAATAAGTTCGAAGTTCATGAGGGGGTCACTTTATTTTAATCTAAATAATCCAGTATTGTTTCCAGTCCGATACCTCTAGAAGCTTTTACTAAAATGGTTGAATTGCTTATTGGGTTCTTCTTCAACTCTTCTATTAACAATGCCTTGCTTTCGAAATGCAAAGCTTCCGGAAGCTCAGACTTAGCTGAAGCAACTAATTTTCCACAGAGGTAAACGTGATCAATCTTTTTCTCCTTCAGCAACTTTCCAATATCTCGATGTTCCTTTTCGGCTTCCTCTTCAAGCTCAAACATGTCACCAACAATAGCGACTTTGTTTGAAGCATTCATGCTCGCTAAATTTTCGATCGCTGCCTGCATCGAACTCGGGTTGGCATTGTATGCATCCAGAATAATTGTGTTGCTACCTTTCTTCATTACTTGCGAGCGCATGTTGCCTGGTGAATATTCGGCAATGGCAGAGTTTGCAGACGCAGCATCTACACCAAAATATTTTCCGATACACAATGCGGCTGCCATGTTTTCGAAATTATAACCACCAATAATTTGTGTTTCAATAATAGCTCCATTTTCAGAATGTAGTTTTACAAACGGATCAGCACCGATCAATTCACAATGATAATAATCGCCAGCAGCAGGATAAAACACCGGACTCTTAAATCGCTTCGCCATGTTGGCTAGCATTTCATTTTGGGAGTTGATAAAAACTACTCCATTATTTGTTAAGAGATGCTGATACAATTCTGATTTACCCCGAACAATATTTTCAAATCCTCCAAAGGTGCCAATGTGTGCTTTGCCAATGTTCGTAATAAATCCGTGTGTTGGGTTGGCGATTGAACACAAAAGCGCTATCTCACCAAGATGGTTTGCTCCCATTTCGATTACAGCCACTTCAACGGTTTTATCAATTGACAAAATAGTAAGCGGAACACCAATATGATTATTCAGATTTCCTTTTGTGGCAAGTGTCTTAAATTTTCTACTCAGCACGGCATGAAGCAATTCTTTACTGGTGGTTTTGCCATTAGAGCCTGTTAAACCGATAAAGGGAATTGAAAATTGATCGCGATGGTGTCGTGCTAATTTTTGCAAAGTGACCAACACGTCATCGACCAAAATACATTTATCATTCACTGCAAAACGTTCATCATCAACAATAGAAAACCGCGCTCCTTTGTTAATGGCTTCAAGTGCAAATTCGTTGGCATTAAAATTATCACCCTTCAGTGCGAAGAACAAAGAATCCGGTTCGATCTTACGGGTATCGGTGGAGATTTTTCCAGATGAAAGGTAATGCTGATATAATTTTTGTATTTCCATATCCTAAAGTGTAAGTACAATTTTCGAGGTACGAAGTACAATTTGTCTGACCCTGAAAAAGAGCAAGTAAAGTTTCCGGAATTGCATTCGTAAATCGTATCTCGTAAATCGTACCTTTAATTTGCATTGCCAAGATAACAGGCACGCATGAGTTAACGTTAAGTATAAAAGAAAATAATTTTGAATGTATAAGATTGTACTGCTGTTGAGTTTGCTTTTCCCTATTGGCCTGCATGCGCAGTTTACCTACGTGTTGGATCAAAGTGTGCCCGTCAAAGATCTTCAGGGAAATGCGTTGGATATGGCGTGGGCTGGTGGATTAAATGCCGCTCAATACAACACCATTGATTTGAATGGTGATGATAAAGATGACCTCGCGATTTTTGATCGCATGGCAAATAAGGTAATTACTTTTCTGAATGATAATAATCAATACCGATATGCTCCGGAATACGAAAAGTTTTTTCCTGAACAAATATCAAACTGGTTGTTGCTGCGCGACTACAATTGTGATGGCAAAAAAGATATTTTCACGGGCGATATCTTTGGAATGAGGGTGTTTACTAACACAACATTGCCAGGCGAAAATCTCTCTTGGAAATCATTTTCTTTTTATGTCGGATCCAACATTCCGAAAAGTGAAGCTGTTCTTACCCTTGGATTTTCAGGAAAAGTAAATCTCCAACTTCAATATGATGACCTACCTGCCATTGCTGATGCCGATGGTGATGGCGACCTAGATATTTTCAATATGCGATATCAAGGCAAAGGGTCAATCGAGTTTCATCAAAACTTTAGTATGGAGCGTTATGGCTCTTGCGATTCGCTCGACTTCGAACGCAAAACTCAAACATGGGGAGGGGTTACCGAATGTCACTGTGGCGAGTTTGCTTTTAACAACGAAGATTGTCCTCCGAATGGTGGTCGCATCAAACATGCCGGTGGAAAAAGTTTGTTGATGATTGATGCCGATGGTGATGCCGATCTTGATTTATTATTTTCGGAATCTTCCTGCACCAATCTTTATCTTTTAAGAAACGAAGGGAGTAATGCAGATCCGATAATTAATTCGGCCGCTACCTATCCTCCAGCGAAGCCTGTGAACTTCGTTATTTTTCCGGGAGCGTTTTATGAAGATGTCGATTTTGATGGGAAGAAAGATTTGATGGCAACCCCCAATATTTTTTCAAGAGTCTATTTGGATTCCGACTTGAAACAATCCAACTGGTTTTATAAAAATAATGGAACAACAACCAGTCCGGCATTTACCTTAATTCAAAAAAACTTTCTTCAAGATCGGATGATCGATGTGGGCGATAACGCTATACCTGCATTTGCTGATTATGATGGTGATGGTGATTACGATATGCTCATCAGTCAATATTCATCCGAAAACACGGCAGCAACCGTTAGTCTTTATAAAAACTCAGGCACATCAAGCAATCCGGAATTTACTTTGGTCGATGATGACTACCTTACCTTTTCAGAATCGTTTTTGGTCAATATTAAAATTCAGTTTGCTGATATAAACAGCGATAGCAAAAATGATCTCGTTTTTACAGCAACCTCTCTCACTACCGGAAAGACAAACCTTTATTACCTGGCCAACAAAAGTAATTCAACACTCGATTTCTCCAATGAAACAGCAGCGCTCATTGATTTTGATTTGAATGTAAATGAAAATGTGCTGGCGAATGATATTAATCTGGACGGCCTTACCGATTTACTTATTGGAAAAAGTAACGGAGCATTGCAGTACTGGAAAAATAATGGGCCCGCAGGCTCTCAAAATTATTCGCTAGAGAATAGTACATATCTTGAACTTGGCTCCAGCGTGCTTCGTCAAAATCTTTCCTCCTCTGTTGCCGATCTTGATGGTGATGGGAAGAGTGATTTAATCTTGGGTAATCAACAAGGACAACTTACTATCGTTCCCAATTTTCGTCAAGCCACTAACTTGAATGACGCTGAAAGAGAAATTATTTTCAATCCCATTACATCAGCTTATCAATCACAAAATCTTGGTGGAAGAGTTTGGCCCACTGTGATCAATCTTTTCAATTCAAATCGACCCGCAATTATCGCAGGAACAATTTTAGGAGGTGTGCGATTGCTTCGAAACGATGGAGGTGTTGAGTTGCCAAAAAATCCAGTCATTGAAATTTATCCTAATCCTGTTTCTCAAAATAATGTATTGACCATTGTTCCTGATAGAAATGTGTTGATGCAGATATATTCCTCCATTGGTCAAAAAATAGGCGAGCCCATACGAATCGATGGAAATGAATTCTTCTCTTTCAAAGTTTCGCGTTTATCTGCCGGCATGTATATCTTTCGTTTCTCGGTTAACAATACCTTTGTCGCAAAACGAATCATCATTTATTAAATCAACCTTCCTTATTCTCTAACATGAACTACGCCTTTATTTTCGACATGGATGGCGTGCTGATCGACAGCAACCCTGCCCATAAAATAGCCCTCAAACAATTTTGCAAACAGCATGGTCATGATCTGAGCGAAACTGATTTACGAGAAAAAATATACGGACGCACCAACAAAGACTGGCTCCGAAATCTTTTTGGCGACATCGATAAAAATCTTCTTCTTCAATACGCAGATGAAAAGGAAGCGCTCTTTCGGGAATTATATAAAAAAGATGTGCAGCCACTACAGGGACTGATTCCCTTTCTAACAAAACTTAAAGAGCAAGGAATATCAAGAGCTATTGCTACCTCTGCTCCACGAGCCAATGTCGACTTCACGCTTCAATACGCCAACCTGCACGGGTTCTTCGACACCATTTTGGATGAATCGTTCGTAAGTAAAGGCAAACCAGATCCGGAGATTTATACAAAAACCGTTGAGGCTTTGGGTTTCGAGCGTGCTCATTGTATTGTCTTTGAAGATTCTTTATCTGGAGTCGAGGCTGGAAAGGCGGCAGGATGCAAAGTGGTGGGCGTATCGACCACTCACACACCTGACGAACTGAGCAAAACCGATTTTATTATTGATAATTTTACGGGCTTAACGCCTCAATCAATCATTTCAAGGCTTTTTTAATTGGATGGCTTGGATTTTTTTCAAGCAGCTTTGGAATATTGAAGTGGTTTTGACGATATTTGCAATCCCTTTTCAAAGGGGGTTTAAATAATAGAGCAGCTATGGCACGAGTTTGTCAAATAACAGGAAAGAGACCTCAGGTAGGTAATAAAGTTTCGCACGCGAACAACAAGACGAAGAGAAAGTTCTTTCCGAATCTTCAGAAAAAGCGTTTTTTCATCCCTGAAGAGGATAAATGGATCACTTTGAAACTTACTACAAAGGCGATTAAGACCATCAGCAAGTATGGTATTTCAGCGGTTTTGAAAGAAGCAAAGGCGAACGGTCACTTAGTATTATAGTAATAGACTAGTGTAATTGTTGAGCGGTTTTACAACCAACACGATTTACACTTAGCAAATAACATTTAAAGGTCAACAAAATGGCAAAGAGAGGTAACAGAATTCAAGTGATACTCGAGTGCACAGAGCACAAGACTACTGGCGCGCCAGGCATGAGTCGCTACATTACTACTAAAAACCGCAAAAACACAACAGAGCGGTTAGAATTAAAGAAATACAATCGTATTCTTAAAAAAGTAACTGTTCACAAAGAAATTAAATAACCCATGGCAAAGAAAGTAGTTGCATCCCTCAAAAAGACAGACGGAAAAAGTTATGCAAAAGTGATCCGTGCTGTGCGTTCTGAAAAAACTGGCGCTTACACCTTCAGAGAAGAAATTGTTTCTTCTGATCTAGTGAAAGAAACACTCGCAAAGAAGTAATTCGAGTATAGAAGAAATTGAAAAGTCCCCGCGTGGGACTTTTTTTGTTTACGCTCTTCGCAGCGGAAAGTAAATTCATCCTTAAAAAACTCCCTGTTATGGCATTGTTTGGATTGTTCTCAAAAGATAAAAAAGAGTCGCTCGATAAAGGACTGGAAAAAACGAAGGATACCTTCTTCAACAAACTAGGCAAAGCATTGGCAGGTAAATCTACTGTTGATGAAGAAGTGCTTGACAATCTTGAAGAAATTCTGATTTCATCCGATGTGGGTGTTTCAACCACTCTAAAAATTATTGGACGAATTGAGGAACGCGTTGCTCGCGATAAATATCTGGGCACTACTGAACTTGATCGTATTCTAAAAGAAGAGGTAGCCAGTCTCTTATCAGAAAGTAATGCGCCTGATGTTTCTGATTTTGAAATTCCGCAGGGAGCAAAACCCTATGTCATTTTGGTAGTAGGCGTAAATGGCGTGGGTAAGACTACAACCATCGGAAAACTTTCGGCACAGTTTAAAAACAGAGGGAAAAAAGTATTACTCGGTGCAGCCGATACCTTTCGCGCAGCAGCGGTTGAACAATTAAAACTTTGGGGCGAACGCGTTGGTGTTCCTGTAGTATCGAAAGGCATGAACACCGATCCTTCTGCGGTTGCGTACGATGCCGTTGTGGAAGGCGTTAATCAACAAGTTGATATAATTATTATTGACACAGCCGGTCGACTTCACACCAAAGTGAATTTGATGGCCGAGTTAACCAAGATCAAACGCGTTATTCAAAAAGTAATTCCAGATGCGCCACATGAAGTATTGCTAGTGTTGGATGGAAGCACGGGACAAAATGCTGTTGTTCAAGCAACCGAATTTACAAAAGCGACAGAAGTAACTGCGCTAGCAATAACAAAACTAGATGGCACAGCAAAAGGTGGAGTAGTGATTGGAATTTCTGATCAATTTAAAATTCCGGTTAAATACATTGGTGTGGGCGAAAAGGTAGAAGACCTCCAGCCATTTAACAAGACTGAGTTTGTGGACTCACTTTTTAATCGAAATTGATTGTGATTGTTTTTTGGTGATTGGAATTCTGAAAAGCAACTGGTAATTAAATCCCCAATAAACATTTTTGTTGGTAAGACCATAACCGGGCACATCGTGCGGAAGCAGATCTGGAGTATCGCCCATTTTTAGAGCAAACTTATATCGAATGGTATAACCCAGCCAAATCATTTTCCAAATGCGAACCCGCATTCCATTTGTAAGTTCGAACCAATTGGCGGGCACCTTTCGATTAGCATACACCTCATTTGAACTACCCCATAGTGGATCATTGATAATGACAGCATAATCTTCTGAAAAGGAACTGTGTGCATAGCGCATTCCTAAAAAGAACATGTTCTTATCCGCGTTCTTGGTGAGGAAATTTACATCAGCACCAATGCGAAAATAATTTCCGTTGTTGCTGTAGCTGGAAGACTCCTGAATGTAAGTCCTTCCCCACGATCCGTAGTCAACCGTTAGGTAGTAGCGATAAAAATCCACATCGGCATTTACCTCCCATCCTTTAAATGTTTCATCATAGGTATTACGAACCAAAGCAAGTGCATCCGTTCCAACCCGTACCCCTGTTGGCAGAAATTTATTTCGAACCGAATCTTTTTCCTGCGCCAACAGAACGATTGGGAAAAATAATAAAATCGATATGTTAATTCTTAAGGATCTCAATGTTGGTAATGGAAGGAAATTGAAGAGAGTCTTTCGGTACAGGTATCGCAGGGAAAATAAGGTCTGAAGGCAATACCTTCAAATTGGTATAAACCTTCTGCACACCATGCACACCACATGCATTAAAAATCGTTTTGTTTATTGCGTCATAGCTTACTCGTAATGTATCGATGGATACAGGATCTCCTTCTTTCACTTTGAAATCAAAATAATATTCTGCCGCTGAAGCTAATGGATTAATAGGAAGTTCAACGGTTGAGATAGGTTTATCCTCATAGAATTTATCGCTAGAGAAATTAGTGGTGATCTTATTAAAGGTGACATTAGCTGGAATAAATGTATCACCAACCTTAAGAGTTTTAAAATATACCTTCATCAGATTTGTTTCAGGGCACTTAAAAATGAGCACGTTCGTGGTGGCCGGATCTTGTGGCGCATCCATCACTTTTTTATCAACCACTGCAATGCTCACAGAATCAAAATCAGGTGATGTTATTTTTAAATCTGAAACATACATTGTCGGAGGACACACATTGTATCGACTCTCAAGTGTTAAAATATAAGAAAGTGACGCTGTATCTGTTTTATTATCATAACTCAAATTAAAGTTTGATGAAAACATGCCTTCACCTGCATTTATGTTAACGGGTAAGATTACTGTATTTGTGGAAGTGGCTGGATGAAACAGATCGCCTGAATAGTCTGTTGTAATCTTATCAATGTCTAATATCAACGCCTGACTAGACCTGCTACCATTTGTTGCGATATACAATTGATAAAAATCAAACTTTACAAGATTAGTTGTAGGGCAACGATAGATCTCAATATTTATGTTGGGGGGATTACTGACTTCACTCGTAACCACACGCACAGAATCAAACCCCGATTTTTGATCAATTAATAGTTCAGATAAAATGTATCTCGGCCCGCATTCATCCGAAACGAATTGTGCTTGAGACAGGTATTTGAGAAGCATCCTTCCACTGGTTTTGTTACTTGTAATCGTAACATCTGTCTGATTGGCTAAATAATTAAGAGGGATGAGGAAGCTACTTAAGCTCACATCGGCTTCTAAAATATCGCGAAATCCAGCAATATCAAGCCCTGAAAGTATCGTAACATCTGCCTTGTTGGTTCCTAAAACCTTGAACGATACTCCAATCTGGTCACTATTCAAGCGAAAACAATCCGGCTGATCAAGGCATGAGATCGCCATGATGCCAAAGAAAAGAATCCAACTACTTTTTTTCAATTTCCACATGAAGGCCGTAAAGATAGGGAAGATGTACGATTTACGATTTAC
>JBKJOF010000008.1:0-10259 GCA_046595655.1 Chryseolinea sp. | reverse complement strand
ATTTACATATCGATTCAATGTCGTTGGCATAACACTTTCTTTATAGCCTTCTCTTATGGAGATGAGGCAGCTAGCTCGCCCCGATTTTTTTAGAGAAGGCTATAAAGAAAGTGTTATGCCAACGACATTGAATCGATATGTAAATACACATTCGGTTTTATATAATCTCTTTCAAAAGGAATAGATAACGGATAACGATTAACGGCTCGAGTGGTTTACATTTGCCTGACGATCCGTAGACTTGTGACTCTCTCAGGATACCATTTAACTATTACCAGATAACGAAACCCCGATGCGTGAAGATTATTTGAAAGGCGATGGAGAAGAATTAACTGCTCCAGATAAGGAAGTAGAGAAAGCACTTCGCCCATTGTCGTTTCAAGATTTTACGGGCCAGCTTAAAATTGTCGATAACATTAAAATATATGTATCGGCTGCTAAACAAAGAGGCGAATCGCTCGACCACGTTTTATTACACGGCCCTCCCGGACTTGGCAAGACTACCTTATCGCACATTATAGCGAATGAACTGCAGTCGAGTATTAAAATTACATCAGGCCCGGTATTAGATAAACCGAGTGACTTAGCCGGCTTGCTTACAAATCTTGAAACTGGTGATGTGTTATTCATTGATGAAATCCATCGGCTCAACCCCATTGTAGAAGAGTATTTGTATTCTGCCATGGAAGATTTCCGAATCGATATCATGTTGGATTCCGGCCCGAATGCGAGATCAGTACAAATAGGACTTAATCCCTTTACCTTAATTGGTGCAACCACGCGAGCCGGTTTGCTTACCTCTCCGCTTCGCGCGCGCTTTGGTATCAATGCCCGATTGGAGTATTACGATTCTAAATTATTGACAACAATTGTGAAGCGTTCAGCATCCATTTTAAATACTCCTATTGTTGACGATGCTGCTTATGAAATTGCACGGAGAAGTAGAGGAACTCCACGCATTGCCAATAATTTACTAAGAAGAACTCGCGACTTTGCTCAGATAAAAGGAGACGGCACCATCAACATGGAAATTGCCAAGCTTGCGCTGATTGCTTTGGATGTAGATGAAAATGGTTTGGATGATATGGACAATCGTATCCTACTTACCATCATCGAAAAATTTAAAGGCGGTCCTGTGGGGCTCACTACTATTGCAACCGCGGTAGGTGAAGAAGCAGAAACCATTGAAGAAGTCTACGAACCTTTTCTAATTCAGGAAGGATATATAAAACGTACTTCTCGCGGACGCGAAGCAGCAGAGCTTGCTTACAAACATTTAAAAATTGTTCCTCCTAAAAGGGCAGGAACTTTGTTTGATTAAAAATTAATTCGTGGCGAAAAAACCTAGCCATGAATGAATCAACAATACCTCTTCTTATAAAAACAAAGAGCACAGATTTCTCCGTGCTCTTTATAATATTATCAACCCAAACGAGGTCTTAGAAACGCTCTAATTTCGAGAAGAAGAAACTTCCTTCAATTTCAGCATTCTCATCACTGTCAGATCCATGAACCGCATTGGCTTCAATAGACTTTGCAAAAAGATTACGAATTGTTCCTGGCTCTGCTTTCTTGGGATCGGTAGCGCCAATCAATTTACGAAAATCTTCAACAGCATTTTCTTTTTCAAGAATCATCGGCATGATTGCACCAGATGACATGTAAGCACACAACTCGCCATAAAATCCGCGCTCTTTGTGTACTTCATAAAACTTACCTGCCATCTCCGGAGAAAGTTTCGTTTTCTTCATGGCGATAATAGTAAATCCCGCCTCTTCAATCATTTTAGTAATTGCGCCAATGTTGTTTGCCCCAACTGCATCGGGCTTCAGCATCGTGAATGTTCTTTTTCCTGCCATATCGGTGTGTCTAATTGGTTACTGTGTTTTTATTGTAACGGATTCGAAATCCGTAATCGGGCGCAAAAATAAGGAAAGTGTTCAGAGTGGGAAGGTATGAGCAATTGATTTTCAGTTAACGATCATTGTGTTTAGGCTTCAACGTTCGGCTCGTAGCGTGAAGCTTGGACCTTTCTGTCTTTTATAAAGACCAACCAATTTAGGCCTGATCAGAATATTCCACGATTTAGAGGTCATATCTATCGGTAGCGTCCATTGACTATGGATTAAAATTCGCCATTTTTGCGACTTGCTTTTTTTAGCCCATGCAAAATCTTCAGGCTTTTAAGGAATATGTAAGCGAACCTCGACAAGTGGTGATCGTTACCCATGTGAAACCGGATGCCGATGCTCTTGGGTCGTCTTTAGGTTTGGCGGCCTACCTTAAAAAGAAAAAACATCATGTTACGGTGATTACACCAAGCGATTATCCAGAGTTTTTGAACTGGATGTCGGGCAACAACGAAGTAATTATTTTTGAAAAGGAAAAGCCAGCACCCTGCGCTGCGCTGATCCAACAATCGGATCTCATTTTCTGTCTTGATTTTTCAAGCCTTAATAGGATAAATGAGTTAGGGCAAATGGTTCGCGCTTCTTCGGCCAAAAAGGTATTGATCGATCATCATTTAGAACCAGAAGCCTTTGCTGATTTTGAAAAATGGGATGTTACTGCTGCCTCAACAGCCGAACTCATCTATCAATTAATAAATGAATTGGGTGATGCAGAGTTGATTGATTCAAACATGGCCGATTGTTTATACGCAGGTATAATGACTGACACCGGAGGCTTCCGTCACTCGAACACAAACTACAAGGTATTGCACATTGCCTCTGAACTTGTTCGACATGGAGCGAATCCGTATTCCGTTTCGAAGCTAATTTATGAAACCAATTCGCTTGAGCGTTTGCGTTTGCTCGGCTTTGTGTTAAGTGAAAAACTAAAAGTATTGTCTGAATATAACACCGCCTATATTGTTCTTACAGAGGAAGATTTAAAACGTTTTGCTTCGCAGACAGGCGATACAGAAGGACTTGTTAATTATGGCTTGTCCATAAAAGGCATCAGACTTTCGGTGATGATTACAGATCGAAAAGATACAGTAAGACTATCGCTGCGTTCGCTGGGTAAATTTTCAGTAAATGATTTGGCTCGCAAACATTTTGAAGGTGGCGGCCACCGCAATGCCGCAGGCGGACAATCCAAACTAAGTGCAGAACAAACCCTTCAGAAATTCCTCAATCTATTGCCGGAATATAAAGACCTGTTGACTGCAGAAGACAACTAAAAATTTTAAACCTTTACAACTTTACCTTATAAACACTTGTCTAAGATGAACATGATTAAAATCACCAACGTGCTGATCGTATTGCTTTTGCTTTGTGTAGCGTGCAATGATTCAGAAAAGAAAACTCCAAATGGTTTCGCATTTAAAGTCGTTAAAGCAGGCGATGGTGTAGTGGCAAAAGCACAGGAAATTCTTGTGTTCGATTTCACACTTCGCGATTCAAAAGATTCTGTTTGGACTGATTCATACAAAGAAGGAAGTCCCGCGGCCGTACAAATTGCTGATAGCGCAGCGCAAAAGACCGAAAACGGAATGCTGCAAATGTTCAGAATGTTAAGCAAGGGTGACAGTGTAAATGCTTCCATGCCAATTGGAAAATTCTTTAAAGACATCGCACGATCTCCAGTACCTCCAGGTGTAGACACCACTATGAATATTTCGTACCTCATTCAGGTAAAAGAAATAATGACGTTGGAGAAGTTCCAAGCGTATCAGACAGAAATGGCCGCAAAGAAGCAAGTGGGTCAAAAAGTAAAAGATCAGGAAATAATTAAAAAATATCTGGCTGATAATAACGTTACTGCACAACAAGACACGAGCGGAATCCATTATGTACTATACACGAACAAAGGGGGCGCTAAACCAAATGTTGAACAATGCATTGAAATAAAATACGTGGGTAAATTTTTGGCTGACGGAAAAATCTTTGATCAATCTGAAAAAATTTCATATCCATTAAGCCAAATGATACCAGGCTGGCAATTGGCAATTCCTCTATTAGGAGTTGGCGATTCAGCTACGTTATATATTCCATCAACGTTAGGGTATGGTGCACAAGGATATCCTGGTGCAATACCACCGAATGCCGTCTTAATTTTTGATGTTGAGTTACTCGGTGTTGGTGCTGGCTACAACCAGGAAACGCGAACCTGCAAATAAATTTTAATTTATATTCTATGAAAAAAGTAAGAGGATTGTTGGGGATTGTTCTGGTTGGGATTTTACTAAACATGACTTCGTGTCGAAATTCTGATGATGAAGATCCTAACCAGCATAGTGCAGATATCGCAGCTATCGATGCATATCTTGCTTCTAATGTTTCTGCTAACATTGTTAAAGATCCAATCGGACTACGAATGGAAATATTAGAGTTGGGTACTGGTCTTCCAGCAAAAGGCCTGACAACAACAGTAGATGTCGATTATGTTGGTAAACTTTTTTCTAACGGAGCTATATTTGATCAGGGTAATTATAATGCTCCTCTTAGCTATGCAAATTACAATGTCATTGATGGTTGGAAGGTAGCCTTTACAACTCTTCCAGCAGGCTCAAGAGCTAAACTTTATATTCCGTCCACACTTGGTTATAAAAATCAAAGCATACCAGCGAGAACAGGATATTCGGGCATCCCATCAAATTCAATACTTGTTTTCGAAGTTACCTTTAATGAAGCGGTTGTTACTGCTGCAGAATTAACAAAACTAGGTTCCGATACAACAGCTATCGATGCATACCTGACAAACAAAACAATTACTGCAGTAAAAGATACTACAGGAGTGCGGTATGTGATTACCCAACAAGGAACCGGAGCGCTTGCTACCCTGTATGATAAACTTACGGTGAAACTTAGTTATAAATTATTAAGCGATGATACCAAAGTGGTAGCCGTGGTAGAGCAAGTTCCATCAGAATATTTCTACAGTCGGTCTGTTGATTTCATCCATGGATTAAAGATCGGATTGACTAAACTTTCCAAAGGAAGTAAAGCTACTTTTTATGTTCCTTCAGGCTTAGGATTTGGAACTCTGGATGCTAAAGATGGAAATGGGGCAGTAGTTATTCCTGCCAATTCAAATATTATTATTGAAGTGGAGCTGACTGATATTGCTCAATGACCCTATGCTTTGCCACAAACAATAAGCATAAATTAGAAGAAGTTGTCTCGTTATTAAACGGTGCGTTTGATCTTCTCAGTTTAGATCAGATTGGCTGTAAAGAAGAGTTGCCCGAAACACAGAATACGTTTTCAGGCAACTCTTTTCAAAAAGCTGATTTTGTATTTCAAAATTTTACTACGCCTTGTTTCGCAGATGATAGTGGTCTGGAGGTAGAGACATTAAATGGTGAACCGGGTGTCTTTTCGGCTCGCTATGCAGGAGATCATCGTAGCAATGAAGACAACGTCAATCTCTTGCTTCAAAATCTAAAAGGTAACGCAAATCGAAAAGCACGCTTTTGCACCGTCATTACTTTAGTAGGCTTAACACCAAAGCCTGTTTTCTTTGAGGGAATTATTGCCGGTGTGATTACAAAAGAAAGAAGAGGGAGCACTGGTTTTGGCTACGATCCAGTTTTTGTACCGCATGGTCATGATATCACTTTCGCAGAAATGTCGCTGGAACAAAAAAATACAATAAGTCACAGGGCGATCGCAACAAAAAAACTGATCGAATACCTTAAAAATATTTCTCCCATTCTCCCCAAGTAAATAGGCTTTTGTACTTTGCCGCCTCTATGGCATCACAACCTTTTACCATTGGCATTACGGGCGGAAGCGGATCGGGAAAAACTTATTTTATTCAGAAACTTGAGTCCTGTTTTTCCTCTTCAGAAATCTGTCTGGTTTCACAAGATCATTACTACAAAGACCGTAATTTACAAGTGACGGATGATAATGGTGTTCAGAACTTTGATGTTCCTAATGCTATTGATCAACATGCTCTTAAGCAAGACATCCTTAAATTAAAGCGAGGTGAAAAATTTTTTAAGACAGAATACACCTTCAATAATCCGGCTGCTACACCAAAAGTATTAGAGTTCAATCCGGCACCCATTCTTATTGTTGAAGGATTGTTTGTTCAATATTTTCCCGAAATAGAAAGTGAGCTTGATCTGCGCATTTTTATTGAAGCAAAAGATCACGTAAAATTAAGTCGTAGAATCGTGCGCGACAGTGAAGAACGAGGATATGATTTAAATGATGTATTGTATCGCTATCAACATCACGTTATGCCGGTTTATGAATCGCTTATAGAACCACTTAAACATAATGCAGATATTATTATCCCCAACAACGGTAACTTTGATCGGGCATTGAAACTAATTTGCCAGGCTATGGGTACCTATGTTCATTGATGTTCATCATATCGTGACATATTGAAGTATCTCGTTCACAAACTTTACTTGTATTCCACTCTCAAGTTATTACTTTTGTTGCCCTCTAATGAATAGAATGAAAAAAGCTCAAAAACAAATGGTTATGCTGATTGTGGGTGTTCTCGCAGTGGTGGCTATTATTTTTTCCCAGCTTTTTTATTACCAGTCCGTTGAGCATACTAAGAAAGAGGTAAAAACCGAACAGCAGCAGCAAGATCATTCTACGCATGATGAAGCATTTTTTTCGGTTCCTTCCACCAGTATGCCTTCTTCCACGGAGGTTGAACTACATCACAAATCGTTTTTGCTTCTAGAAATTCTTTTCGAGGATGATGAAATTGAAGTAGATCATAAGCTTACCATCATTCATTTAAACACGTTTCTACACACGTTGTTTTCAGTCATCATTTCGCCTAACGCTCCTTAATCTTTCTGTTCTCTTTTGATTTCAATTTGATCCTGCGTTTCAGGACTCAACCTCTTTTTATACAACCTTATTTCTAATTCGTAAATCATATGCAAAACAAAGGACTAGTTATTTTTCTCACCGTCATTATTACAGCCTTGTGTCTGTACTATTTGTCATTTACCTATGTTGCTAATACTGTAAAAGATGATGCTATTAAATTTGCAACCGATAGAGGTGGCATTACTGATCTCAACAAAAAGCAACACTACTTAGATTCCATTTGGAATGTGCCCGTATACAATCTTCTTGGGGCAGAGTATACCTACAAAGAGGTAAAAGATAACGAGCTTAGCCTTGGGCTTGACCTTCAAGGTGGTATGCACGTTGTATTGGAAGTTTCTCCTGTTGACATTATTAAAGGCATGAGCGCAAATAGTCAGGATTCTGCATTTTTAAATGCACTTCGCGCAGCAAACCAACTTCAAAAGAAGAGTCAGACAAACTATAGTAAATTGTTTTTCGATTCGTATCGCGAATCAAATCCAAACAAAAAACTAGCATCCATTTTTGCAAATGTGGCAACAAAAGGAAAAATTGCTTCCAGCGATGATGACGATGCAGTTATTAAAGCTGTAAATACAGAAATTGAAAGTGCCATCGATCGTTCCTTTACGATTCTAAGAAATCGTCTCGATCAATTTGGAACTTCACAACCTAACATTCAACGCTTACCGGGCTCAGGAAGAATTCAAATTGAAATTCCAGGAGCTGACAACCCTCAACGTGTTCGTAAACTATTACAAGGTGTAGCCAAACTAGAGTTCTGGGACGTGGTTGAACCCTCTACATTAAACACATCTCTTCTTGCGATCAATAATGTTTTAGTTAAAGAACAAAAAGCATCTGTTAAATCTGTTTCATCAACAGACACAACGGTGGCAGTAACTGAAGATTTATCTTCTTTATTAGGTGACAGTGCTAAGGTATCACGTGATTCTACAAAAGAAGTCGCTGCAAAGGGGTTGGATTCTCTTCAGCAAGCTGACAACATATCGTCATTGTTCTCCTTAAGCACGCCTCCTGGAACGTTCCGTTATGAAATAAAAGATACTTCAAAGATCAATGCCATCTTCAGGCGTGCAGACATCAAAAATATTTTACCAAGAACCGTTGGTGTATTCTGGGGTAACAAAGCAGAAAAGGATCAATCTGGCAAAGAAGCTCTTGAGCTTTATTTCTTAGATATCGGACGCAACGGTAAGTCAAGATTAACGGGCGAGGTTATTACTGATGCCCGCAATGACATTGACGAGAGTGCTAGTCCGGTTGTAAGTATGACTATGAATGCCTTCGGAACAAAAACCTGGGCGAAGTGGACGTCAGAAGCTTCCAACAAATCACCGAAAGGAAGAATTGCTATTATGTTGGATAAAACCATTTACTCAGCGCCATCTGTAAATGGAGAAATACCAACCGGCAATTCTCAGATCTCCGGACACTTTACTCTTGATGAAGCAAAAGATTTGGCCAATGTGTTAAAGGCGGGTTCATTGCCAGCTCCTACTAAAATTGTAGAAGAAGCAATTGTTGGTCCGACCCTTGGTAAAGTCGCACAAGGCCAGGGCTTCTTTTCCATGATTTGCGGTTTAGGCTTGGTCGTAGTATTTATGATGGCCTACTATGGAAAAGGTGGTTCTGTAGCAAACCTTGCGTTGTTGTTCAATGTGTTCTTTATTACTGGTATTCTGGCACAGCTCGATGCCGCATTAACATTACCCGGTATTGCCGGTATCGTTTTAACAATGGGTATGGCGGTAGATGCTAACGTAATTATCTTCGAACGCATTCGGGAAGAAATGCGGCATGGCAAGAGATTACTCGAAGCTATAACTAGCGGTTTTGGAAAATCATTCTGGACAATCTTCGATTCAAACATTACAACATTTCTTACAGCTTTAATGCTATTCTTATTCGGTCAAGGCCCTGTAAAAGGATTTGCCGTTACGTTGATGGTGGGTATTGTTACTACGTTCTTCACTGCCGTTTACGTTTCACGTGTGGTGATTGAATGGATTGTTGCTCGCAGAGGAGATGAAAGTAAAATTTCATTTCAGACTCCAATTTCCAAGTTTGTTGTTTCGGAGGCGAACATTGACTTCATCGGAAAACGTAAATTAGCTTATTTATTTTCTGCAACAGTAATTGGTATTGGCGTTATCTTAATTGCAGTACAAGGGTTAAACCTAGGTGTTGATTTTAAAGGCGGACGCTCTTATGTAGTTACCTTTAACAACCCCGTTGATGCTACTGCACTGCGTGGTGATTTAAGCTCAAGTTTTGAAAACGCTGGCACAGAAGTGAAAAACTTTGGCGGTAACAACGTAGTGAAGGTAACAACCTCTTACATTATTGATGAAGATTCTGAAACAGCTGATGAAAAAGTTCAAACGGCTTTGATCAACGGCCTTGAGAAATCAACCAAGCTTCAATATGTTCAAGATGACTCGAAAGTAGATGACCAGCATTTTACCATTTCAGGTTCTTCCAAAGTAGGTGCTACTGTCGCTGATGATATAGTAAAAGGTTCTTTCGAAGCAGCGCTAATATCTTTGTTAGCAATCTTTTTGTACATTCTAGTTCGCTTTAGAAAATGGCAATTCAGTACTGGTGCTATTGTGGCCTTAGCACACGATGCCTTGTTTGTGTTCGCTGCTTTTGCCATTGCTCGCGCATTGGGTATCTCATTTGAAATTGACCAGGTGTTTGTGGCGGCTATCTTAACGGTAATTGGTTACTCTATTAACGATACCGTAATTATCTTCGACCGTATTCGTGAGTTCATGGGCTTAGGCACCAGCCACGATCGTAAAAAGATTTTCAATGATGCCATCAACAGCACATTGAACAGAACTTTAATCACTTCAGGCACTACGTTACTTGTAGTGGTTGCTCTTCTCGTTTTCGGTGGTGAAGTATTGAGAGGTTTCTCTTTCGCGTTGCTGGTAGGTATTGGTATTGGAACATACTCTTCGATTTTTATCGCAGCACCCCTTATAATCGACTTCGATAAAAAACAAGAGGAAGAGAAAGCTTAGTTTAGAAGCTTGGCTCGTCCTGAAATAAGTTGACAGAGTTTAGAATTTTATTTAACGTCCCTGGTTGTTAATTCAGCCAGGGATTTTTTCATTTCTAAAAGTCGGGGTTTTAAAGTTAAGATTCAGACGAGGTCTTTTTTGGTTATAGATTTTAATTGATTGCGTGATGACTTGTTTAGGTTGTTGTTTGTTTTGATAGGTGGTCAGCAAGAATTCATCTTTAAGGATACCATTAATTCTTTCGGCTAGCACGTTCTTATCTTTTCACTGCTTCTGAAATTAATCCTCAAAAGTGGCACAATCGAGTAGACGGCCTCACCGGGTTTTTCACCGATGAGGTTCGCCTCTCACACCACTGTACGTGCGGATCTCGCATACAGCGGTTCATTAAGATCAGGAGATACTTTTTCGTAAT
>JBKJOF010000184.1:0-6820 GCA_046595655.1 Chryseolinea sp. | reverse complement strand
AAATCGTGAGAAACAGAATAGGAAAAAGATTCCAGTTCTTTATTTACCGATGCCAGCTGGTTCGTTCGTTCCATTACTTTCTGTTCCAGGCCAAGATTTAATTCGACAATGGCACGTTCTGCTTTTTTTAGTTCAGTGATATCAATCACCACCGCCATGACCGCATAGACTTTATTCTGTTCATCCTTTAAAGGAACGAACCTGGAGATGGTGCTAATCAAATCGTTAACACTTTCACGATTACAAATTTCTCCGCCATAAGCACGCTCAAAATAAGGTAGCAGGTCGGCATATAATTCCGGAGGTAAAACATCTTTAATTTTATTTCCTAAAAGCTTTTCTCTTGTGTATCCTAATTTTTCGAACAGATCTCCATCAACCAAAAAATAGCGATGGTCTTTGTCTAACAAACAGATCGAACAGCCGGGAATACTCGAGGCTATAGTTCGATAGAGAGTTTCACTTTGCCTTAGTTTTGCTTCCGCTTTTTTTCGTGAGGTAACGTCTTTCACATTGAGTAAAATTCCTCCGATGGAATTATTTTCGAGCCAGTTCGTGAGTGTTCCCTCAACCTCTAGATAGTGCCCAAGCTTGTGCAAAACACTGAAGTGGACTGGAAAAGAGACACTCGGATTTTTTAATGACTCCCTAGCGATGCTACCAAATACAACCTGGTCATCTACTGGTATCGTGAAAGTTGATTCGCCCGCTTTTATTTCCGTTTGAAGGTCAATTGAACCGGAAGAAAAATTCCAACCAAGAATTCTATTCACAGAAGGGCTTCTGTAGATTGATTTAAAATTCGCATCCAACAAGGCGATCATATCATCGCTGTTTTCTATCAATCCTCTGAATCTCCTTTCGCTTAGAATCAGTGCCTGATTTAATTTTAGTATTTCACCTTCTGCTTTTCTTCGTTCTGTAATATCGACTGAGAGAATAAAGATTCCTTCCGGCACGGGTTGAAAGCTCATTTCAAACCAATGCTTTGAATCATCTGAAAAAGTATAGGAGTCTTCTAGGTGAACGGTAATGCGTTCGTCAAAACATCGCTGCAGGGATTTGAATATTTGGGTTTGTTCGATGCCTGGGAATTTCTCCATAACGGTAAATCCTAGCAATTCTTCTATAGGATGTTTTGCTTGCTTAGAATAGGAGTCATTGAGATAAAGGTATCGCCACTCAAAATCAATAATTGCAACACCTTCCATCATTTTATCAAGGGTGCTGCGAAAACGTATTTCTTTTTTTGAGAGTTCTTCTTCTGCTTTTTTGCGTTCTGTTATATCAGTTATATAAGCAACCCCTTTGATAGAACTGTCATTATCTAACAAAGCAGCCCCTATAAGTATAGGCACTCTGCTGCCATCTTTACAGATGTATTCCTTTTCAAAAGGCTGGCAAACGCCTGTGAGTTGAATCTGTTTAATTCCTTGTTCATCCAGATCAGCATACTCCACAGGTGTCATTTCATTCCATTTAAGTTTACCTTCTTCAAGGTCATTCTTAGTATATCCTACGATTTCTAAAAAACGCTCATTGGCATCCGATATCTCACCGGTTTCATTCCAGAAAATTATGCCCGTCATTTTGGAATCAAAAATTCTTTTGAACTTAGCTTCGCTTTGCCTCAGTTTTTCTTCTGCTTTTTTGCGTTCAGTAATATCAAGGTTAGTACCGGAAAGTTTTACAGGATTGCCCGCACTGTCTCTTTCCAAATGCCAGGTAGGAAGCAAATATCGCAATGGAGTTATTTCCGGATTGTTCCTGTATTCAAATACAGCCGGCTCAATACCCTGCTGAATATCCATCATATAATTTTGAAACAAATACCTGTCATCAGGATGAACATGTTCCAGGAATTTTTGAACTGTTGGTGTCTGATCCGAGATATCAAATCCAAGCAGGTGATACATTTGCTTTGACCAACTTCCGGTCTGCGTTTTAATATCCAACTCCCAACTTCCTAACCCTGCTTGCGCTTCTGCATTTTCAAGAAGCGTCTTACTGTGAAGTAATTCATCTTCTGCTTTTTTTCGTTGTGTTATATCTCTTATAAATGCACAGAAAAACAATTCTTCACCCTGTTTTACTGGCATTACCGTTAACTCAATTGGAAATTCTTCGCCACTGCGTCTGATGGCTGATAATTCCAATAAAACATTCAGGGCTCTTCCTTCTCCTGTTTCAAGATAATGTTTCATCCCCTCAATATGATACTTGCGGAATGGTTCAGGTACAATCAGTTCTGATAAATTCTGTCCCATCACCTCCGCTTCATTCCATCCAAAAATTTTTTCGGCCTGAGGATTCCAGAACGTAATACTTCCTTTGGTATCGATGCAGATGATGGCATCTAATGCGCCACTCATGATCAGCCTTCTTTTCTCCTCGCTGTCTTTAATCGCTTCTTCTGCTTTTTTACGCTCGTGGATATCTTGAAAGCTGCCGTAAAACTGGATGCATTTGCCTTCTCTGAATTCTGCATTACCTATTGTTCTTATCCATTTTAAGTTTCCTTTCGCTGTAACAATTTGTAATTCTTCATCCCATGCAGTACCCTGTTCAATGCAGGCTTGCACGCATTGTGTAATCCGATCTCTGTTTTTACCTTCTTTATAAAAGCTAAGTGCTTGCGAAAGATCGGGCACATAGTCCGTTTCAGCTTCATGAATTTGTGTTGTAACGGCAGACCAATAAACAGTTCGCTTTATCAGATCGGCTTCCCAGTTTCCAACTTTGGCCAGCCTGTTCGATTTTTCTAACAGTTCTTCTAATTTCTTTTTCTCCGAAATATCCCTCGAAACAGAAATGATTTGCTCTATGCCTTCTGCTGTTTTAGTAACGGGTGATATGATTACATCCCACCATTTTGCAGTGCCTTTCAGTGTAGGAGAAAATGCTTCAAAGTGTGCCGTTCCCCCCTCCAACGATTTTTTTACAGCAGCCTTTACGATCTCTTTATTTTCTTCTCCCCACATGTCGCACCAATACGTATTTTTTATGGTGTTGAAATCATCCACCTCCATCAACTTACAACCATTGCTGTTCATAAACTGCAGCCGGCCTTCATTATCGATTACCTTTAAGCAATCGGGACTACTCTCTAAAATTGAGCTGTTAAATTCTTCGCTTGTTTTAATTAATTTACGGGCATTCACAACCTCTGTTACTTCCCTTCCTATTAATATAATGCCGTAAATTTTATTCTCCAAATCACGTAATGGCTGATAAATCGAATTGAAATAAGCTGTGTCTGGTTTTCCTGGGCGTTTAAGTTGAACCTGTATTTCGTTAGTGGTATAAGGTTCGCCCGAAGTATATACATCGTCAAATATTCTTTGTAAGCCGTCCTCCAATTCAGGCGAACTTTCAAAAAGAGGTTTGTTGATTACTTGGTCGTACGATTTTTCCCAAAGTTCTAGTGCTTTTTTATTAATTGTTTCTACAATAAAAGAAGGACCCTGAAAAATGGTAATAAGCACGGGTGCCTGCAGTATTAAGTTGCGAAATTTCTCTTCACTTTCTTTGAGTTGTATTCTTGCCTTTTTTATTTCTGTAATATCACGTGCTATCTTCGATGCACCGATGATCATTCCTGTGTTGTCTTTAATCGGTGCGATGGAAAGAGAAACCACTACAGCTGTTCCGTCTTTTCTTTTGCGCTCAGTCTCGTAGTGGTCTACATGTTCTCCGCGCATAATCTTGTTCATGATTTCTGACTCTTCATGCAATCGATCAGGAGGAATTAGCATTGAAATATGTTTGCCGATGGCTTCTTGTGAGCTATAGCCAAAAATCAATTCAGCTCCTTTATTCCAGCTAGAGATTATGGAGCGTGTATTCTTGCTGATAATGGCATCATCGGATGAGTTCACAATCAAGGCTAACAACTCTGGCTGAGCTTCAGCCTCTTTTCGTATTGTAATGTCTGAGAGAATGGCAACGTACTGGTAGGGTTTGTTTTGCTCGTTGAGAAAAGGAATAATGGTAGTCTCCACCCAATACATGGTGCCATCTTTCGCTTTATTCTTTACTTCCCCCTTCCATATCTTACCTTGGGTAATTGTTGACCAAAGGTTTTTTATAAATTCTTTATCGTGGAATCCTGAGTTGATGATGCGATGATCTTTTCCTATCAATTCTTCTTTTGAATATTTCGAGATGTTGCAAAAATTTTCATTTACATGTGTAATCATACCATGTTGATCTGTAATGGCCACGATCGCAGATTCATCCAATGCGCGTTGGTAGGCTGAAATAAGAAGCATGCTTTTTCTTAACTCTTCGGTGCGTTCTTTTACAATCTCTTCCAATGCTTCCGGACTTCTGAACTGTATGAAAAGGGGAGCTACTTTAATGAGCATAAAACCAGTTCCTAGCGATATTATTGCCGTTGTAAAGCGGAGCAGCGCACTCAATCGATAGGCCGGCCACCAAAACATAGACGCATCCATTAAATGCGTTAAGCCGCAGGCTAAAATAAAAAGAATGAAGAACCACAGCACAATTCGGAAGCCTGATCTTTCTTTTCTTTTATACAAGAAATACATTAAAATAAATGGAACAAGAAAATATGACAACGCAATGGTTAGGTCAGAACCAATGTAAAGCCAACCATGAAACGCAGACCATGTTCCGCATTGCCAGCGGGCAGGCCACCATTGCGTTTCAAAAGGAGACGCAAAAAAAGTGCTGACTTGTTCGCTCAGAGTTTGTTGAATGGGAGGAGCGGGTGTTGTGTTGCATACACTAACAGCCGGTGCTGTTGATACAGTGAGGAATGCATCTGCTTTCCGATCCTCAGTTGTGAAGGAGCAAAGGCTTGCAAGCAAAATAAAAATCAATATCTTTTTCATAGCGAAAATGATTTTGTTTTGTGGTTCGAAACCAAATGAATCTATTTCAGCGAAGCAAAATAGTGCGTAGTTCATCCCTATAACACACAATGAACACCCCTTATGAAAAACCAGTGTATAGATGAACTACATGAATGTAGATATTTAAATAAACTCCTGCAAAACATTATCAGTATGTGGTGGAATAATTTCAAGAACCGCATTTTTTTTAAACAGTTTCGATCTTTAGGATTGCCTCGTACATCACCCTTATTTTTTAAACAAGCCAGTTTCTAAGATAAATGAAGATGAGTCAGGCGCATGCCTATACGTGTTTTTCGAATTGAGACTGCCTTTTTTTTCAACGCTTATTCTCTTTTGTTTCTTCAAGATTTAAAATTGTCAGCAGACACAGAGAAAACCTGATTTCGTACAAATAAGGTATTCTCTGTCGGAAGACGCTGCTGAGCAAAGCAATTTTGAATCGTCAACAAACCAAAAGATTATGAAAACCAAAGCTCTATCTAGAATCACGCAGAGTGTGATGGTTCTGTGTGCCGTTCTATTTCTCCAAATAGGAAACGCACAGATATCTTATAAAGATCAGCGTGATCATTTTGGATTGACTGCATCTTTTGGAGATCGCGTAAATAAAGTGTCCAGCAATTATTCTGCAATTGATAAAATGAAACTTGTAGAAGAGGGCGGCTCGCTTGGGCTTCTTTGGGGAAGTAGGTCGATTGAAACCAAATTAACCCTTGGTTTTTACTATTCTGCGTCTTGCGTTCCACATACTTCCGATCTCATTGAAATGGAGGCCAGCGCAAATTTTTCACCACTGAGTTTTATCACAAAGAAATTTCATGCGGTTGAGCCCTATATAATTGGAGGAGTTTCTAGGAATCTTTATAAAATGTATGGTTACTATGGAGCAAAGCAGGAGTTGCCCACGAACCGCAGCGTTGATCTTGAACCGCTATTAGGAAATATAAATGTCTACATGGTTTCCATTGGCACAGGCGTTTCTGTAAACCTTTATGATAGTTACGATTTTGTAAAACTCTTCGCAGATGTGAAGTACAGTAGTCCTGTAATGACGACAAAATCAACAGTATTTAATGACACCTATTTTTCTAATCAATTGTCGATTAATCTGGGAGTGAGCTTCGGAATTAATCGCTAGAACAAAAATTACTTCAATCAACAACGTATCAAAATGGAATCAGCACAACGCATTAAACACTTCTCACCTGACAGTTCGCTTGAAATACAAGTGCGAGCTTCTTCTACTGCAGGTTTAATGAGAATGGAATCCACGTACTCGGAACCATCGGAAGGTTATGGAACATATCCACTGGTTCATAGGGGCAGCGATAAGAATATAGATCATCTAGTATTAAAAATTGGAGTGGGCTTGATTTTAACATCCATAAGGAATAAGAAAGCAACGTTCACATTCATTTCCCCAAATCAACTGTAGAATGAAGGCCATTATTTTGTGCGTGTTTATGATTTATTTAACGGATACAATAGCCCAGCATCTTAATTTGAGTTGTGGACTGGAAACAACGATAGCCGGAACTGAATCGCAATTCATGTTGGGTTATGAGAATAAAAAACAATGGTCTGCTGGGTCCTTTTACCAGGCGAAAATGATGATGAAACCTTTTACGATTGAAAGTAGTAACACCAGCACATCGTGGTATGGTATCTATTTGAATGCACCCATGATCCGTACACAGAAAGTTAGTGTTTACGCTCAGCTGCGAACAGGATTGGTAGATCAGAAATTTATAGTGCTAGTACCTTCTCTTGAAACGAAAATGAAATTAACGAAATCAATATCAGCAACAGTAGGCAGTAGTTTTCGTCATACCTACCCTGCTTTTTTACTGCGTCTCAACGTAAGCTTATTTAATCACCAAACTGATTTAAAATCGCCACAAACTGAAGTTAAAATATAGACCCTTATGAAAAAGTTA
>JBKJOF010000029.1:0-21989 GCA_046595655.1 Chryseolinea sp. | reverse complement strand
TCATGGCAACGATTATTATTAATGCATGGAATAGAATTGGTGTTGCAACTGAGATGATGGCCGAATAATATTCGAACTACAGCAGTGGAGTGCAGACAATATCTGGAGAACGAATCAATTTAGATTTTGATGTTCTCAAGATATTGTCTGTACTCCACTGCTGTAGTTCGAATATTATTCGGCCATCATCTCAGTTGCAACACCAATTCTATTCCATGCATTAATAATAATCGTTGCCATGATGATTTGTGCAAGGTATTTTTCACCTAACACTTTGACAGCTTGTTGATAGGTAGATTCAGAAAGTCGATTACTGATCAAGGTTACTTCTTCAGCAACCGACAAAACAGCTTGTTCTTCTCTTGTAAAGAACGGAGTATCTCTCCAGCAATTGAGTACATACAAACGTTGTTCTGTTTCTCCATCGGCTCTTGCTTCTTTTGTGTGCATGTCGATGCAATAGGAGCAACCATTCAATTGAGAAGCTCTGATCTTGAGCAGATTTTTATGTGTTGCTTTTAATTCACTTTTACCGAGGTACTTCTCGAAGGTTAGCATTATTTTGTACGCTTCCGGCTCGTGTACTTGGATATCCAATCGCTTGCTCATAATGTCTTTTGTTTTGTTGATGATACAAAAGAACGAGGCACTGCTCTGAAAAAACTTAATCTTGATTAAGAAAGAAATTATTTTTTCTTACCCTTGATTTTGCTTAGAAATTCAGGCGTAAAGCCGAGGTAAGATGCGAGCATATATTGTGGAACACGCTGAACAAAATCAGGAAATGAAGTATGGAAGTGACGATACCGCTCTTCACCCGATTGACTAAAGATGTATTGAATGCGCATAATTGATGCAGCAAAGGAACGCTGAAGAATAATTCTGAAGTATCTTTCTAGCTGCGGAAGTTTTTGGAACAATTCTTCCTGTGTTTCCTTTTTGAAGAAAACGATCTCTGAGTTTTCCACTGCCTGTATATTAAAGAGAGAAGGTTTCTGCATATCAAAACTATTGTAATCGGTGATCCACCAATTGTCGATCGCGAATTGTATAATTTGTTCTGCTCCTTGATCGGTATTGATATACATCCGGAAACATCCCTTTGAAACAAAATGGTTGGCACCACACACATTACCTTCCGTAAGAAGGTGATCTTTTTTCTTAATTGACTGATACTGTAGTAAGGGTAGCAATATTTTTTCTTGTGCCTCAGTGATTGAGACGAACTTTCTGAGATGAATTAAAAGTGGTGCGTACATCAACCTTTTTAATAGTGCTGAAAGATAAACAGAAATCGATTGAAGATGAAAGTGCTTTTCAATTGTTACACACATGTCATTTTAAATACTAAAAACAATTGATTAAATCTTAGAAGCTATTTAACTATAGCTTCCTTGCTGTATCTTGGCAAGCTGTTGGGTTGTTGTTATATTCGCAACCGTTCAATTATTGAAGTCAATCTAAAATGCACATGATTCATTAGTTTGTTAAATACTAAAGAATATTTAGCTTTTTAAGATAATAAAGATAAAATCGAAGAAATGAAAATGGAATTTTGAAAATCAGAAGACTGTTCTGGCGGAAGGGTGATGTGAGTGTTATAATGAAATCAGTCGTTTTGTATTAATTCAAAATGTTTGTGCAATTAGGTTATGAAGAAGGTAATTCGTTTTCTGAAATATCATTTTGAAGATCCAAATCTGTTCCGGTTAATCCTTCTTGTTGCCGCTTCCGCTACCTTAATTATCGTTATCAATTTCTACACGATTAGAATCATGTCATCCGTTCGTGCCTACATCTATGGCGAGTCTCAGTATTCAAAAGGAGAAAAGGATGCGGCACAAAATCTGATTCTATTTTTGAACACAGAAGAGAGTAAATATTATAATGCGTTCTTAAAGAATATTCAAATTCCGCAAGGCGATAGTCTGGCTCGTGAAAAGCTTTCAGCGAACGCACCTTCTAATGAAGTTCGCTCCGGCTTTTTAAAAGGAATGAACGACCCTGCCGATATCGATAACTTGATTTGGTTGTTTCGTCATTTTAAAAGAATGCCATTAATGAAAATACCGATTGAAAACTGGAAGAAGGGTGATTCACTCATTTATCAGAAATACTTAATTGGCAATCGAGTGAACAGGCTTATTGAAAGCGACCATAGCAATGAACAGAAAAATATCTTGTTAAAAGAAATCTTAGAAAACTCCAATCAGCTAACCTTAAGAGAACGTGCGTTTTCAGAAAGCCTTGGACGAAGCTCACGACAAGTGGGATCCTATCTTCTGTTCTTTAATATTGTCTTTACCGTTTTGGTTTTCATTAATACAAACGCTTATGCTTCGAGAGTCTTTAGCAAATTAAGCATTCAGAATACTGAATTGATGGCCACTAATCTGGAGCTTGATAAATTTGTTTATAGTGCCTCACACGACTTGCGGGCACCCATTAGTTCGTTGAAAGGTTTGGTGGCTATTTCAAAAATGGAGAAAGATCCTGAAGCATTGCAGCACTATCTCGCATTAATGGAAAAGACGCTTGATAAACAGGATATGTTTATAAAAGACATCATTGATTTTTCGCGAAATAAGAAACTTAAAATCGCATGGGAGGAGATTGATCTCAGCAAGCTTATTGATGAATCAATTGATGAACATGTATACATGCCCGGAGCTGAGCGTATTAAAATTAATAAAGACTATCAAGTACAAATCATTTTTTCAGATTCGAAACGTTTGTCTATTGTCATTAATAATCTGATTTCAAATGCCATTAAATATCTTGATCCTGATAAATGTGAAAACAAACTGAGTATCAAGACGAGTTTAGAAAATCATTCGGTTTTTATTGAGTTAGAAGATAATGGAATTGGTATCGATGAAAAGAATCAACCTCACATCTTTAATATGTTCTTTGTAGCAACGGCTAATCCGAAAGGCACAGGCCTGGGATTGTACATTACGAAAGAGACTGTAGATAAATTGGGAGGACAAATAACGATTAGCTCGGAGTTAATGAAAGGTACCCGCTTCACGATACAACTTCCCAATAAAAAAGAACTCCACCCTTAGATGGATTATGGTTCTACTCGATATTTCCTTCAAGAAACATTAAAATTATTAGTCAATTCATCACTCATCTTAAGATTCTTAAATTTTTTTTCACTTGAAATCGTGCCAAAAGTTATTAAGCAAACGATTGTAATCGGGTTGGAAATTCTCAGACCACACTTGTGCTCTCGAAATCTATGGAGTGAAGGAATCTTCTGTTGTTACTTTGCGTTAACAATTTTGTTAAACAATAAAGACAATGGGTGCCGAGGAAGCTCAGACCGAAAAATTGATCAAGGACAAGGCAAAAATCTTGTTCTTTCAGAAAGGATTTCTAAATGCAACAACTCAAGAGATTGCTGATGAAGCAGGAGTGAACCGCGCGCTTATACATTACTATTTCCGCTCTCGTGATTTGATGTTCGATACCATCCTGAACGAAACAATGTTGGAAAAGAAAGATCACGTGAAAAGTATTCTTTCTTCCACCTTCCCTTTTAGGGAGAAGATTGCCCGATATATTGATGCACTGGTTGACTATGGTCTTACCTATCCTTACCTGGACAACTTCATCATTAATGAAACGGCTCGCAATCCTCAGAAAGTAAAAGACTTCTGTACCAAGCAAAAAGTTAAATCAAGCGATTTGATTAACGACCAATTGGAGAAAGAAATCAAGGAAGGTAGAATATCTCCAATATCTCCTGAACATTTTATGGTCAATCTCTCTTCGCTTTGTAATTATCCATTGCTCGCCAAAGATGTTTTAAAAACAATTCACGGTATGACAGATGCCACTTACAGAAAATTTTTAATTGAACGAAAGAAAATAATATACATGACCATATTTAATGAAGAGATGCCAGAACTGACTCCGAAAAAAGAATTAAAAAACCACGCCTAATCGAGATTTAAGTATGCAGATAAATTTATTCAAATCACCACGACTACTCAAAGTAGTATTGCTCGTTCTCTTTCTTCCGCTTATTAGCATTGCTCAACAGAATGAACTTCCAGATAGCATTCTGGAATCAGCATCACTCGATAGAGTAATTCGTTATGCTTTACTTCATCAACCTGCAGTTCAGCAAGCTAAAATTGATGAGGACATTACCAATAAAGTAATTAAAGGAAAGCTTGCTGATTGGTATCCACAAATCAACTTCACATATAATTACAACCGCTTTATTGATCTTCAGTCCAGCGTAATCGGTGGAAATGTAATTCGGTTCGGTGTAGACAATACTTCGTCTGGTCAGTTCACAGCAACACAAGCCATTTTTAATCGTGATGTTTTATTAGCAGCGAGTACGGCTTCGAAAGTAAGAGGTCAGGCTGAACAAAATATTAATAGAAGCAAGATTGATGTTAGTGTAAACGTAACAAAGGCGTTTTACGATGTACTTGCTACGGCACAACAAATACGCGTTAACGAAGAATCAATTGTTCGATTGAAGAGAAGTTTAAAAGATGCTTTTAGCCGTTATAAAAGTGGCATTGCTGATAAGACTGATTACAAAAGAGCCACTATTTTATTAGGCAATGCAGAAGCCTCACTAAAGACGAGCGAAGAGACGCTTCAATACAAACAAGAGTATCTCAAAACACTGATCGGATATCCAGTAGGAGCGGACCTCCCCATTCAATACGATACTCTTCAAATGGAAAATGAAATTATGATGGATACACTTCAGACACTCAATTATTCTGAGAATATTGATTATAAACTGATGAACATCCAAAAGGAATTACAAGACGCTAATGTGAAGTATAGCAAGTGGGCTTTTCTTCCGTCACTTAGCGCGTTTGGTGCTTATAACCTGAATTATCAGAACAATAACTTTAGTGAGTTATACAATACACGTTATCCTTATTCATATGTAGGTGCAACATTTTCACTTCCAATTTTTCAAGGTGGAAAGCGAGTGGCCAAAATTCAAGAACAAAAGTTGGCCCGCGAACGACTTGATATAAGCATAACAAATCTTCAGAGCGGCCTACATACAGAATATACGAGAGCACTCGCCTCCTATAAAAGCAACCTTAATTATTATCAAACACAAAAAGAAAATGTAGACATGGCAAGAGAAGTATATGAAGTGATCGAACTTCAGTATCGAAACGGAGTGAGAACGTATCTTGATGTTACCGTTTCTGAAAGTGATCTTCGCACTACAAGAATAAATTACTTTAATGCACTCTATGCCGTGCTGTCCAGTAAGATGGACGTGCAAAGAGTTCTAGGTCAAATCAATAATTAACATTAGAAATATCCAATCTTTATGTCTCTAAAAAATACACACATTTATTTCAGTATTGCAATTGTTTTGCTTGCCTCGGCTTGCGGAAATAAGAATCAATCGGCTATGCAAGGTCCGCCTCCAGTCTCCGTTGTTGTACAACAAGTTAGTACGTCAGATGCTTCTTATTATGATGAACTTCCGGCTACAGTAAAAGCATTGAACGAAGTTGAACTTCGCCCTCAGGTAAATGGCTATATCACTGCAATTCATTTTAAGGAAGGTGACAAAGTAAAAAAAGGTCAAAAGCTTTATTCTATTGATCAACAACAATCACAAGCTGGCTATCAACAAGCGTTAGCTAATCTTTCCGTGCAAGAGGCAAATCTTGATCGTGCAAAGAAGGATGTTGAACGCTATCGTGAATTGGATAAGCAAGATGCTATTGCAAAACAACAAGTTGATTATGCAGAAGCTACCTATGCTGCCACAAAGCAACAAGTTCAAGCAGCAAAGGCAGCTGTTCAAAGTGTTCAGACCCAAGTTCGATACGCAACAATCATAGCCCCATTCGATGGAACGATCGGTATTTCTGCTGTACGTCTAGGAGCATCGGTAACACCAGGTCAAACTTTATTAAACACAATTTCTTCAGATGATCCGATGGCGGTTGATGTTACCGTTGATCAGAGCGAGATATATCAATATGCAGAATTGGTTGGGCAAAAGCGTGTATCAAAGAAAGACTCAACGTTCAGACTGGCATTCAGAAACCAACTCTATCCTGAGTTTGGAAAGATTAGTTTTATTGATCGGGCAGTTGATCCTCAAACCGGTACTATAAAAATGCGAATTGTCTTTCCAAATCCAAATCAAACCTTGCGTGCAGGGATGAGTGGAACGCTGATGGTATTATCAACGTCACAGAAGTCAGTTGTTATTCCATATAAAGCGATCAACGAACAGCTTGGTGAATTCTTTGTCTACATGCCCGATAGCGCGAAAGCAACGCAGCGCAAAGTGAAGCTTGGAAAGCAAATTGGTAAGAACATCATCATTAAAGATGGATTAACCGAAGGTGAAACTATCATTACCGAAGGTATTCAAAATCTTCGTGAGGGCACTGCTATAAACATTGCGACACCTGCTGCTGCTGCTGCAAAAAAATAAGACAATCACACTACTCTATAACAAAGAACAATGATATCAGATGTTTTTATAAAAAGGCCGGTCACCTCCATCGTCACCTCATTGATGATTGTATTGGTAGGGATCATCGCGATGACGACATTGCCTATTTCTCAGTATCCGGACATAACGCCACCAACAGTTTCTATCAATGGAGTTTACGTTGGTGCCGATGCGCAGACGGTTGAGCAGACCACTACGACTGCCATTGAAGCGCAAGTAAATGGAACACCTGGCATGTCTTACATGTCGAGTAATAGTACGAGTAGCGGAGTAAGTAATATTACCGTGACATTTGATATTGGAACGGATATTAACATTGCTACACTTGACGTACAAAATCGCGTTAGTGTGGCAGAACCCGCTCTTCCAGAAATTGTAAAGAGACTCGGGCTTACTGTTCGAAAACGTAATCCAAGTATCTTCCTTGCCCTGGCGTTGTATTCACCCAATGGAACGCACGATGCTACCTTTCTCGGAAACTTTGCCAATGTCTATTTGAAAGATGCATTACTCCGCGTGAAAGGTGTTGGTGACATTTTTTCCGTTGGTGATGACTTTGGTATGCGCATCTGGTTAAATCCGGATAAGCTGGCAAGTCTTGGCATTACAGCGGGAGAAGTAAATGCGGCACTTGCAGAACAAAATTTGCAAATCGCAGCAGGGTCAATTGGAGGTAGTCCTCAACCCAGCAACCAGGCTTTCGAATATAATGTGTTGACAAATAGTCGCATCAATAAGGTAGAAGATTTCGAGAATGTTGTTGTTCGCTCAAATCCTGCACAAGGTAGTTTGGTTTATCTCAAAGATATTGCTCGGGTAGAGCTGGCTAAATTTAGCTATGGAAATCATCCTTATGTGAGTGGAAAACCTTCTGCATTTATGCTCCTTTATCTTGCGCCAGGTGCTAATGCGTTGAGTACGAATGATGGTGTTACAAAGGCACTGATTGAGTTGAAGAAAAGTTTCCCCAAAGATATAGACTACCTTGTTCCACTTGAAACGACTTCGGTGGTTGAGATTTCTATTGAAGAAGTAGTATATACCCTATTAGAAGCGTTGGCTCTTGTCGTACTTGTTGTGTTTCTGTTTTTACAAAACTGGCGTGCTACTTTAATTCCGGTATTGGCCATTCCCGTATCGCTTATCGGAACGTTTATCTTTTTTATTCCTTTTGGATTTACCATCAACACACTTACGCTCTTTGCATTTGTATTGGCTATCGGAATTGTAGTAGACGATGCGATTGTTGTTGTTGAAGCGATTCAACATAACATGGATCATTTTAAACTTTCACCCAAGGATGCAACGATAAAAGCGATGAAAGAAATTTCTGCTCCAGTTGTTGCCATTGCGCTCATTCTTGCAGCGGTGTTTGTGCCAGTAGGATTTGTTCCGGGTATCGTAGGAAAACTGTATCAGCAATTCGCTATTACCATTGCCGTATCGGTTATGATCTCGGCTTTCGTGGCATTGTCTTTAACACCAGCATTGAGTATGTTATTGTTGAAACCAACTGATGAAAAAACCAGGAAAAATTTTCTGGATCGACTTTTCGTTCGATTCAATCAATGGTTTGATAAAGTAACGCATTCGTATACACGAGGTGTAAACACGTGGATTCGTAAAACACCTTATGTATTAGTAATGATGGTCTGTTTGTTTGTTGGCCTCTTTTACATGTTCAAAACTAAACCAACTGGTTTTATTCCTGTTGAGGATGAGAAACGCATGTACGTTACGTATGAATTACCAGAAGGTACTTCTACAACACGGAACATTGAGATGCAACTTGAGTTGGAGAAACGTATTATGACGATTCCTGCAGTGGACGTTGTTGGAGGTCTTGCTGGATTAAACATCTTGACGTTCTCAAATAAATCAAACGTAGGTACATTGTTTGTAAACTTGAAACACTGGCATGACCGCGATCTTAAAACAGAAAGTGTTCCAAAGATCATGGAAGAAATTAAAAAACTTACTGCTGATATTAAAGAAGCACGAATACTGATTTTGCAGCCGCCTGCCATTCCAGGTATTGGGCAATCGTCTGGGTTTACTTTCGAGTTGCAACAAACTACTAGTACTGACGATATTAATAAGTTTGAAGGCGTGATGCGTAAGTTTATCGCTGCGGTAAATCAACGTCCTGAAATTGCAATGTCGTATTCATTCTTTTCTTCAAGAACACCAAGTTACAAAGTTGATCTTGACAAAGAGAAAGCCAAGAAGTTAGGCGTATCGGTTGCGGAAGCGTATGCAACGCTATCAACTTTATTGGGCAGTAGCTACATTAATGACTTCAATGTTTACGGTAGAAATTTCCGTGTGGTAACTCAAGCAGATACGCTCTACAGAAAAAACATAGCTGATATTGGTAAATACTATGTGCGCAATAATGTTGGCGGCATGGTTCCTTTAAGTGCCCTCATTACCACAAAGATGATTGAAACACCTGCGCTGGTATCGCATTACAATATTTATCGTTCGGCTGAGATTATGGGATCTACTAAGCCAGGCTATAGTAGCGGCCAAGCCATTATTGCTTTGAAAGAAGTAGCTGCAGAAGTATTGCCGGTTGGATATGGTTATGAGTTTGGAGGGATGAGTCGCGAGGAGCTTAAAGCAGGTAACAGTACCGGTATGATCTTCGCCATTTCAATTGTATTTGTGTTTTTATTTCTGGCAGCGCTTTATGAAAGCTGGTCTGTTCCATTCTCTGTTTTATTCGCTGTGCCGATCGGAGCGTTCGGTTCAATACTTACCTTAACACTATTGCCGAATCTTACCAACAATATTTACGCGCAGATTGGTTTGATCACACTAATTGGATTAGCTGCAAAGAACGCGATTCTTATTGTTGAGTTTGCTAAAGAGCGAGTCGACCGGGGGATGGAAATTGTTGAAGCAACATTAGAAGCTGTGCAACTTCGGCTTCGCCCGATCCTTATGACATCGCTCGCATTTATTCTTGGAGTAATGCCATTGGCATTCTCCGCAGGTGCTGGTGCTGAAGCCCGTAAAACTATCGGTTGGACTGTGGCAGGCGGAATGTTTGCTGCAAGTTCGCTGGCAATCTTTGTAGTGCCTGTTCTCTTTGTATTGGTTACCAAGATTGCCAACCGCAATAAGCCAAAGGTAAATATAGAAGAGTTGCCTGCTTAGAAAATTGATTGCGAAAATTATTGAGAGTTGCTGGTTCTAATTTAGAGCCAGCAATTTTTTTCTCCTAATACAAAGTGGCAACCGTGTTAAATGCACACCACGTTATCTCCGAAATTGTAGTAGCGCGTGGTAATTATCAGCTTTGTTCCTATAAGCATGGTAAATAAGTTTTTAGCGGAGTTTGTTAATACCTTGTTGGAGATGTGTAAAATACACATCGAGAATTTCCTTTCGATCATCAAAAACATGACTTGAAACGAGCGATAATTCTTTATTTTCGGCCTGTAAAAAATTAAACAGATGAATTTCAAGAAACAACGCATTCCCTCTTTTTTCCTTTTCTGCATTTCAATTATCGGTTTGACCTTATCATCATGCAACCCTTCAAAGCCAACTTCGCCTGAGGCAACAGAAGCTTTGCAAAGTGTAATTCCAAAACCGACTTCAGTTGAAGCAACTGGAAAGACATTTACATTAACTGAGACCACTGGTATTTTTGTAGAGGCCGGATCAGAAGAAACTAACCAAGTTGGTCAATACCTTTCTGAAAGACTTAAGCCTGCAACTGGTTTTGCACTTTCAGTTTCAACTTCGAGTGCGACAGATGAGCATGTGAAAGGCAATATATATTTAACCACTTCAGGCGCTGACGCTTCACTTGGCGATGAAGGTTATAAATTAACGATTACAGATGAAACCATATCATTAATCGCGCTCAAGCCAGCAGGATTGTTTAGAGGTGTTCAAACCCTTCGCCAGCTTCTTCCTGCCAAAGTTGAAATGACTTCAAAA
Organism: Chryseolinea sp.; assembly: GCA_046595655.1. Taxonomy (GTDB): domain Bacteria; phylum Bacteroidota; class Bacteroidia; order Cytophagales; family Cyclobacteriaceae; genus Chryseolinea. The sequence goes on along the minus strand of JBKJOF010000029.1, from coordinate 11,557 downwards.
CAAAATGCTCTTTGGGAAATAGCAACCGCTACCATTCGCGATATTCCTTCTTATTCTTATCGCGGATCTATGTTGGATGTTGGTCGTCACTTTTTCGGTGTAGAAGATGTGAAGCGTTACCTTGATTTAATGAGTTATTACAAAATGAATTTTTTTCACTTAGGTCTTACCAACGATCAGGGCTGGCGCATTGAGATTAAGTCATGGCCTAACTTGGCAAAACATGGTGGCAGTACACAAGTTGGCGGTGGTAAAGGAGGATACTATACACAAGAGCAGTTTAAAGAAATAGTAGCCTATGCACAAAGCCGTTACATCACAGTGATTCCTGAAATTGATATGCCGGGTCATACCAATGCAGCATTGGCTTCTTATGGTGAATTAAATGGAGGAACTATTGTGCCCGCAGAAGGACGCATCAAACTTAACAAAGCAGATCAGGTGTTGAGCGGTAAGTCAAAGCCTACAGAATTATACACCGGTATTGAAGTAGGGTTTAGTACACTTCGTGTAGAGAAGCCTGAGACTTTTAAATTTGTGAATGATGTTATTCGCGAACTCTCCGCGATAACACCTGGTCCCTACATTCACATTGGTGGAGATGAATCGCATGCTACCAAGAAAGAAGACTACATTGTTTTTGTAAAGAAGTTCCGTGAGATAGTGAAAGCCAATGGAAAGATTATGGTGGGCTGGGAAGAAATTGCACAAGGCGATATCGGTGCTGATGTGGTTACACAATTTTGGACCTCACCGAAATATGGTGAGTTGGCAGTAGAGAAAGGAAGTAAACTCATCATGTCACCTTCTAAGAAGACATACATGGATATGCAATACGACAGCGCCACAAAATTAGGTTTGCATTGGGCGGCTTACATTGAAGTGGATAGTGCTTACAGTTGGGATCCTACTGATTATTTAAATGGTGTATCGAAAGAAAATATTTTAGGTATTGAAGCACCATTATGGACGGAAACCATCTTGACAATGAACGATATTGAATTTATGATCTTCCCACGGTTATCTGGTTATGCTGAAATAGGATGGTCTTCGAATGCAAGCAAGAGCTGGGATGAATATAAAGTGCGCCTCGCCACTCATGGGCCTCGTTGGAAGGCAATGGATATAGATTATTATAAATCGAAGTTAGTTCCCTGGAAGGAATAAGAGAGAAGATTGCTAATCATTTGAAATAGCGGCATGATCATAAACGATGATCATGCCGCTATTTTGTTTACAATCAATTTCTGTAGAACGATAATGTAATAATTCAACTAGTACTTCTTCTTACCAATTGCCTGATCAAATGTCATCATATCATAATCTTGGGCTGAGTGCATTTTGTGAATGCGCATAATTACGGTTATCAGCGTGATGGTAAATTGAATTACGAATCCAATATTAAAGATCAGTTCATCTAATTCGAAAATACCTTGATAGGAGAGAATCGCCTCAGAACAGTACATCACAACGGGAGTTCACATTGATCGGTATGCTGAAAATAATGTAGAAAAGAAATGGCAAGAACAAGGGAAGCAAACTGTGAACCGTGTTCGTCTAACAAAACCATTGGCGCCACATGATTCTGTTAAACTTTCGTTCGATTGGCACTACGATGTTTCAGTTGAGAGTGGACGCGAAGGTGCCATTGATTCAACTACTTTTTTTCTGGCTTACTTTTATCCGCGTGTTTCGGTTATCGATGATTACAATGGTTGGGATAGAACTCCTTTTGTAGAAGCACAGGAATTCTATAATGACTTTAATGATTATACTTTTAATGTAATTGTGCCTAAGAATTTTATTGTTTGGGCAACTGGAGATCTATTAAATCCAAAAGAAGTTTTACAACCTGAATTCGCAAAACGATTGGAAGAATCATTCTCAAGTGATGCGGTTATTAACATTGCAAAGCAAAGCGACATTATAGCGAAGAAAGTTACACTTCAAAATGCGCAGAATACCTGGAAGTGGAAAGCGAAGTTTGTTCCGGATGTCGCGATTAATATTAGCAATCGTTACGTTTGGGATGGATCGAGTATTGTTGTGGATGCTAAAACAAAAAGAAGATCAAGTGTTCAGTCATCCTATGACGACACCTCAAAAGATTTTCATGAGATGGTGGAGTAAGGCAAACATTCGCTGAACTGGTTTTCAAACAACTGGCCAGGCATCCCTTATCCATATCAAAAGACAACTGAGTACAAGGTTATGCCGATATGGAATATCCAATGATGGTGAACGACAACACTCAAGAGGATCCAAACTTTGCGCGCTTTGTAGCGGAGCACGAAATTGCGCATACCTGGTTTCCATTTTATATGGGTATTAACGAAACGCGATATGGTTTTATGGACGAAGGATGGGCAACGGCATTTGAGTATTTGATTGGTACTGCTGACGTTGGAAAAGATTTGGCCGATAATTTATTCAAACAGTTTAGGGTTGAGTATTGGATTAAGGATCCAAGTGCCGAACAAGATATTCCGATTATAACGCCTTCTAATATTTTAAGTGGAGCAGCATTAGGAAACAACGAGTATGGTAAAGCGGCTTTAGGTTATTTGGCCATGAAAGATATGTTGGGAGATGCCTCTTTCAAAAAATGTTTGCACGAATTTATGAATCGCTGGAATGGAAAACATCCTAATCCCTGGGATATGTTCTACTCCTTTAATGATGCTGCCGGACAAAATTTGAATTGGTTCTGGAGTAATTGGTTTTTCACCAATAACTACATAGACCTTGCAGTAAAAGATGTAACATCATCATCTAAGGGATTGACCGTTGTTGTAGACAACATCGGAGGATATGTTGCTCCGTTTGATGTTATAATAGACTACACAGACGGCACAAAAGAAACATTGCATCAAACTCCAGCCGTCTGGAAGGTGAATCAAAAATTGACATCAATAGCAGTCTCCTCAAAAAAGAAACCTAAGTCTGTCGTTATAGACGGAGGTATTTTTATGGATGCAAACGAGCGCGATAATAATTGGTCGACTAAGTAAGGTACTCTCGATCGGTAGTGGATTTACTATTACGATTCATCTCGTAATGGTAAATCCATTTTTTATTTGATACCTACCTTCGTTCCGGCTTGACCACGGCCGCTTATCCTGAAAAGCCGCCAATAACATCAGGATGGAATTTGATGTTCAATAAGCTTACTCATCTTAATTTGAAATCAAAAATATTTTCCGGTTTGGTGCAACCAATCGGAACTATTGGAGTATTTGTTTAGCGACCAACACCTTCAACCCACGAAACAGCCATGATCAAAAACTATTTTACAATCGCTTTCCGAAATCTTGTTAAGAACAAGGGTTATTCCTTCATTAATATTATGGGACTTGCAACCGGTATGGGTGTGGCAATACTTATCGGTTTGTGGATGTGGGATGAACTATCCTACAACAAGTATCATCAAAATTATAATACCATTGCGCAGGTTTGGCAAAACCAGATTTTCAATGGCGTGAAGGGATCGCAAGTTTCGAATCCTGCTGTAATGGGCGAAGAAATACGCAATACCTATGGCAGCGATTTTAAATATGTACTACAATCATCCTGGACGTCTACTCACATCTTGACGGTCGGAGAGAAAAAATTTAATAAAGAAGGTAATTACTTTGAGCCCGCAGTAACAGAGATGTTGTCGTTAAAAATGCTGAGAGGTACGCGTGATGGCTTAAAAGATCCTCACTCAATCTTGCTGTCACAATCAACAGCTAAAGCTTATTTTGGTGATGATGATCCGATGGATCAAATCATTAAGATCGACAATAAACAAGATGTAAAAGTTACGGGCGTTTATGAAGACTTACCTTACAACTCTTCCTTTCGGAATGTAAATTACCTATTACCCTGGGATTTATACCTCATCACCAACGAGTGGATTCAGAAAATGGAAAATCCATGGGGCAGTAACTTTACTCAGACGTATGTTCAGATTGCCGACAACGTAGATATGGAAACTGTTTCGGCAAAAATAAAAGATGTAAAGCTGAACCAATTAAAAGATGATGGAGAAAAAAAATATAAGCCCGAAGTTTTTCTTCATCCCATGAGCAAATGGCATTTGTATTCGGAGTTTAAGAACGGAATAAACACGGGAGGGAGAATTGAATTTGTGTGGCTCTTCGGAATTATTGGTGTGTTTGTATTGCTGCTCGCCTGCATCAACTTTATGAATTTAAGCACGGCACGTTCTGAAAGACGTGCGAAAGAAGTTGGAATAAGAAAATCGATTGGTTCATTGCGTGGTCAGTTAGTTGCTCAGTTTTTTAGTGAATCGTTGGTCGTTGCATTGCTGGCTTTTTTTCTGTCGCTACTTTTGGTGCAATTAGTTCTGCCTTTTTTCAATCAGGTTGCAGATAAAAAATTAGCAATGCTATGGACGAATCCGATATTCTGGTTTATAGGAATTTGTTTTAGTGTATTGACCGGGATTGTTGCGGGCAGTTATCCCGCACTCTATCTATCCTCTTTCCAACCTGTTAAAGTTTTAAAAGGAACATTTCGTGTTGGGAGATTTGCTTCCATACCGCGCAAAGTATTGGTGGTATTGCAATTTACCGTTTCCATTACATTGATTATCGGTACCATCATTGTGTTTCGTCAAATTGAATTTGCTAAAAATCGCCCGATCGGATACTCCCCAAATGGTTTGATTAATATTTATATGTCAACACAGGATATCCATAAACATTTTGATGCAGTTCGCAATGAATTAAAAAATTCGGGAGCTATAGTAGAAATGACGGAGTCAGGAAGTCCCACTACGAATGTGTGGAATAGCAATGGCGGTTTTGATTGGGAAGGAAAAGACCCAGCACTCGCTGTTGATTTTCCCAACAACGGTATTACTCACGAGTATGGAAAAACAGTAGGCTGGGAATTTAAAGACGGGAGAGATTTCAATCGTGAGTTAGCAACGGATTCATCTGCTTTTGTAATTAATGAAGCGGCAGAGAAATTTCTGGGATTCAAAACAACGGTAGGATCAACGCTGATTTGGGAAAACAAACCTTTCATTATTATCGGAATAATAAAAGATATGGTTGTAGAATCTCCCTATGAACCTGTTCGGCCTTCGCTTTTTCATATATCGAAGGATGATGGAAATGTAATGATCATAAAGTTGAATTCTGCCTTGAGCTCCCATGATGCCGTGAGTAAAGTAGAAAGCGTTTTTAAAAAGTTTGATACAGCTTCACCCTTCGAGTATAAATTTGTAGACGAAGAATATGCCCGAAAATTTGGAGACGAAGAGCGCATCGGCAAACTCGCTACCTTCTTTGCCGTGTTGGCCGTGTTCATTAGTTGCCTGGGTATTTTCGGATTGGCATCGTTCACGGCAGAGCAACGCACGAAAGAAATTGGAATTCGAAAAGTGTTGGGCGCTTCCGTTGCGAACTTATGGCAAATGCTCTCCAGAGATTTTGTGTTGTTGGTAATGGTGTCGTGCCTTATTTCAATTCCTATTTCATACTACTTTTTGAATAAGTGGTTATTGAAATATGAATACCGAACCGAAATTGTGTGGTGGATATTTGCCGCTGCCGCGCTGGGTGCGATGGTCATCACTCTACTAACAGTAAGCTATCAATCGATAAAAGCAGCAATGGCCAATCCAGTGAAGAGTTTGCGTTCAGAATAAAAGCCTTGAATAGGTCAGCGTTACTAAAACAAGTAACGCTGATTTATTTAGGATGGATGAAAACGGATTCACTAAACTTATGATTAAGAATTTATGATGGAGACGTCTTACCACAACACGGCATGTCTTTAACATTTCAACGATACACCGAAAGTTCATCTAATCGCGATCTTGTATATTCTTTGGCTACCTTGATAGTATCATCTGAATTTAAGTATCGCTTGTAGTAAGCGATTGCCTGAGTTTTATCTTTATAATACACATCATAATTCCTCGCCAGATGATAAAGTAAAATGTTTGATTTCGAACTTTCGTATGCGGCTTTATAATATCGTATCGCGCTTTTAAAATCTTTAATGTCCTCGTAGCTGATAGCAAGTTGTAAATAATCATAACTGATATTATCTGATATACCCGCCTCGATGGCTTTGTTTAAATAGGATATTGAAGTGTCTGGCTGATGCAGATGCTGGTACGAAACACCCAGGTAATAATAAACCCATTCTGTTTTCACATCTGAATCCAAAAGAAAATTCATGAAGGGTATTACTTTATCAAATTGATCCAGATTAAAATAACTGATGCCTAATAATCTCGCATATACGGTAAGCGTGTCTCCTTGCTCCATCAACTGCTCCGTTGTTTCAACGGCATTTTTATATTGCTCTTCTCCAAATTGAGCTTTGGCAAGCAGGAGTCGAAGCTGTGGATTATGATTTACCTTTAATGCACTGGTAAGGACAGAATCCGCTTTACTATATTGTTCCATTTCCAAAAGTAAATTGCCAAGTAAGGTGTACGCTTCGATGTCTCTGTTGTTAAGCAGTATGGCATTTTGCAAATTCTCTAACGAAGTTGAAAGATCGTTGGCTTGTGAAGCAACGAGTGCATACTGTTTGTAGTAGTATCCGTTAAGCGAGTCCTGTGCAATAAGCTTTTGATAGCAATTATAAGAATCTGCATATCGATTGCTTTTGGAATATAATTGCGCTAGTTGAACAAGTACATTTTTGTTGGAAAAGTCGAGAGCGATAATTTTTTCATACTGTTCAATTGCCGCGCTGTAATTGCCCATCCTGTAAAAGCAATATCCCTTTTTATTCAAGAGTTTGATATCGAGAGAATCATTACCATTTTGCAGCAACTGCATGGCCTTTTCAAACTGATAGTTATTGATGAGTTGATCGACCATTAAATGATCCACCATTATCACTGATGCTATTTTAGTAGAATCAACAAACTGTGCGGTGGCAGTATTGACAACGGCACATAATAAGATCAGATATCGCATACTGTTTTTTTCTAGGAAATTAAATAAAGAAAGTTTCTTTCGCAAAATGATAATCGAATTTAAACAATTGATGCTACTGTATTCAATCTGGGCAGGCTGATTTTAAATAAAATTTATGACGGTTGCTAAAATTTAGATTTTGTTGCGCTATCTTTTCAAACATAACCCTTTCTAGAAAATGTTTTACTCTTCAAATCGAGCTACGTGAGTCAATCAAAAAATGAATTAAAGAAAGTATTGGGCGCTGGGTTCGGCATTGCTGTAATGGTAGGCGGAACGATTGGTGTCGGCATTCTTCGAACGCCTGGTACTATTGCTGGTATGTTAGATAGTTACTGGCTCATTCTTGCCTGCTGGACTTTTGGTGGAGCGTATGTTTTGTTAGGAGCAGGATCATTTGCAGAGATGTCTACGATGCTTCCCAAAGCAGGTGGCCCTTATAATTATGTGAAGCGTGCTTTTGGTGATTATGCCGGGTTTTTAACAGGCTGGTTCGATTACATTTTAAATTCTATTGCACCGGCTTACTTCTGTATTGTTATTGGCGAGTACATGGCCTTGCTATATCCATCCTTGAAAGGTAACGAAACCATTATGGCCTTGGGTTTTCTGACTGCATTTTTTCTTTATCATTTAGGAGGAGTAAAAAACGGAAGCATTGCACAGCAGATTACCAGCGTGTTGAAGGTTCTCTTTTTCTCTGCACTTATTATTTCTTGTTTTATAGTGAGAGTAGATCGATCTGCTTTTGTTCAATCGTCTTCGTTGTTAGAAGGAGGTATTCTCTTTGGCTTTCTCAAATCAATTCAATTGGTGATGGGCGCCTACAACGGATGGTGGTCGAGTAGTTTCTTTGCTGAGGAAGATGAAGATCCTGGAAAGAATATCCCGAGATCATTATTCACTGGTGGAGTTGTTGTGATGGTGATTTACGTCATTCTTAATGTCGCTTTTATGCATGTACTTCCTTTGAGTGCATTGGCCAACTCACCACTGGTTGCTTCCGATGTCACGCGTGTTGTATTTGGTGATTCTGGCGCAACGTTTGTCATTGTAATTTCAATTGTTTCGTTGGTTAGTATTTTAAACGCTTACATGATGATTCCTCCAAGGATTTTATTCGGATTAAGTCGTGATGGATTTTTTATTCCACAAGGTACGATGGTAAATAAATGGGGTACTCCCGTAGTTGCGCTTATTCTTTCGGGTGTGATCAGTTTTGTGCTGATCATCGTAGGTTCTTTTCAACAACTTTTTTCGTTGGCTTCATTCATGTCTATTGTGGTGATGGGGCTAAGCTTTGCTGCGCACATTAAACTTCGAAAATCGGAACCTGAACTGGTTCGACCTTATCGTGCCTGGGGTTATCCATGGACAACCATTCTGGTATTAATCATTACGTTCGGATTGTTTGTTGGATTTGCCATTGGCGATCGATACAATCTGATTTTAGTAACGGTATTGACTATTCTCTCATACCCAGCTTTTCTTGTGATGGTGAAAAGGAATAGGTAATCACCTTACCACTGTCTTCTCTTTAATTCAATTTCGTTTACTTAAGCTCCACTCATATTCTCTGTTTATGATAGGAGCGAGGTGAGGCCATAAGGCATGGTTAGATAAGCAACATTTTTTTTAAATGTCATGCCTGTGACACAACATCATCTTTCGTGATCTGAACCAAATCCACTAAGGGTTGTTTCAACGTATATTACATCATAAACAATACTACAATGTATCAATACCTATTTATCATTTTTATTGCTTCACTCTTTGCGTGCAAAACGACTGATCAAAAGAAGGAAAACAGTGCAGAAGTAACGACTGTGCAAACGGCTTTAGCTGATACTACCAAAAAAATAAAACGAACTGAAGCAGAGTGGAAAGCCATGCTTACTCCAGAAGAATATAATGTACTTCGCGAGAAAGGTACTGATGCACGCTATACAGGTGAGTTTACCTACACAAAAGAGAAGGGAACATACAAGTGCGGAGCCTGCGGCAATCCACTCTTTGCATCCGATATGAAATTTGATTCGGAGTGTGGCTGGCCAAGCTTTGATAAAGAGCTTGCCGGAGATCACATTAAAACACAAACCGATACTACCTTTGGAATGGAACGTACTGAAATACTTTGTGCACGTTGTGGTTCTCACCTCGGCCACTTATTCGATGATGGTCCTACCTTAACCGGCAAACGATATTGTGTGAACTCTACTTCGCTAGATTTTACGAAGGAGAAGAAGTAATCACTCATTAGCTTAAATCTCTTATCTAGGCTCGTTGGATAATTTGATGTGTACGCTTACCTTACTATTACAATAAAGGGATATTTTTAAGAGCCAATCGATTTAGGACTGAATGAATTTCGAAAGCATAATCTTGAATATTTCTAATTTAATTGATCTCAATGACCAAGAGATCAGTTGGTTTACGTCCATTATTGAACCAAAGGAATTTAAAAAAAAGGAATTTGTTTTAAGATCAGGTGACATTTGCCGTTATCAAACATACATCAAAAAAGGATGTGTTAAGATAGCCTATGTTGTTGGCAACGGAACGGAAAATATCGTCAAATTTGCAATTGAAGACTGGTGGGTATATGACTTGCAAAGTTTTATGACACAGACACCAGCACTCTATTCTATTCAGGTGCTTGAAGAGGTAGAGACTTTTCAGTTAAGCAAAATAAATTATGATCTTCTTCATGAAAGAATACCAAAATTCGAGAAGTTTTCACGCATCATGTTTCAGAACTCTTACATTCAATTACAGAATCGATTAACACAAAACCTGTCTGCTACAGCTGAAGAAAAATATACACACTTTCAAGAAAAGTATCCTAGGTTAGAACTACGGATTCCACAAAAAGAAATTGCCGCCTACCTTGGTATAACTCCTGAATTTCTAAGTATGCTCAGAAAAAAAAGAACGACCCGCCTAATTTCTTAAACTACTTTAATTTTATCCAGTTCCATTCTTCTTTGTTTTGCATGCATTAAACACAAAGGAAATGAAACAACTATTATTTAGCACAGGAAGCGATTGGGCTGGCTTAGTCCTTAGATTAATTTTATCAATTGTAATGCTACCACATGGTGGGCAAAAACTATTCGGATGGTTTGGAGGATATGGTTATAAGTCGACAATGAATTTCTTTGCAGGGTCAATGAAACTACCCTGGATTATTTCTCTGACAATAATCTTACTTGAATTTTTTGGTCCGCTTGGACTAATATTTGGTTTTGCTAGCAGAGTCTGGGCTGTTGGAATTGCCGCAATAATGATTGGTGCCATATATACAACAAATATAAAAAATGGCTTTTTCATGAATTGGTTTGGGAATCAAGCGGGTGAAGGTTACGAGTATCATTTACTGATAGTAGGAATCTGTTTGGCAATAGTTCTTAATGGAAGTGGTAAATTTTCAATAGATACCTTTATCGCAAAGTGAGTTGTTTCTGCCCGACACAGACTTCGTAAATAACTGCCTCATAAAAACGCACAGGCACTAGCAAAGTGCATGGGCAAATTAAATGTTATTGATTATTTTTAAAAGTAAATTTTGATTGCGCTTACATAACCGTTGAAAGCATGCGTAAATCCCTGGAAAAGGTTAACTTACTATCAAATGACAATGAGTAAGAACGAAGTTAACATGAAGGATCCTCTAAGGTGGATAATGGAAATTACCTTAGTGCTAGCACTAGCATTGTTCTCGGGACATTGTTCGGAGTTTAATTCGTTCAGCCCGAAACAAACAACGACCGAGTTGGCCGAAATTCGTAGCAGTTATTCTAAAAAAACTTCCTGTTTCAAAAAAACCTTTATCAATCGGGACAATTCTTTTCAGCACGCATTCAACCTTACACGTAGTTTTACTTCCTCTCTTTGGCAATATGATAATATATTAAGATCGAAGTTTAGAGATAACTTCAGAATGCTTGCGCTTTTAAAGCATCGAAACAAAACTTTCCAGTCAAACCACAACTCGAACGACAGTTGTGAAGAGTCCGACACGGACGAATCCAAGGGATAATTCTTCCCAGATGCCAGCTACTTCCTTGGCCGATTTCTAAAACTATTTTAAACAAAGGCTTTTGATTTAAATCCTAAGCTCAACTTTTCACAAATGGAAAAAGTTAAAAAACAGTTACGATTTTTCGTAACTATTCTATTTCTAATAATCACTTCATTCGGAATTGGTATTGGAAACGCTTTGAATAATAATCAGTCAACGTTTATGGACAAAGGGATAAAAATAGAAAGAGTAGATAAAAAAGAAGACAATGAAGACCAACAACCAAATATTGAATCATAAGAGTTCTGCCAACTGCTAACAACGACTATAATTCATTGCCGGGTTTAGTGTAAAGAATATGAGCGATGAAATAACAGGAGAGGAGCAAAGGCTACTTCTATATTCAGCATCATTCCTGATTTAGATGCAAGCACTTCGCTTCTTAACGGATTATTGTAATAATGAATTGTACTACTATGGCTCAGCTTATGAACGCTAGAACCTTGTGCGAGCTAATAATCAGATTTATTTGTTGAAACGACTCCAAGAAAAAAATTTCCTTTTCGAGGAGATCATTCGCGAG
>JBKJOF010000198.1:0-17090 GCA_046595655.1 Chryseolinea sp. | reverse complement strand
TGAAGAACCATCACGTTGAGCGCTCCCGGAGGAATGGAGCCTACAAAACTGAAGAGGAAGCCGATAATAAAAACCTGGAGAATCAATTCATTATTATTTTAAGTTCGTCACTATACTTTTACATAGGTAGTTATACTGAAAGGTATTTGAAAACGATATCACGGTCAGCATCGGAACAAACAAATGAAATCGTTAAGACTTTAATTCCTGGCAATCAAAACTTTTTATCCTGAAAAGCTTAAATTTATACTGTGCACTCAGCATCCATTCAGAAATTATATGTTTGTTTGTATTCCCTACATATGAGAAAACTCACAGCGCTCGGACTCTTATTCATCTACCTTTCGGTGAACACCGAATTGCACCAGGTTTTTAGATTGCCTGTATTTTTTGTTCATTATTACGAACACAAGAACGGGAACCCGGACATTACCTTATTCAACTTTATTACGCTTCACTACTTTAATGGCAGTGTACAGCATGATGATCACGATCAGGAGTTGCCTTTCAAAACCGATCATTGCACTCAGATATCCTCCTCGTTCGTTATTCCAGCCGATGATTTTTTTGAATCCACATTAAATTCATTGGCGACTGCAAAAAATGTTGTTCCATCTTCTCAGCAATTCATTACCTCTCCTTTTCTTTTCTCAATCTGGCAACCGCCACGAGCATAATCGCAACTTTCAATTCTCATTAATTGCATCTACACTTCAATGTCGTTTACTTACACTCGGCTAACATCCTATTTTTTGGAGATGAACAGCTTGCCATAAAAAAATACTTAAGTAAACTACATTGATTTATTCTTCGCGAAAGAGTAAATGAAATTCGGTTTGTATCACTTTTAAAAATGATTAAGCTCAATGCTTCATTCTATAATTCAATTTTCAATTCGCAATAAGCTTATTGTAGGCATATTCATTATTGCTTTGATTGGCTGGGGAAGCTATTCGGTCACACAACTTCCAATTGATGCTGTGCCCGACATTACCAACAATCAGGTTCAGGTGCTAACAATAGCTCCGTCACAAGCTGCACTAGATATCGAGCGGCAGGTAACCTTCCCGATTGAACAGGCCATGGCCACCATACCTGGCATTGTTGAAATTCGTTCATTCTCTCGTTTTGGTTTGTCGGTTGTTACCATTGTGTTTTCTGATAACACCGATGTGTATTGGGCGCGACAACAAGTAAGTGAACGACTTGCTGAGGCTACAAAACAAATACCACCCGGTGTTGGTGTTCCGGAGTTAAGTCCTATGACAACGGGGCTGGGTGAGATCTACCAATACACTGTAGAAACAAAACCAGGCTATGAGAGTAAATATTCCATTATGGAACTGCGAACGATACAAGATTGGATTGTGCGCAGACAATTACTGGGAACAAAAGGAGTAGCCGATGTAAGTAGTTTCGGTGGATACCTTAAGCAATTTGAAATTGCAATCTCACCTGAAAAATTAAGAAGTCTTAATCTTTCCATTAGCGAAGTCTTTGCAGCGCTTGAAGCGAACAATCAAAATACTGGCGGTGCATACATTGAGAAAAATTCAAGCGCTTACTTTATTCGAAGCGAAGGGTTGATTAAATCAATGGATGATATCGGGAATATCATCTTGCGCTCAAATACTTCCGGATTGCCTTTACTAATGCGTGATGTTGCTACCATCCGATTGGGTAAGGCTATTCGCTACGGAGCGATGACACAAAACGGAAAAAGTGAAACTGTTGGTGCAATGGTGATGATGTTGAAAGGCGCCAACTCTTCTCAGGTAATTGCTGATGTTAAGCAACGCATTGCTGCAATACAAAAAACTTTACCTGTGGGTGTAGTGATAGAACCGTTTCTGGATCGAACAAAACTTGTTAATAATGCGATTGAAACGGTAACAAGAAATTTGGCAGAAGGTGCATTGATCGTAATCTTTGTGCTTGTTCTTTTACTAGGTAATCTGCGCGCAGGTTTAATAGTCGCCTCTGTGATTCCACTCTCCATGCTCTTCGCAGTAATCATGATGAATTTGTTTGGTGTATCGGGAAACCTGATGAGTTTAGGAGCCATTGATTTTGGATTGATTGTAGACGGTGCTGTTATTATTGTAGAAGCAACTCTCCATTATATTGCTACTGCAGGTCACACTACAAAACTCACTCAAATGCAAATGGATGAACAGGTAGGTTCGTCAGCGAAGAAAATGATGAACACTGCTGCCTTCGGACAAATTATCATCCTCATTGTTTATTTACCTATACTTTCATTGGTAGGAATTGAAGGCAAGATGTTTACGCCCATGGCACAGACGGTAATCTTCGCCATCATTGGTGCAGCCATCTTATCCTTAACGTATGTTCCTCTTGCTTCTGCTTTGTTTTTAAGCAAGAATATTTCACACAAAAGAAATATTTCAGATCGCATCATGGATTGGATTCACAAATATTATTCGCCCTTCGTTCAATGGGCTCTTGCGAATAGAAAAACAACCCTTGCTTTTTCAGGCGTTATGTTATTGGCGAGCATTTTTGTTTTCTCAACGTTAGGTGGAGAATTTTTGCCTGAATTAGACGAGGGTGATTTTGCCGTTGAAACTCGCTTGCTCACTGGAAGTAGTTTAGACGCAACCGTACAAGCTACTTTGCGGGGTGAAGAAGCTCTTCTTAAAAATTTTCCGGAAGTAGAGAAAGTGATTGCCAAGATTGGCTCTGCCGAAATTCCCACAGACCCTATGCCCATTGAAGCGGCCGATTTAATAGTGGTGATGAAAGATAAATCAGAATGGACCAGTGCGGAAACAAAAGATGAAATGATTAAAAAAATGCAAAACGTATTAAGCGAAAACGTTCCAGGTGTTTGGTTTGATTTTCAACATCCTATACAAATGCGTTTTAACGAGTTGATGACAGGCGCAAGGCAAGATGTTGTGGTAAAAGTATATGGGGAAGATTTAGATAAACTAACTCATTACGCTTCACAAATTGGCAAACTCGCAGAAGTCGTAAAGGGTACTGAAAGTATTTTCATCGAAGAAATTACAGGTCTTACCCAAATCATCATCCGCCTGAAACGCGATCAACTTGCGCGTTTTAATCTTACTGTTCAAAACGTAAATGAAATCATCAACACATCTATGGCCGGACAAAGTGCCGGTCTTCTATTCGAGGGTGAAAAACGATTTGATATTGTTGTGAGATTGCACGATGAACAACGTCATTCCATTGAGGATGTGCGCAATCTTTTTATCACCAATCCAAATGGAATACAGATCCCATTGTCTCAGGTAGCCGATGTTGTGTTGGAAGTGGGACCCAATCAAGTTCAACGCGATGACGCCAGGCGTAGAATTGTTGTCGGCTTCAATACTGCCGGTCGTGATGTAGAGAGTATTGTGAAAGAACTTCAGACAAAAATTGATGCGACTTTAAAATTTGAGCCCGGATACTCCTTAACGTACGGTGGCACATTTAAGAATCTTCAAGAAGCCCGAGCACGACTTGCCGTTGCTTTACCTGTTGCACTCATTCTGATTTTTATATTATTATACTTTGCTTTCGGATCGGTTAAACAAGGCCTTCTAATTTATACAGCCATTCCACTATCTGCGATTGGCGGTGTGTTTGCATTGTGGTTTCGCGGCATGCCTTTTAGTATTTCGGCAGGTATTGGGTTCATCGCATTGTTTGGAGTTGCTGTTTTAAATGGCATCGTTCTCATTGCTGAATTCAATCGATTAAAAAATGAAGGCATACACGATTTAATAGAAATTATTATGAAAGGAACCACCACACGACTGCGTCCTGTAATCATGACAGCAACCGTTGCATCGTTGGGTTTTCTCCCGATGGCCTTATCTCACGGTAGTGGTGCAGAGGTACAAAAACCATTGGCCACGGTTGTTATTGGTGGACTTCTCAGCGCAACATTGCTGACACTAATTGTTTTACCAGTATTGTATTTTGTAACTGAAAAAATCTCAATAGGAAAAATAAAACCGGGCATAGGTATTATTATTCTCTTCATCACATTTGGATTAAGTGCACACGCTCAAGGTGTCAATAATGTTGTTCAAAATACTGCAGAGACCACTACTCTTTCTCTGAGAAGTGCAACCACGCTTGCGTTAGAAAAAAATCCGTTAGTTCAAGCAAGTGTGATGGAGACCTCTAGGCAACAGGTATTAAAAA
Source organism: Chryseolinea sp. (assembly GCA_046595655.1). GTDB lineage: Bacteria > Bacteroidota > Bacteroidia > Cytophagales > Cyclobacteriaceae > Chryseolinea. The sequence continues at coordinate 12,908 of JBKJOF010000198.1, read as the reverse complement.
AATCGTCTATTAATATTCCAAAAACAGACGTAACATTCTTGTTTGGCCAATACAACAGTGTTCAGAAGAATGACAATAACATTACAATCTCGCAGAGCCTTCCCTTTCCAACTGTCTTTGGTGCTCAACGTTCTGTAAACAAATCACATGTCACTACTGCCGAACTCAAAGAGCTCGTTACTGAAAATGATTTAATCTTTAAGGTAAATCAGATCTTTATTCAATTGGTTTATTTAAAAGAGCATCAGCAAATACTTCTTCAGCAAGATAGCTTGCTAACTGATTTGGCAAAGGCAGCCGCTATTCAATATAAAACTGGAGAGGGAACATTACTGGCAAAGACTTCTGCCGATACTCAACTGATTGAGTTTAAAGATCAGGTAGCCAGAAATCAAATTGATTTTCAAATTGCATTGAATCAGCTTCAGTTTATTTGTCAGTCGGGTCAGATTACAAACGTGGAGGGAAATCAGGAAACACTTTTGTCTACAAGTGAAATTGATTCTTCTTCATTCGAAAAGAATCCTTCTCTTGCTCTTGTCTCGCAAAATGTACACGCCTCGCAACAACTAAAGAAATTAGAAGTTGCCAACGCATTACCTGACTTACGTATCGGCTACTTCAATCAAACCTTAATTGGCACTCAAAATATAAATGGTCAGGATCAATATTTCAGTTCGGGTAAACGCTTCCAAGGTTTCGACATTGGTTTATCTATCCCGCTTTGGTTAGCACCGCATGCGGCACGTATCAAGGCAGCAAACATTGAGATAGATGTTGCCGAGAAACAAAGAGAAGCTTTTCAACTTACCATCGCGCAACAATACAATCAAGCGTTGCAAGAGTTAGAAAAAAATAGAAAAAGTGTAGACTACTTTAAAACTTCCGCGATGGAAACTGCCAATCTTCTGATAAGTCAAAGCCGAACAGCATTTAGGAGTGGCGAACTTGATTATATAACCTTAACACAAAACCTGCAGCAAGCACTTTCCATTCGCGAAAAATACCTTCTGGCGTTATACCAATACAATCAAAGCATCATTACAATTCGATATTTAAATGGCAATAAGTAAAATGAAAAATATAGTTCTCATCATCATCGGTGCAATATTTATTTCATCATGCACAAAAAATTCTACAGAGAATAATACAGAAGTAGATTCTCTCGCTTCTGCCGATGTTGTGACCGTTACTGATGCACAGTACAAAGCAGCTAATATTACGCTTGGTAAAATAGAGAGGAAGGGAATGGCGTCTGTTATTCGGGTGAATGGAGTGCTGGATGTACCGCCACAAAATTTAATAAGCATCTCTGCGCCATTTGGTGGGTTTGTTAAATCAACAACACTTCTGCAAGGAATGAAAGTACATAAAGGTAATCTGCTCGTTGTTTTAGAGAATCAAGACTACATCCAACTGCAACAAGACTACCTCGATAATAAAAGTAAACTTGAATTTGCTGAAGCAGAATTTAAAAGACAAACCGAACTTGCTAACGAAAATGTAAATGCTGGAAAAACCTTGCAACAATCCAAAGCACAATATGAAAGTGTAAAGGCATTGACAAAAGGATTAGAGGCGAAATTATCCATGATTAATATTTCGCCAACATCATTGGCCGAAGGAAATATAAAATCAACTATCAACCTCTATGCTCCTGTTGATGGATTTGTTTCGCATGTAAACGTTAACACCGGGCAGTTTGTAAGCCCAACTGATGTGATGTTTAAAATTGTAAACCTCGATCACATTCATGCCGAACTTCAAGTGTATGAAAAAGATATCCGCTCTGTTTCGGTAGGTCAAAAAGTAACATTTCAATTATCTAACACGAATGAGGTACGTACAGCCTCTGTCTTTCTTATTGGAAAAGAAATTAGCGAGGAGCGCTCAGTAAACATTCATTGCCATTTAGATAAAGAAGATCCTACCCTACTTCCCGGCATGTTTGTTACTGCCAATATCCAAACTGCATTAAGTGAAGTAGAGGTAGTGCCCAGCAATGCTATAGTTAATTTTGAAGGCACTCATTATGTTTTTATATATTCCGGAAAGAATCAGTTCAAGATGACTCCCATTACCATCGGCAAAAGTGAAGGTGATTTTACAGAAGTGAAGCTGGACGATAGCTTTAAAAGAGAAAGTGAAATTGTTTTCAAGGGTACCCTTGAACTTCTTGGCATGTTGAAAAATACAGAAGAGGAGTAATTGATTTACAAGATAATTCAGCAACCTGTTTATCTGACGTTGAGAACGAAGACGAGTTGCATTGAACAAATACTGAAAGTCCATCGCCTCAAAGATGGACTTTCGGATAGTTCAAAAGACGTTCGTAAGATTGATTCTAATTCAGATCATCTTCAGATTATATACCTTACTTTAGCATAATGAATACTATACTTTCGAAATATATTATCGCACACCGATTCAGACTACTCTGGTTGTTAGCAATCATCCTTGTTGGGCTGTCGTTTATCACACGCATTGTGCTTTTAATTTATTCTTCCAATCAACTGGAATGGTCTATGATCAACCTGATCAAGATCTTTGGGTTGGGCTTGGCCTTTGATGTGATCAATGCAAGTTATTTTCTAATTCCCCTCATTCTTTATTTGTGGCTAGTGCCAGAATTTATTTTCAAGAAACGTTTTCACTATTTTGTTTTGCTGACCCTGTTTTTTATTTGCACTTTTATTCTATTGTTCAATGGCGCAGCAGAGTATTTCTTTTGGGATGAATTTAACACCCGATTCAATTTTATTGCGGTCGATTACCTTATCTATACCACAGAGGTAATTGGCAATATTCGTCAATCGTATCCGATCGAATGGATTTTGGTGGCCTTATTGTTGGTGACCATACTCATAACATACACTTTCAAAGCCTCGCTGCTAATTAAAGAACAAGTGCCGTTGCGTTTCAAACAACGTACTTTCTTTGCTTTACTTTTATTAGCACTGCCTACGCTCAGCTTTTTTATTGTTGACAGTAGGCTTCATCATGTCAGCAGTAATAATTTTGTAAATGAGTTGGCCGGCAATGGCATGTACGAATTGTTTGCAGCCTATCGAAATAACGAATTGGACTATGAATCTTTTTATCCGCATATTACTAACGAGGAAGCATTTGATATTATTTACACTGCCCTATCAGATGATAGCGTAAATCAAAATAAAGACACGTACTCCATTCAGCATCTAGTAACCAACACAGATCCCGAAACAAAACTCAACGTAGTGCTAATCAGCATCGAAAGTTTTAGTGCAGAATTTATGCATCTTTTTGGGAATCAATTGAATATTACACCATTCCTGGATTCCCTTGCACAGCATAGTATTGTCTTTACTAATTTATATGCAACGGGAACCCGTACTGTGCGCGGACTTGAGGCATTGTCGCTATCCATTCCTCCTACACCGGGTCAATCTATTGTTCGAAGGCCTAACAACGAAAATTTATTTTCTATGGCTACTGTCTTTAATCAAAAGGGTTATGAAAGCAAGTTTCTCTATGGCGGCTATGGATACTTTGATAATATGGGCTACTTCTTTTCGCACAACGGTTACCAGGTGGTAGATCGAAGTGCATTGAACGATGATGAGATTGATTATGAAAACATTTGGGGAGTAGCAGATGAAAATCTGTTTACACTTGCCTCACGTGAAATTGAAAAAACAGTGAAAGCAAATAAGCCATCCTTTGTTCATATCATGACTACAACGAATCACCGTCCCTTTACTTACCCTGACGGAAGGATCGATATTCCATCACACACCAGCAGAGAAGGCGCTGTAAAGTACACAGACTATGCCATTGCCAAGTTTATAAAAGAAGCCAGCCAACAAGATTGGTATGCCAATACTGTTTTTGTTATTACTGCAGATCATTGTGCGTCCAGTGCAGGAAAGACCGAATTACCAATTCAAAAGTATAAGATCCCGATGCTAATTTTTTCTCCTGGTCACTTCGCTCCGAAAACTGAAAATAGATTAATGAGTCAGATTGATATTGCCCCCTCTGTAATGGGCATGTTACACTTCTCTTATGCTAGTAAGTTTTTTGGTTATGATATTTTTCAACTCGAAAAAGGAAAAGAACGTGCCTTCATTAGCACGTATCAAGCATTGGGATTTATAAAGAACGACAGCTTGGCCATTCTTTTGCCCAAACGGAAACCTGAAATTTTTCAGGTAGATGTAAAAAACAATTCTACAACAGCAGTCACCTCGGTGTCACCATCAAACGCGTTAATAAAAGAAGCAATAAGCTGGTATCAATCTGCTAGCTATTCTTTTAAACACAATAAGCTAAATGGACAGAATTGATCAAACCTCTCCACGTCAATTCTTAAAAAAATTAATGCTCGAGGATTGAAAAGAATTTAGTATCCAAGACATTAAACAGGAAGCCGATAAGTTAGAAGATACTTCCGTCATCATTCGTTATCGTTACAATCGAACTGCATTAGAAAGCAAAAAGTCAACCGGAGAGGTTGACTTTTTTGTTGCAATCATTTTATTGAAATTTTCATCGTCAAAATTAACAGACATCACAATTGTCTTTTTGATTTTTGTTGATCGTAAATGAGGCTTCTCTTTAGTATTAGCTGATATCTAAGCCACAGCCAATTCTTTAACTGTCGATGTTTCTTTCTGAGGAATTAAGGCTGCGTTGGGTGCGAGTATAATACCAACACCTTCTATTTTCGACCAAGTGTTTAGTTTTTCCAGACTTACTTTTCCAAGCATGTATTGCTTTCCATTGGCAGCATAACCAGATTGAAATTCTTCAAAGTCGCTGATGGTAATTGGACTACCAAGATCAAAACTCACAAAAGCTTCAATGAAGATTTTATTCGAAAATTTCAAATCATGTGGCTGATGAAGTTTTTTATACTCATAGCGATAACCATAAGTAAGCGCAGAAATATCACTTAACACGGCTGAGCCCGTTGGATAACTTCCCGCTCCCTTGCCAACAAAGAGTTGTTGTTCCGCGAAAGCGCTTTGTACTTGCACAGCATTGTACTCATTGCGCACTGCATAAAGTGGATGCGTAGTTTCAATAAACTGCGGAGCTACAAATCCAAAAACCTGGCCTCCGATTTTGAAGGCACGAGCGATAAGTTTAATTCCATAATTGTTGTCGCGCGCAAATTTCAAATCAAGATCAGAAATGCGGTCGATCCCGATGTTGATTACATCTTCTGGTTTTACAAAAACCCCAAAGGTATGCATGATGGCGATGACCAATTTAAACTTGGCATCGAAACCTTTCACATCTAAGCTTGGATCGGATTCTGCGAAGCCAAGCTCTTGCGCTTTTTGAAGAGCATCAGCATAGCTTTTCTTTTCTTCGAAAACTTTTGTAAGAATGTAGTTGGTTGACCCATTGAAGATACCTTCAATTCCTGCAAGCAAATCGTTGTCGTAATATTCTTCGAGGTTACGGATGATGGGAATACTTCCGCAGACAGAGCCTTCGTACAATACAGGCTTTCCGTATTGCTGTTGCAGTTGATAAATTTCTTCCAGATGCTCAGCTAACATTTTTTTATTAGCAGTAACAACAGCTTTCCCGTTTTTTAAGGCAGTCTTTACAATTTCAAATGCAGCGTTTGCATCATCGATTAATTCGACCACAACATCTATTTCAGGATCGTTAAGAATTTCTTCTTTGCTGAATGTGAAAAGATCTTCTGCGAAGGGTCTTGTTTTGTTTTTATTTTTGACGCAGATTTTTTTGATCTCTGCTTTAATGCCTGGTGTTTCTTCCAACACGTGATATAATCCCTGACCTACACAACCAAATCCAAAAAGACCTAGTTTAAGATGACGATGTTGAGTGGTGCTGCTCTCGAATGACATGTATTGTTATTTAATTTTCTTTTCTATTGTTACCAGTTCCTCCGCAAAAAACTTTCTGATGTGTTCACTTAATTGTTCAAACTCTACTAAAAAACCATCGTGACCATAAAGCGAAGTCATAACTTTCAATCGTGCATTTGGAATGTTTTCGGCTAAAAACTTTTGTTCACCTAATGGAAACAAAATATCAGAGTCGATGCCTACCACCAATGTTTTGGCTTTAATCGTTTTTAATGCACTCTTAATACTCTCACGCCCTCGGCCAACATTTTGGCTGTCCATCATGTGAGAAAGAATCCAATACGTAAAGGCGTTAAATCGATTTGCTAATTTTTCACCTTGATATCGTTGATAGGTAGCAGCACGATAGCCTTCTAATTTTTCATTATTCTTTTCCGCTTGTGTTATTTCGTAAGTGTCGTAATGACGATACGAAAGCATACCAATCGCTCGAGCAGCTTTCAATCCTTCCGAACCTGCGCGCTGATCATTTTCTTTCCACGTTGTATCCGCTTCAATGGCCATGCGTTGAGCTTCATTGAAGGCAATACCCCAAGGTGAATGAAAAGCGTTTGTTGCAATCGGAATGATGTGTTGAAAAACATCCGGTTGTTGTATGGCCCATTCCAAAACTTGTTGGCCACCGAGCGATCCACCAATGAGTGTATGAACGCTTTCAATGTTCAATTCCATGCGCAACAAATCAAATGCTTTTACAACATCACGATTGGTTACTTTAGGAAAATTGTGATAAAAGTTTTTTCCGGTTTCCCAATTGTGTGATAACGGACCGGTTGATCCGTAGCATCCACCTAATACATTAGCACAAATAATAAAGTATTCGCGCGGATCGAAGAATCTTCCCTCATTAAATAATCCACTCCACCAATCGGTAAAGTCAGCGCTACCCGTTAAGGCATGACAAATCCACACTACATTGTTTCGCTCGTGATTAAGCTTGCCTAACGTGGTGTATTTAAGCTGAAAGCCAGGGAGTGAACCCCCGGCTTCTAGCCCAAATGAATGTTGATAATGAAATACCTGATCGTGTTTCTCCATAAATTATTTTTGTCCTACTCTTCCCTTTCTTCCGAACCGGGCTGAGGGGCGAGGTTAATTTATCTCACCAATTCTCCTTCAAATACTTTTGCAAAAGCTTGTTCAAAATCTGCTTTAATATCATCGATGTGTTCGATTCCTACTGATACGCGAAGTAAGTTTGGAAGAACACCAGATGAAATTTGTTCTTCATCACTTAACTGCTGATGCGTTGTTGCGGACGGCTGAATAATCAACGTTTTAGAATCGCCCACATTAGCAACGTGGCTCACCAACTTAAGGTTATCAACAAACTTAGAAGTATGTTGTTTTGTTCCGCGCAAGGTAAATGACAATACTGCACCAAAACCATTGCGCAAATATTTCTTCGCCAGCTTGTGATAGGTGCTGCTTTCTAAACCAGGATAGTTTACACTTTCAACTAATTCATGTTTTTCTAACCATTGAGCAATGGCCAATGCATTATCAACTGAACGTTGAACACGAAGCGATAACGTTTCTAATCCTTGAAGTAGTAAGAAAGAATTGAATGGACTAATAGAAGCACCGAAATCACGAAGACCTTCTACGCGTGCACGAATAATGAAGGCAATGTTTGGAAGTCCCAGCGGATTACCTTCGCCAAATACTTCCCAGAATTTCAATCCATGATATCCTTCTGACGGTTCAATGAATTGAGAAAATTTTCCATTGCCCCAGTTGTAATTTCCACCATCGACAATCACACCACCAATTGAAGTACCATGACCACCAATCCATTTTGTTGCTGACTCAACAACAACATTGGCTCCATGATCCAGTGGCCGGAATAAATAACCACCTGCACCAAATGTATTATCTACAATTAAAGGAAGATCGTGTTTCTTCGCCAATGCTGCGATGGCTTCAAAATCAGGAATGTTAAAACCAGGATTACCTATTGTTTCAAGGTAGATTGCCTTTGTCTTTTCATCAATTAGTTTTTCAAAGGCTTCTGCTTTATCACCTTCTGCAAAACGAACTTCAACACCCAGGCGCTTAAAGGCTACCTTAAATTGATTGTACGTTCCTCCATAGAGAAATGAAGTGGATACAAAATTATCACCCGCTTGTAAAATGTTATTCAATGCAATGAACTGTGCCGCTTGGCCTGAACCTACTGCCAAGCCAGCAACACCACCTTCGAGCGCAGCGATGCGTTTCTCGAACACATCGTTGGTTGGGTTCATAATGCGCGTGTAGATGTTACCAAATTCTTTTAAAGCAAAGAGGTTCGCACCATGCTCTGAATTCTTAAACACATATGAAGTAGTTTGATAGATAGGCACAGCACGTGATCCTGTTGTTGGGTCAACTTCCTGACCAGCGTGTAATTGAAGAGTTTCGAAACGTAAATTAGACATGGCTATAATGTTTTAAATGTTGATGTTAAATTTTAGGATGATAATCCGAAACCAGAGAACCTGTATTGCCCGTCACGCGGCAAGGTTTACGCTGGCTGTGTTGCTGAAGAGAAAAGATGCTCGCTTAGCAGCAACAACACTTACAACAACACATACACGCGTTGTTGCAAAACATACAACAAATAGAAGATTGGATATTCTGAAAATAAGCATACAAGCTTTCGAAGCTTGTCTCTAAGATAATGTTAACGATTTTTTTCATTTTTAATCGGTTTATAGTTTCCGCCAACTGGCGGATCAGGTATTAGCACCTTTTCCATTTTTTTTGGAGTGGTTGCTAGCGATTCTATGAGCCTGTCTCTCCTCGCTTCTTTATAAATCGATTAAGCGGAAATGCTTATTCGACTTTGATAGCACAAACGTAGAGTCTGAAAACATGGTTTCCAAACATCGAATAAAAAAAATAATGGATTTCTGTCTCTTTCCTGACAAGTGTTCGTAGGAAATGGAAGTGCAATCGATTTTACTCAGACTATTAGGCCGACTTTAAACTAAGGGTAGAGCTAAGATGAAGTGTACTTTCTACTGGAATGTTTCCACGAAGTCGCTCTACCACCGAAAGACCCAACCCAGAGCCTTGTGTTTGATCGTTTGCACGGGATAACATATCGAGCATAAGCAAAATTCCATTGCGATAATTATCGGTCGCGAGACGTAAGAGCGCTCGCTTACTTTGATTTTTTGATCAACACGATCTGACCAATATGATAGGTATCGTGATGAATAAGGCCGTGAAGTAATTCGTAGAAAGAATACGTATACGAATGATGAGGAACAAGATCATGCAAACGAGAAGGATCAAAATTTTGAATTGCCTCTATTAACTTTTCCTGACTTTCTTCTAACTCTTTAACCGATGTTTCCCAAGTAGATGGAGTAGGGAAATTAAGTTCATCCGTTACTTTATAATCCACATCACCTTCCAATTTATTCACCACAAAAATTCTCCAGGCCCTCATGTGTCCCACTATTTCGATGATGCTATGGGTGTTGGCAATTCGATGAGTGGCCTGATCGAGAGTAATATTCTTCAGCGCTTCTTTCACAGAAGGACCATACCACGCTTTTTTTTCGAAAGTGTTTTTTAGTAACGAAAGAATGTTTGGAATTTCGGATTGCATGAGGATTTGGTTTCGAATTCAAGTTTGCCCACGAATTATTCAAGCACTGCTTAACTTACACAACACTAACTTTAGACTTGAAACTCGAAACTAACTAAGTTAACATCCCACCATCAACCTGAAGAACTTGTCCGGTAATGTAGGACGCCATTTCCGAACCTAAGAAGACACATGCATCGGCAATATCTTGAGGTTTTCCACCGCGTTTCAGTGGTATCGCATCGCGCCAGCTTTGTACCGTTTTTTCATCGAGTTTAGCAGTCATTTCAGTTTCAATAAATCCGGGAGCAACAGCATTCGAACGTATTCCTCGCGAACCTAATTCTAACGCAACCGATTTGGTGAATCCTATAATACCAGCTTTAGATGCCGCGTAGTTGGCTTGACCAGCATTACCTTTCAATCCAACAACAGAAGTCATATTAATAATAGAGCCGCTCTTTTGTTTCATCATCTGTTTTGTAGCAGCCTTCACGGTATTGAAACATGATTTCAAATTCACGTTAATAACATTATCCCACATTTCAGGAGTCATGCGCAACAAGAGGTTGTCTTGAGTAATACCTGCATTGTTGATTAAAATATCCAATTTGCCAAACTCGGCAATAACATCATTAACAAGTTTATCTGCTTGAGCAAAATCAGAAGCGTCTGAACGATAACCTTTTGCCTTTACACCTTTTGCTGCTAACTCAGCTTCTAATGCTTGACCTTGTTCAACGCTCGATAAGTAGGTAAACGCCACGCTCGCACCGTGTTCTGCATATTGAAGGGCAATGGATCTTCCGATTCCTTTTGAAGCTCCGGTAACGAGGGCAATTTTTCCTTGTAGTAATTTCATGTTGTGTAGTTAAATGTCGACAGTCAATAGACCACCGTCAACAGTCGACCATAGACAATAGTTGTTGACCGTGTTCCATTAATGGATTCAAAAATACTTATTTCCATCAAAAATCACTGCAATCGTATAATTCCTGTGTTCTGGTTAGAAGCAAAAGAATCGCTTCACAAAGGTTTCGCAAATGCGCAATCTGCGTTTATCTTTGGCCTCGAAATTAAAATCCAATACAATGTCAAAATATGATCTGATCGTTATCGGCAGTGGCCCCGGGGGATATGTAGCCGCAATTCGTGCTTCTCAATTGGGAATGAAAGTAGGTGTAGTGGAGAAGGCTGAGTTGGGCGGCATTTGTTTGAACTGGGGTTGTATCCCAACCAAAGCTTTATTAAAGAGCGCCAATGTTTTTGAATACATTAAACATGCGAAGGATTATGGCATTGAAGTGAAAGATGCTTCAGCTGATTTTGCAGGCATTGTAAAACGCAGCCGCGATGTAGCTGCCGGAATGAGTAAGGGGGTTCAGTTTCTGTTCAAGAAAAATAAGATCGATCAGATTATCGGTTTCGGTAAATTAAAGAAAGGCGGCAAAGTTGAAGTGACTGATGCCGAAGGAAAGAAAGTGGACTATGAAGCGAAAAGCATAATTGTTGCAACGGGCGGTCGCTCACGCGAATTACCTAATCTGAAAGTTGATGGAAAGAAAATTATCGGCTACAGAGAAGCAATGGTATTGCCACAACAACCTAAAAAATTATTGGTGGTTGGATCCGGTGCCATTGGAGTTGAGTTCGCTTACTTCTACAGTACACTCGGAACAGAAGTAACAATCGTTGAATTCCTTCCTCGCGTAGTGCCTGTTGAAGATGAAGAAGTTTCCAAGCAGTTGGAAAAATCATTTAAGAAAGCAGGTATCACCATCTACACAAATGCAGAGGTAACGAAAGTAGATACTTCTGGCGCGGGATGTATATCAACCGTGAAGACTGCAACTGGTGAACTTAAAATTGAAACAGACATTGTTCTTTCTGCTGTTGGTGTATCCACCAACTTAGAAGGTATAGGCCTTGAAGAAGTTGGTGTAAAGACTGACAAGGGAAAAGTATTAATAGATGATTTCTACAAAACCAATATAGCCGGAGTTTATGCTATCGGTGATATTGTGAAAGGGCCTGCACTTGCTCACGTAGCTTCTGCTGAAGGAATTATTTGTGTTGAGAAAATCGCGGGTCATCATCCACAGCCTTTGAATTACAATAACATTCCGGGATGTACGTATTGCTCGCCTGAAATTGCTTCCGTTGGTTACACCGAAGAAGCAGCGAAGAAAGCAGGATATGAAATTAAGGTAGGTAAGTTTCCATTCACTGCTTCAGGTAAAGCAAAAGCAGCCGGAGCTTCTGATGGTTTTGTGAAATTAATTTTTGATGCAAAGTATGGCGAGTGTCTTGGTGCACACATGATTGGTGCGAACGTTACAGAGATGATCGCTGAAATTGTTTCTGCTCGTAAATTAGAAACAACGGGAATGGAAATAATTAAGACCGTTCATCCCCACCCTACTATGAGTGAAGCAATTATGGAAGCTGCTGCTGCTGCATACGGGGAAGTGATTCATTTATAAGTACTCTTCGTCTTCAACACAATGCTGTCAGACGAAATCTGACAGCATTTTTTTTGTCTTCTTAACGAATCTTTATTGCATTGATAATTCTCATCCGAATTGTGTCCCAACATGAAGCCCGGTGGATTTGATAAGATCGCAAGTGTCTATGATGGGCTAGCTCAATTGGTTTTTGGCAACTCAATTAAACAAGCACAATTATACTTTCTAAATGAAATTGCTCCACAATCAAACGTATTGATTCTGGGAGGAGGAACAGGTTGGCTTTTAGCTGAGCTTTTAAAATTAAATCCAACATGTGAGGTTTGGTATATAGAGGCTTCCGAAAAAATGTTGAAGCTTTCGAAATTAAAAACCAATCATTCATCTCGAGTACATTTCATTCATGGAACAGAAGATTCTATTCCAAATGAAACTAAGTTTGATGTGGTGATAACAAATTTTTATCTCGATCTCTTCACCAATACAGCACTTGATTCTGTTTTAGCTAAAATACAAGAAGCAGGAAAACCAGGCACATTATTTTTGGCAACAGATTTTATTGACAGAAAAAAATGGTGGCAATCCATTTTATTGAAGACGATGTATATCTTTTTTCATAACACATGCAAAGTGGAAGCATCACGTCTACCCGACTGGCATCAACAACTCACAAAAAGAAATTTGGTTCAGAAGAAATCAAAACTATTTTTTGGAGAGTTTATAGAGACAACGGTTTATAGTTGACTATATACACGTTTAGCTATGAAACGTATGCGTTTAAATACCTACGTCTTTGTCCCATGTTGCTGACGAAATTTAACAGCACACACTCTAAGAACCTACAATACAGCATATGTTTTATAGCTTTTGTGTGCGCCCAGCATGAGCGCAGGTATCGTAAGATACCCATTATTTCAGAGAGTGAAAGTCTCTCACAGGCATGTTGGATGGATTTGGCTTGTTAGCAAGTCGCAA
>JBKJOF010000113.1:0-61672 GCA_046595655.1 Chryseolinea sp. | reverse complement strand
AACATCTTATGGTTTGGTTTCCTATCTCGCTCGAGCGAATTATGATTACAAAGGAAAATATTTTTTATCGGCAACGGTTCGCGCTGATGGTTCATCTCGCTTTCCGAAAAATAAACGGTATGGTGTATTCCCTTCCTTCTCAGCAGGGTGGACCATTTCAGAAGAAGGTTTCTTTGGTAAAGGTAAAGCACTGGATTATTTAAAACTTCGGGGTAGTTATGGAATCACGGGTGATCAGGAAATTGGAAATTTTCAAAACATTTCTTTTTATCAACCCGCTAAGTATAACGGACAATCCGGTTTAAAGCCACGCAACATTGCCGATCCTAATTTAAGTTGGCAAAGCAACGAACAACTTAACGTTGGTTTAGATTGGGAATTATTTAGTGGTAGAGTTTCAGGTTCTGTTGATTATTTTAAATCAAACAAAAAAGATCTACTCAACAATTCATTGATTGCCGGAACAACGGGCTTCTCTACCATCACTCGCAATGCTGGGGAAATTCAGAACAGTGGTTGGGAGTTTGCAGTAAGTGCAGCACCTGTTTCAAATGAAAAATTCAGGTGGAACACCAACTTCAATATTTCATTTATTAAAAATGAGATCATTAGCTGGCCAAGTGATGGACAGTTGGTGAGCGCGTACAATGACTTATCGCCAACGCATGTTATTAAAACTGGACAACCTATGGGTACATTCTGGGCAGTAAAATATTTAGGAGTTGATCCTCAAACGGGTGACGCACTTTTTTATGATTTAGACACAAAATCACCACAAACAGCAGCAAGTGGATTAATCGATAGTGACGATTCACAAATTGCTGGCAAGGCTATTCCTGATTTCTTCGGAGGATGGAACAATACATTGAACTATAAAAACTTTGATGCGCTCGTTGCGCTTCAATACAGTGTAGGAAATGATATTTACAATTTGATACGTGCTACCTATCAGAACCTGGGCTGGTCCAATGAAGGTGGAGTGGATCAGGTGTATGCCAACAATTGGTCGGGTGTAAAAGATCGCTGGCAAAAACCAGGTGATCAAACCGATATTCCAAGAGCGTCTTTTATCAATCAGAATTATGTAGAGAACTCTACCATGTTTATTGAAGATGGATCCTTCTTACGAATTCGCACGGTATCTCTCGGATATACTATAAAACCAAAATCAGCAACATGGTTTGAGAATATCAGAATCTATGGTCAAGTTCAAAACTTACACGTCTTTACAAAGTATGTAGGCTTCGATCCGGAAGTAAGTTCTACCGGTGGAGGTAATCCTCAAACTGCAGGAATTGATTACGCTGCATATCCACAGCCGCGCACATTTACTATTGGTTTTAATCTTGGCTTATAATCGAAAAGAAAAATGAAAAAGATATATATACTTTTTATTACCACATTGCTGATTAGCTCATGTAATGTATTGGATCAGGAATCGCCCAACGATGTCTCCAATGTTTTCACCAGTGAAGATGGAGCAAACTCCGCGTTGATTGGATTGTACAATACACTTCAGGCGCGTGACTACTATGGTGGATATTATCCAATGATGTCTGACATGCACAGTGATGTTAGCACAGCAGGAGGATTTGATAATGTGGCGTTGCAAGAGCTCAGTGATCTTGGTGTAACACCATCGAATATTTTTGTTGAGCAGACTTGGATTGCGATTTACAATTCAATTAATGCAGCCAATGGAATTATTAATAATGTGGATGGTATTAAAGATGCTGCTTTTACTTCTGAAGAACGTGCACACATAAAAGGTCAGGCATTCGTCCTTCGTGCGCTTGCTCATTTTGATTTGTTGAGAATGTTCGGTGAGCATTGGGATCAGGCATCTGAATTTGGAATTCCCGTTGTGTTGAAACAGCAAGGTGCGAATGATATTGTGTCGCGTAGTTCTGTTGCAGATACGTATGCTGCCATCTTGAAAGATTTGGAAGATGCATATCCATTAATTATTGAAGATGACAGAAGTCAAGTGTTCATAAACCCGATTGCAGTAAAAGCACTCGAGGCACGTGTTAACTTATACAAGGGTGACCTTGCAGCAGCAGAAGCTTCAGCATCGGAAGTAATGGATGATGGAGCATTTCAATTGTTGGATGAAAATTCATTTGCAACTATATACACAGACTACCTTTCATCTGAAACCATCTTCGAATTAACGTTTGATGTTCAGAATCGCAGTGGTTACAATTCTCTTACCTATAGTCGTGAAGATGCTTTGCGCACAGAAGTGTTGTGGCTTGCGGAAGAAAGTATGAATGATTTCTTTGCAACACGCGCTGGCGATTTGCGTGCCGACTTGCTTGATTTTGTAAACAACGATGTAAGCATTGAGCCGGATGGACGTACTCAAAAATATCGTGGTGAAGAAAGTCGTGATAACCCGGCATTCATTATCCGCATGGCAGAAGTGTATTTGATTCGTGCTGAAGCCAATGGATTTACACCAGCCGGTATTAGTGATCTAAACGAGGTACGAACAAACCGTGGATTAGCAGCTGTTGATATCTCAGACTTCGATACATCGGAAGATTTCCTAAATGCAATTTTAGATGAACGTAAAGCTGAATTAAATTTCGAAGGACATAGAATGTTTGATCTGGCCCGCACCGGAAAAACAAATGAAGTGCTCGACATCGAAGCCTATAAATCTATATTGCCAATTCCTTTCCGTGAGATAACCGCAGCGAAAGGAGTACTTAAACAGAATCCAGGGTACGATGAATAGTAAAAAGTTGTTAGGTAATGGTTGTTACTTATTCAACTTAGACCAACAACCAACAACGACCAACCACCAACGAATTAAATGAGATCAGGGCTAGCGACTATATTGAAACGTGCTTACGCGAAAGCAAAAACAGAAAGCGTAGATCTGGGACGGAGAGACTTTATAAAAAAAAGTACTTTCGCTTCGATGGCGTTAAGTTTGCCGTTGGCCGGATGTTGGAATACAAAATCCAGTCAACCAAAAGTAATCATCGTAGGGGCTGGCATTGCCGGACTCACTACTGCCTATCAATTGAAAAAATCAGGAATTGAATCTACCATTTACGAAGCCACAGGTCGTGCAGGAGGCAGAGTGCTTACGGTTGACAATGCCGTGATCGAAGGAAGTCATGTTGACTTTGGCGGAGAATTTATCGATACGATACATGAAGACTTACTTACCTTGTCTAAAGAACTAAATGTAGAGTTGAGTGATTTGCGTTCTGATCCGTTGGTTACGAAAACATTTTACTTCGAAGGTAAGTTGCGAACGGAAGAAGAATTGGTGGACGCATTAAAACCTTTTGCAGAACAAATCGCAAAAGATATTGCCTTGCTTCCTGCTGATATTCATTATAGCAATGCTGAATCATTCAAAACACTTGATGATCAATCCGTCATCGAATATTTGAAAGGTATTGGAATGTCAGGATGGGCGCTGAGTTTTTTAGACATGGCCATTCTTTCTGAATATGCGATGGAGTGTTCAGAACAATCGGCTTTGAATTTACTCATGATCCTTTCAACGCCAATTCAGTATGATGAACATTATCACATTTTTGGCAACTACCATGAGGTTATGAAATTTAAAGGAGGAAGCCAGCAGTTTGTCGCTAAACTTACTGAACCAATAAAAGATCAGATCAAAACGAACTACAGATTAAAATCACTTAATAAAATTGATAACCAATACAATTTAACTTTTGAATCGGATGGTAAATCTGAAACCATTACTACCGATGTGGTAGTGCTCACCGTCCCTTTTTCTATTCTAAAGAAGATAGAGATGAACTTCAAATTTCCAGAACGAAAACAATTAGCGATTGAAACCAGTGGGTTTGGAAATGCATCAAAGGTAGCAATGGGTTTTAATAAGCGGAAGTGGCGTGAGCAGGGCTCACAAGGTTATACTTTCAATGACATAAATAACACGGTGATCTGGGATAGTTCGCAAGCAGTTGATACAGAACAAGGTTCGCTTACTTTTGTTGGTGGCGGAAAAATCTCTGATGATTTTTTTATGAAGTCCTATTCTGAAATAAAAAATAAGTGGCTTGGTGATGCTGATAAAATTTATCCGGGATTGCAATCACAATACAATGGAAAGATTTCAAAATTCTGCTGGGCTGTTCATCCTTTTGCAAAAGGAAGTTACACGAGTTACAAAGTAGGCCAATGGTCAAAGTTTGCAGGAGTTGAAGGCGAGCCTTTCGAAAATATTTTTTTTGCAGGCGAACATTGTAGCATTAAACATCAGGGCTTTATGAACGGAGCTGCAGAGACCGGAAGAATTGCAGCAAAGGAAATTGTAAAACTTTTATCGGTAAACAACCAACAGTCGACAAAAGATAAAGCACTATCAATGCATAAATAGAAACCCTCAAATAAATAGCAAAGTGTTCAAATCCATCAACCCATATAATCAATCCCTCATTGCAGAGTTTCAACTCCACAACGATTTTGATATTCAAAAAAAATTAGACCTGGCAACGAGTACCTATAAGACGTGGCGTAAAGAAAGTTTTTCCAATCGTGCCGTGTTGATGAATAAAGTAGCGCTGCTTCTCAGGCAAAATAAAGAAGAGTATGCGCGAACGATCACACTTGAAATGGGTAAAGCGATCAACGAAGCGCGAGGTGAAGTAGAAAAGTGTGCTTCGACATGCGAGTATTTTGCGTTGCACAGCGAGAAGTTTCTTGCCGATGCAGCGATCACTACAGAAGCAAAGCGAACGTACATTACCTATCAACCAACGGGGGCTGTGTTTGCCATCATGCCCTGGAATTTTCCGTTCTGGCAAGTGTTTCGTTTTGCAATTCCAACCATCATGGGGGGTAATGTTGCCATGCTCAAACATGCTCCTAACGTTTGTCAAACTTCGCTAACGATTGAAAAGATATTTTTAGAAGCTGGTTTTCCGGAAGGTGTATTCCAATCCTTCATTATTGATGTTGATAAGGTAGAAGGAATTATCAATCATGATATTGTTCAAGGCGTAACGTTAACAGGAAGTGAGTATGCGGGATCACAAGTTGCTGCTCTTGCCGGAAAATATATTAAGAAGAGTGTGTTAGAATTAGGAGGAAGTGATCCCTTTATTGTGTTAGCTGATGCTGATGTGGAGAAAGCAGCGAAGATTGCATCTCAATCGCGTATGCAAAATGCAGGACAAGTATGTATTTCAGCCAAACGTTTTATCGTTTTAGAAAAAGTGAAGGATGAATTTCTAAATCATCTTCAAAAAAACATATCAGCACTCGTTCAAGGAAATCCGCTTGACGAAAAGATTACGACAGGTCCTTTAGCTCGACTGGACTTAGCAGAGAAGCTAGAGAAGCAAATGCTATCCACCGTTAAGTCGGGAGCACAAAAGTTAATGGGAGGTGAACGCGATGGATGCAATTATCAACCGGCACTTTTAGATGCTGTAAAACCAGGCATGGCCGCATTTGAAGAAGAAACATTCGGGCCTTTGGCATCTATCATTACAGTGAAGGATGAAAGCGAAGCAATTACATTAGCAAATGCAAGTCGCTATGGTTTGTCCGCTTCGCTCTGGACAAATGATTTGGATCGGGCTGCATCTCTTGCAAAAGAAATTGAAGCGGGAGCGGTGTTTGTAAATTCACTTGTACGTTCCGATGCACGCTGGCCAATCGGTGGTGTAAAAAAATCCGGCTACGGCCGCGAGCTTGCTGAAGTTGGTATTAAAGAATTTATGAATGAGAAGTCAGTGATAATGGAGTAGATAGATAGTTGGTCGTTGTTCGTTGATGGTTAATCGGAATACAGCGCCACCACGAACAACAAACAACCATCAACGAACAACAATTTACAATCAACAGACGATAAATGAAAAACTCAGAAAAACTTGTAGCCCGTAGAAATGCAATTGTGCCAGAAGGCATGGGTATGTTTAGTCCTGCTACAATTGTATCCGGAAAAGGAGCACTGATAATAGATGCAGATGGAAAAGAATATATTGATTTTGCAGGAGGTATTGGTGTGCTCAACGCAGGTCATTGCCCGAAGCCGGTTGTTGATGCTATTGTAAAACAAGCCAAGCAATTAATTCATGCTTGCTTTCCTGTTGCGATCTATGAACAATATGTTGAGTTGTGTGAACAACTCGCTAAACTTTTGCCACATGGAAAATCCACGAAAGTGATGTTGACGAGTACCGGTGCTGAAGCTGTGGAGAACGCAATCAAAATCGCGCGACAAGCAACAGGTAGGCAAGGTATTATTTGTTTCACTGGAGGTTTTCATGGTCGCACATTATTGGGCATGACACTCACATCAAAGACAGGTTATAAAATTAACTGCGGACCATTCGCTCCTGAAGTCTATCGCATTCCATTTCCGGATTATTATAAACGTAATGACGGTTTGGATATGGATGGATTTGTAAGCCGCGAGTTACAGGCTTTTGAAAGTTACCTTCATACTGTGGTGGATGCATCAAGCGTTGCTGCTGTTATTCTTGAACTCGTTCAAGGTGAAGGCGGATTCGTTGTGGCTCCGAAAGAATATGTGAAGGGTCTTCATGCCATTTGCAAATCAAAAGGAATTCTTTTAATAGCAGATGAAGTACAAACTGGTTTTGGTCGCACAGGTAAGTGGGCAGCGTACGAACATTATGACATCATACCCGATATTTCTACATGGGCAAAATCAATGGGCAGTGGTATGCCGATTGGTGCTGTGATGGGTCGTGCAGAAGTAATGGACAAAACAACAAAGGGAACTTTAGGTGGAACGTATCCCGGTAATCCCGTTGCGTGCGCAGCTTCAATCGCTACGATTCAGTACATGCAGAAAATTAATATCAATGCAAAAGGTGAGAAGGTAGGGAAGACGGTAATGAGATTTTTTAAGGAGCTTCAACAAGAATGCAATGCCATTGGCGATGTGCGTGGTTTAGGTGCGATGGTAGCTTTTGAATTAGTGAAACATGGTGACCCGAATAATCCTGACGCAGATTTGTGTAAAGCCTTGATTAATGCTTGTGCTGCAAAAGGTTTACTCATTATTAGTGCAGGTATATCCGCAAATGTAGTGCGTGTATTAAGCCCACTAGTGATAGCGCCAGATCAGTTGCTGGAAGGATTAAATATAATTCGAACGGCATTGTTAAAACTTACTGCGACAGTTTCTGTAAAAGTATCTCCGATAAAGAAGAAGGCAATTGTAACAGTATGAAAGTCACAGACGACATACGATATCGCAAGAACGTAGGGAATGGTGTTGCCATTATGACGACACAATCTGAACATGCCCAGCAGCTTGAAGAGTTGCAGAAGGTAGTGTTTCCTACACTTGCGAAAGATTCACTTATGCTCAAAGAACATTACCTGAATCACATTCGGATTTTTCCGGAAGGACAATTCGTAGCAGTAAAAGACGGAAAGGTAATTGGCATGACCACCAGCATCCGCTATCAGTTAGATGTGAATGACAAGCATACTTTTAATGATGTGCTTGATGGTGGTTTTTTGAATACACATCAACCTAATGGTGATTGGCTCTATGGCATGGACATTGGTACACATCCCGATTCTCGTGGACTTGGAATTGCATCTTTCCTCTATGACGCACGACAAGAAACAGTATTGAAATTGAAACTCAAAGGTCAATATACTTATGGTATGATGAGTGGCTACGGTGCCGTAAAAGATAAAATGAGTGCAGAAGAATATTACAAACAATTACTCGAGGGTAAAATCAAAGACCCAACAGTGACTCGTCAGTTGAAAAATAAGTTCAAACCCTTTGGTCTTGTGGCGGGATATGTTGAAGATCCGGTGTGTGATGGGTATTGTGTGTTGTTGATAAGAGAGAATAGTTAAGAGAGAATTTAGGATATAGAATTTAGGAGTTAGAATAGTGAACAACAAAATAAATTAAATGCAGAATCTAAAGTCCCTCTCCCCCGGAGAGGGACTTTAGGTGAGGCGTAATCGAAACAATTATGAACGCTACATTAGAAAAACAAAAAACAATCAATCTTATATCTCCAATCCCTGGACCAAAAAGTCAGGCCATATTAAAACGGAGAGCGGACTCTACGCCTGCGGGTCTTGCAAAATCGACTGATGTTGTAGTGGCCGATGCAAAAGGCGCAGTGATTAAAGACGTAGACGGAAATACCTTGCTCGATTTCGCTGGTGCGATTGGCGTAATAAACATTGGACATTGTGCGCCTGCTGTAGTGAAAGCAATTCAGGAGCAGGCGGAAAAATATATTCATACCTGCGCGTTGGTTACAACCTTTGAACCCATGATTGAATTGTGTGAACTATTGAACAAGGTTACACCAGGAAATTTCCCGAAGAAAACATTGCTGGCAAATTCAGGAAGCGAAGCAGTTGAAAATGCAGTTAATATTTCTCGCTATTACACGAAACGAAAAGGTATAATCTGTTTTGAAGGTGGATATCATGGTCGCACATTATTAACATTAAGTCTTACTTCGAAGCACGGCTTGTTCAAAAAAGGATTTGGTCCGTTCGGTGGTGACATTTATAGATTGCCGTCACCGAATGTATATCGCAAACCAGATCAAATGACGGAAGAGGAATACATTGATTTCTCCATTAAGAATTTGCGCAATGCATTAATTAGTCAGGTTGATGTTTCAGATCTTGCCGCAATACTTATTGAACCGGTTCAGGGTGAAGGAGGATTTATTCCAATGCCAAAAGCATTTTTACAGGAGATCAGAAATATATGTAATGAATCAGGAGCAGTAATGATCTGTGATGAAATCCAAAGCGGTTTCGGTCGCACTGGAAAATTATTTGCATGTGAGCATTATGGAATTGCTCCCGATATTATTACAACTGCTAAATCATTAGGCGCAGGTTTACCAATTTCTGCAACGGTGGGTAAGGCTGAGATTATGGATTCCGTTCACCTCGGTGGAGTGGGAGGAACATATGGTGGTTCTCCAATTACCTGTGCTGCTGCAATTGAAGTAATAAAGGAAATGACGAAGCCTTCTTTTATGGAACACACAGATCGTGTGGGAAAAATTATGGAAAGCAGATTGGCAGAATGGAAAGAAAAATATTCAATCATAGGTGATGTGCGTGGACTGGGTGCTATGCGATTGGTCGAGTTCGTGAAAGATCAAACAACCAAAGAACCTGATATGGAGTTGACCTTAAAAATTATGAAGGATGCGGTCGCGCATGGAATTATTTTGATTCGCGCAGGTTTGTACAGCAATTGTATTCGGTTATTACCTCCTTTGGTTATTACCGAAGCGCAACTTCAAGAAGGATTAGATGTATTGGAAGCTGCCATTGAAAGAGGAATGAAGGGATGATGTTAATTTATCTCTGCGCATTTCTCTGCGAACTCCGCGCACTCTTCGGTGAAAAACAAACCGCAGAGGACGCAGAGGTACGCAAAGAATACATTTTGACATTTTAGCTCAACTCTATGTTCTAAACCCTTTTGCAGTTAGTAGATTTAAATTATTAAGATGAATTGATGCAAAGCATTTTCTACAACGGAATCATTTTAACGCAAAATATAAATCAACCACAGGCATCAGCTATGTTGGTTGAAGGAGATAAGATCGTATCAGTGGGTAGTGATACGGATGTTCTAAATATAAAAACTTCCGACACAAAATTAATTGATCTAAAAGGCAAAACGATTCTTCCCGGTTTCAACGATGCACACATTCACGTTTGGAAAGTAGGCCAACTAGAATCGTTCATCATCGACTTGCGTGGAATTACAAGCATTGATGCACTTCAAAAGAAAGTAAAAGTATTAGCGGATAAACTTCCAGCGGGCACTTGGATAACAGGCCGTGGTTTTAATGAGCAAGTTCTGGAAAACAAACGAATGCCGGTGAAAGAAGATCTTGATGCAATTAGTACGCAACATCCAATTTATTTAATCCGAACCTGTGCACACATTGCAACGGTAAATACATTAGCGTTACAAAAGGCCAATGTAAATTCTTCATCAACGATTCCTGCTGGTGGAATTATTGGCAAAACAGAAAAAGGAGAACTCACGGGAATATTTTATGAAACGGCTCTCGGCTTGATCTCCAAACATATTCCGCCACCATCTCATGAAGATTATCAGCAAATGATAAGAGCAGGTGCAGATAAGATGTTGAGTTATGGCATAACAAGTGCAACTGATCCCGCTGTACATCCGGAATTATTGGAAGCATATCTTGATCTTGATAAGAAAGGAGAGACTTCGCTACGTTTCAATCTCATGCCTATTCTATTGCTTGATGGCGGAGCAGATGCATATCCGGTTCCGGAAAAATATAAATCAGCGAAAGTAAAAATTGATACTGTTAAATTTTTCTCTGATGGAGGACTTAGCGGTAAGACGGCTTCACTAAAACGCCCTTATAAAAAATCAAATGACAGAGGAGTATTACGATTGAAGCGCGATCAGTTTTTATCGCTGGCAAGAGCAGCTCAGCAAAAAGGTTTTCGCATCGGTACACATGCCATTGGTGATGTGGCTATTGATCTGGTACTTGATGTTTACAAGCAACTTCATCTTGAATTTGGAAATACGCGCAATCGAATTGAACACTTCGGATTGCCCTCTGATGAAAACATAAACGATGTTGCTACGTATGGATTTATCCCTGTTCCTCAAACCATCTTCATCGATGAACTTGGTGAGAATTTCATTACTGCTTTGGATGACGAATATTTAAAGCAATGTTACCCAGTCCGTACATTACTTGATAAGAATATTCCAGTTGCATTTTCAACAGATGCACCTGTAGTGAAGAATATCAATCCGTGGAGTTGTATTAAAACAGCGATTACGCGAAAGACGAATGCCGGCAATGTAATCTCACCACACGAATCAATTACTATTCACGAATCAATTTACGCATATACTATGGGAAGCGCATTTGCCGATGGACAAGAAGATATCAAAGGCTCTATCGAGGCAGGCAAACTTGCTGACTTTATCATAGTTGACAAAAACCCATTGCAAGTTTTAACTGAACAAATAGATTCCATTCAAGTTAAAGCAACTTACATTGGAGGTATGTGTTTGTATTTAAATCACTAATCGTAAATCGACAATCACTCATCACAAATCCAGAAGATAATGTCAAACTATAAACAATACATCAACGGAGAATGGACTTCCGCCTCCAACAACAAAACCTGGGATGTAATCAATCCTGCTACGGAAGAAGTTATTGCTACTGTTCCATTTGGAAACGAAGTTGATTGTCGCGCTGCCATTGACGCAGCGAAAGAAGGATTTAAAATCTGGTCGCGTATCAATGCATTTGATCGTGCTGTTATTTTGAAGAAAGCATCAGCATTGATGCATGAGCGATTGAATGAGTATGCAAAGACAACGGTGCTCGAAAGTGGAAAACCTTTAGCTGAAGCACTAGGAGAGTGGCGCGTGTCAGCTAATTTTTTCGAGTGGTTTTCCGAAGAAGGTAAGCGACAAGGAGGACGATTGGTTACAGCCAATCGAAATAACAAACGCATGAGTGTGATCTATCAACCGATTGGTTTAGTTGGTACAATCACAGCCTGGAATTTTCCAGCATACAATCCAGCACGTTGCTGGGCCGCTGCGTTGGGTGCTGGTTGTAGTGTAGTAGCGAAAGCTTCTGAATACACACCGCTCACAGCAATGAACATTGTTCAATGTCTACACGAAGCTGGACTTCCTAAAAGTGTGATGAATTTAATAAACGGGCAAGCCGATCTTATTGGAAAAGAAATGTTGGAGAACGTTGCTGTTCGAAAAATAAGTTTTACAGGAAGTACACGTGTTGGTAAAATATTAATGGATGGTGCATCGAGAACAAACACTCGTCTTGCGCTTGAGCTTGGAGGAAACGCACCCGTTCTGGTTTTCCCAGATGTTGATGTAAAGAAAGTTGCTGAGGAATCCGTTTCTGCAAAGCTTAGAAATGCCGGACAGGTTTGTATTGCACCTCAGCGCTACTTAGTTCACGAAGCAATTGCAGATGAATTTTTAAAGCATGCTTCCAATCGCATGAAAAACATTAAGGTTGGTTTTGGATTGGATCAGGGAGTAGACATGGGTCCGATGATCAATATCAATCAACGAACAAACCTGGAGAAACTTTTAGCAGATGCAAAATCTCATGGTGCTGACATTGTAGTTGGTGGTTCGCGTGGTGATTTTGCGAAAGGATATTTTCATCAACCAACATTAGTGCAAAACACATCGATAGATAGTCCACTATTTAAAAATGAAATCTTTGGACCCATCATGCCGGTCACAACATTCAAATCAACCGAAGAAGCATTGCATCTTGCGAATTCAACAGAGTATGGATTAGCTTCTTACATTTGGACAAACGATCTTAAAACTTCTATTCATGTTTCTGAGCAGTTGGAGTTTGGCTTAGTCGGAGTGAATGAGTGGTATCCACAAGCTTTCGAAGCACCTTTCGGTGGATGGAAGCAAAGTGGTTTAGGATATGAATGTGGTGAAGAAGGCTTGGTAGAATATATGGAGCGAAAACTAATTAGTGTAGGAATTTAGTTGATCGTTGTTCGTTGATGGTTGTCCGGTGCCATAGAATTGTCCAGGCTATTTAACCATGGTTATAAAACGAACAACTAACAACTATCAACAAACAACAAATGCACGACTACGGCTTACTTACCTTATTACCTGTTCTGGTTGTTATTGTTTTGGCAACGATTACCCGATCATCATTCGAGCCGTTGGTGATTGGTATTTTGGTGGGATGTGTCATTGCCTATCAGGGAAATTTTTTAGTCAAGTTTATTCAGCATCTCACCACTGCGTTAACCGATAAGAATAGTGGCTGGGTAATTATCGTGTGTATGTTATACGGTTCACTCATTACGATGATGATCCGCGGAGGCGGAACCGTTGGCTTTAGTAATTTCCTTCTGCGTTTTGTTCACAACAGAAGATCCGCATTACTCGCAGCCTGGATTTTAAGTATTCTAATTTTTGTTGATGATTACCTGCACTCACTGGCGGTTGGTGCTGCAATGAAAAAGATCACTGACAAGTTTAATATCTCGCGCGAGTTGTTGGCGTATGTAGTTCACGCAACATCAGCACCGCTCTGTATTTTATTGCCAATCTCTACATGGTCTATTTTCATAAGTGGCATTTTAGAGAAAGAAGGTATTGTAGAAAAGGGACAAGGAATGATCGGTTATATGCACGCGATACCTTATATGGCTTTCGGATTTGTAGGCATTACGTTGGTGTTGTTGGTTGCCCTCGGATGGTTTCCAATTATTGGTAGGATGAAAGCAGCAGAACTTCGTGCATCAACTGGAGTAACGATTCCGCCTGATGCAAATAATACGGCTGATGCACAGGAAGAAAATGTTTCGGCAAAATCAAAGCTCAGCTATTTTGTTTTGCCGATGATTGTGTTGATTGCCACCACAGTCTATTTTGATTTCGATGCGTTGAAAGGCGCACTGATCACGAACTTCTTTGTCTTTGTTTATTTGTTTCTCGATAAAGCACTCACGCTTCGTCAACTATCAGAATCCATTCTTCATGGTTTCAATACAATTCTCTTCCCAATTATTTTGGTAATCCTGGCCTTTGCATTAAAATTAATGAATGACGATTTGCATCTGGTACAATATGTAATCGCACACGTAGAGCCTTACATGAGTCGCGAATTATTTCCAGCAATTGCCTTCCTCACATTAGCAACCATCGCCTTTCTCACTGGTTCTTCATGGGACTTATATGTAATCGCCATTCCCCTTATGGTTCCACTCGCTCGTGTGCTTGATGCCAATATCTGGGTTGCTGTAAGTGTAGTGGTCTGTGCCGGAGCATTTGGTTCCAACACTGGTTTCTTTAGCGACTCTACTATCTTGTCTGCATCGTCAACCAATTGTCCTACCATGCAACACGCACTCACACAGTTGCCTTATGCGTTAATTGCGTTGTTTACTTCTGCGGTTGTTTATGTTTTGATTGGGTTTGCTACTGCATAAAGAATTGGTGCTCTCTGCTATCTTGCTAATTTCTCAAAAAGTGGCGTTGAGTTTAACAGATATAAATCGTTGTAAGAATTGGAATTTAGCTGTAAACTTGACTACTGATTACCAATAGCATTATGTATTATTCATGCTGATACAACACAAGCATTTGTGAAATTGATTTAAGTTATATTTATCTATCTACTTAATTTCATTAACTGTTATGAGCAATGTTAAACTATTTGAAACCAAAAGAATCCGTTCTTCCTGGAACGAAGAAGAAGAAAAATTCTATTTCGCGATTGTAGATGTAGTGGCTGTTTTAACTGATAGTCCAAACCCGCAAGTATATTGGCGTGTACTCAAAAAACGCTTGAAGGATGAGGGAAATGAAACCGTTACAAATTGTAACGCTTTGAAAATGGAAGCCTCTGATGGTAAAATGCGCTTAACCGATGTTGGTGATACCGAACAACTTCTGAGATTAATCCAATCGATTCCCTCACCCAAAGCAGAGCCATTCAAACTTTGGCTAGCAAAAATTGGCTACGAACGAATCGAAGAAACTGAGGACCCAGAATTAAGTTTTACCAACCTAAAACGTAACCCCATCATACAACTCTTCCATTGAAACACCAAGCTCCAATGATTCAAGCTGAATTGAATCTTTTACGTTTACGGTTTCGCTAAGTATCCAGGTGTTGTTAGATTCATTCTTTACATATTTTTGAAGCCGATGTTCGAAAGAAGATATCGTCCAATATTCTTTCAGAGATTCAATGGATCGGTACAACGCAAATTTTCCTCCGGTATCATAATCGCGGGTGGTGGGCGACAGCACTTCTGCTATAAAGACGGGGTTGAGTAATGTGTCAAAATTATTGTCCAACAATTTTTCTTTACCACATACTATGGTAATGTCTGGATAGGTGTAAAGTGAATTCACAGGAATATGTAATCTCAAATCACTGCCATAAGGCCTGCAACTTTTTCCTTTCAAACGAATAGAAAGAACCGATAAAAAATTAATCGTTATTTTATTGTGAGCTAAGGATGCACCTGACATAGCGAATATCTCGCCTTGATAGTACTCACTCTTAAACTCAGCCTTTCGCTCTAGTTCAAGGTATTCTTCTTGGGTGTACTTCTTTTTTACTTCCGAGATGGCGGCCATAAAATCGATCTTTGATCAAAGATACATATTTGTAAAATATCATTTACCTAACCAGTTAGACAGTCGATCGACCGCTTCAGATTGTAATCCACTCAACAACTAAAGCCAGCGGCTAACCCTCGTTAGTAAAAGTTTTTTAAAGTTCTTGGCCATAACGTTATCGTTTACCAAACTTTATCGTTTAATTTTACGGAAACATTAAAACTAAACTGAATGATTTTCACTTGACGTTCATTTAAACAACTAAGAAAGAAATTGAAAACATTGATCACCATCCTACAAGCAGTTTACACTGCTTACCAATCTAAAAGAACCGTATCGTTCTTATCTGCTGCCTGCACGGTGACCAGGCGACCCCGACCCCTACGCTCTGTGCGTATCTGAGTCTTTCATTTATAAAATGTAAGTCAAACAAACGGCATGTCAAGGATATGGCGTTCATGGCGCGTTTAGCGTCAAAAGTTTTATTCATTTACATTTAAAGCAGATCGTAATTGTGGAAAATCATAAACTCATTGTAAGGCTCGCTACGCCTGATGATAAAAAATACGCTGAGACCATCACCACCGAGATGGAAGAGTCAGCCAAAGCACGCGGCACTGGTATTGCCAAGCGTTCACCTGCATACATCGAAATGAAGATGGATGATGGTAAAGCTATTATTGCCACTACCCAAGATGGTGTGTGGGTAGGATTCTGTTACATCGAAGCCTGGGAACACGGTAAGTATGTTGCCAATTCAGGTTTGATTGTATCACCCGCTTTTAGAAAGACGGGTGTTGCTACCGAGATCAAGCAAAAAATATTTGCACTCTCCCGCGAAAAATATCCTGATTCCAAAATCTTTGGCTTGACCACCGGTTTGGCCGTGATGAAGATTAACTCGGATCTGGGTTATGAACCTGTTACCTATTCGGAGTTAACAACCGATGAGCAGTTCTGGAAAGGATGCAAGAGTTGCGTGAACTACGAAATCCTGATGAGCAAGGAGCGCAAGAACTGCATGTGTACCGCCATGCTTTTCGATCCTGAAGAAGCCGCCAAGAAAATTGAGGAAGCGAGATTAAGAAAAGCCGAGGCAGTGGTCGTTTCAGAAGACGATTCGCATGAACATAAACGCAAGTTTAAAGGTAACTTTAAGTTGTTCGAGCGCTGGATTCATTTCAAGCAATATGTTCTTCTCAAAACAGCGAGAAGAAAAGATAACGATGAAAACTCATCGCATAAACCAAAATCATTTCTCAGCATATTTTTCTGGTAAACTAAATAATGAAAAAGAAAGTAGTATTAGCATTTAGTGGTGGATTGGATACATCGTATTGCGTAAAGTATTTAGGTGAAGACAAAAACTATGAAGTACACACCATCACTGTAAACACTGGTGGTTTTGATGATGCTGAAATAAAAGTCATCGAGGCTCGCGCGAAAAGTTTAGGAGTAGCATCCCATAAGACCGTTGACGAAACGAAGAATTATTATGAAACCGTAGTTCGCTTCCTCATCTATGGAAACATATTGAAGAACAATACCTATCCTTTAAGTGTAAGTGCTGAACGCATGTCGCAAGCTTTAGCAGTGGCCAATTATGCAAAAGAAATTAAAGCGGATGCTGTAGCTCACGGAAGTACAGGTGCTGGAAATGATCAGGTGCGTTTTGATATGGTGTTGAATATTTTGGTTCCAGGCATCGAGATCATCACACCTATTCGCGAATTGAAACTTTCGCGCGAAGAAGAAATTGCCTACCTCAAATCGAAAGGTGTACAGATGAATTTCGAGAAAGCCATGTACTCTATTAATAAAGGGTTGTGGGGAACATCGGTTGGCGGAAAAGAAACTTTAAATTCCTTGGGAATGCTCCCGGAAGAAGCATGGCCAACACAAGTAACAAAAACTGGAAACGAAGAAGTTATATTAGATTTTGCTAAAGGTGAATTGATAAAGGTAAATGGAAAAGCATTTGCTCATCCCACCGAGGCGATTCAATATCTTCAAACCATTGCTGGCTCTTATGGAATTGGTCGTGATATACATGTAGGCGATACTATTATCGGAATAAAAGGTCGTGTTGGATTTGAAGCGGCTGCTCCTATGCTCGTACTCAAAGCGCATCATGCTTTAGAGAAACATGTGCTCACCAAATGGCAACTCAGCTGGAAAGATCAGCTCGCACAATTTTATGGCAACTGGTTGCACGAAGGTCAATACCTTGATCCAATTATGCGGGACATTGAGGCGTTCTTAACGAACACACAACAGCAGGTAACGGGTGAAGTACATATTCAATTGTATCCATATCGTTTCCAAGTTTTGGGCATTCAATCGGATAATGATTTGATGTCGTCTAAGTTTGGTAAGTATGGTGAGATGAACCTAGGATGGACAGGAGATGACGTGAGAGGATTCACTAAAATCTTTGGAAACCAGGCCATGATTTATCATCAGGTGAATAAAAAAATTTAAAGTTTAAAGTTTCGAGTTTAAGGATCCAATTGATGAAAAAAATACAAGTAGGAGTTATTGGAGGTGCAGGTTACACAGGAGGCGAAACAATCCGATTGTTGCTTAACCATCCGCAAGTAGAACTTGTATTTGTCCACAGCAGAAGTAATGCGGGGAATCCTCTCTATTCATCACACCCAGATTTACTGGGAGACACAACGCTTACCTTCACAGATACCATTGACCAAAACGTAGATGTAATTTTTCTTTGTTTAGGTCACGGAGAAAGCAAAAAGTTTTTGTTGGAGAATTCGATTAAAGTTTCCGTTAAGATTATCGATTTAAGTCAGGATTTTAGATTGGGTGAACAAGTTGAAGGAAGGGAATTTGTTTACGGACTTCCTGAAGTAAATCGCGAAGCAATTAAGAAATCATCAAATATTGCAAACCCTGGATGCTTCGCTACAGCAATTCAATTGGGACTAGCTCCATTAGCTAAAGTAGGTTGGTTAGGCGATGTGTACACAACGGGTATCACAGGCTCAACAGGCGCTGGTCAAAAACCACAAGACACAACTCACTTTACGTGGAGAGCCAATAATATCTCTGCCTATAAAACACTAACGCATCAACACATAAAGGAGATCACGAAGACGGTTGAGCAACTGCAAAGTGGTTATGCGAAATCAATTAATTTTATTCCCTGGAGAGGAGATTTCACACGTGGTATATATGTAAGTTCATGTATCACAGTAAAAGCATCTCTCGTTGAAGTGGAAAAACTTTTCTATAATTTCTATGAGAGCCATCCCTTCGCAATTCTTTCTCATGAGGTGATCGATTTAAAGCAAGTAGTCAATACAAACAAAGCAATGATCACATTGGAGAAAGAGGGAGATAAGCTGGTTGTTCATTCGGCTATTGATAATCTTCTGAAAGGCGCATCCGGCCAAGCCGTTCAAAATATGAATCTGATGTTTGGCTTAGAAGAAACTGCAGGATTAAAATTAAAAAGTATAGTTTTTTAGTCAGGCCTCCCCTCTCTTCCGGAGAGGGTTGGGGGTGAGGTTTAATTTTCGAACATGAAATTATTTGACGTATATCCATTATTCAACATCACTCCAGCAAAAGCTCTTGGCTCCTGGCTTTGGGATGATGTTGGACAGAAATATCTTGATCTCTATGGTGGTCATGCAGTGATATCGATTGGTCACTCACATCCACACTATGTAAAATCACTGACAGATCAATTAAATAAAATTGCATTCTATTCGAACAGCGTTCAAAATCCTTTGCAAGAAAAACTAGCGGAGAAACTCGGTGCATTTTCTGGTTATCCTGATTATCAACTTTTTTTATGCAACTCAGGAGCAGAAGCAAATGAGAATGCACTGAAGCTTGCATCGTTTGTAACGGGAAGAAAAAAAGTTATTGCTTTTAAGAAAGCATTTCACGGTCGTACATCAGGTGCAGTTGCTGCTACTGATAATCCAAAAATAGTAGCGCCCTTCAATGCTGGTCATGAAATTGTTTTTGTGAACATGAATGATGAAGCTGCTTTTAGTGATGCATTACAAAAGGATGTAGCAGCAGTAATCATTGAAGGTATCCAGGGTGTTGGTGGAATTAAATTGCCAGATGATTCATTTTTAAAATTTCTTGAGAAGAAATGCAAGGAGAATGGATCATTGTTAATACTGGATGAAATTCAGTCCGGTTATGGCCGCACAGGTAAATTCTTTGCACATCAATACGCAGATATAAAACCTGATCTGATCACTATGGCTAAAGGTATGGGCAATGGTTTTCCTGTCGGTGGAGTTTTGATTGCTGGTGATATTAAACCATGGAGTGGAATGCTCGGTACAACCTTCGGAGGTAATTACCTTGCAGCGGTTGCCTGCCTTTCAGTATTAGAAGTAATGGAGCAAGAGCAACTTTTGAAAAATGCTGAAACGCTCGGAACATATTGCATTGAAGAATTGAACAAAATATCCTCTCTATTAGATGTACGTGGTCGAGGCTTAATGATTGGTTTTGATCTTCCTGAAGAAAAGAAAACGGTTCGTAATGATCTTCTCATAAAACACAAAATATTCACAGGCGAAGCAAAGCCGAATACCATACGACTATTGCCTTCGCTTGCATTACAAAAAAGTGAAATCGATATTTTCTTAACCGCATTGAAAGAAGAATTGAAATGAAAAATTTTATTTCCGTCCCCGATGTTCAGAATATTGACAAGCTAGTCAGGAGTGCATTGGCGTATAAAGCAAATCCCTATTTGGATAGAGAACTTGGTTCGAACAAACGTCTTGGTTTGTTATTCTTAAATCCCAGTATGCGCACGCGATTGAGCACTCAACTGGCTGCGCAGAATCTTGGAATGGAAGTGATCGTATTCAATGTAGGTCAGGATGGATGGGCATTGGAGTTTGAAGATGAAGCCATCATGAGTGGCAACACAGTTGAACATGTAAAAGATGCCGCGCCTATTCTCGGAAAATATTTTGATGTATTGGGTATTCGTACTTTTCCTTCTTTGCAAAACAAGGTGGATGATTATAGCGAACTCTACATCAATCAATTTATAAAGTATGCCGGCATTCCGGTTATTAGTTTAGAAAGTGCCACGGTTCATCCGTTGCAAAGTCTTACGGATGTAATTACAATCACTGAAATCTTTAAAGAAAAGAGAAGACCTAAGATTGTTTTGACTTGGGCACCGCATGTAAAAGCATTACCACAATGTGTGGCCAATAGTTTTGCCGAGTGGATCAATAAGTGGGATCAGGCGGACTTTGTTATTACACATCCGGAAGATTATGAATTGGATGAACGTTTCACAAAAGGAGCAACCATTACACAAAATCAAACTGAAGCATTGAAAGATGCCGATTTTGTATATGTAAAAAACTGGAGCACATATGTTGACTACGGAAGAATTTATTGCAACGATCCTCAATGGATGATGACCAATAAAAAACTCGAGCTCACCAATAACGCAAAAGTTATGCACTGTTTACCTGTACGAAGAAATGTGGAGTTAAGTGATGAGATTCTGGATGGTGCCAACAGCATTGTAACCCAACAGGCTTCGAATAGAGTTTGGGCAGCACAAGCTGTGCTCAGCGAAATACTTAAAAGCAAGTAAGATTTTAGTTTTTGATGTAATCAGAGATAAATAGTTAAATATTAATAGTGGGTTTGAGACTTGAATGTTTTAATTTTTGAAGTGAGTAAATTCTAACCAATTCGACCGAGCTACTCCCTCTCCTCCGGAGAGGGTTGGGGTGAGGCATAACAACAATCAACGACCAACTTTTAACCATTAACAGATAACGGAACAATGAATAGATTATTCATCATCAAAATTGGAGGTAATGTTTTAGACAATCCAACACAATTGGATTTGTTCCTGAAAAACTTTGCTTCGATTAAAGAACCAAAAATTTTGATTCACGGTGGTGGAAAAATTGCAACAAAGATTGGTGATCAGTTAGGCATTGAATCTAACTACTTAAACGGACGAAGAATTACTGATGCCGCCACGCTTGATCTTGTAACAATGGTTTATGGTGGATTGGTGAACAAACAAATCGTAGCGCAACTTCAGCAAATGAATTGCAATGCATTAGGCCTAACAGGAGCGGATGGAAATATGATCAAAGCAACAAAACGTCCGGTGAAGGATGTTGACTATGGTTATGTTGGAGATATTAAAACAGAGTCGGTAAACACAGCATTGTTATATTTTCTTTTAAAACAAAATACAACGCCAGTATTTGCTCCGCTCACTCATGCTGATGGAAAGATGTTGAATACCAATGCTGACACTATTGCTTCTGTTCTAGCAGTTGCATTAAGCAAACATTTTGATGTTCGTTTAATCTTTTGTTTTGAAAAGAAAGGTGTGTTGCAGGATGTAAATAATCTGGATTCAGTAATTCGTCATTTACCTAAACGACTTTATACTGAATTATTAACTAAGCAAGTTTTTGCGGATGGTATTTTACCTAAACTTGAAAATGCTTACGCAGCAATTCAAGCCGGAGTAAAAGAGGTATTGATTGGCGAAGCAGGCGACCTCGTAAAAAACACAGGACAAGAAACCGAAGGCACATTAATAACTTTATAAAGAGATTCGAGCAACTCAAGACTCGAAACTTTAAACTCGAAACATGACAAGAGAAAACCTTCCAACGTTAGCATTGAATCTTCTTCAGCGACTTATCGCTACTCCTTCTTTTAGTAAGGAAGAAGATGAAGTTGCTTCTATTATTGAAGATTTTTTTGAACAACAGGGAGTACATACCTATCGCAGAGCGAACAATGTGTGGGTAAAGAATAAATATTTCAACGCAGACAAACCAACTGTATTATTAAACTCTCATCATGATACAGTCCGACCCAATCCAGGTTACACAAGAGATCCATTCAAACCAGAAATTATTGACGGTAAACTTTTTGGTTTAGGTAGTAATGATGCAGGAGGACCGTTGGTTTCATTGATCTGCACATTTTTGCATTACTATGATCGAAGTGATCTGAAATATAATATTGTAATGGCTGCAACTGCAGAGGAAGAAATTTCCGGAACAGGTGGTGTAGAAAGTATTTGGTCAGCATTAACACCGATTGATTTTGCTATTGTAGGTGAGCCAACACTTTGCGATATCGCAACAGCAGAAAAGGGTTTAATGGTATTGGATTGTCTTGCGAAAGGTAAGCCAGGTCATGCTGCACGCGAAGAAGGAATTAATGCAATCTATATTGCGCTTCCGGATATGGAATGGTTTAGAACATATCAATACCCAAAGGTTTCGAAGACGTTGGGTAAAATGAAGATGTCAGTTACGATCATCAATTCTGGTAGTCAGCACAACGTTGTTCCATCAGAATGTAAGTTCACAGTTGATGTTCGTGTTACAGATGAATATTCATTAGAAGAGGCATTGGAAATTATTAAGCAACATGTTAGTTGTGAAGTAACACCCCGTTCACTTCGGATGCGATCATCTGGCATTGCGTTGGATCATCCACTGGTTCAGTCAGCAATTAAACTTGGACTTAAATCATACGGCTCACCTACAACATCTGATCAGGCAATGATACCAGTTCCATCCGTAAAGATTGGCCCTGGCGATTCAGCACGTTCGCATTCGGCTGATGAGTTCATTTATGTAGATGAGATAGCAAAGGGAATTGATACTTATATTCGATTGCTTGAAAATGTAATTGTTTGAAACAAGTGGGAAACGTAAAGGATACAAATCGACCGCAGAGGACGCTGAGGTTCGCAGAGAATTTTGCTGAGATGTTGATTGTTATAAATCATTCTGATGGCGATCTTTCAAAAATGGCATTAACTCTGCGTATCTCTGCGCCCTCTGCGGTTAAGAAATTTTAAATAGCAGCACATGAAGCTCTGGCAAAAAGATAAAGCATCATTAATAGAAGTAGAAAAATTTACTGTCGGTAAAGATCAGGAGATGGATATGTATCTCGCACGTTTCGATGTGTTAGGTTCTTTGTCTCACATCACGATGCTTGAATCAATCGGCCTATTGACTGCTGATGAGTTGAAGATACTTTCGGTAGAGTTAAAGAGTATTTATAAAAGGATTGATTCTGTAGATTTTAAAGTTGAGGATGGTGTTGAAGATATTCATTCGCAAGTTGAATTAGAGTTGACAAAGAAACTGGGGGATGTAGGCAAGAAGATTCACAGCGGAAGATCACGCAACGATCAGGTGTTAGTGGATGTTAAATTATATCTTCGGTCAGAGATTAAGGTAGTTGTTGAAGAAGTAAATTCATTGTTTGATTTACTTCTTCAACAAAGTGAAAAATACAAAAGTTATCTTCTTCCGGGTTACACTCATTTGCAATTGGCGATGCC
Source organism: Chryseolinea sp. (assembly GCA_046595655.1). Taxonomy (GTDB): domain Bacteria; phylum Bacteroidota; class Bacteroidia; order Cytophagales; family Cyclobacteriaceae; genus Chryseolinea. The sequence goes on along the minus strand of JBKJOF010000113.1, from coordinate 38,162 downwards.
ATCATCATTTGGTTTATGGTTTGGTGCTTACGCAGAAAGTTTAGTAGATGATGTGATTATTCTCGAGGCAGCGTATCGTGTAGTAAATAAAAACCCATTGGGTTCAGCAGCAGGGTATGGTTCATCATTTCCACTCAATCGAAAGATGACTACTACTTTATTGGGTTTTGATGATTTGAACTACAATGTGGTCTATGCTCAGATGGGCAGAGGTAAAGCGGAAAGAATTGTAGCAAGTTCACTTTCTAATATTGCTTCTACATTGGCAAAGTTGTCGATGGACGCTTGCCTTTTTTTAAATCAGAATTTTGGATTCATTCGTTTCCCGGATGAGCTGACTACCGGCTCAAGCATCATGCCGCACAAAAAGAACCCTGATGTTTTTGAATTGATTCGTGGCCGGTGTAATCAGATTATTGCTTTGCCTAATGATATTGCATTGCTCACGGCCAATCTTCCATCCGGTTATCATCGCGACATGCAATTGTTAAAGGAAAAACTTTTTCCTGCAATTCAAAGTCTTAAAGAATGTTTACGAATGGCGCATTTGATGTTGAGTAACATTACTATAAAGGAAGATATTCTAGCAGACGAAAAGTATAAATTCTTATTCAGCGTTGAAGAAGTGAATAAACTCGTACTTATCGGAATTCCATTCCGTGATGCATACAAGCAAGTTGGACAAGCTATTGAGAAAGGAGAGTTTACCTATTCTACCTACGTGAATCATACGCATGAAGGAAGTATCGGTAATTTATGCCTAAGTGAAATTTCTAAAATGATGAAAGATATCTGCCAGAAATTCTCCTTTGAAAAAATAGAGAAAGCAGAGAAGAACTTGCTCATATAATTCACTCTAAAGGACTAAAGTCCAAATTAATTTTTACCGATAACCACGGGCTTAAGCCCGTGGTTATGACAGATTATCTCCTTCGGGCTTTAGCCCTGATAAAAAAACTATTATATACTTGTTTTATTCTGAGACAAAGGTGTTCTGCATTTTTGTATTTTGCGTCTCTTAAAAATCGCGTAAGCATGGCAGCAGCATTGGAAATTCCTACAAGACCAACCCGTAATTTTTTACCTCATGATTTTTCTGTTTCATCTTGGGATGTATTGAAGCCATTCTTCAATAATCTACTTGAAAGAAATCTGAATTCAGTCAGTGATTTGAAAAAGTGGTTTCAAGACCGAAGTGAGCTTGAATCTATTATTGGTGAGGACATGGCTTGGCGCTACATTCACATGACATGTTATACTGAAAACGAGGTATATAAAAAATCATATCAGGATTTTATTCAAAACATTCAACCTCAGATTGCACCGGTCTCGGATCAATTAAATAAAAAGGCAGCGTCATCACCATTCCTTCAAGAGCTTGCTCACGTTGAAGGTTATGACATTATGATTCGCAGTCTGAAAAAGGAAATTGAAATCTTCCGTGAAGCAAACGTGCCGCTCTACACTGAGATCAATACAGAAACTCAAAAGTATGCGGAGCTAAGCGGTGCTATGATGGTGACGATAGACGAAAAAGAATTGACGCTTCAGCAAGCATCGGTTTTATTAATGTCAATCGATAGAACGAAAAGAGAAGAAGTATATCACAAAATAGTTGAGAGAAGATTGCAAGATAAAGAGGTATTAAATAATCTTTTCTCCACCCTCATTAGTCTTCGCAATAAAGTTTCAGTAAATGCAGATTTTACAAATTTTAGAGACTACATGTTCAAGTCACTCGGGCGATTTGATTATACTCCAAAAGATTGTTTCAATTTTCATGACGCCATCGAGCATGAGGTGGTGCCGTTGTTGAATGATCTCGCACTTGAAAGAAAATCTGCGTTAGGTGTTGATCAATTAAAACCTTGGGACAAAGCTGTTGATCCGGAAGGACGCGAAGCACTGAAACCTTTCAGCGATGGGAAGGAGTTGACAGAAAAAACCATTGAAGTGTTTAAACGTATCGATCCATTCCTTGGGCAGTGTTTGTCCATCATGAAAGAAATGGGACATCTTGATTTAGAATCCCGGAAGGGAAAAGCACCAGGTGGATATAATTATCCTCTCGCAGAAATTGGTGTTCCGTTTATTTTCATGAACGCCACTTCTACTTTGCGTGATATGGTAACCATTATGCATGAAGGTGGACATGCTATTCATAATTTTTTAACACGTGATCTTGATCTGAATGATTTTAAATCGACACCATCAGAAGTAGCGGAGCTTGCATCCATGTCGATGGAATTAATTTCGATGGATCATTGGGATGTATTCTTTACAGACGAAGCAGAATTGAAACGTGCAAAGCGCGAACATTTAGAGGATATTATTGAAACCTTACCTTGGGTTGCTACTATTGATCAATTTCAACATTGGTTGTACGAGAATCCGAATCATACGTTGGAAGTTAGAAAAGAAAAGTGGAATGAAATATTCGATCGCTTTGCTGATACGGTAACCGATTGGTCAGGCTTACAAAATGCAAAGGATTACCTCTGGCAAAAACAATTGCACTTATACGAAGTCCCATTCTACTACATCGAATACGGTATGGCACAATTGGGTGCAATCGCTGTGTGGCGGAATTATAGAAACGATAATGCAAAAGGATTGCAAGGATATCAGAATGCATTGAAGTTAGGATATTTAAGATCAATACCTGAAATCTATAAAGCCGCGAATATTAAATTTGATTTCAGTCGCGAATACATTCACGAACTGATGACATTTGTTCAGGATGAATTGAAGAAGATCTAAGAGCCTCTGCTTTTATCGAGAAGATCACTAAGCTGTTTTGCTTCTGCTTCACTGAGCGAAAGGATGTGATCTATATCCGTTTGGTGCTTGTCGATTACTTTTAGGAGATTAAGTCCTTCGTCAGTTATACTCACATCGGCAGCGCGCCTATCGTTGGGACACGCTTTTTTTACAATTAGATTTTTTACTACTAGTCGATCTAACAGTCTTGATACATCTGAATTTTTATCAAGCATCCGTAATTTTATTTCAGTTGCTGAAATAGTTTTTGGGTGCTGGCCTTTCAAAATTCTGAGAATATTGAATTGTTGCCCGGTGATGTTATGGGGCTTGAAAAAATCCTGCTGACGACTGGTCAGCCAGTTTGCAGTATAGATAAGATTGATCACCGCCTTTTGATGTTGGCTTGAAAATTTTTCTTGCTTTATTTCTTCTTCAATTTTCATAGTGCATACAATGAAACACCTGAGTTATAAATAAGCTTTACCTGCTCATGAGGTAAAGCTTATTTATGGATTGACAATTATCCTTTATCCGCGAATTAATCTTTTGCGAATTCTGCATTAGCATTAATTGTTACTTCATCGCTTACCACAGCAGAAGGAGTCCCAGCACCTACAGCAAAGTCAGATCGCTTTATTGCGCCCTTTATTTTGAATCCGGCAATAGTCTTTTTGGTATAAGGATGTACTGTTGTACCATTCAAGATCACATCTAATTCAACTGACTTAGTAACTCCATGAAGGGTAAGGTCGCCCACCACCTTATAGTTTTTACCGCTCACTTTTTTGAACGATTTGCTCTTAAAAGTTAAGGTTGTGAATTTTGTCGCATCAAAGAAGTCAGCGCCTCTCAAGTGTTCGTCACGTTTTTCGTTATCTGTGTTAACACTTGCGGCCTCGGCAGTCAACTCAATTACGGCATCCGAAAAATCTTCTTTTGAAGAAGTAATTTTCGCATCAAAGTTTTTAAAAGAACCGTCTACATCAGAGACTAACAAATGGACAACGCTAAACCCGACCTTGGAATGAGCCTTATCAACCGACCATGTTTGCGCGAATGAAGCACCTGCTATTAAAAGCATCGCCAATAATGTGTTAATTTTTTTCATAGGAAATTTTTTTTTGAGTTTGTTCTTTCAAAGTAACGGAAGAATTGATTTATATGTTTAAACAAATAATTATTTATTGATAACTTGCTGGCAATCAACGCGAATAAATTCATTGATCCAGATTATTTTATGGGACTCCTGTCTGAGTTTAACCTTTAGCATTACCCGTGTGCTCGCGTTTAGTGATATCATATTAGAATTATTGCTCAAAGTTTAAGGTAGAAGTCTTTCGTCAACGCTTTATAATCATCAGTCCATTCTTCGCTCTCATTGTAATGAATTATTTCACCTTCTTTTTTTTCGGTTGGGTGAAATTTAAACTCCATCAGTAGACGTTCAGTAGGCTTTTCTTTTCGAGAACGGAAACTCCATTTTCGTGAACAGTATAATGCACTCTGTTGTGCAAGTTCGATAAACTCAAGGCCTTCGGTGTAGGGAAGAATAACATTAAATCTTCCTTCTGGATTAAGCAATCGAACAACAGACTTAATCAATTCAGGAAAATCCAATAAAACCGTGTGTCGGGTACGTAATCTTTTTTTGTCAGGCGGCTGAAAACTATTAGTGAAGTAGGGAGGATTGCTGACAATGAGATCGTAATTGATTGCTGATGTAAAGTGTTGGATAGGAACTCCGTGAACTGAAATACGACTACGCCATGGTGAGTTTGAAATATTTTCTTTTGCCTGAGCAGCATCCTGATGTTCAATTTCCACAGCATCAATATGTATAGGTTCAGGTGAACGTTGTGCTAACATCAATGCAATTACACCAGAACCAGCTCCAATATCGAGTATGCGATTGGTATTATCTACACTTGCCCAGGCACCAAGCAGTACAGCATCGGTGCCAACTTTCATGGTGCATCGATCGTGGTGTATTGTAAACTGCTTGAATTGAAAAGAGGTATTGCTGATTTTCTTTTTCACTTTACTAATTAGAGAATTACTTAAGCGAATCGTGTTTTGATTTATAACCGTTGAGCAATAAAGGTAGAAAGGTATCACAATAAAAATTTCAAACGGTTACTATATAACCTGGAATTTAAACTGGTAATACGTACAAAAGATTTTCAACTTCTATTCGATGTTTCTAATAACAATACTATCTTCCATTAAAGAATAGATATGTTACTCAAACAAAGCCTTCAACTAACACGCATCATACGACTTACCTGGAAAGTTGATTTACTGATGTTATGCTTATGTGTTTTAGCCCATTACATTGATACTTTATTATTGAAAGAAGTACAGATACCTCCCGCCTTACCTACTTTGATGGGTACTGCAATTGCATTCTTCATTGGTTTTAACAATAATCAAGCGTATGATCGGTGGTGGGAAGCCCGAACTATCTGGGGTGAATTGGTAAACAGTTCGCGAGAGTGGGCGAGAAGTATGATGGCATATTGTTCAATCCCTACCGATGTAACTATTCATGATGTAAAACAATATCAACAGAAAATGATATTTAGGCATCTTGCTTTTTTGTGTGCTCTTCAATCATCCTTACGAAAATCGAATAGTGATGAGTATAAAAAATATCTTACACCTGAAGAAACAAACGAGGTGAAGCTTTTTGCAAATATACCAAATGCTATTTTGGATATTCAATCCAGAGAACTGGAGAAAATGTCTACACTAAAAATGATTGACAGTTTCCGTTTCTATGCGATGGCTGATTTGATTGCAAGTTTTGGTGAAGGAATGGGAAAGTCGGAGCGCATTAACAACACTATTTTTCCAACAGTCTATGTTTATTTCACTCGACTCTTCATTTGGATTTTTGTTATTCTGCTCACCATGTCTATTTCCGTTTCTGTCGGACCGTGGTCCATTTTTTTTGGATGGGTAATTGGCTTTGTGTATCACACAACCCATATTAATGGAATGAGCATCATGAACCCATTTGAAGATGCGGCACCTGGTGTACCCATTACAAGCATTACGAGAACAATTGAAATAAACATGCTTCAGACACTAGGCGAAAAAAATATACCTGAACCAATCATGCCAGTAGATGATGAGTATATATTGTAATTCAATGTCGTTTAGTTAAGCTCCGCGTACATCCTCTCTTCCGGAGAGGAACGAGGTGAGGCCATAAGAAAAGGCTTAACGAAACGACATTGTATTGTAATTACTTTAAGACTCTTTATACTTTTAGTCAATGAAAAAAATATCCGATTGTATGCGAAGTTGCAGTAGTTGTACGTTATAGTCGATTGAAATAAAGGAGTATGTGTAATGGTGATTTTTTTTTGATGTGCAAATTTTTGAATCTGATAATATTTGTTGGATGGTTATTGTGTTCAATTTCTATTTCTGCACAAAACCTCGTTCCCAATCCAAGCTTTGAAGAGTATGATGCTTGCCCTGGAGATTTTAGTCAGACAGCACATGAGTTTAGAGTGAAGCACTGGCGATCAGCAAATTTAGGGACACCCGATAATTTTAATGATTGCAGTGTTGGAGAAGCAGATGTGCCTCACAACTGGGCTGGTGTTTCCGATCCTTATGAAGGTAAAGGCTATGTCGGGATTTATTTGTGGATGAATAAAGAAAACAATTATCGCGAATACCTTCAATGTATGTTACGCTCTTCGTTGTTGAAAGACTCGCTCTATGAAATTGAATTTCACTATAAACTCTCATCGTACTCAAAGTATGCGATCGATCGTATTGGTTTGATGTTGACAGATAGCGCGATAAATGTTAAACATGATCAGGTGATCTTAGCTCAACCAACACTTTCCATCATTCAGGATTCAGCCCTCACGAAAGAAACAGGGTATTGGGAAACTGCGCGTAACGAGTATCGTGCAGAAGGTGGTGAGCAATATGTAACCATTGGTAATTTTTTTGACAACCAAGCCACGCATCAGTATTTTATTCGGTTTAGTCCGGTGCAGCAAATTATGTTAGAGAAAAGCGCATACTATTATATTGATGAGGTAAAAATTGTTCCGTTGTTTAATACGCAACAAAATCAAATTGTCGAAGTCGTTTCAGAGTTTAATCAAGATCAGGTTGAATTAGATAAAACCTATATTCTTAAAAATATTCAATTTGAATTTGATCAATATGTTTTACGACCATCTTCTTTTACAGAATTGGATATCGTAGCGCATTGGCTCAAGAAAAATCCCGCTGCTCATGTTGTGCTTTCAGGGCACACGGATGATCAAGGAAACGATATATACAATCTCACACTCTCAGCTAATCGCGCGAAGCAAGTTGCTTCCTATTTAATTGATCATGGCATCTCGCCTTCGCGTATTGAAACTTTTGGTTATGGAAAAAGCAAACCTCTCGTTCAGCGTGTTACAGAAGAAGCGAGAGAAATGAATAGGAGAGTAGAGATAAAGTTTTTAAAGTAATTTACCTTTTCTGTTCAGGGACTTCATGTAAAGCACGCCTAAAAATTAAAATAACTTTTTCATTTTGAAGGTTATCATAAAAACAAAGAAAACAAGAAGGGCAATAAGATGAACGGACAATATAACAACTTGTGCCACAGAAAGCCATTGTATTTGTCGCATAAGTAACGAACAAACAGCACTTGCAATCACAATAACTTCACTGCTTAAAACAACAAACTCTCGCAATTCGAAATAATGCTGCGTAATTCGAATTTGTTTTTGAAGCCAGTAAGCTAGGATTGACAGACCAACTATTAAATTTAAAAGAGGCGTTGAAATGAAGAATGATGGAATAATAAATCCTAACGTAAGAATCACCAGATGTATTATAATGCCAAAGGCCACTGCTGCACTTATACGTTTATCTGAATTACTCATAATGAATTATATAGAATAGATCGCATAAATTTAATTGAACGCACCATACTCCATCCTTCTTAATGAAAAGTTTAACTTATTGGCATCTCTAAAAACTCTTTTTCTATTGGCCTCATCCCTTCCCTTCTCCAGTCGAGAAGGGTAAGCAGAGGTTTTTAGAGATGTCCTTATAATTGAAACAAACAAAAAAGCCATCGATCAAGTCGATGGCTTTTGAAATAGCGTTATCAAAAATTAATCAAGAGCCTTTACTCCTGGTAATACTTTGCCTTCAAAATATTCTAACAATGCACCGCCACCGGTAGATACGTAACTTACCTTTTCTTCGAATCCAAACTTGGCAACAGCAGCGGCAGAGTCGCCACCACCAATTAAAGAGAATGCACCTTTTGATGTGGCACGTACAACGGCTTCAGCTATTGCCTTTGTGCCTTTCTCAAACTTCTCCATTTCAAATACACCCATTGGGCCGTTCCATAATATGGTCTTGGATTCTTCCACTACTCGTGAAAACACAACGCTGGCTTGAGGGCCGATGTCCAATCCCATCCAACCATCTTTGATGGAATTATTGTTTGATACTTCGGTGTTTGCATTTGCATCGAACTTATCCGCCACAATTGAATCGATCGGTAAGTGAAGTTCAACGCCTTTATCTTTTGCTTTTTGAATGAGTTCTTTTGCGAGGTCTAACTTATCTAATTCCACCAACGAGTTTCCAATACTTCCACCCAATGCTTTAAAGAATGTGTACGCCATACCACCACCTATAATAAGATGGTCAACCACGTCCAACATTTTTTCAATAATCAAAAGCTTATCCGAAATCTTTGCTCCACCCATAATGGCAACGAAAGGTCTTTCAGCATTTTCCAATACCTTCTTAGCGTTGTCGAGTTCTGCAGCCATAACAAATCCTGCGCATTTATCTTTGAAGAACTGCGCTACAATAGTTGTAGATGCGTGAGCGCGATGAGCCGTTCCAAATGCATCGTTCACATAAACATCACCATGCTTACTTAATTTTTCTGCGAAAGCTAAATCACCTTTTTCCTCTTCCTTATAGAAGCGCAAATTTTCTAGCACCAATATTTCTCCTGGCTTCAATGCAGCCGATAAAGTGTAAGCATCATCACCAATACAATCACTCGCAAATTTTATAGGTCTTCCGAATAAAGCTTCAACAGTTTTCAGCGTATGCTTTAGTGAATACTTATCTTCAGGTCCATCCTTCGGTCTTCCTAAGTGCGACATTAAAATACAGCTTCCACCATCCTTCAATATTTTAGTAATGGTTGGAATGGTAGCACGAATACGATTATCGTCAGTTACATTAAAGCTCTTATCTAGCGGTACATTAAAATCTACTCGAATCAGGGCGCGTTTGCTTTTAAAGTCAATGTCGTTGATGGTTTTCATTAGTCTGGTTTTGTTGAGGAGCGAAATTTACGAATCAAGCCGGACTCTACCCTATTTTTAATTGCTCATACGTCTGCAAACGTTTTAATTCAATCCAAACCCAAAGGAATTTGTATTTCCGTTGTTTATATTGCATCAAGCCAAAGTTGTTTAAAAGTGCAGTACCTACTTTATTCAGAACGTAAAAGTGGTGTAATAAGGCGGCTCTCGATTCGCGTAAAAGAAAATTAGAAACGAACGTATGAAGACGGTTAATAAGATTTTCAAGGAGAACCTGATAATGGTGAGTATGACCACACTCATGATTTTAATTCTACTGGGTGCCACATTTACGTGGTTAAATAAAAGAAAGATCATAGAAACTACCGAGCTAAAAACACAGGCAGAGGAAGTTAAGGAAGGTATGAAAATGATCTTTGATGTAACCCTTCGACAAGTAGATATGGCTTTAAGAGGATATGCACTAACTAAGAATGAGCAAATCCTTGGCCCAATGCTAACGGCTATTGAAGGTAATGAGGCAAATCTTAGAAGACTAGATAGCCTTTTCAAGGTTCAAAAATTGGATACCAGTATTGTGAAATTTGATAAAATACGGAAAGGAGTTGACGACTATATTGCTTTTTCAAACTTGATAAAAAAAGAGGCAGAGCAAGACAGCATGAAAGTTTTCTTACAAATGTTGAACGAAGATAAGGGTAAGGATTTGTGGAACTTGTTTGCGCCATTCCTGGCAGGGCATACGGTGTATGAAGATGCACAGATTTTAAAAGCTCAAACGGATTATGAGGCTGCATTGAATCAGAATATTATCATTCAAGTCATGCTGGTTTTACTTGGCATTCCATCTCTGGGTTTTGTGATTTATATAACACGGAAGGAAATGAAGGATAGAAGAAACCTCTTAGTTGAGCTTGAAGAAAACAATCGAAAATTTTTATTTGATCCGGGAACAGAACTCACAGTTAAAAATCCGAAAGAGGTAATTGAAAACTCCATTCGAAATTTCAGAAGAGCATCTGAATTTGTGAAAGGGATTACCTCTAAAAATTATGATGTGCAATGGGAAGGACTTGATCAATCAAACAACGCTAAGAATTCAAGCAATCTTTCGGGAGAGCTGGTGAAGATGCGCGATCAAATGATTGTAGCCAAGCAGGAAGATGAACGAAGGTTCTGGGTAAATGAGGGACTAACGAAGTTTTCTCAGTTAGTAAGAAACCATCAGGCCAACTTAACCAAACTCTCAGAAGAGGTCACTCGCTTTTTGGCTCAGTATATGGATTCTCAGCAGGGAAGTTTATTTGTATTAAACGATGAAATCGAAAATGGTGAATTTTTGGAACTCGCTGCATGCTATGCATTTGATAAAAAGAAATTTCTGACCAAACGAATTGAAATTGGCGATGGTTTGGTAGGGCAGGCGTATTTAGAAGGGGAGCCAATTGTTTTGAAAGAAGTGCCATCCGATTATGTTGAAATTACTTCTGGTCTTGGTCATGCAACGCCTACTTGTTTATGCATTATACCTTTGAAATATAATGACAAGACAGAAGCCATATTAGAGTTGGCTTCATTTCATTTCTTTGAGCCGTATCAAATGGATTTTCTGGAGAAGGCTGGCGAGTTCGTTGCTTCTGCCATTATTAGTGCCAAGGTATCATCGCGAATGAAAGTATTGTTGGATCAATCACAACAGCAATCCGAAGTGATGCATGCGCAGGAAGAAGAGATGCGTCAGAATTTAGAAGAATTGCAGGCTACTCAAGAGGAGATGGGACGAAAGGGACGCGAGTTGGAAGGCATGTTAAGTCAATCAAATGAAAAAGAGGAGGAGCTAAAAATAAGACTGAAGGAAATTGAATCAATAAAAAAGGGGGACAAGCAGAAGAATGATGAGTTGATTTCCTACATGCAGAAATACAAAAGCACATTGCTCGGTATACTCGATCAACTTCCTCACAAAGTTTTCTTGAAAGATAATGAGGGTAAGATGGCGCTCGTAAATACCATTGTAGCGAAGGCACACAACATGAATGTGGATGAGCTCATCGGAAAAAGTGATTTTGATTTTGTGGATGCAAAGACAGCACAGGATTGGCGTAATCAGGAACTTGCTATTATTAAGAAGGGAAGTGAAACCTATATTTTTGATGAGACATTAAATGGAGAGACTAAAACATTGAAGAGCACAAAAATGGCGTTCTTCATTCCTCATTTAAATCAAACCGGATTGCTCGGTATTCAAACAGACATTACAGAACTTCAGGAATTAAAGAAGCAAGTGCACAAACACAAAGACTGAAACGCTGTAGATCAATCGCCAAAACTGATACCTAATCCTTTTGCTGCTTTTACTAAATAGGATTCTTTGTTTACGAAATTATATTGACGAGTTGCTTCTTCAAACGAAACAGAAGTGATCTCGTTATTTTTAAAAGCGACCATTTGTCCGAATTTTTTCTCCAGCGCGAGTTCAAAAGCTTTTACACCAAACAAAGTCGCCAGCACACGATCAAACGCAACAGGTGTACCTCCCCGTTGTACGTGACCTAAAACCGTTTCGCGAATTTCCGCCTGGCATCCTGCATCTTTCAGTTGTTTGGAAAGTTGATAAGCAACTCCACCAAGGCGAACATGTTCAGATCCTTTATCTCCCTTTGATGAGGTAATGCTTCCTTCTTTTGGTTTAGCACCTTCGGCAATAACAATGTTGGCAAAGCCTCTTCCTTTTTTATAACGCAACTCGATTCGTCTTACTAATTTTTTAATATCGTACGGTATTTCTGGTATTAGGCAGATCTCAGCGCCACCGGCAATAGCAGTATGCAACGCAATCCATCCGGCATCGCGGCCCATTACTTCCATTATCATAACACGATGATGACTCTCTGCTGTTGTTACTAACTTATCAAAACTGTCGGTTGCAATTTGTACAGCCGTTTGAAAACCGAATGTAAAATCAGTGGCTGAAAGATCGTTGTCAATGGTCTTGGGTACACCAATCATTGGTACTCCTTTGTCGTGCAAAGTATTTGATATTTTTTGCGAACCATCGCCACCAATGTTAATGATGGCATCGAATTTTAATGCGTTCAGTTTGTTAACCAATTCATCAGATCGATCGAGAAAAGTAGTAGATCCATCTTTTTGAACAACTGGAAATTTTATTGGGTTTGCTTTGTTCGTTGTTTTTAAAATCGTTCCACCCTTAATGTGAATGCCTGCAGTTTGCTTGCTGGTTAACTTGATAATTTCTTGAGGTTCGTTTAACACACCATTAAAGGCTTCAATGCTACCGTATATCTCCCAATCTTTTTCTCTTCGTGCGCGTTTCGCAATTCCACGGATAACGGCATTCAATCCAGGGCAATCTCCGCCACCGGTTAAGATGAGTACTTTCTTCTTTTCTTGCATGAGGGTTTTTAGTTTCGAGCTTAAAATTTCGGGTTGCTGATTGTTTCGGGTTGAGCGTTAAAAATTCGAAGTTAGAGATACTTGAGATTGTAAATTACATATTCTAATTACCACATTCTACAATGAGTGTCGCTTACTTATATTTCATTGATATACTCTCTTCTGAAGAGGAACGAGGTGAGGCCATGAAGAAAAGTTTAAGAGAACTAAATTGATCCTGCATTCTCAACTCATGATTAACAATTCATTTCTCGCCATTAACCAATACCTACCCCATGGCCGCGGCACGGATCAAGCGATCGTTGATGGCTTTGCCAAGACCATGATCCGGAACAAGCTCAGCCAGAATAATATCGATTGGCATTTTATCTAACTCGCGCAGCGCTGTAAAAAGATGTTGAGCGGCCTCATCCAGATTAGCAGAGGGAGAGAGAATGAATTGATGTGTGTGATGAAAATCGGTTTTGAAAGTCAACAGTCCAATACGTGACGAAGAATATTGTGGAAGAAGTTGTTCGATGTTTCCAAGAATTACTTTTTTCAATGGAGCATAATGACTCTTTAACTGACCCGGTGCTTTTGGGTTTGATGATGAATGAGTTTGTGCTTGCACTTTTCCTATAACACGTTCAAGTAGTTCAACACTCAATCCGCCCATGCGATAAATGGTTGGCTTGTCATTTTCAAATCCGACAATGGTAGATTCAATGCCTACTTTGCAATCGCCACCATCCAAGATATATTTTATTTTATCACCCAACTGTTCATCGACATGCTCTGGCTTTGTTGGGCTTACATAACCAAAAGGATTGGCACTGGGTGCTGCTAATGGAAATGATAGTTCTGTTAAAAGTTGTTGTGTTAATTCATGCTTTGGGCAACGGACACCAACCGTATCTAAGCCGGAGGTAACAAGATCAGGAATAATATTTTTCCGTCTGAGCAATATGGTTAAAGGTCCTGGCCAAAAAAATTCCATTAAAGATCTTGCAGGTTTTGGTATTTCTTCTGCGTATTGTTCAGCCCTTTTAATATCGGGAACGTGAATAATTAAAGGATCAAAATGTGGTCTGTTTTTTACGTCAAATATTTTAGTGATGGAAGTAACGTTCAAAGCATTTCCGGCAAGACCATAAACGGTTTCAGTAGGGATGGCCACGAGATCGCCTTGCTCTAAAATCCATTTAGCTTTCTCAATGTCTTTTCCAATCTCGGCCATGGTGCAAAACTAGAATTAATTTGTAATGAAGCCGCACAACAATGTTTGCAATTCAAATTGTCGTCTTCGACTAAATTCCATCGAGAGAAGGTTTGAATAACCACGTACTTATTAAGTGCATAGTTAAGAACAAAAATATTGGAGGGGCTTTAGCTCGACAACACAGTTCCATTGCAACAATTGAAATGCACCGACAACAATAAACTAGAACCAGATTTCCTTTGCGGTACTTCAATTCCAAAAAGACTGCAGTCAAAAAAAATCCTTCTCTTATTCGGAGAAGGATTTTATGTTATTTATTGAGTAGAAAATCAATAGGCTCTCTCCACACTTCCCGAACCGTAAATTTTCTTTTGCGCTGTTTTGGTATTGCCTTTATGTTTTATACTTCCACTACCCGACACGATCGCATCGATGTTGTTGGATACCGTTAGTTCGCATACTCCGCTTCCGCTTACTTTTACTTTCGCAGTTTCCAATGCACAGTTAAAACCAGTGATGCTTCCAGTGCCACCAATAACGGCATCGATAGAAGTAGCATATCCACGCAACGTCATGTTGCCCGAACCACTCACTTCGGCTTTTATTGTATTACCTTTTATATCCACATCCATGTTGCCACTTCCATTAACAGCAAGCGTTACGAAATCGGCTGCAATGGAGTTTTCGGAAATTATTTTTCCACCTCCGTTTACTTGAAGTTCGTTGATGTTCTTCACGCTCACATACAATTTCAACGCTGGGTTTACTTTTATGTCGTCAATCTTGGCCCATATACTTTTGTTTGGGCTATCGGGCTTGCGTTCGATGTTAATCATCAAAATACCGTTTTCTACTTTTATTTCTGTCAATGCGTAAATTTCTGTAAGGGCTTCTACCGTTACCTCTTGTTTGTTGGTTTGTTTCAGGTAAACAGTATAATTAGAGTTTACATAAATACCTTTAAACTCTGGAAGCTCCAGAACCTTTTTAGTGGTTTGAGCCCATGTAAATTGAAAAGCGACTGCAAAAAGAAAAAGGAAAATGAATCTGGCTTTCATACGTATCTGAAATTAAGTTGAGATTACAAGTAACAATCGTGCTTGAAATTATAAAACCATCCTGACGATTAAAAGGATGATTAGGCGATGATTGTCCTGTTGATCAGTTCCAAATCAAATTCGAGAAATTGATGGCCTACTTCGCGTGTTCGTTGGCACTAATCAGGTTTCTCAAATCCTCAATATCCGATTGCTTAATTGGCTTCGTTATAAACTGAATTACATTATTATAAGAGAAAGCCTCCTCACGGTCTTTGGCGTTATTTGAACTGGTCAACACCACAATCTTACATTTATTAAGTGCTTCTTGTGGAAGCTTCTTGAAATCGTTCAGAAAGGAGAAGCCATCAATTTCAGGCATATTCAAATCAAGAAAGATCACATCAGGAGCTGCTTCACCCTTCATTTCCTTCAACCAGCCCAGCGCTTCTTCTGCCGAGTTGTATAAAACTAAGGTATCTGAGAAGTTATAGACCTCCAGGAATCGTCTTTGAATGAACAAATCGATGTCGCTGTCATCAATAAGAATGGTCTTCTCCACCAAGCTCTGGTTCATGGTCTTAATTTGTTAACGGTGTAGTTAAACATACAGAAAGTTTTTACAAAATCAGAAAATTCAATTAAAAATATAAGGGCAGGTTTTAAACCACTGAAAAATATGTTAAAATTGAACTTCTAAATCTAAGCACTACCATGAAATTAAAGCATCTCATTTACTTCTTTCTGAGCGCATTTATTGCCTTTACCGTTGCCTCTTGCGGTTCTTCATCCAGCGACAAAGATAAAAACGCAAAGGATTTTAGCGCGGCAGACGAAACCCTGAAACAACACATTGAGGAGGTTGTATACAACATTCCATCACCATCTGAAATTCCTTACCTGCTTCAAATCACGGGTGCGGAGTTTAATCAAAGTTTATTAAGCGATCGTGCAAAAGTAGATCAGTATGCTTCCCGTACTGATAAAGCCGCTCTTAACTTAGGGGTGTATGCCACAGATATTGGCTATTTATCCTCTTATGATAAGTCGCAGGAAGCCATCGATTACCTTGGCGCTTGCAAGATTTTAGCCGATAACCTTAACATCATCGGTTCATTCGATGTGGAAGTGCTAAAGAAGTTTGAAGCGAACATTTCAAACAAAGATTCTCTAAGCCATTTATTGGATCAGACCATCCATAAAACAGAAGGCTTTTTGAAAGATGATAACCGAAATAAACTTTCGTCCCTTATTGTGGCGGGAAGCTTTATTGAAGGTCTTTATATTTCAACAGGTGTTATTAAATCCTACCCTAAGAATTTATTGCCTGATGATGCCCGCAATCTGGTACTGACTCCATTAATGCGTGTAATCCTTGAGCAAAAGAAATCAGTTGCCGAGCTGGTGAAAATGTTAAAAACGGTTGAGCAAACTGATCCGGTTACCGCCATTGTTACTGATTTGAACAATTTGGAAAAAGCATATAATGCCTTGAACATTGAAGAGCAAATTAAGAACAACCGTGCTGACTTGGTGTTGACAGACAAAAACCTGGTGGAGATAACAGCTACTGTTGAAAGACTTCGTAAAGGCATAACAGATTAAGAGAATGTTAGCATTCAATCTTTAATCTTAAAATAAGGACTGGTAAAAGCCAGTCCTTATTTTTTTGTATCCTTTGGAAACCATCTTTGATTATATTGAGCATAAATCATAATTAACTTATCATGAGCGAACCGTTACTTCAGGCTATCCTTCGGTTGTTTGCCGTTGTGGCGAAAGAAGATACAGTAACCCATCAGGAACGTGAGCAGATTAAAATTTTTCTGGAAGAACACCTGAGTCAAAGTGCAGTGGGTAGGTATCTGAAAACGTTTGATGAATACATCCTTGCGTTGCCCAAAAGCGAAGGCGCACAAACCGACTTGGAAAGGGTAAACGCATTATGCAATGAAGTTAATCCGGAACTCACCCAAAAACAAAAAGTTGTAATTGTACTGGAGCTATTTAATGTCATTCAAGCGGATGGAAATATTTCGGAGCACGAAGAAAAGTTAGTACAAACCATTGGTTTAAATTTTAAAATAGCCGAGTCTGAAATTGATTCTATTGAAACATTTGTGTTGGGGAAAGAATCCATCAGTTTGGATCATGAACGCATCCTGGTGATCGATCCTTCTGTCGCCAGTACATTTAAAAAATCAAAACACATCTATAAGGCTCATCTCAACGGATTTATTTCAGTATTGCATATTGAGCAGAGCGATCTATATTTTATAAAATACCTTGGTGGTTCTGATGTTTTTCTAAATGGAGTTCCGGTAAAATCAGGACGCATTGCTGTGTTGGCCATTGGTAGTACGTTGCGATGGGATAAGGACGAACCCGTTTATTACGGTGAGTTATTGAATCAGTTCAAAAAGTTTGGCGATTTTCCCCGATTGTCATTTGAAGGAAAAGACATTTCGTTCAAATTTAAAAATGGAAAACTCGGATTGCGCAACGTAAATCTTGCCGAAGAGTCCGGAAATCTTATCGCCTTGATGGGTGCGAGTGGTGCAGGGAAGTCTACCTTACTTCATGTGTTGAACAGCTCTGAGAAACCTTCGTCAGGACAAGTATTGATAAATGGTATTGATATACATAAACACCCTAAGCTCATTGAAGGTGTTATTGGTTTTGTGCCGCAAGACGATTTACTCATTGAAGATCTCACGGTTTATCAAAACATGTATTATGCTGCCAAGCTTTGCTTTACTGATAAACCCGAAGACAAGATTCACGAATTGGTGATGAAGGTTTTAGAAGACCTGGGCTTGTTGGAAACTAAAGATCTACGAGTAGGCTCGCCTTTACAGAAAACAATCAGCGGAGGACAACGCAAACGCCTCAACATCGGACTCGAATTATTACGTGAGCCAGCCGTTCTTTTTTGTGACGAACCCACTAGTGGACTTTCTTCTCGCGATTCAGAAAACATCATTGATTTATTAAAAGAGCTTTCGCTGAAAGGCAAACTAGTTTTTGCTGTTATTCATCAACCCTCGTCTGATATTTTTAAAATGTTTGATAAGTTGTTGATCTTAGATACAGGTGGGTTTCAGATTTATTATGGCAATCCGGTTGATGCCATTGTTTATTTTAAGCGCAGCATCAATCTAGTGAACAGCGATGAAGGAGAATGCCACGAATGTGGTAATGTAAATCCCGAACAAATTTTTAATATCATTGAAACAAAGGTGATCAATGAGTATGGCAATTTTACTAACGAACGGAAGATAAACGCAGAGCAATGGAATACTATCTACAAACAAAACTTTAAACCCGTTGCAGTAGAGACTTCTCGTGAAGTGCCACACTCAACATTGAATATACCACCACGTGTAAAACAGGCACACTTGTTTTCGATGCGCGACATTCAAGCAAAGATTCACAACAAGCAGTACATGATTATTAACTTGTTGGAGGCACCTCTTCTTGCTTTTATTCTTGCCTTCATCGTGCGCTACCATAATGTCGATGATAAGATATTAACGAGCTATGCTTTTGGTAAGAACCTCAACTTACCTGCATACTTATTCATGAGTGTTATTGTGGCCTTGTTTATGGGACTTACAGTAAGCGCTGAAGAAATTATTCGCGACCGAAAGATTTTAAAGCGCGAAACCTTTTTGCACCTCAGTCGCAGCAGCTATATCTTTTCAAAAATTTCCATTCTGTTTATTTTGTCCGCCATACAAACCGCCATGTTCGTATGGGTAGGTAATTCTATGCTTCAAATGGAAGGCATGTTTTTACAACATTGGTTTATCATGTTCACGGTTTCGTGCTTTGCGAATTTGTTAGGCCTTAATATTTCATCGGCTTTCAACTCGGCTGTTACCATTTACATTTTAATTCCTTTGCTGATTATACCTCAACTCATTTTAAGCGGAGTGGTAGTAAAGTTCGATAAGCTTAACCCTGTTATTGGTAACACTGCCACGGTTCCGTTTGTGGGAGATCTGATGGCTTCGCGCTGGGCATTTGAAGCATCGATGGTGGCGCAGTTTAAAGACAATAAATTTGAAAAGGAATTTTATAAATACGATAAGGTAATGGCCAAAGCTGATTATGTGAAGGTTTATTTTGTTCCTGAATTAGAAACGAAACTTCAATTTTGCTTAAGTCAATTTCAGTCAACAGATGCCGAAACTCAAGCAAAATTAACGTACGACCTGTCGTTAATTAAGCGGGAAATTGCTCATCAATTAGAAGAAACGAATACAAGATTACCTGCACTTGAAAAGTTGGATATCACACGTTTTGACTCCACCGTGTTTGTAGATGTAACCGCTTACCTTGAAAATCTGAGACAACTTTATGTTGGCCGATACAACAAGGCAGACAAACAAAAGGAGAAAAAGATTTTTGAGATGACAGAGACGCCTGAAAAACAACAGGCTTTTGAACAATACAAACTAGCATATCATAATGAGGCGATTACTGAACTTGTAAAGAATATTTCGGAGACACATCGCATCATAGAGAAAGATGGCAAGCTTATTCAGAAGATATATCCCATCTACAAAGATCCAGATCCGGAGCACTCCATCGATTTTGATGCGCAGTTTTATATGCCTGCAAAACATTTCTTAAACGAGAACATTGATACATTCTATTTCAACACCGGTGTAATCTGGTCAATGTCATTCGTGCTGGCGCTAACACTTTATTTTGACATCCTGCGCAGAATCATTGATGGAACAGAATCTCTTTCAAAACCGAGGGGCAAAAAATAGGAGAGAGCATTATTCTAAATTCTATCTCTGAATTCTATATTCCCATAACAGCGTTATGTTCTTCTTTCTTTCCAAAACATTGAATTATCTCACCATGCCGCTCACCATCATTTTTTTAATGTTGGTAGCATCGGCACTGTTACGCAACACACGATGGAAGAAACGATTGTTTTGGATCGCGGTTATTTCGCTCTTTATTTTCTCCAACGATTTTCTCGCGAACGAAGCAATGAATGTATGGGAGTTAAAACCAACACCTTACGCTTCTATGCGCCCGCATGAAATGGGAATTGTACTAACCGGTGCTACCTTACCTTACATCGAACCCAACGATCGCGTCTATTTTACGCGTGGTGCCGATCGGGTTACACACACTGTTCAGCTTTATAAATTAGGATTGATCAAAAGAATATTAATCAGTGGAGGAAGTGGAAGGCTTGGTGGTGAAGGTGAACCTGAAGCTGATAAGTTCAAAGCCGCAATGGTAATGATGGGCGTTCCGGATAGTTCAATCGCACTTGAAAATGAAACACGAAACACGGCTGAGTCTGCCATACAAGTGAAGAAGATGTTGGATAGTTTGCATGTTAAGGCTGAAGATTGTTTACTCATTACCTCAGGCTTTCACATGAGACGTTCTTTGGCCTGCTACCGACATCAGGATGTTGATCTCGAACCGTTTAACACAGATTTCTTTGCCCACCCTCGTGTATTTTATCTTGACGTTTTAATTGTGCCCAAAGTAGAAGCCATGAATGTTTGGAATAAACTTATAAAGGAGTGGGTAGGTTTTGTGGCGTATAAGGTAGCAGGATATGTTTAAGCGAGTCTTTAACTTATCTTAATGTGATGTCATCATTATTTGTGCATTCTGGTCTTTGTGAGCTCGTGACTAACGAATAATTCCAAACGATTAAAATAACATTGCACTCCTTCCGTCTGTTGATAAGTAATTGGTATCACGCCATATTCAATCACCGCTCAACTCAATGAAAAAAGTAATTAAGTGCATTATGATCGTATTCTTGTCTTTCGTCCTGATGCTGACCCTAGCAGTTGTAATTTTTGTGCGCCAGCCTAAATTTGGAAAAATGCCCAGTGGTGAGCGTTTAGAACGAATTAAAAAATCTCCTCACTATAAAAATGGTTCATTTAAAAATTTGAGTAACACACCCGACCTCACAGAAGGTGTTACTTATTATGCGGTGATAAAAGAATTCCTCTTCTCAGAGAAAAGAAGAGTAAAACCTACAGATACAATACCATCAACCAAAACAAATTTGTTGAACCTTGATCCAAAAGAAGATGTGTTGGTTTGGTTCGGGCATTCCTCATATTTTATTCAGTTAGATGGAAAGAAAATTTTAGTCGATCCGGTGTTTAGCGGTACGGCTTCGCCACTTTCATTTACAACGCAAGCGTTTATGGGAACGGATCCCTACACCACAGATGATTTTCCAGAAATTGATTATCTCTTTATTTCGCATGATCACTGGGATCATATAGACTATGAAACACTTCAAAAGCTAAAACCAAAAATCAGAAAGGTAATTTGCGGTTTAGGTACAGGTGAACACTTTGAATACTGGGGCTTCGATAAAAATATCATTATCGAAGAAGACTGGAATACAAAAATTAATTTAGACAGAGGCTTCACAGTTCACACCGTTCCGGCCAGGCATTTTTCAGGCAGGGGAATTTCGCGTAACAAAGCCTTGTGGACTTCCTTTGTACTGCAAACCCCAACGGCTAAAATATATATTGGTGGCGATAGTGGTTACGATACACACTTTGCTGCCATCGGCAAAGAATTTGGTCCATTCGATTTAGTGATGTTGGAAAATGGTCAGTACGATAAGAGTTGGAAATACATTCACATGATGCCCGATGAAGTATTGCAGGCCGCAAAAGATTTGCATGCGAGGCGATTATTTCCCGTTCACTCCTCCAAGTTTGCATTAGCGAACCATCCGTGGGACGATCCATTAAAAAGAATTACAGAATACAATAAGACAGTAGGCATGTCTCTAGTAACACCCATCATTGGAGAACGTGTGAATCTGAAAGACACAGCTCAAACATTTTCGCGGTGGTGGGAGGGAATTGAATGAAGTGAAGTTGTGGATGATTTCGATTTGATTTAGGGTATAAATACTTTGGAATCGAAGCATCTCTTATCTGATTGAAGAAAACAGCATACATAAAATAAAAATGGCTCGATACTATTGTAAGGAGCCACTTTTACTAAATCAAAGAGATTAAACTATTGAGAATTAATATAGAAAATTCAAAGCTGTTTTGTCATCGGTGTTAAAAGGTCTATCGCCACCATCAGTGCAAGCCAACATCCATGATTTTGCAGATAGTGTTGCAGTAGCGGGAGTTCCGGGAATAAGATTTGCGCCCACTGTGCTAGTACCTTCGTCAGACGTGGCGCCACCACAACTGATGGCTCTGTTATAATAATCTGTGTGACGGAACCCAATGCAATGTCCCATTTCGTGAGCCATGATAGTAGCAATGCCATTGACAGTTAATCCATAAGTTGATTCCAAAATGCTGCTCATTTTGATTACATTATAAGGATCTCCGGATGAAGTAGGAAATCCAGATGATCCTAAAATACCCTGTCTCTCTTGGCGCTTAGTCAACTTAGAGAAAGAGACTGTAGCTCCCGTTGCAGAAGTTACACGTGTGAAGGTGAGTCCTAGATTCAGGGCATTATAGCGGCTGTTCATTTCATCTACAGCGGAAATATAAGAAGCGCTGTACGAACTGCTGGAAATGTAAACTGTAATATTTCGCGGTGTTCCCGTCACTAAATCATTCGTTGAATATTGTTCAACAGAAGGAACTCTGGATCCTATTTTCATAGTAGAAAGATCTTGATCGGTAAGATAGATATCACCTTCAACAAGATAACCTTCATCGAATTTCATCGGGGCAATGTCAGTAACATCAAATCCCAGTCGTGTGAGATTGTCAAGGACTTCAGTAGATACTTGATTCACTGTAATATCTTCCGACTCATTACAGGAAAAAAACGCTGCTGACGATGCAAACAGCATGGTGAAAAATAAGAGGAGTTTTTTCATAGGTAATTGATTTTTGTTTAGACTAACTATTTTTTTAGGTAAATAAAGATTAAAAAATAAACTCGTTAAATCAAAATTTGCAATGCTTATTTACGATCGCGTTACTTATTTTTAGAGGCTTAATATCCTTGAAAAAATCCGAATTAGAATTTTGTTCCTTATCAGAGTGAAAAGACTGAATAATTACTCACGTATACTGAATTGGAGAAATGCGGTGCTTATCCTCATGGTATTCATTCAGCATGCTATTTTTTGTCAAGAGAAGTTTTCTCCTCGGTTAAGAAAAGACGTAAGCAGCATCGATGTAGCTGATTCGATTTTCTCCGTCAGTGTTAAAGACACAATGCTATTTTCAGCTCGTTATAAAAGTAAAGTGTATATGCTAAAACGATATGGGAAAACATATATTCTTTCGATAAAAACACAAAATGATATTGTAATAAAAGAAATGAAAACGGACGACAATGTTATTTTTATAGATCGACATCGGAAGGCTGTAGAAGAGGCCAGTATTGATTTTGCTAACTTGGCATTTAACCGAATTACAAAGGCTCATCATTCTTTCCCAGAATTATTAAAGGCCAGCCCAAATGTCTCGATCAAGGAACAAGGGTTCGATGCTTTCAATATTGATCTGATCAATCGTAGCTTCAGCACCTCCGTTACACCCATCCTCACATCTCAGCATGCAACGGCAATGGCAACAAGAATTGCAGGCGGTGGAAATTCCTCATTAAGTGGAACGGGTGTAGCACCTGCCGGCCGCATTACTTCGTCCGACTTCCAAAACCTTCTTCCTGATGCCGATCATATTTTTATGGATAACGATATTCATTTGCAAAATCATTCCTACGGTGTAGGTATTGAGAATTATTACGGCAACGAAGCGGTTGCCTATGATCAACAGGTTTTTGAGATTCCCACGTTAGTTCATGTGTTTTCAGTTGGTAATCTGGGGCAATCTGTTCCGGAGGATGGTGTGTATAAGAATTTAAATCATGCGAATCTATCGGGTAATTTTAAGCAAGCTAAGAATGTAATTCTTGTGAATGCCGTTGATACGTTGTTTGTTGTAAATGAATTGAACTCGCGAGGACCAGCGTACGATGGAAGACTTAAGCCTGAGTTAACAGCTTATGGCCAAGGTGGTACTTCCGAAGCTGCTGCATTGGTTACTGGAGTGAGCGCGTTGTTACAGAGCAAATATCATCAGGTAAATAGTGAACTCGCACTAGCATCTGATATCAAAGCGATTTTGATTGCAAGTGCAGATGATGGGGGAATAAAAGGAGTTGATTTTACTTATGGTTACGGAAGTGTAAACGCCTACAAGGCAATCCAACTAGTAGAGCTTCGTCAAAACGTTAGAGTTACACTGACGAGCCTTCAGCAAACTGCCCTCCCCATTACAGTTCCATCAGCAGTATCTGAACTAAGAGTGGCAGTGGTATGGACAGATGTGCAAGCGTCACCCAATGCAAGTGAAGCCTTGGTGAATGACATTGATTCATATATTGAAGCAGGAGGCAATCAGTATTTACCTTGGACACTAAGTACTGTTGCCAATACCGATTCACTCACCGCACCGGCAAAGAGAAATCCCGATCATCTCAACACGGTTGAATACCTCACGATTAACAATCCCGAGCATGGGCAATATCAGTTAGTGATCAAAGCTTCTGAGCTAGCAACAACCTCGCAAATTGTTTCGGTTGCATATTGGATGGAAGAAAAAAAATCCTTTCAATGGGATTATCCATCGGGTTCTGATGTGATGAAGGCAAATAAGAAACAGACTTTGTATTGGGATTACGATTCAAATCAAGCAGGTGAATTGTCGTATCAACTTAATGAAGGTGAATGGATTGTTGTAAAATCTAACACCGCGTTAGATTCTTATTTTCATTGGACACCTCCGGACACGCTTTCGAAAGCTCGATTGAAAATGAAGTTAGGATTAGAAGAATTTCTGTCGGATGAATTTTTGATCTCGCCACAACAAACTCTTAACGTGGGTTATAACTGTGATGATGATTTTTTATTGACATGGAATTCGATTCAAGGTGTTGATTCATATAAAGTGTATGCGTTAGGAGATGAATACTTAGAAGAGATTGCGGATGTTAGTGACACCACATTCGCCCTATCCAAAAGTTCTGGCAATTTTTATTTTTCGGTTGCGCCTTCATTCAATACTTTAACAGGCTTAAAGAGTAACGCGATTAATTACGCCACACAAGGATCACTTTGTTACATCAATTTATTCGAGGCCATTCGTTATGATGCCGATCAGGTTGAAATCCATCTTAACCTAAGCACGCTGATTCATATTGATCATATTGTGATTTATAAAAGTGTTAACGATCAACAGAGAATATTAACCACCTATGATGCATTGAAAA
The DNA here is from genome assembly GCA_046595655.1 of Chryseolinea sp. Taxonomy (GTDB): domain Bacteria; phylum Bacteroidota; class Bacteroidia; order Cytophagales; family Cyclobacteriaceae; genus Chryseolinea. The sequence goes on along the minus strand of JBKJOF010000113.1, from coordinate 13,140 downwards.
GTCAACAACTTACGGTGTATGATCGCGAACTTATTTCAGGATGGATGAATTTCGAGGCTGAAATATTTTTGACGGATGGAACAAGTTTAAAATCGGATATCAGTAAGGTATTTATTGAATCCAAAGGCAAGGCCACACTGTTTCCCAATCCGGTTACGAATGATTCAGATTTGACCGTTGTAACCGAAGGCGGTGGATTAAAGTTTAAAATTCTAGACTGTCAGGGAAAGCTTCTCTTTGTAAAAAAACTTGATCTTATTAATGAGCAGTTGGATTTGAGTGATTTACCTCCCGGATTATATTTATACCAATTGGAAGAAGAAAATCAAATTAAAGATTCCGGCAAGTTCATTAAATTATAAATCAATATCTTTTATTAATTAGATGGAAAGCGAGCTCAGCTAAACCGTGAAACATTTTTTAAAAAGTTTAAACCGTATTTTTTTTTGACTACCCTTGAGGCGCTCCACCTCAAATATGTTAGCAAAGTTCCAAATGGCAAGAGCCAAAACCTCGTCCACAGATTTTATGTTCATATCTGATACATAGATGTTCGATAAAGAACAAGTTCATAGCCTGATCCTTAAAATTGAATGTAATAACAACGAAATAGAAGTTGGTATGATTATTATTTCTTCATCTCCCTAAACCTATTTGATCAATTTGGATTTGTTATATGATTAAGAACTACCTGAAAACCTCTCTTCGAAATTTGCTTCGCCACAAGGGTTACTCCTTCATTAATATTCTCGGACTAACTGTTGGAATTGCTACAAGCATCTTTATTCTTCTTTGGATAACGGATGAACTGTCATTCGATCGGTTTCACGCAAATTCTGATCGGACTTTTAGCGTATTCATTAACAACAGATATCCTGATGGTAGAATTGAAACTTATCCAGCTACTCCTGCAAAACTGAAGGATGTAGTTGAAAGCGAAATTCCTGAAGTGGAATTGGTTGCTCAATACAGTTTTGAGACCGAGTTGTTAATTAAAGACGGAGCCAATAGTTACAACGAAACAGGAATGTATGGCGACCCTGCATTGTTCACTATTTTTAGCTTTCCAATTGTTACGGGTAACGTTGCTAAACCATTAACCGATAGTAAGTCTATCGCTATCTCTCAGCGTCTTGCCGAAAAACTATTTCAACATGAGAATCCCATTGGTAAATCATTGTCGGTAGGACAAGCTCATGAACTTACCGTTACGAGCGTATTTGCAGACATTCCTAAAAATTCAACACTACAATTTGATTTCATTATTCCCTTTGAAATTTTTGTAAAGGAAAATCCCTGGACGCAAAACTGGGGAAGTGGAGGTACACGAACAGTGGTGATGTTGAAATCAAAAAGTGACGAAGCAAATTATAAGCTCTCGAATCTGATCAAAAGGAACTGTGCTGAATGCACCACAACTCCATTTCTATTTCCATACTCGAAGTCGAGACTTTATTCCAATTTTGAAAATGGGATCAACACAGGAGGAAGAATACAACAGGTTTTCCTTTTTGGTGCTGTTGCCATTTTAATTCTTGTGATGGCATGTATTAATTTCATGAACCTTTCAACTGCCCGATCAGCGAGTCGAGGCCGAGAAGTGGGTATCAGAAAATCAATAGGTGCGAACAAAACAGGATTGATAATTCAGTTTATCACCGAGTCCATACTTTTGTCATTTATTGCACTCCTATTCGCGTTGGTAATTGTTCAGTTACTGCTTCCTTTTTTTAATGATGTCACAGGTAAATTTATTGAGTTAGACTTTACCAATCCGATACTCGTGTCAGGAGCCTTAATCATTACGTTGATTTGTGGATTACTGGCAGGAAGTTATCCATCATTTGTTTTGTCAAGATTTAATCCAGCGAAAGTTTTGAAGGGAGATAGTCAGTCAGGTCTTACTGGTAACAAATTGCGTAAAACGCTTGTTGTTGTTCAATTTGCAACCTCAGTAATACTCGTTGTTGGAAGTATTGCTGTGTACAAGCAAATAACCTACATCAGCAAAAAGAATCTCGGATTTGACAAAGATAATGTCATCGTACTTGACCAAAATGATGGAATGGTTAAACATTATCAGGCGATCAAAAATGACTTGTTGCAGCTTCCAAATGTTAAGAATATTGCCTTTGGAGGAAATAACATTTTTACGATTCCGATTACCACTACTGACCCCGTTTGGACTGGTAAGCCTGATAACTCCTCTATCACCTTTAAGATATATCGTTGTGACGCAGAATTTATTCCTACGATGAATATTAAGCTCCAAAGGGGCAGGAATTTCATTGAAGATCAGGATGCCTCCAATTATATTATAAACAGAAAGGCAGCAGAGGTAATGGGGTTGAACCTGGATAATGCTGTAGGATCGGAGTTGGAAATGTGGAATGGAAAGGGCAGAATTGTTGGTATTACTGATGACTTTCATAATGATAATCTAAGATTCGGAATTGAACCCATGATTTTCATGTATTCGGAAAATATAGGCTCTCACTACTTTATCAAGCTGTCAGGACAGGCTTCCATGACTGAGCAAATCGGACAGATTGAAAACGTTTTCAGGAAACATAACCCCGACTATCCATTTGAGTACACCTTCCTTGACGATGTATTCAATCGTGAATACCAAACAGAAAGAGTTATCGGTAAGCTCTCACTAAGTTTTACTTTTATTGCCGTTCTGATTTCATGTTTAGGATTATTTGGACTTGCATCATTCGCAGCAGAAAGAAGAACAAAGGAAATAGGAATCAGGAAAGTAATGGGCGCCTCGGTTGTAAACGTTACACTTATGCTTTGCGGTGACTTCGCCTTTCTTGTTGTTATTAGTTTATTGATTGGCTATCCAATCGCTTGGTTTGTAACAAGGCAATATATGGCTGCTTATTCTTATCATGCAGAAATCAATTTGACTTTGTATGCTTTAACAGGATTGTTTATGCTACTGATGACCGTGCTTTCGGTAGGCTATCAATCTATTAGAGCTGCGACATCAAATCCGGTAAACTCTTTACGAACGGAGGGTTAACAAAAGCACACATATTGCCGACCGCCCATGGAACTCACATCCAACGCCAGTCAATGATTGTGCTCAGTGTAGTTGGGACAATTTAGTTTTTCAAAGTCCCGCAACTGCATTACACAAACAATGAGAATCGTCACCTTGTCATGATAAGGATGGGTAATAGAGAATGTGCTGGCCGGAATGTTGAACATTTGAAGGTAAAGAAATTGTATCACGCTCAGTTTTTACATGCTTCCGTGATGCGTTCGAAAGTATCAACGGCAGCGTTAAGAGCAAGTCGACAGAAGCAGAAAAAGCATGTTGAAATAAAGCAATTTGGTAAAGAGGATGAGCTGAAAGCTTACCTTAAAAACGTGACGACTGCCTGGTCAATATATGGGCATTCTTCCATCATAGAAAGATAGTCCCCCCATTATCTTTGTTATTTGTTTTTAAGTTACTAGGTTGGATGTTGATTTTGAACATAGGACTTCGATTTAATACCCAATACATGCCCGGACTTAACCAAATGAAATTGCTGATCAGTCTCGCGCAGATTGATGGCAAAGTGGCGGATCGCGAACGGAATTATATTATCAACATCGGCAGGGCCAATGGAATTTATCCGGACGAAGTTGTGCCGTTATTCACACAACGACACGATGTTATTGTACCCCAAAACCTCGACAACGATCAAAAGTTCGATTACATTTTCAGCCTTGTGCAATTGATGAAGATTGACGAGCGTATGTATCGCGAAGAAATTCTCTTCTGTTCAAAAATTTCATCAAGTCTTGGCTACGACAAAGAAGTTATGTTTGAACTTATGCTCTATGTTAAGGCAGCAACCATGAAAGAAGATGAAATATCCGCATTGAAAGAGGTGATTCAAAAATTTCTAATTAAACAGTAATCACACGTTATTAATTTGAATATCAATAAAATTAAAATCATCACTTATGAATAAATTGTACGCTCTAATTTTTGCAATCCTCTGCTATACAAGTGTTCAGGCACAAAAGACTTTTATTCATTGTGGCAACCTTATTGATGGAAAGTCAAATGAAGCTCAACCTCAAATGACGATCATCATTGAAGGAAATAAAATCATTGAGATTGAAAAAGGATTTTCTAAACCAGGTAAAGATGATAAACTCATCGATCTCAGTAAGAAAACCATTATGCCTGGCTTCATCGATATGCATGTGCATCTGGAGGGAGAGACGAGTAAAGATCAGGCCATTCAACGCTTCACCTCCAATGAGGCAGATGTTGCATTTCGTTCTACGGTCTTTGCAAAGAAAACGTTAATGGCGGGATTCACTACCGTGCGTGACTTAGGTGGTTCTGGTGTAAACATCGCTTTGCGTAATGCCATCAATCAGGGACTTGTTGTGGGTCCACGCATATTCACAGCGGGTAGGTTGATTGCTACAACGGGCGGGCATGGTGATCCTACAAATGGTTTTAAAAAGGATTTGATGGGCGATCCAGGCCCGAAAGAAGGCGTAATCAATTCTCCTGAAGATGCACGGCAGGCGGTTCGTCAGCGCTATAAGGAGGGTTCCGATATGATTAAGATCACCGCTACCGGTGGTGTATTGAGCATTGCGAAAGATGGATCGGGTCCGCAATTTACGGAGGAAGAACTGAAGGCGATTATTGAAACAGCAAAAGATTATGGTATGCACACGGCTGCTCATGCACACGGAGCCGAAGGTATGAAGCGTGCAGTGATGGCGGGTATCACTACAATAGAACACGGTACAAAAATGACGGAAGAAATTATGGACTTAATGATACAGAAAGGAACATTCTATGTGCCTACTATTACGGCAGGAAAATTTGTTGCAGAGCAAGCGAAAGTGGCAGGGTACTATCATCCGTTGGTCGTGCCAAAAGCATTGGAGATTGGCCCGCAAATTCAAAACACATTTAGCAAAGCTTACAAACGTGGAGTTAAGATTGCGTTTGGTACCGATGCCGGTGTTTTTCCACATGGCGAAAATGGAAAAGAATTTACCTACATGGTTGAAGTTGGTATGCCTGCGATGGAGGCCATCAAATCAGCAACCATTGTGAACGCTGGAATTTTGAACATGGCGGATAAAATCGGAACAATTGAAAAGGGAAAACTCGCAGACCTTGTAGCGAGCGATGAGAACCCGTTGCAAAATATTAAGACGCTAGAAAAGGTAAGTTTTGTAATGAAGGAGGGCGTGGTTTATAAATAGTTCTTTGTAGGGAATATGTAGCAATGAGTATTTAGTATGAGAACGGTTTGAGTTATTAACATTTATAATAAGGTTTTTTTCTACGGAACTCTCTTGTCTTTGAGTTTCTTTGAATCCGATCACGATGCCTTATGTTAGTAGATTGATGATCAGCGGAAGCGGGAAATAATATAGTTGAAAACGGATGTTGACCCTGACAATTCCCAAAAGACATTAAATGTGTTCTCTCATTTGGTGATGTATATTTACCCCTCAAGCTTATTGTATACATGTCAACTCATTTATCTCAAACTGTTCTTATTCTTGGGGCCAATTCTGATGTGGCTAAGGAAGCCATAAAATTGTATGCACATGCAGGATTTAATGTTGTTGCTGCTTCAAGAAGCACAAAACAACTCGATGATTTTTTAAATCAGAATCCCAATATAAAAAGTAAAGTAAATGTACTTTACTTTGACGCAACAGCTTTTGAAACACATCATCAGTTTTACAATTCATTGCCAGAGAAACCACATGTTGTTTTATATGCTGCCGGCTTTCTGAAAAATAATGAAGAAGCGCTTTTAGATTGGGAGGGAAGTTATCAAATGATGAAAGTTCATTATTGTGGTGCTGTTTCAATCATAAACATCATCGCCATGGATGTTGCCAACAAAGATCTCAAACAAATTATTGGATTGTCATCACTATCTGGTGTGCGTGGACGAAAAAGTAATTTCATTTATGGAAGTACGAAGTCTGCATTTACACAATATCTCGCAGGGCTCCGACAATACCTTGCTTCGAGAAATATAACAGTCAATGTGGTAGTAGCAGGATACATCCGCAGTAAGATGACCGCTGGTTTAAATCTTCCGGAGGGTTTAATGTTGGAGCCTGAGTTTATAGCTCGCGCCACTGTTTCTGCCGGAAATGGTTTTGTAATTGTGCCGGGTTTTAAATGGAAGGTAATTTACTGGATACTGAAAATTCTACCGGAGCAGTGGGTGGCTAAACTTCCGTAGCTGTTCACATGTAACCTACATCGACTTTATACCAGGCAAACTCTAAGTTTTGTTATATGAAAGTGTGCTAGGTTAGTTTCTACTGCCGACAGTGTTGTCAATGGGTCAGGCTCTGTTGAGAATTAACGCTAACTGTTTACTGGCAGATCATCTAGAAAAAAGTTGCCGCCTGGTTGAATTTGTTTTGCTTTGAATGAGGTTCTTCCACTCGTTCATTTTTTGTTATTTCAGAAATAACCCCCCGCATGCATTAAAAGAAAACGTAGACATAACCGACCAACTAGGGTGGCTATATCTACGGTAAAAAAATCGTTAAGCGAAAGAGCGTTTAAAATCCAAAAGAAACTCCCGCAGTCAACGCAATAGAGTTGTTGTTTACATTGTCGATAGTCTGGGTTATATCTGAAAGACCGCGTGTATATCGTGCATCGAAAACCAAATATGTTTCATTCATAATCCGCAAGTTAAAACCTGCTCCGCCTGTAATGCCAACATCCACTCCATTATAGGTTTTTTTGTATGATTCAATATCAACGCGATCATTGTTCCCAAATTTATTGGATGCTCCGTTTAAAAATGCAAAGGAAGGACCAACGAAAACGTTCGGCCGAAACGCCCCTTCCTTATTCAGAAAGAATCTTCCAATAATAGGGACTTCAAGGTATTGAAGTGTCTGCTTGTTATCGGTTGGTTTATACGAAGCTCCTTTTTCATAGTAAAGTATTTTCGCAGTAATGGCAAAAGTGTTGATGATACTATAGGTAACAAAACCTCCGATAACGGCTCCTAGTTTAGGATCATTTGAGCTGGCATCCATGCCGTAATTAGAGATACTTATGCCTACTTCTGGTCCTATACTCAATACCTTTTTAGTTTGAGCTTGCGTGTTGAAAGAACTTCCGAATGCAAGAAAAGCAACCACTGCTGCTATTATTAATTTCTGTGTTTTCATGATTATGTTTTTGTAGGCCCTTTGCAAATAGTGCACCTATCTTAATAAATCAGTGAAACGCTTGAAACGTAACGATTTCAAATTGCACCGTGTACGCTATGCAAGAGTTGTGTGTACTATTATCCACAAAATGCCTCTTGATTTTTATTGGTATCAAGATTGACTTGCTGTTTTTTCAGTAGTTAGTTTGTGTATTATAATATTTTGCCTTGTACCCAAGAAGGCATGAGCGCGATAAATATTATTTTCTGTGGAATAATTCACAGCATGATTTTGCATAGCGATTCCCACTCGTGGCTGTATATACGATTGAATAACAATATTGATTGCTTATTGTATCCACGTATCTTAGATTAGGCCGGTATGGCGGAGCTAAACAAAATCTTCTTACGCTTGTCCAATTCTCAAATATTCAATTGTCATAAGGGCAAACAATTAAACTTCAAACATTATGGACGAATTCTTATTAATCATGCGACATGAAGATGCTGGCAAGAAGGTGTCACCAGAACAAATGCAAGTCTGGATGAAACAAACCATGGATTGGATCGGTGGCATTGCTGCACAAGACAAATTTGTAAGTGGCACAGGTCTACCTTTCGACAGTGCCAAGGTAGTGGGTCATAAAAATGTTATTACTAACGGACCTTTTGGTGACATCAAAGAAACCATTGGTGGGTTTATTATGGTGAAGGCTAATTCAATTGATGAAGCCGTTGAATTTGCAAAGGGATGTCCTGTGTTACAGGGAGAAGGTAATACTGTAGAGGTGCGGAAGATTGCAAAAAATGATGGAGTTCACTAAGAGAAATTTACCGAGGACGCGGAGGTTCGCAAAGAAATATCATTACTAAATGTATTTCTCTGCGTTTCTCAGCGCCCTCAGCGGTTAAAAAAAATATGCACAATCAAGAGTTCATACCACACCTCTTCCGAACGGAATTCAGAAAAATAACTTCTGTACTCTGTAAACTCTTGGGTGTTGATCATCTTGAGATGGCTGAAGATATTGCTAGTGATACATTTGTGTTGGCAGTTGAAACCTGGACATATAAAGGTATCCCCGAAAACCCTACCGCCTGGTTGTATACCGTTGCAAAGAACAAAGCCAAAAATCAAATTCAGCGAGACAACATCTTTGTGCAAAAGATTAGTCAGCACATAAAATCTTCTTCATATACAGTTCAGGAAATTGAAATTGACTTATCGGATAAAAATATTAGTGACAGTCAACTGCAAATGTTGTTTGCACTTTGTCATGCTTCCATTCCAGTGGAAGCGCAAATCGGATTATCACTTCGCATCCTCTGCGGATTTGGCATAGATGAAATTGCAAATGCCTTTTTAACGAACAAGGAAACGATCAATAAAAGATTATTCAGAGCAAGAGAAAAGTTACGCACTGAAAAAATAGCGATTGAATTTCCGGATGAAACTGAAATCAAAAAAAGATTGCCAACTGTTTTAACAACCTTGTATTTACTTTTCAGCGAAGGATATTATTCCGAAAGTCAGGATAATGTATTGCGCAGAGATCTTTGTCTGGAAGCTATGCGATTAACCCACTTGCTTATTGAGAACGAGCAGACCAATAAACCTTCTGTAAATGCTTTGCTTTCCTTAATGTGTTTTCATTCTTCGAGATTTGAAGCGAGAACAAATGAAGAAGGCGAAATGGTTTTATATCAAGATCAGGACGAATCACTTTGGAACCAGGAGTTGATTGCGCAAGGATTGTATTTTTTCAATAAAGCTTCAGTAGGTAATGTAATTTCAAAATATCATATCGAAGCAGGCATTGCTTATTGGCATACCATCAAAGCCGATACAAAAGAAAAGTGGGAGAGTATTTTGCAACTCTACAATCAGCTGTTGCAAATTGAATACTCACCTATTGTTGCGCTAAATAGAACGTATGCGCTATCGAAAGCAAATGGCAAAGCGGAAGCGATTATTGAAGCAGAGAAATTGAATTTAAAGGACAATCATTTTTATTACACGTTGCTGGGTGAGCTGTATAGAGATATCGATGGCGCGAAAGCAAAAATGAATTATGAGAAGGCGCTTTCATTGGCCAAAACCCAAATGGACAAGCATGTATTACAGAAGCAGATCGTTGCCCTTCAATGAAAGTATTTTAGATAACGTTTAGCTTTTGGTAGCTTCAGTTTCTCTTCGCTATCTTCTTAATTACTCTTTCGACATAGTCAACAAATTCTTTTCTTTCCTTTTCATAAGAAACCAAGTTCTCTTTACCTAATAAAAAGAACTCTGCTATTTGCAATTCGTTTAATCCTGTTTTGAAATGTAAATACGAGATTTGATCTATGAATACTTTAATCTGATCTTCAAATTGCTTTCCTCTTTCGATGGCATCCGGATGGCCATGAATAATTCTTTTTCTCTCGTCCTCCGGCAGATTGACTACAAGATAAGAAGCATTAACCGGCACGTTTTCTTCTATAGTAGAATCTACTTTTCCCTTCCCATTACAGTATGCGCATATTCCAGGCGCCCACATTAATTCTTGATTCAGTCTATTAATATCATCCAAGTCAACATGACCTTTACCTAAACACCTTGGACATTCCTTAAATGACTGTTCCTTGGTAAATATTCTTTGAAATAGATTCATCTTATTAAAAATTGACGCTACCATCTGTATAACAGACACTAGTGCCTGGTATCCTTTTTAGATGAAGGGTTCAGCTTGCTAGCAACTATTTCCAGATATTCCAAGACCTAAAATCAAGGTATTTCCCCATATTTCAAAACGGTATGCCTGGCTTCTCTCTGAATTCCCTCGTGAATCAACGGATACCTACCTTTATCATCATAGACTCTTCAGTGAACCTTCCATTAACTTGGCCTCTGCTGCACTATGAGAGTGGAGCAACAGTGGAAGATATAGCAAGGCAGAAGCAAGACACTCTCATGGCAGACCGTGCCTTGCCGGTTGTGGTGGCCTGCGATCTGTTCCTATTTTACGAAAAGGTTCACAGTAAATCTAAACTCGGTAGGCTGTTGAGTTGAACTTAAAGCCCCGAATCTTTAGGTGCCACTTCTATTCTTTTATTTCCCCCTGCTCTATATAAGTGTTACTTTTGCCGATTCAATACTTAAGAGCAGGGGTAACTACATGGAGAATATTCGGAATTTTTGCATCATCGCACACATCGACCACGGAAAAAGCACGTTGGCTGACCGGCTTTTAGAGTTTACCGGTACCCTAAACGAGCGCCAAATGGAGGCTCAAGTACTCGATAACATGGATTTGGAGAAGGAGAAAGGTATTACCATCAAGGCGCATGCTATCCAGATGAAGTATCAATTTGAAGGTCAGGATTACGTGCTCAACCTTATCGATACGCCCGGTCACGTAGATTTTTCATACGAAGTTTCCCGCGCCATTGCTGCATGTGAAGGCGCTCTGCTCATTGTAGATGCTAGCCAGGGTATTGAAGCACAGACTATTTCCAATTTATACCTGGCGTTAGAACACAATCTGGAAATTATTCCGGTATTGAATAAGATCGATCTTCCCCATGCTATGCCAGAGGAAGTGACCGATGAAATCGTAGAAATGATTGGCTGCAAACGCGAAGATGTACTGCGAGCAAGCGCGAAAGAAGGTAAGGGTATTGAAGAAATTCTTCATGCCGTTGTGAAGCGAGTACGCGCTCCGAAGGGCGATCCAAAAGCTCCACTTCAGGCCATGATTTTTGATTCGGTGTTCAATTCCTTCAGAGGTATTGAAATCTATTTCCGTGTTTTTAATGGCACGATGAAAAAAGGCGAGAAGATCAAGTTTGTTGGCACAGGTCAGGAATACAATGCAGATGAAATTGGTGTATTGAAGTTGGATAAGCAACCGCGTAATGAAATTAGCGCAGGTAATGTAGGATACCTCATCTCCGGTATTAAAGTAGCGAAGGAAGTTCACGTAGGCGATACGATTACAAGTGCACTCAATCCTGGTGAATCATTGAAAGGATACGAACAAGTAAAGCCGATGGTGTTTGCCGGAATTTATCCGGTGGAAACATCAGAGTTTGAAGAGTTGCGTGCCTCCATGGAAAAACTTCAATTAAATGATGCATCATTAGTATGGGAACTAGAAACCTCTGCCGCATTAGGCTTTGGTTTTCGATGCGGATTTTTAGGTATGCTCCACATGGAAATTATCCAGGAGCGATTGGAGCGCGAGTTCAACATGACGGTTATTACAACGGTACCTTCAGTTCAATTCAAAGCGCATCTTACCGATGGTACTGAATTAGATATTAACGCGCCTTCTGAAATGCCTGACCCTACGCGGATCAAAACTATTGAAGAGCCTTACATTAAAGCACAGATCATTTCGAAAGCAGAATACATTGGCCCTATTATCGGTTTGTGTATGGACAAACGTGGTATAATCAAAAATCAAAATTACCTCACCACCGATCGCGTGGAGATGTCGTTCGAAATGCCGCTCTCCGAAATTGTATTCGACTTCTTCGATAAATTAAAATCCATTTCTCGCGGCTATGCTTCGTTGGATTATCATCTCATTGGTTTCCAGGAATCAGACATGGTGAAACTGGATATCATGTTGAATGGTGAAAAAGTAGATGCCTTGAGCGCCATCGTTCACCGTGCTAAATCACAAGATTGGGGAAGAAAACTTTGCGAGAAATTGAAAGAGTTGATTCCACGTCAGATGTTTGAGATTGCCATTCAGGCTGCCATTGGTCAGAAAATTGTTTCGCGCGAAAACATCAGTGCTATTAAGAAGAACGTGATTGCAAAATGTTATGGTGGTGATATTTCACGAAAGCGCAAATTGTTAGAGAAGCAGAAGAAAGGTAAGAAGCGCATGCGTCAGATCGGAACGGTAGAAGTTCCACAAGAAGCTTTCATGGCGATTTTGAAGATTGATTAATTAATTAAGTATCGTTATGGATAGAAATTATGATGAAGTTATTTCCGATATGTTGATCCAGCTTGCTGAAATTGAAAGCAGATGGGAAGATTTGGATAAAAGATTAGAGAAGTTTGATAAACGATTTGAGTTCACTATTAAAAGAATGGTGAAGGCTGAGCAGCGACTGGAAGCGCAGGAAAGAAGGATGCAACTTTTTGATCAGAAATTAGAGCAGTCAATAAAAATATTGAAAGATCAGCATGACACTCAATCCAAGTTAAATAAATTTTTTTTAGATAGCATTAAAAAGAACTCTTCAAAATCATAAACGCTAATGGTAAAGCAGAGTAATGATAAGATGGCTGAAAGTATTCTGAATGAGATCAGGATACGAAGAGAGAAGGCACTTAAGGATAGAGATCGTGCAAGAAAAGTTGAAGGTATCAAGTTAAGCGAGGAAGAAGCGCTGCTTTGGGAATCAGAAAAGAGATTGATAAAATCTCAAAAGAAATTCCTGAAATTGAAAGAACAATATGATCGTGCTGAGAAAGAGTATCAAAATGAGTTGTGGCAATTCATTCAAAATTGGGTTAAAACAAATCAGATAAAAAGAAATAGCAAAAAAAAAAGCACTAAGATTTAGTATATGGAGACTTCCGTACAAACACAATACACGCTCATTGACGGCAAGAAGGTATCAACGGATATCAAAAATGAAATTGCCGAAGCTGTTGCCCTTCGTAAGCAGGAAGGAAAGAAAATTCCTCATCTCGCTATTATTTTGGTGGGCGATGACGGAGCTAGTCAGACATACGTAGACAACAAAGTAAAATCCTGCAAGGCAGTTGGTTTTCATTATACCATGATGCGCTTTGCGGATACGATTAGCGAAGAAAAATTAATGAAGCACATCGATCACGTGAATGACGATGAAGACGTAGATGGATTTATTGTACAGCTTCCGTTGCCTGCTCACATATCAGTAGAAAAAATTACAGAGAAGATTCGTTCAGATAAAGATGTGGATGGATTTACCA
>JBKJOF010000040.1:0-74765 GCA_046595655.1 Chryseolinea sp. | reverse complement strand
TGAATGCCAACCTGCTCATTAAAGAAATAGTATGGGTCGGATTTTCTTACCGCATGGGAGATTCCGTTGATGGTTTATTGCAATTGAATGTCAACAACCAACTGTCGATTGGCTACTCGTATGGTTACCCTACCAGTGATATCGCTTCAGCGCAATGGGGATCACATGAAATTGTTTTAAATTACAGACTGAGGCGTGGCAAGCATATTATTCAATCGCCACGTTATTTCTAGTGATGAGAATAACCCTTCTTTTTTTCTTAGCCCTTATTATTCCTTCGTTGGCATTCTCACAGCACAGTCATCGGGCCTATCTCACCCTTGCTGATTCGTTATATAAGCACCATAATTATCTACAAGCTTCCGCATATTATCAACGCGCCCTTAAGGACGCGGATCATCCTGGCGACATCATGTTAAAGATTGCCAGGTCGTATGGTAAAACCAATGATCTTAAAGCTGCAGAGCCGTGGTATGAAAAAGCAAAGAAGAATCATGCTGCATTTTCAAACGAAGATTCATTTCACTATGCTAAAGCGTTGATCACACTCAATAGACGAAGCGAAGGGGAAGAAATTTTGCTAGGTCTTTTGAAGCGTGATTCTAATGCTTCTTATGCTCGGCAATTATTAAATGATCTTCAGGACAAGTCAAGGTATTATGCAGATTCTTTGGCCTATCACGTTACACCGCTTTCGATTAATACCGATGAAGCTGAATTCGCGCCTGCGTATTATAAGGATGGAATTGTATTCGCATCATCACAGCCAGAATTTATTCTTAAAAAGAAATATCATTGGGATAATAGCGCCTTCCTTAAATTGTATTACAGTGCTAAGATTGTCAATAATACTTTTCAAAAGCCAACCAATTTCGACAAAGACATCAACACTCGCTTTCATGATGGCCCGGTGGTCTTCTATGCGAAGGATGAGAAAATGATCTTAAACCGAAATCAACAAATTAAGACAAACGAAAAAACAAACATCAAGATTTCACATTTATCCCTGTTCGATGTTAGTCGTGACGCAGCGAAAAAAGAGTGGGTATTCTCTGCCCTCCCATTTGATGAACCTCCTTACTCGTTTGCCCATCCCTCCATTTCAGAAGATGGAAATACATTATACTTTATTTCCAACAGACCAGGAGGATATGGTGGCACCGATATTTATCGTTCCGACCGAACCAATGGCCAATGGAGTGAACCTTTCAACGTAGGGCCCAGTATCAACACTTCTGAAAACGAAGTGTTTCCTTTTTATATCAACAACACACTTTACTTTGCATCCGATGGTCATGGAGGATTAGGCGGACTCGATATTTTCAAAAGCGAAAAAAACGTAAATGGTTTTACCCCGGCCATCAACTTAGATTACCCCATTAATTCTCCGTACGATGATTTCTCGTTGATCACAAAAGATCAGCAAACAGGCTACTTCTCATCGGCCCGAAAAGGTAACGATGATATATTCGAATTTGTGAAGGCTCCCGATGCAGTAAAGTTAATTGCTCGAATTTATGATGGCGTTACCAGAGAATCATTATCAGACGCCTCGGTTCAACTCATGACCATGAGTACTCATGACACGACACTTACATCCGGCATTGGCGGCAATCTTCAATTCGAGTTACCGCGCGAAACGGACTACATTCTCATTGCCAATAAAGATGGTAAAGTGGGAATGTATTCAAGTCAGGCTATCCTCGAAGAAGATTATCAGCACGTTGTACACCAGGTTGCAGTGTATGGCGATACATCTCGGATAGTCTGTGTAGGTAGAATTGAAAATGAAAACGGGATTCTTCAAAACGCATCATCCATAACAATTATGGATGAAACCACAGGCAAGGAAACGAGTCGTTCAAAAGATCAATCGCTGGTAAGCTTCCTGGGAGAGAAAGGACATACGTACCGAATCAAAATCCAAAATGAACTGGGCGATACCGTTAGTCACAAACTTGAAATAAGACCTGAAGATAGTGGATCGAAAACCTGGAGCATTGTGCTCAAAGAAGCTCCTGCTGTAATGACGTTGTCGGCACGTGTGTTCAATGCAGAAACGAATGCACCGCTTGGAGGAGCTCAAGTGAAGATCATCACCTTTACGGATACCGACCAGGAACTCACAGCAGATGAAAATGGTATTGTTGAATTTTCCTTGCCGATGGATGCAGCATATCTTGTGGTGGGCTCAAAAGATGGACTCACTGGAAAGCATGCAGGCATCGTTGAAAAAGGAATGGACAAAAGTTCCATCGTTCATCCGGTAGCGGCAGTCGGAGATCCTGGAAATCCTGTACCGGTGCTGGCGTTGGTGAGCAATGCAAAGGGCGAAGTGTTAGACGGTGCCAAGGCAACCATAACCGATAAGGCAACAGGAGAAAGTGTGCCCGGAGAAATAGAAAACGGAGTACTCAACTTCTTTGCCGAACATGGTAAAGCGTACAACATTGCTGTCGAACATGAAGGACATCAAACAACATTGGAAGAAATAGTGATAACCGAAGACGCGACTGCTGTCGAGAAAATTTCAGTTGTGATGGAGGAAACAAAGCCAGCGCGTTATACACTAGCGGCAAGAGTAATCAAAGAAACAGATCATACAGTAATGCCCGGTGCTAGAGTTCAAATCATGAACCTTGAAGACTCCGATATGGAACTTATTGCTGACAGTGATGGCCTTGTCGAATTTTCGCTGCCTGAAGGAATGGCCTATATCGTTGCAGCCGATAAAGATGGATTTACCGGTATGTATATGGGTGTGGCTGAAACCGGCATGGACAAACAAACAATCATTCATGATGTGTTGGTAAACAATGATCCTGCCAGCACCCTTCAAATATTTGGAATGGTGAAGGACGAGAACGGAGTACCGATTACCAATGCTGTGGTAGAAGTGATCGACATGAAAACCGGAGAAAAAGTACTTTCGAAAGTTGAAGATGGAATCATCTCGTTTAACGGAAAAAGAGGTGAACAATATAAAGTGACTGTATCCGCAGAAGGATATGGCACACAAGAAAAAACGATTCCGATAAATTCTACCGCTTCCGTTGTAGATCCGTTGACTATAAACTTAACTAAAAAATTAGCCGTCACGATTCAAGTTGTTGGTAAAAATGAAGAGGTATTGCGCGATGCTTCTGTAACGGTAACCGACAAAACAACAGGAGAGAAATCTCAGACGCAGATAAAAGATGGCGCATTAAGCTTTGTAGGTGAGCAAGGAAAAGAGTACACCATTGCGGTGGAGCACAAGGATTATAAATCTGTAGCAGAAGAATTGACCATACCGCAAAAAGCAGAAGTTGTTGCTCCACTTTCAATTGCTTTAGTAGGAACAGCAACAATACCCCAACCGGGCACTACTGAAAATATCCAGACGGCTTCCAACAACAACACGGATAAAACCCTACCGATGGTAAGTCCCAACGCAGGTGAACCCGGTAACTCCATGATGACGAAAGCGGCAGTAACAAATTCACTTGTTGAAAAGGAAGTGCTACCGTTAAATGAAAAGCACAGAGATACAAATGAAGCTGCGACTACGACAGAGGGTCAAGGGCAACTTGCTAAAACTACAACTGTAGGAGCTGCTACTTCTAAGGCGCAACCAGTAGAAGCGATGTCAGCGGCAGAAAAAAAGACCATCTCTTATGTAATGGCCGTTCGGGCTTTCAAAGAAGTTGACAACTCCAATCTCGCGGGTGCTTCTATGACGATCATGAGTTTCACCGCTCCCGATATTGAACAGGTTGCTAACGCAGAAGGAATAACAAGATTTACATTACCCGAAGGCACACCTTTTATTATTGTCGCCAGCAAAGATGGTTACACCGGTATGTACTCCGGAATAGCCGATAAAGAAATGGATGAAGCTCATATTATCCATCCGATACCTACCCACAACGATCCCAATAAGCAAATACCCGTGGTAAGTTTCATTACAGATGAAACCGGGAAACCGACTACAATCGCGCAAGCCATATTGACAAACAACGCAACGGGAGAAAAAAATAAATTAAAAATCGAGAATGGAATCTTATCCTTCGATGGAAAAAAAGGAGGCGCTTACGAAGTTGTGATCATTGCAGAAGGGTATGAAGAAAAAGTAAGAACCATCAACATTGATCCAACGGCTTCCTCCGTTCAACAATTGGAAATTAAATTGGAAACCATCAAGATCATTTCATACGTAATGGCAGCACAGGCTTTCAAAGAATCTGATCATTCTCCTCTTGCTAATGCCGAAGTAAAAATCATGAGCTTCACCGATTCCGACATTGAACAAATTGCTAACGCAGAAGGTATAACAGAATTTACGTTGCCCGAAGGCACACCCTATATTATCATTGCCAACAAAGATGGATATACGGGAATGTACTCCGGCATTGCTGAAAAAGGGATGGACAAAAATTCTATTATCCATCCGATACCGACACAAAATGATCCTGATAAGCAACTGCCCGTGATCAGTCTAGTCGCAGATGAATCCGGAAAGCCAATGATCAATGCGCAAGCTATGGTAACGGACAATACAACCGGAGAAGCAGTCGCGTCTAAAATTGAAAGCGGGATTCTTTCGTTTGCCGGAAAAAAGGGAGGAGACTATAAAATAGAAATTTTGGATAGCGATCATGAGAAGCAAGTAGAGCATATTAAGATCGCTCCGTATGCCGCGAAAGTAGAACCTCTTGAAATATTGTTAGCCCGGAAAAAACTTTTAACATTACCCGATTCTTCCAATCTTATCATACTCAATAATGAGACACCTAAATTTTATATAGTCTCTGATAAAATTTATGATGAAATCATCGAGAAAGATGGCATGCTGTATCTTCAGACGAAAGAAGAAACAAAACCAATAGGTAAAGGATCATTAGCAGGCCTGATGGAAGATCCGTCCAAAATCATTCAACTATCGGAAGATCAAACCATAACCTTGCAAAATATTTATTTTGACAAGAACAGTTTCGAATTAGACAAGACAGACCAGCAGGAACTTGATAAAGCGACTGCTATAATTGCGCGCTATCCATTCATGCAGTTGTCGGTTAAGGCTCATGCGGATCTTCGCGGCACTCACCAGCACAACCTCAGTCTTACCCAACAACGCGCACGTTCTATTAAAACCTATTTGGTAAATCACGGTGTCAATCAGCGCAACATTAAAACAAAAGCATTGGGTAAGTCTGCGCCCTCTGTGATGTGTGATACGCAAGAATGCACCGAACAGCAGCATCAAAAAAACCGAAGAGCAGAATTTGTGATTGCTCCTATGCAAAGTGCTGACAAGGATCCGCTTGCTGTCGTTAAGCCACTAGCCGCTGAACTCAAACCAAATGCCCGTACCCGCGTAAGCCCTCGCTATGCTAAAATACTTGCCTTATATGGAGATCAAAAATCGGAAAACATTGTGTTCAAAGTATGTGTGGGAGCGTACAGGCAAAATCCCGATCTTACATTCCCTGAATTATCTGATCTAGGTCAGATCGAGAAAAAATTGAAAGACGGAATCGTCTACTACTACCTATGCGATTTCCCCTCACTTAATACCGCAGAGGAAATATGTCAGCAAGTTATTCAGCGTGGCATCCCAGATGCCTATATTACCATCTTCTATAAGAACGATAAAATACCGTTAGAAACGTTTACCTCAATTTTGAGAAATGGGAAATAAAGATTCAACCGAGATTTTGCAGTAGAGCTATTGTGAACTAACCTGTAAGACTTAGTGGCAGGTTTATATTTTTAATAATTGAGAATAGACCGTCATACCATTGTCTTCTTTTGAGGGGTACGGACATTTGTAATGTCCATTTCTGAGCCTCTTCCTCCAACCAACTTCCAACTGCAAAGCAGTTGAACCTTAATGTTGAAAGCTTGGGCTGTGGTTGTTTCTGATGGGTTATTTGCCGGAATAGACTCATCAAAATATAGGCTACCATTACAAAACGCATAGCTGTTTCGGTAGCACAAAAGCTGTCCATGCAAAAACCTTCTGCGCCAAAATCTTCTTTTAATTCTTTTATCCTGTTTTCAGCATCACCTCTGCGTTTATATTGTTCCCATATTTCCAAGGCTGGCAATTGTTGGTTCGTTACAAAAGCGTGATACCTTTTACGGTATACTTTCTCATCCGCTATGCCCATGCTGCTAAACAATGTCTTTAGCTTTTTCCCTGTAGCCTTGGCTCTGATTTCTTCACTTTGCTTTATCACTACCATTCTTCTGGCTTTGCTCCAACCTCCTTGTTGGTAGCTTATCTCAGATATCCATAGTCCTTCTCCTATAACATTCCATTGGGTGATGTTATAAATACTGGCCTGTAAATTTGCATAGAGTTTACACGCCATAACGTAGGGAATTTCTTTGCCCTCAACGAAATCTAAGATCGTACTGGTACAAAAACCGCTATCCGCTCTAAACAATCCAATTGTTTTGTTCTTGAGAATCGTAAAGGTCTCCTCTTCAGTTACTGTTGCTTCCTGTATTGCCACTACGATTCAAGCAGTTTGCCACCATCCGTATATCATTAACAAAAGCAAATAAGGGATGATGACTACCCCTGCCAGGCTTCTTGGGGTTGTACCCTTTTTTACTCCCTTCTTGTTCTCCATAGCGCGTGATAACGCTACTGTCTACATCTAATGTGTAATTATCAAACTGTAGTTGCTCAAAAAACCAGGTATACAACTCAACTCACAATCATCTTTTTATAGTCATTATTCCAATCGCCTTTCTTCTCTTTTGGAGGAAATAGTCCAAAAGCTTTGGGAGATAAAGTGTCATAGTCAACCCCAGGAACTTTAGTAAAGATTTTTCGATGGTTACGAATGGCGTCATACAATGCCTTATTCTCTATCGCTTTCTTTGCAAAGCCTGCGTTTATCAAGTAATGTAAATCGTACCAATGACGCGACATTCTTGCAATATCCATCTTGTCCAATGGTCTTTGAAATAACTCGTGAAGAAGAAACGCTTTCTCCCAAAAGGTGCGCTGTGGTAATACCGTACTCACTCCTACAGTTTCATTGGTATTCAGATGTTGAGAAAGCAATGAACTCACGGGTCGGCTTTCATAAGGCTCCATCATTGCCCTGACGCCAATTTCGATTTTTACTTGAGCTCTGGTGTAATCATTTTTGATTTCTGTAAGCGAGACATAGTCGAGCAAAATAATGGTCGGGTCCTGGTCCGAGCTTTTACTTTCTTCAGTATAAATTTTAAAAGTATTTTCGGGCACGCCCATCGCCAACATGTGAGCATGAAGCATGGGTTGTACTGTCTTCATAACGAAAGCATGCGCTGCATCTCTCAGTCAGTTTCTCGCGTTGTGATCTTCCGAGTTCCTGGTCGTCTATAGCACCAAAAAGAGATTTGTCAATAACGATGTCAATGTCTTCTGAAAAACGGTTGAGCAAGTTCCATGATTTACTCAAGGATGTACCTCCTTTAAAGACGAAGTGTTTATGAAGGTCGCATGTAAAAATAGCTTCCAAAGCAGTTGTTACCCACCAATCTTTTTCAATCATAAAGTCAGGAAGATTCGCTTTTCCGCTCACGAGGCGGAGAAGGTCAAGCCTTTCCGTTTCTTTTTTATGTATCCAATCCCTCATCTTTACTTATAACTTTTAAAGGAATCTTTAATCAGTTTTGAAATCCATGCCGGAGCTACCGTAAGGTCATGGTTAAGGTCATCCATGTTTTCGCGCATAATAAGTGATTGAATTTTATCCAAGACATCTTCGGTAAGATTTTTCTCACCAATAGCCTTAAGGGCCTGGATTACTTGACTACTGATTTTGCCGCGCAATGCGAAATTCTTTGGTGAAGCATGTTTGAATGTAATGGTATAGCTGGTTTTTCCTTCAGTCTCTTCAATATTAATTACCCTTGAAGGGCCGTCAGTCAGGTAAACATAATTCAACGGCACTTGGGTAGAAAGCCCCAATTTCCATAGAGCCACTTCGCCTGTCGGAACGATTCTCGTTTTGTCCCGTCTGGCCAATGCTGAAGCAACTTCTTCGGCATTGGGTAGGAGTAAGCCGTGTGGGCCAAGTTTTTTTGGGGTTAGATAAATACCTTGAGAAAGTCTTTTCAATACCCCCGCTTTGACAAGTCTGGTTAGTTGTTGCCTTATTGCTTCGTTGCTACCGTCACTAAGAAAGTCTTGCGCAAAGAGGATACTGCCCGGCAAGAGTTGCTGAATCCGGTTAATGATCTTGTCTTTAGCGGAGATATGTCGATTATCCATTGTCACAAAAATTATTGTTTTTTGTGACTAAAACAAGAGTATGGTCACAAATTTTACTTTTTTTGTGAATTGATTTTAACGAATTTCAATAGATTTAGATTAAACCAATCGCTCCTCCAGAGCATCTCTCCATAAGATGAAGCCTTTCTTACTATCTATATAATCGTGTAGGATGCGACTGAAATTGGAGCGGACATTTTCAAGGAAAACTTGTCGCCCTTTTGTACGGATGCTTCCAAGTTCTCCTTCGATGTGTTTCAGAGTATTTCGAAGAATTCCTTTATTCTTTTCAACATGCCATATGTAGGTCGCCTCTTCGGTATCCAAAGTCTCCCAGATAACATGGTATTGTTGTTGACCTGCTAGCAGAAAGACAAATGAAAATGGAATCAAGACAAAGCGAATCTTTAGAACGTTGCTCTCATGCTTCTGAGCCAGGTAGCGCAACTGGTGATAATGTTTCACATCTTTATACTTCAAAATTTCGTCCAGAAGCTCTTCTCCGGAATTATACAGAGATGGAGAATCCTTCAAGGTTGACTGTACCTGTTGTATGTCCAATAAATTCGATTGCCCAGGATCAGGAAATTTCTTCAGCATGTTCTGCGATATGAACCGGAATCGAACACCCTCCACAACTTCACGATCTATTTTTTCCAGATCATAAGATGTTGCATAGTTATAGATGAGCTTGCCATTTTCGACCTTGACTTTTATAGTTGCCTTAATCTTATTTGACTTAAGAAACTTTGCAAAGTAAGGTTTGAGCACTTCAAACTCAGGGCGAATGTGAGTGTTTGAAACCTCAAAAGTTAATTCTTTATTAAGTTGTTTCAAGTGGTGTTTGAATGCAACAGTTCCAAACCGAAATTCTAATTGCTCTATTGGAATTCGGATTTGTTCTTCGGCTGTAAATGATTTTTCATCGGAGGATACAGGTTCATAAAAGTCAAACAAGGGTCCTTCTTTGATAAACTTTTTATAGTAGGTATTTCTTTTCTGAAATAGTTGTTCTAGATAGTCTATTTTATAATCCCGATAGTCATAGATGACAGGCTCAGTGGTTGATCGTTGTACCCTGCCAATGTATTGAATAAGTTTACCTTCAAATGAAAAAGGATAGACCAGAAACACGCATTGTGCATTTGAGAGATCGCTGCCTTCCCCAAAATATTGACCAGTAGTAACGAGCGCCTGATAATTTCCTTCATTTAGTATTCTCCACTTTACATTTCTACTTGACTCTGAATCATCACCGCTTAGTGTAACAGTCTCGTAGAACTGCTTTAAGTATTGATGCAGGGTATCGATATGATCTTTTCGTTCAGTTAAAATTACGACCCGCTTTCCAGAGTTGAGTTCTTTGGTTAGGTCATTAAAAATTAATTTATTTCTTGTGGAGTCGTGGACAAGAATTTTTGAAAGTGTCTCAAATTTATCTGTTTTGATATTGAATGGAACCGTCAGTTCCGTATCGCGAATTATTATTTTGGTCTTTAAGTGATTTTCAATTTCTGCTGATTTGATTTCAGCAATAACATCACCCAGGTGGGTAAAGATTATTTTTCCATCATTGTATTTCCTGAATGGCGTAGCCGTTAAGCCGTAGAGGTAGTATGTTTTGAATTTCTCAATAGTATCGCGGAATGTTTCCGCTGGCACGTGATGGCACTCATCAACTAGTATAAAGCCAAAGGAGTTTAGAATTTTATTCTCTTTTTCATTCTTAACTATCTTGGAAAGACTTTGTATTAGTGCTACTGTAATTTGCTTACCGATTTTTATTTTTCCTTGACTGAGTTTGCCAATTTCTTTTCGGGGAATTCCTAAAAAAGCTTCAATTCTGTCTATCCATTGTTCAGCGAGTTGTTTACGATGAACAATAATCAAGGCAGGTTGTTGCTTGTCAACAATTATAGACAGGCCAATTATAGTCTTGCCTGATCCTGGAGGTGCCACAATAACTCCAAAATCCTTTTTTATTGCTGCATCCTTGGCTATTTTTTGATGATCACGCAGGCGAATTTGTGAGGTGAACTCGATCGTGTCAAGCTTTTTTCTTTCATCGTAAAACTCATAGTTAATCTTACTGTCTTTGCAATAGCGCAGCAATTTTCCGACAAAGCCTCTTGGTATGAGTATATCATTTTCACGTTCTTCCACAAACTTGAAATAGCGTTGTGTCCCCCAAGTATTCTTGCCTATTCGTTTTTTAATTAGAAATTCACTGTTAACAAAATTTAATTCTTCCTTCAAAAAACTGACGAGCCCGGGTGAAAGGCCTGCACGCGTGAGGTAAATAGAATTGTCAAGTCGGATAGTAAGTTTACCTACAGCAAGGTTATAGGTTGGATTGTAAATTTCAATTGTTGTATTCTCTATCGAATCAAGAATTTCGGTTTTAACTTTTTTAATCGATTTCAAAAAACTCCATTGATCTTCAACGGGGTCTAGGGTTGTAGGATCAATAAAACAACTATTCCCTAGCTCCATTGACGGCTTATAGAACGGAAGCGCTATTAAGTTTCCAAATCCTTTACCCGAAAGATAATCTTGATTGGGAAACAGTCGATCAAAACTTGAATCTTTTGCAAAAACTGAGATGATGCCCGCTTGCTCTAGAATGTTTATAAAGATTCTTCTACTTTTAAACGCTGGATAGTTTTGTTCGAAAAATATCCAGACATGTCCGCCTTTTCCTGAGCGCGACCTTTCGAGGTAGGCTGGAATATTTTTCTCCGCGCAGATTTTGATAAACTTTCTACAGTCTTCGACCCAAGTACTTTTATCAAAATCAGCAGCAATGAACCATGAGGAATTGTCTATTAGCAGAGGATATACTCCAATTTGCTTCGTGCCATTCAAATGCACCCCAAGCTGTTCATTGGTCAGTCTCAAGTATTCCTTTTCTGAATAGTTCTGGAAGGTGCCACCTTTTGCCTGATGTAACCTAAACCTGTGCGGATCATAATGGTAAGCTGGCATATACCCGCTCTTTGCTCCATTTTCCCATCGCACAGCAAAAACATCTTCTCGACCTTTGAAAAGAGATTTGAATATATCCAGTTGTTCAGTTGACCACATATCAGGAACGTAATACTAGCTAGTTATTTGCATCAAAATGAAGACTGACTATTTGTTTTGAATGTGAGAGTGGATTTATCCACTTCATTTAGTAGTTCATCTTTACTTTCAATGTGAGGATCATACCAATCTGCCTTTTTCCAAGCCCATTCAATCCAATTCAGTAAATCTTCATTAAGATTACCATCTCGCCTTGCTATATCCTCTTTGGATTGAATGTAGTCGCGCATAAGTTTTACATCGTTATAGCGCTGTGCCGCATTTAATAATAACTTGAAATCATCAAGTTCCTTTTTCTTTCTGGCTAAAATTTCAGCCTTCGCTATTTTCCTTTGTCGCTCTTCCTCAGCCTGTCTATCATTCTCAGCCCAAACTCTTAAATAATACTCAACCTCTAATTCAATTTTGGCTACAGCTCGCGAAATCCTGTCTTCAATAGTCACACTCTTCGAATCATAAATTTCAAATCTTGGATAACCCCTATAAACTTTAAGGCATAAGATATTGGTGGGTTCCTTCTTGCGCTCATCCAGGAGCTTCAGTTTTTCGCGAATGGAGATTTCAAATGTCTGTTTTCCTAGATGCACATTACTTTCTTCAAAACGATGTCCACGAGCCCGAAAAACTTTTATGATGGTATCAAACAAGCGCAAAGCACGATCAACATTTTTCGGTGCAACCCGGATCTGTAGCGAACCAGTATTCGACACCACGCCCTCGTTTTCAAGTAACCATGAACGGCCATCCGGTTTCGATAGACCTCTCTGCGCTTCCGCAACTAGAGGATCGACATCAACGAGTTTATGAGGAACTTTTAAGTTAACGCTTGGATCGCTTTCAATTTTCTGGATTCTTTCTTTTACTTCATTCTCATCCCATTGCATAATTCAAAATGTTTCAAATGTTATCCATCTTTTTCAACTCCCTTCAACGATAATCCAACTTACTGGCAACTCCAAGCTAACACTATCCGGAAAACAACAAAAGCCTTCACATTAATTCAAAATGTTTTAGAAATGTTAATAATCATTAACAATCGTTTATAATCCTAAACCGTCACTTTTTAGTCGTTATACATTTACAACGTGTAAAAGAAACCGAGTAGATGTAAAGACGAATGACAAAGCTTTCGCTGCTTTAAAGTGAAAGGCTTGATCCGATTGGGAGTGATCCTTCAAGTAAAAAGTAGCATTAAAAACCAATTACTAAATTAAAAGAATAACAAATGAGAACTCGAAACTTTTTAGTTCCAACTGATTTAATCGAAGAGTTTGCTACTGCAATTGAAGAGAATGAATTTGACAATCACATTGTTGGAACCTCCTCAGAAGGAGAAATTGAAATCAGTATCGACTACGACTCCGATCAAAAGAAAGTCGTCAACCAACTGCAAGACACGATTGACGAATACAATTATGACAATGAGGAAGAAGATGATGATGACGATGAAGACGAAGATTAAATAAGGTGTTGTGGTCGCAGAAGCGCTTGCTACGAGCAAGCGCTTCTTTTTATAAGTGTAAGATGTTATATTTAAAGAGTGTTGGGATGAGCGTAGTTGGATCAAAGCCTCCTCGATTTACTCCTGCGGAGCTTAGAAGATATCAAGGGTTCGAAAATTGCAGCGATGAAGAAGCTGAAAGAACCATTGATTCGGTAGAGAGACTGGCTCATATCTTGCTTTTAGTTGTAAAAGAAAATTTTCAAAGCAATGAACAGTCTATCAATTCTTCAAAACTTCGGAAAGGGACAGCGGAAGGATAAAATCGGAAGTAAGAATGCAATTATATACACACGAGTTTCGAGCAAGGAGCAAACTAAGAACTTGAGTCTTGAAGTTCAGCTTAAGGGTTGTGAGCAATTTGCTGCAAAAGGAGGTCTTCAAATCAAAGGACGATTTGGCGGTACTTATGAGAGCGCACAAACTGATGAAAGAAATGAGTTCAAGCGAATGGTAAACTTCGCGAAGAACTACAAAGAAGGGATTGCCTATATAATTGTCTACAGTTTAGAAAGATTTAGTAGAACGGGTGAAAATGCCATCTGGCTTTCACGCCAGCTTCGCGAGTTAGGCGTAACTATAGTCTCGGTTACGCAACCAATTGATACAAGTAATCCTTCTGGTGTTCTTCAACAGAACATCCTCTTTCTTTTCAGTCAATATGATAATGACCTGAGGCGGCAAAAGTGTATTGCTGGAATGAAGGAAAAGATGGTTCGGGGAGAATGGGTTGGTGGTGTACCTGTTGGGTATTCCTACGATCGTTCCGATACTAGAGTACAGCGAATCGTGATTAATGAGAAGGGGAAACTGATCAGAAAGTCTTTCGAAATGAAAGTCCAGGAAAAATTATCCAATACCGAAATCGCGGAGAGACTTTCAAAGAAAGGTTTGAAAGTTGATCGTAAACGTATTTCTGAAATTCTAGCCAATCCATTCTATTGTGGATTTCTATCTCATACACTGCTAGAAGGTCAAGTCGTAAAGGGCAATCACGAAGGAATAGTCTCTGAGCGCACCTTCTTTCTGGCTAATGAGGTTATCAACGAATCAAAGTCCAATTTGTCAGGCTATAAGAATAAGAAAGACATTGACGAAGTTCCGTTAAAACACTTTGTATACTGTGCTGAGTGCAGAACGCCATTCACTGCTTACATCGTCAAGAGTAAAAATCTATACTATTATAAATGCAATAAGATAGGTTGCAAGTGTAACAAGAGTGCAAAACTGCTTCATACAAAGTTCGAGCAATTGCTTACTGTTTTTCAGACGGACGAGAGGATTGTTCCGCTCCTTCGTGATCAATTTATGAAGGCTTATAAAGAGGATATCGAGAAGAACACAAGCGGAAACAAGGAGATCAAAACAAGGCTCACAGAGCTGAAGCAAAAGATGGAGAAGGTGCAAGAACGCTTTGCCTATGGGGAGATCGATAGAGGTATTTACGAAAAGATCACTGATAAATTAAAGAACGAAGTGACCGAATTAAATCTCCAACTAGACAATGGCTCTTTGTATTTATCGAAACCTTTAGAAGTCGTTAACAAAGCTCTCGAAATCACGTCAAATCTGGTCAATTTGTGGGTTTCTGCGGCTTCAAAGGAAAAGAAGAACCTACAGAATCTACTCTTTCCGAAGGGGTTGTTATATGATCGGAAAATTGAACATTATCGAACCGATGAAGTCAATCCAATACTTGCTCTAACTCATTCATTTTCAGAAGCACTCAAACAAAATAAAAACGGACAGCATGAAGAAAGTCTTCATCTGTCCGCTTGGGTAGACCGGAGGGTAGCCATATCGAACCTCTTTGCCATAGATTTAATTAAAATCCAAGCAATTTGGAAAGTGACAACTTGACACACTATACTTTTGATGCTACTTAAAACTAGCCGCTTTAGGCTTTAATCTTTTACTGGACGTAATATTTTTAATAATTGCCCAGTCTAAAGGACAACACACCAACAATAGAGGAGTTCTGCGCGCTAAAATGGCTTAGGCTGCATGCTTGGGCCAAACTAGGGCTTTTTTTTATTTCCATATTATCCACACAAAAACCAAATATGCGAGGGCAACACCAGCCCATAAAAGAAACGCTTCAAAATGAGTTTCAGGAAAGCCCCCGGATTGGGATATAAATGCAGCGGTGAGCAAGATCGATAAAATCGCCAAACCCAAAGTCAATATTAACTTCCGGGCCCTATTCAATGGTTGAGGGGTAATAGCAGTTTGGCTTTTTGATATGGTCAATTCTTCCTCAACAATTATTGGTTTAAATTCCAGTTGATTCGCCAATACCTCTAATGAATATTGCCGTGGCATCACTTCGCCCTTTTCAATACGCTGCACCGACCGCAAACTTAGATGGGTCATATCTGCCACCTGTTGCTGGGTATAGCCTTTTTTAATACGGCTTTGCTTTATTAAGCTACCAATTTGTTGGGTATTTAACTTATCCAAAGTATGTCAATTACGTCATTTTACGCCATTGCTAAAAGGCGTATAGGTTACACACTAAATATAAATACTTTTATCAAAACTTATTCAAATGACAGGCTTAATAGTTGAACTTATAATATCATGGTTATTACTTAAGTTTATTCTTCACGAAAATCTTTTGGTGCTTGGATTTAAAATCAACAGCAAACAATTTATACCTATAATAATAGCGTTATTTATACCGGTAGTTTTCCTGGTTATTCATTTGGTCAGTATATCATTATGGGTAAAAAGCCCTTATCACTTAAACCCGCATTATACTTTCGCTGCATTTAAAAATTCGACGAGGTACGTATTAATATCAGTCGTTTATGAGGAGTTGATATTCCGCGGAGCGCTATTATATATATTGATCAAAAAAATAGGTGCTCAAAAAGCAGTGCTAGTATCTGCAATAAGTTTTGGTCTCTATCATTGGTTTACAATGGGTGTATTAGGCCAGGTAGTGCCTATGCTGTTTGTTTTTACTATTACTGCTATCATGGGATATATATTTGCATTATCTTTTAGCATAAGTAAAACCATCTATTTCCCATTCGCTTTGCATTTGGGTTATAATTTTACTTTTATGATCATATTTTCCCGAAGTAACATTGGCGATCAACTATTGATCCCGATATTTAAAAATGACCCGATAAAAACAGGAGTTGCGTTTCAAACGGTCACTACGGTAATACATTTTATCATTTTTCCTTTTATTGTATGGTTGTATTTGCGTTATCTGAAAAAGCGCATGAGTAGTGTAACCAACATTTTAAGCTAATTCTCGCAAAACAATGAATCTGCAAGATCAAATAATTCATTACTTGTTCTTTAATTGTCTCACAAAACGATATATTATAAAACAGGGGAGCCACCTGCAATGGATCAAAATTTAAAATCATCTCTATGGTAGCATACTCTTGTAATTTCTTAAATGCTCTATAACGGTATGCTTATATACCGTAGGCGAATTAATCACACTTCATTGTCAACCGGTGATGAATAAAGTTACTTGTAGAATCTATTATAACAAATAGAAAAACTCTCTACTTTACTCCATAGTGTTTGTTTCTTTGATTGATAAAAGGTTAAGGGATATTGCTCGATAAAGAATACATTTAAGAAAGTTCTTTAACGAAGTATTAAGAGATAGTGAAGGGAATTTTATCGAACCCAAAAAAAGCTGAAATTATTTTAATTTTCAGCTTTTTTGCATTTGTAGCCCCGACAGGAATCGAACCTGCATCAAAAGTTTAGGAAACTCCTATTCTATCCATTGAACTACGGGGCCAAGAGTTTAGCTCTTAAAATGTTAAACGGTCGCAAAGATAAAAAATATTGCTTCTCATCAAGTAGCTTCTGTTGGCCAGGGAGAAAAATCGAATCCGCTCTTTAAAAAGTTTGGAAATATCTGAACATGCTTCTTCTTCACTTCTTCGTACAAAGTCTGTTTTAGTCCAACCATGTTTTCATTGGTAGTAGCTGACACAAAAATAATATGGTTGAATCCATGATCTTTATAATAACCTTTCATCTCGTCCAGATTAGCATCTGGATTTTGTTTTTTGTAGAGGTCAATCTTGTTTAGTACCAGAATGGTTGGAATGTTAACTGCTCCAATTTCCTTTAAGGTATTGGTCACTACTTCAATTTGATTATCGTGATGAGGATGAGCAAAATCTACAACGTGAACTAGCACATCAGCTTCGCGCACTTCGTCCAATGTTGATTTGAATGATTCAATTAAATGGTGAGGTAACTTGCGAATGAATCCTACTGTATCTGAAAGTAGAAATGGAATATTTCCGAATACTACTTTTCTTACCGTGGCATCAACCGTTGCAAAGAGTTTATCTTCTGCCAACACACCTGATCCTGAAAGTAGATTCATGATAGTAGATTTACCCACGTTGGTGTAACCAACAAGTGCAACACGAACGATATCGTTTCTCGACTTGCGTTGTGTGAGTCGCTGCTTCTCTATTTTTTCAAGTTTTTCTTTTAAGATGTTGATTTGATAGCGGATATTTCTTCTATCCGTTTCAATTTCACGTTCACCTGATCCACCACGAGTTCCTGTTCCACCGCGTTGCCTTTCCAAGTGAGTCCACAGGCGTGTAAGTCGAGGTAACATGTATTGAAAACGTGCAAGCTCAACTTGGCTCTTCGCTTGGGCTGTTTGGGCTCTCCATAAAAATATATCCAGAATCAGAAGACTTCTGTCGTAGATCCTTACTTTGAGATCGTCATCTTCCTGATTGTCGTTTATTTCCTTTTCAAGGTTCCGAAGCTGAGAGGCACTCAAGTCATCATCAAAAATAACGTGCTTTACCTTATTGGCCTGAACAAATTCTTTTAGCTCCTGTAGTTTTCCTTTACCTAAATAGGTTCTGTTATCTGGATGCGGTAGGTTTTGTACAAACTTGCGCACGGTTTTTATACCTGCCGTTTCTGCTAAAAACGCCAATTCATCCAAATGCTCTTGGGTCTCTTCTTGCTTGCGGGCATCACTCAATGCCACCAACACCGCTGTTATTTCTTTTCCTTGCATACCGCTCTAAACAGAAGTCGCGAACTTAGTGCATTAATTTGAAAGCGAGTTGCAACACTAGGTTACTTTTTTCTATTTTTGTTGAATCTAAACCAGAGATTTTTCTAAGTAACTCCCAAATTCGACTCTTTGTCGAGAAAAGGATTTTCGAAGGTCTCGAATTTAAGGAGCCCCAAAAAAAATGAGAATTGCCATAGTCCTTAACACTTCTTGGAATATCTACAATTTCAGGATGAGTTTCGTTCGCAGCCTGATTGATCAGGGATACGAAGTACATACCATCGCTCCTCAAGATGATTACACCAAATATTTAATTGAAGCAGGATGTATTCATCACAAAGTAAGAATGGATAGTCGTGGGGCTAACTTCATAAAAGATACGGCATTGATGGTAGAGCTTTTTATGATCTATCGCAAAGTTAGACCCGATGTAATTCTTCATTACACAATCAAGCCAAACGTATACGGAACTCTTGCGGCTTCCATGCTTGGAATTCCAGTGATCAACAATGTATGCGGGCTAGGAACTGTTTTTTTAAAAGATAATCTGGTATCAGCAATTGCTATTCTATTATACAGAGTAAGTTTCCGGTTTGCCCAAAAGGTATTCTTTCAAAATCATGACGACCTAAAATTATTCATTGATAGGGGGCTTGTTCCAGCCAGCGCTGTAGATCTCGTTCCAGGATCTGGAATCAATTTACAGAAGTTTCAGCCAATGACTTTTAAGCGAAATAAGAAGTTTACATTTCTACTCATCTCAAGGCTTATAACTGATAAAGGTATTTTGGAATACATAGAGGCGGTGAAAAGACTTAAATCGAATGGGATAGATGCCCGCTTCCAGATTTTGGGAGCAATTGACGAGGTACATAAACGTGGCATAAAGGTTCGGGTTATTAAAGAGTGGATTAGTTCCGGAACAATTGAATACTTAGGGACTACTGATGATGTTCGTCAGTTTATAGATCAAGCTGATTGTATTGTTTTGCCGTCCTATAGAGAAGGTACACCGCGTACATTGTTGGAGGCGGCCAGCTCTGCCAAGCCGATTATTGCTACCGATGTACCGGGTTGTAACCACGTAGTTATAAATCAATACAATGGTCTGCTTTGTAAATTAAAGGATGCAGATGATCTTGCGGAAAAGATGAAACTGATGTCGGATTTTGACGATGTTAAACTAAAGCAGTTTGGCTTAAATGGAAGAATGAAGATGGAGGCTGAATATGATGAATCAGTTGTGATCAATAAATATCTTGAAACTTTAAAGGGCTTTAAGAAAGCCTCTTGAAAAAAACGTTAGTAGCATGGAAGTAAAACCTACAGGTATAGATCAGCTGGTTGAAATTATCCCAACTGTATATAAAGATGATCGAGGATGGTTTGTCGAATTTTATAAAGAGGAAGTTTTTCGTAAGCATAATCTCTATTATAACTTTGTGCAGGAGAATAAATCCTTCTCAAAGAAAGGTGTTATAAGAGGACTTCACATGCAACTTGAGCCCTTTTCTCAAGCCAAGCTAGTTAGTGTCATTCAAGGTAAAGTGTTGGATGTAGTGGTTGATTTAAGGAAGGGATCAAAAACTTTTGCTCAAGTTTATTATTGCATGTTAGATAGTGCCGTAAACAACATGTTGATGGTACCTGCTGGTTTTGCTCATGGTTTTGCAGCACTTGAGGACTCTATATTTTTTTACAAGTGCTCCAATCACTATCATAAAGACTCAGAAACTGGCCTTCTCTGGAATGATCCCGAACTCAATATTGACTGGCAAGTTCCGAATCCGATCATCTCAGAAAAAGACCAGCAACTCCCAACATTGGCAGAATTGTTAAGAAAATCAGTAATTTCACCCAATTGAAATACTTTTTTTAATCTTGAGACAATCATACTTTTTAAGAATTGGCCTTCATTTGCTTGTTGCCCTGCTCATCCTATCATGTGCATCGTACAAGCAAAACATTATGTTCAAGGTACCCACAGGGTATGCATTGGCCAACCAAGTTGATGCTATTGAGAAGAACTACACCATACAGAAGGACGACTACCTAACTCTTGAGGTCTACACCAACAGTGGTGAAAGAATGATTGATCCGGATTTGAAATTAAGTCAGGGCAATCAAAATTCAACTGAATCAAAACAGGAGCAAACCACATACCTGATAGACAATCGTGGAGTGGCACGATTTCCAATGGTAGGTGAAGTTAAATTGGAAGGCCTCACATTATCAGATGCCGAAAATATTTTGAGTCAGGCGTATAATCGATTTTATACTCAGTCTTTTGTGAAGTTGAAATATACGAACAAACGTGTCGTGGTGTTAGGTGCACCTGGTGGGCCAGGAGGGAGTGTAGTGCCTTTGATGAATGAAAATGTAAAACTGACTGAGGTGTTGGCACAGGCAAAAGGATTAAATTATGATTCCAAAGCAAAAAACATTCGTGTGCTCCGGGGAGATAAGGTATACGTTGTCGATTTGAGCACACTGGAAAGCTTTGTGAAAAACAACATGATTATGGAGCCAGGGGATATTGTTTACGTAGAAGCTGTTAGAAGACCCTTCAGTGAAAGTCTGCGCGATAACGTTGCATTACTGAGTATCTTCACCAGCTTATCAACTTTGATTGTTGTTCTGATTTCACTTTAATGGACTCTTCGTTGGACAATAAAAAAACTAGTCAATTACACTCGTCAACAGTAGAAGGAATTGACTTCAATACGTTGCGAATAGTTATTCGAAATAATTGGTTCTGGTTATTGCTTATTTTTATTCTGATTAACAGTGTCGCTTATCTAAGCATTCGGTACACTAAAAAATTATATCAATCCGAGTCTGAACTGAAACTCGATATCAAAAAGAATGCGTCAGAGCTTGGAATAAAAAGCGTTGTTGAAGATCAAAATATTAATGTGGTTTCCGGAGAGATCGAAATTATAAAATCAAAACTTTTCCTAAGTCATGTAATTGATTCTGCAAAGCTAGATGTTAGCTACTATAGCATCGGCCGATTGCTAAATGATGAACTGTACACAAATGCTCCATTTTTAATAACGCATAATGTGGTGACTGATACCCGGTTTTTAAATACACCAATTTATCTTGATGAAAAAGATCAGTCCAACTTTACGCTTACTATTGGAGACCAAGGAAGAGAAGTGACGGGCTCATACAACAAATCCATTTTTATAGACGGACTAAATCTAATCATTGATCGAAATGATAATTTTACAAAAGGTACCGAAATCGGCTATTTCTTCATTCTGAACAGTCACAATGCGTTGCTGGATTATCTCGCCAGCCGCTTAGAAGTAGAGCCAATTAATTTCAGCGCCAATACCATACGCATTTCTTTTAAGGATAATAATCCAGTAAAGGCGAATGCCATTTTAAATAAGATCGACACCATCTACCTCCAATACAGTAATGAGCAAAAGAACCTGGCCAATAAACAAAAAATCGATTGGGTCTCGAATGAATTAGCGCATATTGAAAAAAGAATGGAGGACTTCGAAAATTATTTTGAGGACTTTACACTTCAGAATAAAACGAACGATTTAGATGGAGACTTGAAGAGCACAGTGGCAACAATTAATCGAATCGATTCACAGCGTTACGAAATGACCCGAAGAGTGAAAGATGTCAATAGTTTGGTAGACGGAATTAATCAAGGTAATTTCTTTATTTCACTTTCTCAGCGCCAGTTTCTTCCCGCATCACTTACAAAAAATTTGGAAGTGCTTGAACAACTTTATCTTGATCAGGAGAAATTAAAACTTTCATACAGCGAAGTAACATTTGCCTTTCGCGAAAAGCAGAAGACGATTGAAACGATTCAAGACAAAACACTTGCACAGTTGATTGAGTTGAAGGCCGATGTGATTCAGAAATTGAAAGAGTTGAATCAGCGCAAAGTGCAGTTGGAAAACACGTTTGCCACTCTCCCAGATAAGAGCACTCAATTTTCTAAGAACTTACGTTTCTATAAACTGTACGAGCAATTTTACTTGTCCTTGATGCAGTCAAAATCAGAGTTTGAAATTGCGCAAGCAGGTAGCATACCCGATTTCAAAATTTTGTCTCCCGCCACCATGCCGTATCAACCAATTTCACCTGATAAGTTGATGATTGCAGGAATTGGTTTTGTTGCTAGCATCTTGGTGATCTTATTTTTTATCGGAACACTTTATTTGTTAAATAATAAAATTACGAGCATAACCGAACTTGAGAAAGTGAGTAGTGTGCCGGTACTCGGTATTGTTCCATCATCGCGATACCCGGATGAAACAGGATTACATATTCTTGATCATCCCAAGTCAATGGTGAGTGAGGCGATTCGGACGTTACGTACAAATCTCGATTTTTTTAATATTGATTCAACCCAAAAAGTCATTGCTATTTCTTCTACTGTTTCGGGAGAAGGAAAATCATTCATTGCTATGAACCTTGGCGGGGTGATGGCGCTGTCGAGAAAGAAGGTGATTTTGCTTGATCTTGATATGCGTAAACCAAAAGTAAATCTACCAACATCGATTGAAGATAAATCTAAGGGAGTAAGTACAATTCTGATCCGCAAGAATAGTTGGCAGGAGTGCATCACTAAAACGAAGCAGGACACGTTTGATTACATTGCGTCTGGTCCACATCCACCAAACCCTTCTGAACTATTGTTGAATGGCGAGTTTGAAGGCTTGCTTAATGATCTAAAGAAAAATTACGATTACATTATTCTGGATACACCTCCGGTAGGATTGGTTACCGATGGCATCATGGCGATGAGACGCGCGGATTTATCAATCTATATATTCCGAGCCAACTATTCAAAGAAAGACTTTCTTAATAATCTTCAACGGATTATTAATATTAATAAATTTTCGAAGATCACTACGTTGTTGAACTCACTGCCTTCTACTGGAGAAAATAGTTACGGCTACGGCTATTACGAAGAACCGAAGAGAAGAAAATGGGCGTGGAATATTTTCAAAAGATAATGTTCAACTGGCTAAAGAAGAAAGGTACCTTACCTCCTGTTGCTGCCCTGAGCACCGACATTCACTCTCATCTTCTGGCAGGTATCGATGATGGTGTTAAGTCGCTTGAGCAATCGGAAGAAATTATTCGCTACTTTCGGCAGCTAGGATATAAAAAATTAATTACAACGCCTCACATCATCAGTGATGCGTATCCGAATACTCCCGAAATAATAAAGGAGAAACTTTCTGAACTTCGTCAACATCTCCAAAAAGTAAATGTAGAGGTTGAGATAGAAGCAGCAGCAGAATACTATTTAGAGGATTATGTATTTAGGTTGATAGAGCATGATAAAGAAGTGCTCACCTTTGGACAGAAGCATTTTCTTTTTGAAACGAATTTTTTAACGGAGCCGCTTAGTCTAAAAGAGTTTATATTCATGGCGAATGTAAAAGGATATAAACCTGTACTTGCACATCCGGAGCGATATCAATACATGTATCACAACATTGAGAAGGCAGGCGATTTGATTGATCGTGGTGTGCTTCTGCAGGTTAACATTAATTCCATTGTGGGGCATTACGGAAAGGAAGTACAATCCGTAGCAAAAAAATTAATTGATCGCGGATGGGTGCATTTACTGGGCAGTGATTGTCATCACATGCAACATGCTGAGTTGATTGGTCAGGCCAAGTCTCTCATCTACTTTCAAAAGGCGTTATCTTTACCACTCTTAAACAATACACTTTAAATGGTTGCAGTTACAGGTGCGAATGGTCTTCTCGGAAATTTTGTCATCCGGAAACTGATTGATCAAAATGAATCTGTACTGGCGCTCAAAAGGCCCGACAGTGACATTTCAATGTTGGCTGACTTGAATAATAAAATAACATGGTGTGATGCTGATATTCTGGATCCCGTATCATTATATGAGGCGTTTACAAAAGTGACTCATGTAGTTCACACAGCCGCTATTGTTTCATTCAATCCACGAAGAGCAAAAGAAGTATTAAATGTAAATGCTCAAGGAACTCGCAATGTTGTAAACACATGTCTCGCACTGAATATAAAAAGACTAATTCATATTAGCTCGGTAGCCGCGCTGGGCCGACAGAAAGGACAAGCGCACATTGATGAAAAAAACAAATGGGTAAGCAGCGCACTCAATAGTACATATGCGGAGTCGAAGTATGCTTCTGAACTGGAAGTTTTTAGAGGACAGGAGGAAGGACTAAGTACGGTCATTTTAAATCCATCGGCTATACTGGCACCTGCCAATTGGAATAGAAGTAGTGCACAACTCTTTAAATATAGTTGGGAAGAGAAGCCGTTCATTACCGATGGTTTTTTAAATTTTGTTGATGCTCGAGATGTTGCCGATATCGTCTGTCAGTTACTTCATCATAAAATTGAAGGAGAACGTTTTATTGTGAGTGGAGGAAATATTTCATACGGTAATTTTTTTGGAAAAACAGCGAAGCAGTTCAACAAGAAACCACCTCACATAAAACTTGGAAAAACACTGTTGGGTGTATTGGCACAGATTGAAAGTTTTCGTACGAAGTTCACTAGTTCCGAGCCGATTATTACACCTGAAACAGCGCGTTTCGCAGGCACAGAATTTCTTTATGAAAATAAGAAAATAAAGAATCTGCTTAATATTCAGTTTCAATCGATTGACGATACGCTGCAATGGTGTTGTGAATACTATATCCGAAAAAATCAATCCAAAAAAATAGGGTAAAAGGTCTTAGCTTTACGGCAGATTTACCTATTTTAGGAAAACCTTTTAGTCCATGGCCAAAGAATATCGCAACAGAGAAGAAGGAAACGAGCTGATTAAACGATTTGAAGACCACCTACGAAAAAAGAAAACTGAATTTTATGACCTCGCTGCATACGAGCAAATAATAGATCATTACATGATGAACGGCAAGCATAACAAAGCGCTTAAAGCCGTTAATCAAGCCATCAGTCAATATCCATTCTCCACAGAGCTGATTACAGTTAAAGCACAAATCCTATCCAACCTCGAAGAGTTTGATCAGGCACTGGAATTGCTTGACCAGGCACACGCTCTTCAGCCCAATGATCCTGAAATTTATTTAACGAAGGGTTCTATCTTTTCTTTAAAGGGAGATCACCCAACAGCTATCGAGAATTTTGAGCAAGCATTGAATTTTGCTGAAGATAAAGACGAAGTACATTATAGTATTGGCCTTGCTCATCAATCGATGGGCGATTTTCAATTGGCGATTGATTCATACAAAAATGCTGTTGAGATCAATATCAATCATGACGGTGCCTTATATGAGTTAGCATATTGTCTTGATATTACCGGGCAATTGGAAAGCAGCATTGAATACTATCAAAAGTTTATCGATGAAGATCCGTACTCAACAGCAGCGTGGTACAACTTAGGTATTGTTTATAATAAGCTTGAAAAATTTCAAGAAGCCCTTCATGCTTATGACTACGCGATAACCATTGATGAGACTTTTGCTTCAGCTTATTTCAATATGGGGAATACCTATATGAACTTGAGCGAATACACAAAAGCTTTGGATGCCTTCAGAAAAACAATTGAGATCGAGGGTCCAAGTCCTGAAGTATATTGTTGTCTTGGCGCTGCGTATGAAAGTTTGGAACAGTACGATTTAGGTTTAAAATATTTTCAGAAAGCAGCAAAGCTCGATACGTTATATGACGAAGCTTGGTTTGGTGCAGGCGCTTGTTTGGAGAAACAAGAGAAGTGGTTTCAGGCACTTCATTTTTATAACAAAGCATTAAAAATTAATACCGAGAATGCGGAGTATTGGAAGTCCGTTGCGCACGCTGAATTCAAAGTAGGGAATACAGTATCGAGCATTGACGCATATGAAGAAGCAAGTAAGCTTGATCCTGCAGATAAAGAGATATGGCTTAATTGGTCATTTATATATTTTGAGCAAGGAGACTATGATAAGGCTATTGAGACCTTACTAAGTGGCTTCACTGAAGTACCTGATGATGCTGAGTTCTTTTACCGAATGACTGTTTATCTGATTGAAGGCGGACGTTTTAAGGAAGCATTTAATTATCTGGAAAATGCATTAATTTTGGATTTTGATGGCCATGCGGCATTGTTCGATTTTTTCCCTAAAATTGAAACCCAGAAGGCTTTATTCAAGATTATCGAACAGTTTAGAAAAGAAAACAACTAATGAATTACGAAATTAAAAACCTGCCTGAGCGAACACAAAAGCCCAGACAATATGGTTTTACCATGATGATGGATAAAGGTCTGAGTGTGCGTGAAGCAGAAGACTTTGCAAGTAACTGTACAGACCATACCGATATTGTAAAGCTGGGATGGGCTACATCTTACGTAACACCAAATTTAAAAGATAAACTTGCGGTCTATAAAAATGCGGGCTTGCCGGTATATTTTGGTGGTACTTTGTTTGAAGCGTTTGTCATCCGCGATGGGTTTGATGAATACCGTAGAATATTGGATAAATACGATCTTTCTTTTGCTGAAGTATCAGACGGATCAATGGATATTGACCACGATAAAAAATGTGAGTACATCACAAAATTATCGGAGCAAGTAACTGTGTTGTCAGAAGTTGGGTCTAAAGATGCAGATAAGATTATACCACCATATATGTGGATCGACTTGATGCAGAAAGAACTTGATGCTGGTGCGTGGAAGGTAATAGGTGAAGCACGTGAGAGTGGTAACGTAGGGTTGTTCCGCTCAACAGGTGAAGTTCGTTCAGGCCTGGTTCAAGAAATACTAACGAAGATTCCATTCGAGAAAATTATTTGGGAAGCTCCACAGAAAGCACAGCAAGTTTGGTTTGTGAAATTACTTGGCGCAAATGTAAACCTAGGCAATATTGCGCCTGAAGAAGTAATTCCATTGGAGACAATACGATTAGGATTACGTGGCGATACATTCTTACATTTTTTGGGCATCGAAAAAAAGAAAACGAATACTGCCCCGCCTTTTGAAATTGACTAAGATATCTTCAATTTGAGAAACCTTCAAGACTATATACTTTTGTATATTAAAGGTGTTACAATGGGTGCTGCTGAGGGAATACCCGGTGTATCTGGTGGAACCGTTGCATTTATCACAGGCATTTATACAGAATTAGTGCAGAGCATAAAATCAATTGATGCAGATGCCATTCGGCTCTTGGTCAAGTTTCAGTTTGCAGCGTTCTGGAAAAAGATCAACGGAAATTTTTTGACTGTCTTGTTGGCTGGCATCATAACCAGTTTGTTTTCACTGTCGAAACTCGTGACATATCTTTTGGTGCATTATCCGATTTCGATTTTATCATTTCTCTTTGGGTTCATTTTAATTTCTACTCCCATTATTTTGCACGAAATTAAAAAGTGGAATGGACTCGCGGTAGTCCTCTTTGTACTGGGTGCTTTTATTGCATACACGGTTACGATAGTATCACCGCTGCATGCGCCACAAGCTTATGTATTAATATTTATTGCAGGCATTTTAACAACTTGTTCCATAATTCTTCCGGGTATCTCCGGATCGTTTGTATTATTGCTCATCGGGTTGTATCCGTACATTGCGATGTCGGTGATGCAGTTTAACATTCCAGTTATCGTTGTTTTTATTACCGGCTGTTTAATCGGTATTGCAGGGTTTTCCAGATTTTTAACCTGGATATTAGATAATTATCACAGTGCTGCCGTAGCTTTGCTTGCAGGTGTTATGATGGGCTCGTTAAACAAAGTGTGGCCTTGGCGGGAAGTAGTGGAATATGTAACCAACAGCAGAGGTGAGCAGGTCCCTTTATTTGACAAAAGTATTTTACCGTGGCATTATTTGGCCACAACGGGTAAGGATCCTCAGGTTTTCCAGGCGATTTTATTGATGGCGCTTGGTGTTTTTATAGTAGTATTTTTAGAAAAGATTTCAACAAGACTTAAAACAAAAATCTGAACATGGAAAAAGTATTCGGACTAATTGGTGCCACTGTTAGTCATTCGTTCTCTAAGGCTTATTTTGACGAGAAATTTTTTCGCGAAGGTCTCCGTGATTATCACTATGAATTATTCCCCCTCAACAGTATCAACGACATTGAGTCTTTGTTGAAAGATACAAAAGGACTGACGGGTCTTAATGTTACCATTCCATACAAAGAACAAGTGTTTAAGTATTTGGATGAAGTTGATGGCTTTGCAAAAAGAATTGGAGCCGTTAACGTAATCAAAATTAAAGACGGTAAACTTCAAGGTTTTAATACTGATTCTGATGCTTTCTTCGAAACGCTCGAGAAGTGGTTGCCCGAAGAAAATAAATTGAGTGCTTTGATTTTAGGAACAGGAGGTTCGTCTAAAGCCGTACAAGAGGCGCTGAAGAAACTAGACGTTAACTTTAAGCTAGTTTCTCGCGAAGCAGGCAAAGGTAATTTGACTTATATCGATTTAGAGAAAGATGCATCCTACTTAAAAGAAAATCTTCTCATTATCAACACCACACCACTCGGTATGACCCCTAACACAGAGACCATGCCTCCTATTAATTTTGAACATATTGGTGCCGATCATCATGTGTATGATTTAATCTACAATCCCGCGCGTACGATGTTCTTGCAAAAGGCAGAAATGAGCGGAGCTAAAATTAAAAACGGTTTAGAAATGCTTCACATTCAGGCTGAGAAGTCATGGAAAATTTGGAATAACTAGCAGCAGTTAATGATTAAACGTTAGTCGTTAATCGTTATCGGTGTGTTGTTGCAAAATCGCCTCTGATCTTTCAGAGGCGATTTTGTTTTCACTCCCTCAAAATATTTTAGAATTGAAACGGTTAATGTTAAACCGATAACGATTAACTTCCCCGATGGATTTCAAACTCACAAGCGAATACGTACCAACCGGTGATCAACCGAAGGCCATCGAGCAACTTATTGATGGTATTAATGCCAATGAACCACATCAAACACTTTTAGGAGTTACGGGTTCAGGTAAGACTTTTACTATGGCCAATGTTATTGCGCGCACAGGTAAGCCTACCTTAATTCTTAGCCACAACAAAACATTGGCTGCTCAGTTGTATGGAGAGTTCAAACAATTCTTTCCGGAAAATGCCGTTGAGTATTTTATTTCATACTACGATTATTATCAACCGGAAGCATTTATCCCATCTTCGAATGTTTATATCGAGAAAGATCTTTCAATAAATGAAGAAATTGAAAAGTTGAGATTGAGTGCTACGTCTTCTTTGTTAACGGGGCGCAGAGATATCATTGTAGTTGCTTCGGTGTCATGTATTTATGGTATTGGAAATCCGGCTGAGTTCGGCAAGAATGTAATTAAGTTGAAAGTGGGCGAGACCATTGCTCGAAATAAATTACTTTTTGCTCTGGTCGATATTTTATACAACAGAACTGAAGTTGAATTCAAACGCAGCACATTTCGTGTGAAAGGCGATACCGTGGATGTTTTTCTTTCTTATGCTGATTATGCGGTAAGAATTTATTTCTGGGGCGATGAGATTGAATCCATGCAACGCATCGATCCGATTAGCGGCAAGAAAATTTCCGATGAAACAGTTGTTACTATTTTTCCGGCAAACCTTTTTGTTACCGCGAAGGATTCCTTGTATCAGGCTATGAAAGAAATTCAGGATGATATGGTTTTGCAAGTCGGAATGTTCGAATCAGAACTTCGTCATTTAGAAGCGAAGCGATTAAAAGATCGAACTGAGTTTGATTTAGAAATGATGCGCGAACTCGGTTACTGTTCAGGCATTGAAAACTATTCGCGTTACTTCGATAGGAGAGAGCCCGGTGCTCGTCCATTTTGTTTGATGGATTATTTCCCCGATGATTATTTGCTAGTGATTGATGAGAGCCACGTAACGGTTCCGCAAGTGCGTGCCATGTGGGGTGGCGATAGATCGCGCAAAACCAATTTAGTAGATTATGGTTTCCGTCTTCCTTCGGCATTAGACAACAGGCCACTTACCTTTAATGAATTCGAAACGTTGATGAATCAGGTTGTATATGTAAGTGCAACGCCAGCAGAATATGAGCTTCGAAGATCCGAAGGAGTTGTTGTGGAACAAGTAATTCGTCCGACAGGATTACTCGATCCTGAAATTGATGTGAGACCTAGCCGAAATCAAATTGATGATTTGCTGGAAGAGATTGATGAGCGTGTGAGAAAGAAGGAACGGGTGTTAGTAACAACATTAACTAAACGCATGGCCGAAGAACTTACAAAGTATATGGATCGTGTTGGCGTGAAGTGTCGCTACATTCACTCTGAAGTGAAGACGCTTGATCGTGTTGAGATTTTGCGTGAACTACGAATGGGTGTTTATGATGTACTAGTAGGCGTAAACTTATTGCGCGAAGGACTTGATCTTCCGGAGGTTTCTCTGGTTGCAATTCTTGATGCAGACAAAGAAGGATTCTTGCGCAATCAACGCTCGCTCATTCAAACCATAGGTCGTGCAGCTCGAAATGAAAATGGAAGAGTTATTATGTATGCTGATAAGATTACAGAATCGATGCAGCTTGCAATTGATGAAACAAACCGCAGACGCCAAAAGCAAATTGATTATAACCTGGCAAATGGTATCACACCGAAGACAATTATAAAGTCGATGGATATGATATTGAAGCAGACGAAGGTAGCTGACTCCAAAAAATCCGCAAAGAATTATTATGTTGAAAATGAAGAAGCATCATTGGCAGCTGATCCGGTAGTGGCCTACCTTAGTAAAGATGAATTGATGAAGATGGCTGATCGAACACGCAAGGCAATGGAAAAAGCAGCGAAGGAACTGGAGTTTATGGAAGCGGCAAAGTTGCGTGATGAATACATGGCGATTCAGAAATTGATTGATGAAAAGAAGTAAATCTTAAATCTATGTTAATTACTTTCTCTCAAAGAGTAAGGATATGTGCACTAGTCTTAAAGCTCGTAGGAGTATTTCAGAAACCAGATAACCCGTCTTTCATCAAAGAATTTAAACGGTTGCAATGTTAGTCGTCTTTTTTATTTTTGTGAGCAAAAGGTAATCATGACGATGCGATATTTATTTTTTCTCGCTTTTATTTTTTCAACAACTTTTTCAACAGCTCAAATTGCAAAA
Organism: Chryseolinea sp.; assembly: GCA_046595655.1. Lineage (GTDB taxonomy): Bacteria > Bacteroidota > Bacteroidia > Cytophagales > Cyclobacteriaceae > Chryseolinea. The sequence continues at coordinate 43,798 of JBKJOF010000040.1, read as the reverse complement.
GACATTTTGGTAGGTGTTGGATTCGATCTTGTAAAAACAGATAACGAAGGCTTTGGTAGGAAGGCACAATTTGGTGTTGAAGGAAATTATTTCCTAACCCGGAAGTTCACTGCGTCAGCAGGAGTTGATTTCTGGACTGGCGATCATGTTAGTTTGGTTCTTGGAGGAAGATGGTACCCAGTGGAAAATGTTTTTGTTCGCGCGCGTGGATTGATTGGCGAGAATGATTTTTCGATTGGTGGTGGTTGGGCAAAACCCATCAATGAACAATGGCGCTTCGAAGCGATGGGCGATTTTTATTTTAAAGTTAATTTTGCCATTCGCGTTGGAGTCGTGTATGTAATCCGGATGAAATAGAGTGGAGTTAAGATTCACTTTAAGCTAGTTGCTTAGATTTTTAAAAGAGAACGCACGAAATTCTTTAGAGGCTTTCACTTTTATTTCTTGTATCCATACGGACAATGTCTGCATCCGCTTTTGCAACATGATCCTCGCAAGAGGTGATAATGTTCAGTGAATACGTAAAATCCATTCTCGATGTAGTAGTGAACATTCTCTATTTGTTCACTGGGTTTTGGAAACGATTTACCAATGGTTAGTGACACTTTGCTTTCAACTTCCATCAGACAATTGGCACAAACACAACCGTAAAAAGTATTGTCAAGGTATTTTCTGGTAACATCACTCAATACAACATTTGAACACTGGCAGTTACTCACATCGCCTACCTTGCATTCAAACGTTGAACCACATCGTTTACAAATCATTATTTCATGTTTGCCTTCTTTTGATATGATTCGTGATTGACTCATGCGAGATTCATTTCAATAAACCAATAAGTTTCAATGTGTGATTTTTTGCCAAAGGTAATATCAATTCTATTTTTAAAGAGCGGCATATTTACTACCAGGGTATGATACTCGCCATTCTCTCCGCAAGCATCAATACCAATTTTTTCCAATTCCAGTATTAGATCATGTGTAATCTTTCTTCCAAGAAAATTTTCTCCCATCACTTCGTTGCACGAAACAATGTAGGTTTCAATTCCGGCATCCAGCATTTCATGGACGAGTTCTTTTCTGTTTTGTTTCCACAGTGGAAGCATCGCTTCGATACCAGCAAGGCCACATACTTTTTCTTCCCAATCGCGATGCGCTTGAAGATCAATATCACCAAAGACACCCGCAGTGATAAGGTAGTCTGAATGTAGTTCTTTGATTGTCTGAATAAAAACCCCTTCATACGATTCCCAACTTGCAGGTTTCGTCACAATCGGTAGATCGATCATGCTGGCTTGTTTTTCTAAAATAACCTTTGGTATTGCATGACTTCGGCTTACCATATTATTCTCGTTCATCATATTGAGCAATACCATTGGCGAGTGCCCTTGCTCGTATGCTTTCATCAATGCAAAGCAACTATCCTTTCCTCCACTCCAACTTGTAAAAAATCGGCTCATATTTTATTTGCGGGGTAGGTATGCACGAGATTTTATGGATGATGCTTTTATTACATCATGTCTATTTGTTGCTAATTTATATTTGTAAATCATAAATATGATCAATACTTTTATAATCTAAATTAATATTCATGACCACCTTCACAAGTTCGCTTCCTGATCACCTGATGCAGCAGCTTTCCGATAAGGCTAAGTCGCTTTCTATTCCAAAAAACAAGATAATCGAACGTGCTTTGGCTCTTTATCTTGAGCATCTTGAAAAAGCAGAATATATAAAATCGTATAAAATAGCCTCAAAGGATGCTGATATTTTGAGCGTTGCCGAAGAAGGCCTTGCCGATTATTTGAAGCAATTGGAAAAATGAAGCAAGGTGAAATTTGGTTTGCCAACCTCAATCCTTCTACGGGCAGTGAGCAAGCAGGGCTAAGACCTGTTGTGATCCTTAGTGGAAATTTATTGAACGAACACCTTAACATTTTAATCGTTGCACCCTTGACTACCAAAATAAAAAGGTATAAGGGCAATCCGATACTTAAGCCATCAAAAAGTAACGGCTTGAAAAGTGAATCCGAACTTTTGATTTTCCACATACGATCTATATCAAAAGATAGACTTATTAGTAAACAAGGAAACATAGAAGCAATTGAATTGACGAACGCCATCAAAACACTGAATGATATTTTGAAATATTGATTTGAAATTTGATATCGCTATTCGACTTTGTTTTTTGTGATTCATCATTTCATGATTTTATCTTCAACGTTCAATACCTTAGCTTTTAATGAAGGGGGAAGTGCAAACAACTCAGGGTTAAACAATGCTGCCAACACTTCGATTCCATCTACTAATGTTGAAGCAGAGGGTTGAGTAAATAATTCAAAATCAACGATAAATACATTTCCGTTTTTCACTGCCTGAAGAGAGGACCATTCTGGTTTTGAACTGAGTAAATGTAATTCTTCCATGCTTCGATCAGGTCGAAATCCACACGGGGCAATGACAAGAACTTCTGGATCATACCTTACAACTTTACTCCACTGCGTAACAATGCTATCGCCTTTTGGATTCGATAACATATCGATACCACCTGCCATGGCAATTTGATCGGGTATCCAGTGACCGCAATTGTAAATGGGTTCAATCCATTCCATCAGCATAACACGTTTTGGTTTTGCTTGAGCTTTACGAAGTGTGTCGATTATAGAATCAATTCGTGCTTGCAACGCAGCGAGGTAGGTATAGGCTTTCTCTTCTTCGCCTAATGCAGAAGCGATGGTGATGGCTGTTGAAAATACATCATCAAGACCAGAAGGTGTAAGGGCTACCAACTCGGGTTGTTTGCTTAGTTTCGCGACAGCCGCAGAAGTACACGCAGTATCAATCTGGCAAACTTCACAGACATCCTGAGTAAAAATTACATCGGGTTGAATGGCTTGAAGCAAATCATCATCGACATAATATAAACTTTTCCCTTGGGCTTTGCTGGCACTAAAAATCGTATCGATCTCTTTGCTGGTGTAGCTATTACCTTCCAGAAAATAGCGAACGACTTTGTGTTTTTCATTCAACGCTTCCTGCGGACATTCGAATGTGATACCGTGCAAAAGATGTTGCAGGTTCATATCATAAATCATTTTAGTAGCAGCAGGAAGGAAGGAGCAAGCTTTCATAAAAATGTGATTTATGATTTGTGATTTGCGACTGTTGATTTGTGAGTTAAGTTTAGAGTAGGCAATCCCGAAGAGGGTTCAGGATTGCCGGGTGCCCACCCATTACTCACTTAAATGAAGTTTAAGAATTGGAAACTTTAATTGCATTAACTCGAAACTTCCAAACAGAATAGTGCTGAATACTAAGTTGCCGACCAATACCTTTTGCAGATAAGGTAATGCGAGATAGTAACACATCATCAATCCATGCCAATCGCGAGTAAACGGTTCACCAGTTGTGATATCAGTTCCGCCACCAAGCCACACTCCCATATCGGACACAAGCCAATGAACAAGTGCTGCAGCTACTGCTGATAGAACAACACTCTTCACGGAAACTTTTTTAATGTATTGGCCAATGAGTACCATCAATGCAAAACTTCCATATACCCAAATGAAACCATCATAGAAAAATACCCATTCATTAAAAATCATGAAGCGGTTGATGATGATATCGGTAAGCCATAAGGTAAGCAAAGGCATCAGATAGGCTTTCCATTTGTCCTGATAATAACATCCACCAAACAATGCCATTGCACCAAGAGGAGTGATGTTGAAAAATACATGAAGTAACCCTCCAGAATTTGCCAGCCTGAACATACCCGCTGCTAAAATAAAAGCCGCTAATACAAATGGACGCGGATTAATTTGTTTTTTCATTCTGCGATGATTGTGTTAATTATTTAAATGCACATCCGTTTGGCGCGATGCCGACCGTGCTGGTCTTTATTAAAGTTCCGCTTGCATCATAGACATCGATACTTCCGGCAGAAGAAAAATTAGGTGCATAACATCCAATGACATTTCCATTAAAAGGATCGATTGATAATCCATAATAACCTTTGTCTTTAAATGCGGTAGTTGGTAATGAAGTTGCAGATGAAGCTATTGAGTAAACAGCATTGTCATAAGTGTAGTAGAGCTTTGTTCCATCGGGCGAGGTACCCAGGTTGCCTACATTACTATAGGTGAAGTTATCAACTGTAAGACGTAGTGCTTCGGTGTTATCAGGACTGATTTTGCTAATAGATCCCTTGGTGCTTTCGGCTTCATCGATGCCAAAATTTTCATCGTAAACTGTAGCGCCACTTGATGCAACCCATATATTTCCATCTTTATCGAGTTGAATACTATTCGGATTGTCACCAATAGTAATCGTTTCGACAACAGCATCTGTTGTCGTGTCAATTATTTTTATAGTGTTGTCTTTATAAGACACAAAGTTTTCGGTATTAAAGCCACCTGTATTTGTGACATATACAAGATTTCCAACTTTTAACATTCGATTCGAGCCGATACCTGTGGAAATGGTTTTGGTAACTTTATTAGTGGTTAGATCAATTACCTTAACCGTTCCGGTAACACCGTTCGCTCCCCAATCAGATACATATGCTTTTGATGATGATATGCCAATAAAATATCGCGGACTTGGTAAATCTTCTGTAATGGTAGTGAGGGACGTGAAATTATTCACATCGATTACCTCAATCTTGGAAGAGTTCTGAACTACAATGTAACCTTTGTTTTCAAAGATGGTCATAGATTGAGTCTGATCTCCAAGGGGATGGGCTAATGTGAAAATAATGTTGTTTGTCACCGCATCCGCTTTGCGATCATAAAAGGAGAGCGATGTATTGCTTCCGTTAAAAGCACCTTCATTTACAATGAAAAACCCCGACTGGCCAGGGATGATTGGATCAGGATCATTTGTACAGGATTGAATAAAAAACATGACAGCCATCACTGCCGGTGTTGCAAACTTTCTAAAGAAATTAAAATTCATTTTCATATCGACTTAGGTTTATTAAAATTGATTGTTAGTCCTGCTTTAAAATTTATACCAGGCATTGGATATCCAGGTCTGGATTGATAGCGCATATCAAGAACATTATTCACTTCTCCATTGAGTGTGAGCTTTACTTCTTTGATAGAAAAGGGCTTGCTCAACGATATGTTCGTTAACGAATAAGGTTTAAAAGATTCAAATTCTGTATTGTCGCTTGTTGTGTATTGTTTTCCGGTGTAGGTATTGACGATGTTTAGGTAAAATCCTTTCCACATTCCGCGTACTGTAGCACTACCTTCATGAAGAGGAGTGAGTATCAGCTGCTTGTTCAGTTCATTGGGATTATCATTTTCGTAAATACTCTTATTGGTAGCTTGTGTGAAACTATATTGAATCATTAGTTCAATGCTAATCTCACCCAAAATTTTGCGTGCTGCCGCCTGAGCCTCTATTCCACGTGACCATACTTCTTTTTTATTTGTGGGTGACCATATCTGAGTTGGTTTTTGTTGACTCCATAAAATCCAATCGTCAACATCATTGCTAAACACGGAGGCAGATAATGAGAATGATTGTGTGTCTTTAAAGTTTGATCGCTTGAATCGTAAACCTAATTCTCCTCCAACCGATAGTTCTGATTTAAGCGAGGAATTCCCCAAGGCACCAGCTCCTTTCCAATACAAATCATTAAATGTAGGAATCCGATAATTGCGCGAAATGTTACCGTAGACCTGCAAGCCTTTAGTGATTATAACGGTAGTTGTAACCGAAGGTGCAAATGGAGTCGTTTGTCCATTCACAAATTCTTCGCGCATGGTAGCAGCAAACTCTAGTCGAGTTGTTGGCTTCCATTTAAACGCACTGAATACCGCGACTCTGTTTCGAATAGGAGTGTCTCCACCAAAATTATCAACCTTTCCTTGCTCCCATGTATAATTAATACCAGTGGAGAGATTGACATTATTCTTAAAAATAAAGTTGCCCTCCAGATTATTAATGAAGGTATTGAATGTGCTAGTTGAAGATTCAGAGGTGCGGTAGTCAAGATCATGTTTTACAAAGGCACCTTGATAATTAAAATCAAAATTATCACGCGTATAATTCCATCCTGTTAACACTCTCAAGAACGTATTCTGCTCAATCGCTTCAACTGCGTTAGGTACGGTAGTGGGCTTGGGAATTTCATATGTATTGTCTTGCCACCAAAGTTTAAAAGTAAGCAAATGATTTTTCGCGGGCTGAAAGTAATTCTGTTGGAGAATACCTTGTTGATGAATGGCGTTGTGATCTCTTCGTTGAGTCTTCGGAGGTGACGTGCTCGTGTTATTAAATTTAAAATCGTTATCGGATTGATTGGTAAAAAATTTGGTTGAAGAAATAAATTTCTTTCCACTCCAACTTACACCAAGGTCTTGATAGTAACTTCCAAACGATCCGCCATTTGCAAAAGTCTTTATTGTAAGTCCATCATTAAAACGTGCCGTATTGTTAAGCAGAATAGTACCACCAATCGAACCATTTCCATAAAGACTTGTAGTGCCACCGGTTTGAATGGAAGCATCATCAATGAACCCAACGGGCACGAGCGATAAATCCAATTGACCTGATAATGGACTCAACAAATTAATTCCATTCCACAATACACTTGTGTGACTGCTACCGGTTCCTCGGAAAGATGCACTCGCTAATCCACCAGGACCATAACCACGCACATGTCCGTATCCATATTTACGCAGCAGGTCTGCTAGACTTCCTGCTGACGCCAACGCGCGCGTCATGCTATCCACATGCAATGTGTATTTGCTAATGGCGTAGTTGCCCAGTCGACTTTGTTCTACGATCACTTCACGTAACACTCTTACAGAGTCATGGCTCTGTTGCGCGTTAACGATTAGTGATGCAAGAACACAAAGACTAATTCCGCTAATACGGAATAACAGTGTGATCAACATCTGAAAATTTTAAAAGAATAAACCTTACTCTGCCTTTACCTTTTTCCCGAGGTGGTGGTAGAACTAATTGTGTTGGCAGGTCTCCTGACTTGTGTTGAGTTGTCGGTCTTCCCATTCCTCGATGGCGCGGAACAGTGACTAAAGATGGGGACATACCCGTTGATAACACTTACAGTAGCGGGAACTGTTTCGGAGTCGCACCGAATTCCCTTTTAATCCCGACTCGTGCCGAGAACCAATACTGGTGCAATGATAAATATTTTTTGGATAACCTGTATATCATTGAATTCAAACACGGCTAAACATTTTATTTGAAGGATGATAGTTTGTATTCCGATCAGGGCTAAAGCCCAATGAAGCAGGCGCTTTATAACCACGGTCTTAAGCCCGTGGTTACTGTAAAATATCAAATGGACTTTAGTCAAAAAAGAAATATAAAACCTCTGATCAAGCTCAGCATTCGAAGAACAAAAAAAATCCCATCTGAACCAGATGGGATTTTGTATTTATAATTTTCTAGTGAAGACTACCAGCGTTTCTTTTTTGCATCGCCACCACCACTGTATCCACCGCCACCACCGCTTGTGCGAGGGCGTTTAGTGTATCCGCCTCCACCATCTCTGCTGCCTCTTGAAGAGGATGATGATGAAGAACCACTGCGTTTGTAATCGCGACCGGATGACTCGCCTCTTGAGCTGCTGCTTCCACCACCGTGCGATCTTCCTTCAGTAACTTCAACACGTACTTGGCGGCCTTTGTATTCAACACCTTTAAAGCCATTGAAGATTGCTTCCGCTTTGTCTTTCTCTACTTCGAAGAAAGAGAACGCACCTTTTAATTCTACTTTACCAATGTAACGTCTATCAACACCACAAGACTCTTGAATGAATTGAAGCATCTCGGGAGTTTCCAATCCGTCCATCGTACCTAAGTTGATGAAGAAACGGTTTCCACTTGAATAACTGTCCGTTGAACTATCGCGTCTTCCACTTCCATCAACATTAAGATCGGGAGCATTGCGATAGTAATCCAAAAAGCGATTGAATTCGATAGAAGCAAAACGTTTTATCAACTCCGATTTTGTCAGGTCTTTCAACGCAGCTTCTACAGCAGGAAGGAATTCTGCAATCTCACCATCGTTCACTTTTACTTCGTGAACTTTATGCATCAACGCCAATAATTGTTTTTGACAAACTTCAGGCCCTGTAGGTATTGTTAATTTTTTGAAGGTTGACTTCAACGATTTCTCCAATTGCTTCACTCTTCCTAACTCACGTTTTGAAATCATGGCAATAGAAACTCCTGTTTTACCTGCACGTGCTGTACGCCCGCTTCGGTGAGTATAGAATTCCAATTCATCTGGAATGTTCAAGTGAATTACGTGAGTGATGTTATCCACATCAATACCACGAGCCGCTACGTCTGTTGCAACCAAAATTTGCAATCCACGTCCACGGAATTTATTCATTACACGATCGCGTTGTTGTTGGGTAAGATCTCCGTGAAGAGCATCGGCATTGTAACCGTCTTTCATCAACATCTCGGCAATGCGTTGTGTGTCGATACGGGTGCGACAAAAAATCAAACCAAAAATATCGGGATTGTAATCCAGGATTCTTTTCAGTGCAAGGTATTTGTCTTTATCCTGAACGATAACGTAGGTATGTTCGATGTTAACGTTGCCTGTGTTTTGTTCACCTACCTGAAGTTCGAAAGGATCTTCCATATAGTTCTTCATGATGGCGCGAACTTCGCGGGGCATCGTAGCAGAGAACAACCAAGTATTTTTAGTATCGGGTGTGTACGAAAGAATTTTATCGATGTCTTCTTTAAAACCCATGTTCAACATTTCATCAGCCTCATCTAATACCACAAACTTAATGGTGGCTAAAGAAATGGCTTTGCGATCGATCAAGTCAATCAATCGACCAGGAGTAGCCACAATAATTTGTGATCCTTTCTTGATTTTTCTGATCTGATCGGTAATGCTCGATCCTCCATAAACAGCAGTGATGTTGAGGTTCTTTATCTTTTCAGTAAAGTTCTCAAGGTCGCTCGCAATCTGTAAACAAAGTTCGCGCGTAGGGGCAAGTACTAGAGCTTGGGTATCGCGACTAGAGTCGTCAACCAAGTCTAAAAGGGGCAATCCGAAGGCAGCAGTTTTACCGGTTCCGGTTTGTGCAAGGCCAACAAAGTCACGATTCCCCTTTAATAAAACAGGTATGGCTTTTTCCTGTATGGGCGTGGGCGTTTCGAAGCCGATCTTAAGGACCGACTCAACAAGACCTTTGGACAGGCCTAATGATTCAAAAGATTTCATTAATTGATATTATGTAAGCGGCAAAGGTACAGTTAATTACTGATAAAACACCGATGAACCTAATCTCCGATAGATCAAGTCTCATTTGGCTTGTAATACCAAACTTTGTAAGGAGAACATTGTATCACACCCAATAAAACAAATCGATTTTAGAATTATGATAAGGTAAGTTCTCTCAACGGTGGGGTTGGTCTGATGTAGCTGTGGAGAGCAACCGTTTGCGGATGGTTCAACTCTTGATACTGCTTGCGAGGGAGATGTTATGGGTTAACGATCGATTCCTTCGCATCATCAAAATACCACACCTTACCAAATGCACCTACACCTACAGTTTGCTCTTCGCCAGCTACCTTCACTTTTGCCAGGGAGAAAACTTTATAATCATGCACTTGTAGTGCATCGTCTTTAATTTTTACCGGTAGACTCTTCACGATTTCTTTGAATTTTTTCTTGTAATTCGATTCATCTGGATTAGAGAAGTAAGCGATGGCCAATACAATCACTAATCCAATAAGCATCCACTTGAGAAGTGCTGTAAATATTTTATATACAATGTAGACGGCAATGATAATAAGAACGACAGCTAAGAAGGATTGCATAGTTTCGGGTTTCGATTTTGAAGTTTCGGATTTGAAGTCTGAAGTTTTAAAGTTCAATGTTTAAAAAATTTTTCCTGGATTTAGAATTCCGTTTGGATCAAATGCTTTTTTAATACCACGCATGATTATGAGGTTTGCTTCTTTCATAGCGAGGGGCATGTATGGTTTCTTGGCGATGCCAATGCCGTGTTCGCCTGAGAGCATTCCACCTAGGCTAATAGTAAGTTTAAAGATTTCACCAATACCTTCAATTACTTTTGTTTTCCATTCTTCATCGCTCATCTGTTCTTTCAGCACATCGACATGTAGATTTCCATCACCAATGTGCCCGTAGCAAATGGAGTTAAAGCCATGACGTTTTCCAATCTCTTTAATACCCGTTATGAGTTTAGGTAAATTGCCGCGAGGCACGACAACGTCTTCTGCTTTGTTGAGTGAGTATGCTTTAATACCCGGTGAAATATTCCTTCTGATTTTCCACAGCTCATCTTTTTGTGCTGCCGTTTCTGCAAACAACACTTCTCCGGATTGAAATTTTTCTACTACATTCATCACACGCTCGGCATCGCGCATCAAAACTTCTTCATCGTTGCCATCCAATTCACAGAGTAAATAGGCATCCATGTTTTCAGGGAACGGTGTTATGACTTTGGCTGCATAAATCTTTTCGCAATAGTCAATGGTCTTCATGGCTGCTTCACGTTCAAAGAATTCCATGCCTGATGGCTGCACGCCTTCTTTAAAAATGGCCGCAATGCTTTTGCATGCTTCTTCATTTGTAATGAAAGGTATTAACAGCAATACAGACTTCTGAGGAAGTCCTCTCAACTTGAATACTATTTTGGTAATGATACCTAATGTACCTTCACTTCCACACATCAACTGCGTGAGATTATATCCTGTTGAGTTCTTCAATACATTGGCGCCAGTCCAGATAATTTCTCCTGTAGGAAGAACAACTTCTAAGTTCAAAACATAATCACGGGTTACACCATACTTCACTGCTTTTGGTCCGCCACTGTTTTCAGATACATTACCTCCTATAAAACAAGAACCTCTGCTCGCTGGATCGGGCGGATAGAAAAGTCCTTTTTCTCTTACAGCATCTTGAAACAATTCGGTGATTACACCGGGCTCTACAGTAGCTTGTAAATTGAGTTCATCGATGTTCAGAATTTTATTAAACCGCTCCATTGAAATGACCACACCATTATGGATAGGTAAGGCGCCACCGCTTAAACCAGTTCCACCACCTCGAGGTGTTACGGGAATAGCGCGCTCATTACATAATTTCATAATGAGACTGATCTCTTCTGCCGTGCCCGGTTTGAGCACAACATCCGGAAGGAAGGAGTAGTCTTCAGTTTCGTCATGCGAATAATGTAATCGCTTTTCGGAGTCGATTATGGTATTATCCTTTCCTACAATTTCTTCGAACTGCGCGAGGATGAGATTAGTGACTTCTGCAAACGCCATGAAACCTGTATATTTGTTTGATTATTTTTTAAACTTCTATGAGGTCATTTTTTAAACTCAAACTTAATCAAAAGGTCACTCTCTTTGTACTTCTGCTTACAGCGCTTTTTCAATATTCGTGTGCATCGCATAAGCGCACAAATGCTCGCGAAGACACGGTTGGGAGGGTAATTACTACAGCCAGAACGTACATTGGAACACCCTATAAGTATGGTGGCACAACCCGAAGCGGAGTGGATTGTTCTGGTTTGTTGATTAACTCTTTTCGCACCATTGATTTCGCATTACCACGAAGCTCCGAAGGTCAAAGTAAAATAGGAAAGGAAGTAAAGATGACCGAACTGCAACCAGGCGACCTTGTTTTCTTTGCGACCGGAAAGAAGAAAAAAGAAGTCACCCACGTAGGGCTTGTCACTGAAGTGCGAGGAAAAAAGGATGTCAAGTTTATTCATTCGTCCAGCTCGGTAGGCGTTGTTGAAACAAACTTGTATGCAGAGTACTATCAAAAACGTTTTAGAGTTGCGAGACGTGTGATTAACGAGTAAGGAACCTTAATGCTAGTTCTTTGCTAGTAGGTTGCTACTTTTTATATTCTGCAGTTCGTTGGGGGTATTAATTCCAAATGTCCTTGCCTGAAATAAGTTGACCGTTTTTTGGAGTTTAATTTATCCAACAAACCAACTATATATGGCTACTTTAAAAGAGTATGAAAAGCTGACGGTTAAGGAAAGGCAGAACCGTTACTTTAGTGAAGATTTTAAACGCAGAAAGGTTAGCGAAATAGATCGCAACCTGGTTTCAATCTCGGCAATTTGTCGTGAATATCAGGTGAGCCACGCTGCTGTTTATAAATGGGTTTACAAATATTCAGCAATGCGAAAGAAGGGAATTAAACAGGTAGTGGAAAATATAAGTGATAGCAAGAAATTGCAAGAGATGCGAGATCAAATAAGGGAATTAGAACGCATCGTGGGAGAAAAGCAGATTAAGTTGGACTTTCAGGACAAGATGATAGAACTTGCTGAGCAATCGTATAAGATAGATATTAAAAAAAAATATTCTGGCATACACTCCTCTGGCACTGGGTCAACCGCGAAACTCACAAAATAAAGATGAATCAAATTTATCGCGCATTGGCTATAAGCAAGCAGTCATTTCATCAACGACTTGATCGAGAGTTGATGATTTTGCAAGAAACCGAACAACTGCTTGTGTTAGTGACTCAAGTAAGAGAAGATCATCCAAGAATGTCATCTCGCCAGATGTATAGACTCTTGCGACCACTATATATGGGCAGAGATAAATTTGAAGCGTTTTGCTTTGAAAACGGCTTTAAAGTAGAAGTAAAAAAATCGTATCACAGAACTACAAATTCGCTTGGTGTCACTCGTTTTGACAACGTATTGATTGGGCTGGAGTTGAAGGGTATCAACCAGGTTTGGGTAAGCGACATCACCTACTATCGCATCGGAGAAAAATTTTATTATCTAACTTTTATTCTGGACATTTTTTCACGGGTAATTGTTGGCTATTCTGTAAGTGAGAATTTACTAACGTGCTCTATAAGCCTTGCACTTAAAAACAGGAAGATTAAAAGTGGATTGATTTTTCATTCAGATGGAGGCGGACAATATTATTGCAAAGAGTGGCTTCAACTCACCTCCTTACACGAGATTAAAAACAGTATGTGTGATAATGTTTACGACAATCCACATGCAGAAAGAATTAATGGAGTAATTAAAAACGATTATCTAGTCGGGTATTGTCCGCAGAATACCAAGAGCTAGTGACAATGACAGCTAAAGCTGTTTTAAAATATAACAGTGAGAAACCTCATGGATCCATTGGAAATGTTTGCCCAATGGAATTTGAGAAATTATTAAAAGCAGCATAAGTTGTTGAAATGCGGATAACTCGAGACGAGTAACCCACATTCCCACAACCATAATTATTATGACGAAAGAGTTTATTTTTGAATTGAAAAACGGTCAACGTCTACCAGGCATGGACAAAAGAGCAACCGATTACCAGCTACTTGCACCCTTACTTCAGAAACAATTGAATACCGTTTTCAAATGTGGGAAGAGCTGTTCCCATATGTTCTGAATTTTCGTATACCTCTGCCCGGATAATAATCTCCTTATCCTTTAATATCTTTGATAGGTTTTTGAAATCGTTTGATTGGTTTTCTAAAACTTCACGTTCTCCAATTGTCATATAGAGTTTAATGTTCTTTACATTCCCTTGATCAGTCGGAGCGCTGCCAATTTCCGTAGTCAAATAATTGTTATGGTAATAGAGTGAGGGACTTGCGGCTATGAAAGTATTAAAAATGGATGGTTCCGCCAGATGACGACTCAACGCATACAGCACAAAATAACCGCCTAATGAATGCCCCATAATCATTCGATTTGCTGTGTCAGTTCGATAGGTCGAATCAATGTATGTTACGATCTTGGCCTTAATTAAATTATAGAATTTATCGCCCCGCCCACTCACTTTAAAGCTATCTGCCGGAAGAGCATCTGGAAAGGTGTAATCACGGTTGCGCAATGAATCCATGACATACGCATTTTCATAACCAATCCCGACCACTATTGGGTCGATAGAAATCTTCTTCTTTTTAAAATAGCTGTCGACAGAATTAGCTACCGGGTCGAAATACGCATTGCCATCAAGAAGGTAAATCACAGGATAAGTTTGTTTGTTGTTTTCTGAGTAACTTCTGGGCAGTCTTATAAACAAACTGAAAGGCTCATTTGAAAAATCTGATTTCAACGTAATAACGGGTAGGGTTTCTTCGTCTTCCAATTCCTGAAGGGCATTCTTATCCGTGGTTGCTGTCGCATAAAGACAGTAATGGTGAGGTGGCCGTGCCCATTGCCCTAAACTGGTTTTACGAAAAAAGCTTTTTGATGAACCACCAATTTTTATTTCATAAAATATCTGTTTGACATCTTTTTCAGATTCAGGAATAAACTCTAACGACACAAGTACATCTCCTTTAATAAGAATGGCTTCGTTTGTTAGATCAAACGTTAACCATCCTTCGTTAATGGGATGTCGTTGCAGAATACTTTTTTCAATTATTCTTTCTTTCGGAATATTTTCGTCAGGGTCATATCGGTAAAAATTGATCCTGAAATTAGCGCTGTCAGGTCTTGACGTATTAAGGTGAAGATGAAGGGAAGTTATTTGAGAGAGCGAGTTTCCAAGATGAATTACTTGTCCAATTTCAAAACTGTCTTCTTTTTTAAATATCCCATCTGTAAAATGAATAGCAGATCTTCTCTTAATGCCGTATTTTTTCTTGACTAGTTTTTCCCCTGTAACAATAACTTCTCCAAGTTGAGTAGTCTTTTCTTTTAATTTTATAATTACGCTATCACCCGACACCAAATCATTGATGAACAGAGTTGATTCGTAATATCCCACAAGTGAAAAGGTTAAGCTGTCACGTTGATGTTCAGAAGGGATAGTGATTGTAAACCAACCGTTTTCTTTTGAGACCGTTCCGGTGTTTTTTTCTTTTATACCGATATTGACATAAGCCAATGGATGCTGGTTTTTGGTGTCAATCACTTTGCCGGTAATGTGAGTTTGTGAAAAACTGGTGTGGGTAATGTTCAGCGTCAATGCAATAATTATCCCAACAGGAAATAGCTTTGAGAAAGTCATCAGTCTAGGTTTTTTATAGGGATGAAGTAATTGTCCTGATAGTTTTAGCATCCCTTCGATATATTGCGTGAATGGATCAGGCAAAACTATTTGGATTCTTAATTTTGAATTACTTTCAATACTTTAACACTTCGAAACTCAAATCACAATTATGAGCACTCGCAGAGACTTTATAAAACTTTCAGCCCTTGGCGCGGTAACGTTACCTGTTTCAAATTTACTTGCGCAACCCTCTCCGTTTGTAAACAAACCCATTGTTATTTCTACGTGGAACTTTGGTTTGCAAGCCAATGTAGAAGCATGGAAAGTTTTATCGGGTGGTGGTCGTGCGTTAGATGCTGTTGAGGCAGGTGCGCGTGTTCCAGAAGGTGATCCTAAAGAAACTTCTGTTGGTCTTGGTGGTTTGCCCGATCGCGATGGTAAGGTAACACTCGATGCCTGTATCATGGATGAACATGGAAACTGCGGATCAGTTGCTTTTGTTGAACACATCATTCATCCAATTTCAGTTGCCAGATTGGTGATGGAGAAAACACCACATGTGATGTTAGTAGGAGATGGTGCATTACAATTTGCATTAGCGAATGGTTTTAAGAAAGAAAAATTGTTAACCAAGGAATCAGAGCAGGCGTGGAAAGAATGGACCAAGAAAGCGCAGTATAAACCTGTGGCCAATATTGAAAATCATGACACCATTGGTATCGTGGCGTTAGATGCAAACGGAAATGTATCGGGAGCTTGCACAACAAGTGGCATGGCCTATAAAATGCATGGACGTGTTGGTGATTCACCCATTATTGGTGCCGGCTTGTATGTAGACAATGAAGTGGGTGCTGCTACATCTACAGGAGTAGGGGAAGAAGTAATTCGCATTGTAGGGTGTCATCTTGTGGTTGAGTTTATGCGCCAAGGTCATTCGCCTGAGGATGCTTGTAAACTTGCTGTTGAACGTATAGTCAAAAAAAATCCAGCGAAAGCGAAAGAAGTGCAAGTTGGTTTTTTGGCGTTGAACAAGAATGGCGAATATGGCGCGTATTGTTTACAGAAAGGTTTTACGTTTGCTGTTCACGATGCATCCGGAAATAAGTTATTCGATTCTAAAAGTAATTACTAATGACAATCGAGATCGTAGTCTACAATATCTTGTCTGCTTTAAAAGCACAAGAAGGTGGAGCGAATAGAATAGAGTTGTGCGACAATCCGAGCGAAGGAGGAACAACACCATCCTATGGTACAATCGAGCTTGTTCGACAAAACATCAGCATGGATGTGTTTGTGATGATTCGCCCGCGTGGCGGAGATTTTTGTTATTCTAGTTACGAGTTTCATTCCATGAAGCGCGACATTTCGCAATGCCAGAAACTCAGCGTAGATGGTGTTGTATTTGGAATTTTAAATCCGGATGGCACGATTGATAAGAAACGTTGCAAAGAATTAATTGCACAAGCTCGACCGTTGAAGGTAACCTGTCATCGTGCATTTGACATGACACGTGATCCTTTCGAAGCATTAGAGGATTGTATTGAAGCGGGATTTGACAGAATACTCACAGCAGGCCAGCAAGCGCAGGCTGTAAAAGGTGCTGCGCTAATCGGACAATTAATTGCGAAAGCAAATGGGAGAATTGCCATCATGCCAGGTTCAGGCGTAAATGAAAATACGGTAGGGGAGATTATTGTAAAATCAAGAGCAAAGGAAATTCATTTTTCTGCGACAACGATGCGCAGTAGTGAAATGGTTTACAGAAATCCGCAAATTGCAGGAATGGGTTCTGATGAGGGAAGTGAATTTAAACTTCGGTCAGTAGACCCAGAACGAATTAGAAAAATCAGAGAGATTGCAATGTTAGTAATGTAGCCATCAAATCGTTTGTCTGGTGCTTGCATCTTGCGATTAGAATCTTTTCCCCCAGGCACCATATTTATCTGTTCTTAAACTTTTTTTTACTGCACTGATAAACTGCAAGTGATTAGGTTGGCGTTTACCTTTGATAAGATTCTTCGCTTCCAGATATTGCTTTACCTTAAGAAGGTGCCTGCTGAAATCTTTTTTTATTGTACTTGAAAGAATAGCCTCCGCTTCGTGAAGTAGTGCTTACAACGCAACCATTCTCTTTCCAAAGGCAGCGTAAAAATAAGGTCACTAATCAAATCATACACCTTCTTCGGAAAGGTTTTCGCCTATTCTTCCTTGCAATCTCCACAGCTCGACTACTTACTTCTTCATTACATTTAATTTTCATTCCGCTTGTAACGGATTAAATTGATAAACTATTTTGACCGTTGTGCTTGCATTGGATATGTTCCAAACGTTCCCACGGCCATGTTACCACTTAGAGTGTCACCAGTAACAACTGCTTTTACTTGCACCAACATTGTATTTCCGCCAAACGAAACTTCATAACTGAATGATAATTCATTTCCAATAAGGGTAACAGATGCTACGTCATTCTCTTTGTTAAATTGATTGTTCTTTATTTTACCACTCAATTTATCGCCTTCTTTTACAATGGTGAGGACACCACTTCCTCCCTGTGGAGACTCTACTGTATAGTTCCAGATACCAACTGCCTCAACAACTGCTGCCGAATCGGTTATTATTGGTTTTGGCGTTGGAGCTGCTGCCGGTCTTGCAGCGCCTTGTGTTGTAGAGTTCCCTCCGCCAGTGCGTTGTTGTGGTTGTCCGCCATCACCTTGACCACCACCACCGCCATCACCACCTTCTTTTAAGTCGTCATTATTTATGGATCTTCTCCGCTTTGGTTTTGAATCTACGCTCATTTTTCCAAAACGGTAGCTTACATTAATTCGAAAGCTCATATTACGAACTTCGGACACACTGCTTCTGATAACGAGTGGCGAATTTACTTCGCTCCTAATTTTGTATGCTGTTGTGAAGAAGTTCTCTGCGCCAAAACCAATACTTCCTTTTTTATTATTGAATTCTTTTTTCAATCCAAGGCTGTAAATACCAAACCCACCGCGGCTTCCCTGCAACTGCACTTCACGCCCGCGATAGAATCCAAAGAATTGAAAGCCCCAACCTTTTGAAAGGTTATAACTGCCAAACATTCTGCCACTGGCAACCCAACCTTCATTACTTGCACTCGCCTGTCTGTTTGGATCTTCCGGGTTGTTTGGATCAATCGGTAAATTGTTGTCCATCATGGTATAGTAAATATCAGTACCACCGTTTAAAGAAAGTTTTCCAAGGGAAACGTTACCAAAAATATTCATACCTATTGCGTCTTCCTGACCAATGTTTTGATAGGTAGTTAAAACCGTATCTGGATTTGTGTTGACTTTACCGATAACACTTCGAACATCCTGAATACCATTATTAGTATTTCTCCAGAATGCTGAAAAATTTAAGGAAGTACCTTTTATAAAAGTGCTATAAGATACTTCATAGTTGTTTGAATATTCCTGGCTTAGCTCTGGATTGCCTTTTGTAATATCAAAAGGATTGGAACCTTGTATGTTTGGATTCAAGAACCGAATAGAAGGGCGTTGAAGACGTCTGTTGTAGGCTGCCTTAATGGTCTTTCCATTATTTAGTTTTTTAGAAATGTTAACGCTTGGAACAAGAGCACCATACGCGGGTATGTCAATATCCGATTCGGTTTGTGTATACGCGTTGATGGTGGTGTATTCATAACGCGCACCCGCTTTAATACTGTAGTTGTTTTTTGTGGAATAGGTATACGACAGATATCCGGCTGCAACATTCTGATCGTAATTCAGATTGTTCGATAAGGTTATATTATTGGATGGAATATATATGCCATCACCATCATCATCCGTTAAATATGAAAATTCGCTGAATACTTTCCGCACAATATCTTTACCGCCAAACTCAAGCATTTGATTTGTGCTGATGGGCGTTTGATAGTCTGCTTGAAACGTCATCTCCTCATTAAAACTTCCATTAATGTTTCGGAATCCCTTTGAAACATCAACTCCATTTTCCTGTTGGAAAATATTTTCAAAATTATTGTCACGGTTGTTACGGCTAAAACTGCCAAGTATGCTAAGCTCACGTTGAGGTTTTGTATACAAGTGGGTATAACTAAGATTAACGTCAATGGTATTCGATAGATCTTTTGTTACAACATTACGAAGGCTGCTTGTTTCCGGATTGATCTGATCATTAATTCGTGTGAGCAAATCATCTTGATAATTTGTTCCGTTACGGGCACCTAAACGAACCGATGCTGTAACAAAGTTTTTATCGTTGATATCGTAGTCCCATCCAAAAGTATAGTTTCCAAACAAGCCCTGATTACGTGTGGTTGCACTTTGAAAGTTTGTTTTGAAAAGAGCGTTTTCATCAAAACTTGCTTTCGTTTGTTGATTGCTTTCAAAACCTCCTTTTACATTATAGCTAGCACGCCCAAAACCTCCCAATGAAAAACCCATTTTCCCTTTTCTATAATTTCCATTCAGACCTAGATTAGAAGCGCGCAAGCCTACACCAGCATCTACGCTAAGAGTAAAACCTGCAAGCGAATTTTTTTTCGTTATAATATTGATGATACCAGCTGAACCTTCAGCATCATATTTAGCTGATGGAGAGGTGATCACTTCTACAGACTTAATCTGATCGGCAGGAATTTGCTTCAAAGCATCGGCAATACTTGATGCCATGATGGTAGAAGGCTTATTATTAATAAGAACAGTAACATTGGAACTACCGCGCATAGATACGTTTCCGTCAAGGTCGACAGAAAGCATCGGTACTCTTTTTAAAACATCTGTTGCATCGCCACCTCTGGCTGTTTGATCATTCTCAGCATTGTAAATAGTACGATCAACCCTTTCCTCAATCAATTGTTTTTGTGCCTCTACTACAACTTCATTCAGAATTTTTGCACCAGTAGATAATTTTATAACGCCAAGACTTAGCTCATCTTTCTTGTCTTGTACTGTAATGCTTTCAATGTTTTGAGTTTCGTATCCAATGAAGGATATAGAAACTGTATAGGTACCTGCTGCTATTTTATTTATGCTGAACTGACCTTTCTCATCACAGATAGCACCATCAATAGGTTTGTTGGTTGCAGGATCAATCAAGGCGATTGTGGCAAACTCCACTGGCTGATTCGTTTCGGCATCAGCAACCGATCCAATGATTTTTGCATTTCCTTTCGCAGGCGTGGTTTGCGAGAACGAACTGAATGCGATTGAAAGGCATAAAGTGAGAAGCACTAAATTTTTCATAATAACTGTTTCAAAGTTTTGCAATGGCGCAACATAATTTCTTAACTGCAAAGGAAAGTTTTTGTTAACCCCTTTTCTATCTTATTAGACCATCAGGCTTTTTAGCTCGACAATCCAGACAAATATTCGACTTTGCAAAGGTACATACAATTAGCCCTGACGGTCGATGAAATAATGTGAACGGTAGAATAGTAGTAAGAAAGCAAGCCCGATTCTGTTGTTAAGATTATCTTTCCACTATTATTTTTTTGAAACGTATGCTTACTGCTCAATCTGCTGTCAACCGAAACCGAATGTTGTTAATGCACCTTTCGTTTTGGTGCGTTTACCTTTCGTTTTTTCTTTATCAGATTAGTTCCTATCAGCGTGGGCCTGAAGTAGATTGGCATAAGGTATTTATAGTAGTATCCAATCAGCTGGTTTTTATTCTGATAATATCGTACTTCAATTATTTTGTCTTACTGCCACGGTTTTTAAGAAACAGAAATGTGTGGCTCTACCTCATCGAGTTTAGTATTCCTTTTGTTATCGTCATGTTGTTTCGAATACATGTAGAGCGATATTTAATTGATGGTTATTCTGGTAAGAATGAATATTTGTACAATCCTCGCTTTGTTGTGCAGTTAGTTATGAGTTACTTTTTTATTGTTGTTTTTGTGAGTTTGTTAAAGTTCGTTGTCGAGTGGCTGGAATTGGAAGCACGAAAAAAAGAAATCGAAAACGAAAAGCTAACTGCTGAACTTAATTTTTTAAAGGCGCAGATCCATCCTCATTTTCTTTTCAACACACTCAATAATTTGTATTATCTGGCGTACACTAAATCAGAAAATACAACGGAGGTTATTGCCAAGCTTTCGCAGATGATGCGATACATGATTTATGATTCAAACCATACTAAAGTACTGCTAACAAAAGAGATTGAGTACATTGAAAGCTACATCGGTTTAGAGCGCTTGCGGCTGAACAATCAGATACCAATCGATTTTAGCGTTGAAGGAAATATTAGCACAATATTGATCACACCTTTTATATTAATTACTTTTTTGGAGAATGCTTTCAAACATGGTGTTACCAACAACAACCCGAATGCTTGGGTAAAAATTTCCCTTCGCGTAAACGGAAATGAATGTCTATATACGGTGAGCAATAGTAAAATACCTTCAGCTCAGTCGGATAATGGAGGGAAGTCGGGTATCGGATTGCAGAATGTTCATCGTAGATTAGCATTAAGTTATCCAAATCAATATGAGATGAATGTGGATGATCAAATGGAAACTTATACTGTTCAGTTAAAACTAATTGTAGCGTGAACCTTGCCTGCCTCATAGTTGAAGACGAACCATTAGCACGCAGCCTGATGACGGAATACGTTAAAAAGATTCCTTATCTTAATTTGGTGGATGCGTGTTCAAGCCCGCTTGCAGCCATTGAGATTTTACGAAATCAATCCATCGACTTATTATTTCTTGATATTCAAATGCCCGAAATCACAGGCATCTCACTATTGAAGGCCTTGCAGAAAAAACCAATGGTGATTTTGACAACCGCTTATTCTGAATATGCCTTGGAAGGATATGAACTGGATGTAATCGATTATTTATTGAAGCCCATTACCTTCGAACGGTTTCTTCGCGCGGTTGAAAAATCAAGTCAACGAAAAGGCATACTTTCCAATCAATCAGTAGAAAAGACAACACCTGCAGATGTATCTCAACCTTTTGTATTTGTAAAGGATGGGACCAAGATCGTGAAAGTAAAATGGGATGATATTCTGTATGTAGAAGGCCTGAAAGATTATGTCACCATTCACACCAAACAACAAAAGATAGTAACGCTTCAAAGAATAAAATCGCTTGAAGAACAACTCCCTACAGATAAGTTTATTCGTATTCATAACTCATTTATTGTTTCTGTAGAAGCTATCGAAATCATTCACAAAGGTGAGGTTCAAATTGGTACTGCACTGATTCCGATCAGCGATACGTATCGCAAGTCTTTCAAGGATTTTATTGAGCGCAATCAAATGCAATAGATGACTGCCAATTTTATTATTTCATTTTAATAACGTACTTCTCAATAATTTCTAATGAGAAATGATCTGTTGTTGTGCTAAAAGGAATTTAAAATATATTTGCCTACTTAGTGCGACCAACTCAACTGGATACTTTACAGGTGAAGGTAATCGGTTAACTTTTGAGAATTAAATAGGGGGATTAGCTCAGCTGGCTAGAGCGCTTCCATGGCATGGAAGAGGTCATCGGTTCGACTCCGATATTCTCCACGAAGTACTGTACCCTGATCTTTTTTTATTTTCAGTAATCGTTCCGTGTTTTAGACTCTCTTTGACTGATTGGATATTTGATTAACAACCTGTTTCTAAACAAAAATCGCTAGCTTTAAGTGATAGACCGATACTTATCCAGATCCTAAAAAATTACATAACAATTATGAAAGAGGTAAACCAAAATTCATCCAGACGAATGGCGCTCAAGAAAATGGTTGGAGGTGCAGCGGTTGCTATTGCCGGCACAGCACTTTCGCATCGTGTTTCAGCAGCAGAGGCTGTACTTGAAAGCGACTTGAAAGGTATGATCAATCATTCCGTTTGTCGCTGGTGCTACAGCGGTATTGAACTTGAAGACCTTTGCAAGGCCGCTAAAAATATTGGATTGACTTCCGTTGAATTAACCGGTCCGGAAGAATGGCCAATCTTGAAAAAATATGGCCTAACTTCAGCGATGCCTCAGGGAGCAGGTAAGGGAATTGGAGAAGGATTTAATAATCCTGCTTTGCATGATGAGCTTATAAAGAGTTATACCGACATCATCCCCAAAGTTGCTGCGGCAGGACTCAATCAAATCATTTGTTTTTCGGGTAACCGAAATGGACTTGATGATGAGAAAGGAATTGAAAACTGTGCTATCGGATTAAAGAAATTGATGCCGATCGCTGAAAAGTATAAGGTCACTATGTCGATGGAATTGCTGAACAGCAAGGTAGATCACCACGATTATCAGTGCGATCGTACTGCATGGGGTGCCGCTTTGTGTGAGAAAATCGGGTCGGATCGTTTTAAGTTACTTTATGACATCTACCACATGCAGATTATGGAAGGGGACGTGGTAGCTACCATTCGTAAGTACAACAAATACATTTCGCATTATCATACCGGAGGTGTTCCAGGGCGAAACGAAATCGATGAAACGCAGGAATTGAATTACCCGGCAATCATGCGGGCGATTCTGCAAACGGGTTTCAAAGGATATGTAGCACAAGAATTCATACCGAAGCGCGAAGATAAAATAGCCTCATTAAGTCAAGGCGTTCATATTTGTGATGTTACCATTTAAATGGTTTAAAATAAATGCTTGAGTGTTTAGAAGAATTATTTCGCCTAAAGCCTCCCTTCTCCCTTGGAGACGGGCTGGGGATGAGGCCAGAGACGATTTACTAAACCACGGACAGGCTTGTGGTCAAATTAATGAACCTTATCTCGTATCCATCGTTTGCAATTCTTTACGAACACTTGTTAATTAAATTAATTCCAAACTATTTTAAACATTGATTTGATTTTTATTTTACAAACTCTACTTTCGTTCTCAATATGAAAATGATTAAGCCCTGTATGACGAAGATGATGGTGAACAACAAGATGTGTTGTTGCTATAAACATCTTATTCAAGATGCAGGAGTTTTGGACACGTAGTGATTTCTAACGATTATAAAATCAAAGAACATAACGAGCCTTTCCTGCAAAACAGGGAGGGCTTTTTTTTTAACCACCATTGACGAATAAATTTTTATGCAAAGCTTTAGAACCGAACTGGAAGATTTAAATAACCCGATTGTGGCGCGCGATATCATTGATCTTGAAAAGAAGATCAGACTTTTTCGCGATGGAAAAATCGACAGCGACAAATTCAGAAGCCTGCGTTTAGTACGGGGTATTTATGGCCAGCGTCAGGCGGGTGTGCAGATGATCCGCATTAAACTTCCATTTGGTCGTGTTACTACAAAACAGCTTCGCAGAATTGCCGACATATCAGATGAATATGCATCGAGTAATCTTCATGCCACCACTCGTCAGGATATTCAAATCCATTTCGTAAGTCTGGATAAGACTCCTGAATTGTGGGCGAAGTTGGAGAAAGATGAAATCACTACGCGTGAAGCGTGTGGTAATACAGTTCGTAACATCACAGCATCTCCAACAGCCGGTATTGATACAAATGAATTGTTTGATGTGTCGCCTTACGCACACGAGATGTTTCAATATTTTTTACGCAATCCTATTTGCCAGGATATGGGACGCAAAATTAAGTTTGCATTCTCGAATAATGAATCGGATACAGCGTATGCATTCATTCATGATCTTGGCTTTATTCCAAAAATCGAAAATGGTGTTCGTGGTTTTAAAGTTGTTATTGGTGGAGGCCTTGGTGCAACACCATATTTGGCATTAACAGCCTACGAGTTTTTACCGGAAGATCAAATCATTCCATTTGCAGAAGGAGTACTTCGTGTGTTCGATCGTTACGGTGAGCGAACCAGAAGAATGAAGGCACGTCTTAAGTTTTTGCTTGAGGATATAGGCCTTGAAAAATTTATGGCACTTGTAGCGGAGGAGCGAATGGCATTAAAACATCATCAATACAAAATTAATGTTGATGCTTTACTCGATCCTATTCTTCCGGAAAGTATTCCTGCAGAATTTACAGGTAATATCAACGAAGAAAAATATAAGCGCTGGCGCGATACTAATGTAATTGATCAAAAGCAAGAAGGTTACTTTGGCGTGTATGTAAAACTTCCCTTGGGAAATATGTCATCAAAGCTGGCACATACCTTTGCTGATATTGTTGATACCTATGCAGGAAATGAATTGCGTATTACCGTCAATCAAGGATACTTGCTTCGCTTCGTGCGCCCTGAAGCATTGAGACATTTATTTGCTGCGCTGGATAAACTTGCCTTAGCAGAACCTGGCTTCGATAGTGTTTCGGATATCACGGCTTGTCCTGGTACAGAATCTTGTGCTTTAGGAATTTCAAGTAGTACAGGTATTTCCGTTGCACTAGAGAAAGTAATTACAGAAGAATATCCTGATTTGATTTACAACAGCGATATTAAAATAAAAATCAGTGGCTGTCCTAATTCGTGTGGTCAGCATGGTCTTGCAGGCATTGGCTTTAGTGGCAGTACCATAAAAGACAAAGACAAAAATGTATTGCCGGCTCTTGTTTTATTGTTGGGTGGAGGTAAGGTAACAAATGGTGAAGGTATTATTTCCGAGAAGGTAATTAAGATACCGAGCAAGAGAGGGCCTCAGGCACTCCGCATTTTGTTAAATGATTATGAAACCAATTCTACGGAAGGAGAATACTATCACGATTATTTTAAACGCCTTGGTAAAAATCATTTCTATCAGATACTAAAACCATTGGGTGATCTTACCTCCATTGTTCAGGAAGATTATATTGACTGGGGAGAAGAGCATAAATTTATTTTGCACACTGCCGTAGGAGAGTGCGCGGGTGTAATGATTGACTTGGTTGCTACCTTGTTATACGAATCAGAAGAAAAGTTAACATGGGCACAAGAAGCATTGGATAAAGAACAGTATGCTGATTCAATTTATCAGAGCTATACTACTTTTATCAATACAGCAAAAGCCATGTTGATTACAAAGGACGTAAGACCAAGCACACAACATCAGGTAATCACTGATTTTCAACGTGAGTTTGTAGACACTGGGGCATTTAAATTCTCACCTGATTTTAGAGAACATCTTTTGCGAATCAATAAGCATGAACCTTCTTTTGAATTTGCAGCGCTCTTTTTAATGGACGCATTAAATTTTGTAGAGAGTTCAAAGGCGTATCGTTCCACTGAAAAAGAAACTGTAGCACAATGATACCATCCATCTTTACCTTGAGCAAAGAACCAAAGCTTACCTTAGTAGGCGCTGGGCCAGGTGACCCGGAGTTGATTACATTAAAAGCGATCAAAGCCATTGAAGCTGCTGATATTGTTTTGTATGATGCTTTGGTGTCAGATGAAATTTTGAAAATGATTCCAAGGGGTGTTCCTACATTATCAGTAGGGAAACGTGCCGGACAGCATTCACATTCACAAGATGAAATCAATGAGCTCATTGTTGAGTTTGCTTACCTCTATGGGCATGTTGTTCGCTTGAAAGGCGGAGATCCATTTGTGTTTGGTCGTGGATCAGAAGAGATTGCTTTCGCTGAACTGCATGGTATTCGAGTACAATTTGTTCCGGGTATCAGCAGCTCACTTTCAGTTCCTGCAAGTATAGGAATTCCAATTACAGCAAGAGGAGCTAGCGAAAGTTTTTGGGTTGTAACTGGAACAACAAAGAATGGTGAAATTTCGTCAGACTTAGTATTGGCTGCCCAGTCAAGCGCAACCATTGTAATTCTGATGGGTCTACACAAGATTCAAGAAATCATGGAGCAGTTCGAAGCTTTTGGAAAAGGTGAAGTACCTGTTGCTGTAATTCAAAACGGAACATTAAAGAATCAACAAAGTGTAGTGGGCACAGTAAATAACATCGTGGCATTAGCCAAACAAGAAAGTATTGGTGGACCTGCAGTGATTGTAGTGGGTGAAGTAGTTCGGTATGCTAAGCAACTTAATAGTGTACTGTTAGAAACAATAGAAAATTAAAATGGTAGTCGGATAATATTAAACAACATGGATCGCAATAATCTCTTCCCAGTTTTTTTAAAACTTGAATCACTCGAAATGCTCATCGTAGGTGGTGGCAATGTAGGGTTGGAGAAATTAAGTGCCGTGTTGAAGAATAGCCCTACTGCAAAAGTTACCTTAGTAGCACGTAGCATTCAGAAATCCATTTGGGATTTAGCGGCTGAATATCCGCAAGTGAAATTATTTGAACGCAATTTTAAGTTGTGGGATTTGTGGGATAAAGACCTAGTGTTGTTAGCAACGGATAACAGAAGCCTGCATGAGTCCATTCGTAAATTTGCGCGCAGTAGAAGATTACTTATTAATGTAGCCGATACTCCAGACCTCTGTGATTTTTATTTAGGATCAGTAGTAACAAGAGGTAATTTAAAAATTGGTGTATCTACAAATGGAAAATCACCAACCATTGCGAAACGTATTCGTGAATACTTGGAAGAGGCATTGCCAGACGATACCAATGAGTTGTTGAACAACATGGCACGCATTCGCGAAAAAATATCAGGCGACTTCAATCATAAAGTAAAAGTTCTGAATGATGTTACCGCTTCATGGTTGGAAGCCTCTGTTAAACCTGAAGCGTAAGAATTGAATTCGTTCGCTAACACGAACATCGTTTTGTCAAGAAATATAAAATCCCACTGCAATAGCAGAAAGCTCTGAAGTGGGATTTTTAATTTAGAGAGATCTTCTAAGAAACGCTTTCTCCATCACTCATCTCGAAGCGACTTAACCGGATTCATGTTGGCAACACTAAATATTTTAAATCCTATCGTGACAAACGAAATGAAGAACATCAATCCAATCGCAATAGCGAAGGTTAAAATATTAACACCTTGATAATATTTCCAGATGCTACCCATCAATCCATTGTTCAAGCTGTAGCTTGCCCACGATCCTAATCCTGAGGCGAGCGTGAGGATGATTACAAATTCTGTATTGACAATTCGGGTAATATTGCCGACAGACGCACCTAAAACTTTTCGCACTCCAATTTCTTTCATTCGTTTTATAATATTCAGCGATACTAAGGTGTATAACCCGGTTACAGATAACATCATGGCAATGGCTCCCAAAAATATATACATCGTCATAATGTTAACATTTACGTCAATCATAGTTTGTGTTTGCTCCGCCAGCATCTGGCCATTGTATAGTCGGGTTGGAAATAATGTGTTCCATTGTTCCGTCATATAGGTATTGACAGCTGCAGCGTTTTCGGCTTTGGTGCTAACCGCAATCTGCGTGTATTGATTGGGTAATACATACCGAATCATCATTGGCTCAAGCTCTCTCCATAGTCCTAGGGTATAGACATCCTTTACCACACCAACAACATAATACTTAACCGTGTCTTTCCAGATCAACTCTTTTCCAATGGCATTGCCTAGATTGAAGAGCTTCGCCATTTTTTCTGTGATGATAACAGATTCTTTTTGATCGGTCTTTGAATCTTTTTCAAAATCGCGGCCCGCAATAAGTTTGAGATCCATCGTATGAAGGTAATTGTCGCCTACATCAATAATGTCAACTTCGGACTTTAGCGTTTCGTGTTTTATGGGTTGATGTTCTCGGTTAGAAAATATTCCACTTTTTGAACCTGCCATGGACAGAACTTCTGGATTAGCTTGTAAGGCATTGCGGTATTTATCGAACTCTTGCGGATTTTCTAACCAGGCGATAATCGAACCACGGCTATTAAATCCAAGATCATATTCTTGCTGGTATTTTGCATTTTGAATAAATCCAATGGCACTTATGATGGCGATTAACGATATGGCAAATTGCAAACCTAAAAGAGTTCGTGTAAAATAATTTGTACCACCAAACTTTAGCTTACCCTTCAGTATGCTTACCGGTTCAAACTTACTAATGTAAAATGCCGGGTAACTTCCTGCTAATAACCCTGTAAATACTAAAACACCAATAGTGAAAAACAGAAATTTAGGATTATCAAGATAGTGTGGTGTTAATTGCATGTACTCCCACATTGAATTCCAGCCACTAATCAAAAGATCGGCTATACCCAAGCCAACAACCAATGACAGAAAACAAATGAACATGGTTTCTCCAATAAATTGAATAATCAATTGCTTGCGCATACTACCCATCACTTTTCGAATGCCAATTTCTTTTAGTCTTCGGGAGGAGATGGCAATGGCGGTGTTCGTTAAGTTGAAGCAAGCAATCAATAGAATTAAGATCCCCATTACCATCGACCCAACGATTGCTGATTGGGGAGCCGCGACCCAGGTAGCGCCATTAATTTGTTGGGCTCTATCATTTAGAGCCATGGTTGTTAATGGATCAAGCACAAACTTTTTGATCTGAAAGTCTTCGCGTACCTTATTATTATTTTCAATGTAAGGTTGCAACTGTCGATCAACACTTTTTAGTTGGTCAGCATTGTTGATTTGCACGAAGAGTGTTCCCTCTTTTCGCCAATCATCTTCTTGAAAACCTTTGTGTTCATCTTTATAATTTTCAAAATTCATGTAGGCTGACCCACTTTGTTTATACAGACTGGAATTCATGGGCGGCTCTTTGTAGACTCCGGCAATTGTAACTTCCTTTAATTCATTTCCAAACACTTGTGTTATTGTTTTCCCATACGCTTCAGCAGGCGTTCTAAACAATCGAACTGCCACTACATCACTAATAAACACACTGGACTTATCCTTTAGATCAGCCGGATTTCCAGAAATGAAATCAAAAGAAAAAATTTGGAAAAACTCCGGGTCTACATACGACAGGTTTGCCTTAAAGAGATCGTTGTCGCGCTTGAAGTTGGAGTAGGAATGAAAGTATCGAGTTGATTTATTAACATCCTGAAAAGTTTTTCTTACCACTTCTCCTAAAGGCAAAGGAATATAGGTAAATTTTGTTTCTGCATTTTCAAATGTTCGAATAGCACTTACTCTATAAATTTGGTTGATGTTCTTGTGGATGTGATCAAAGGTTGAATCGTATTCATGGGCGAAATATCCAACAATACAGCAGGCAATAGCAACACCCATTCCGATAACATTGGTGATGATGAAGAACTTATTCTTCATCATGCTTCGGAAGGTAATAAGAAGATGATTCTTGAACATGGATTTAATTTTAGGGTGTGCGAAAACTTTGTGAATGAGATAATACCACGCACAGTTTCCAATAAATATGCCAGAGCAAATTACGCACTCAACTCGTTGAAATGCGGATTTATAAAATTTCAGTGTTCAATAGCGCACAGATACGTCCGGTTTGATGAGGTGATTCGCTGCAAATGATTTGATCAGGCTGAGGTATGTTCTCAATCAATTATGATTTGCAGTAGCAGATCCGATAGTTAATTGTTTGGCTCCTGCGGAGCACCTTATTTGTAATGCTCATAATGTTCAATGAATTAATTTGATGATATACCCGGTGCTTTAATTTATACAAACAGGTAACTCCTCCGGATTCAGGTGACAATGATTCATTTGATTCTACAACTAGGTGGCTCCGCTGGAGCCAGAAGCCTCGGAATATTTTGATTTTTGATTTACGGATTTTGGTTTAGCACCTAAGCATAAAGGGTTTACACGAAGTGAAGAACGAAGCAATTCCCATTGTACAATGTGCCAAACATTTCCTCCAGAGGAGCAACCTCTTTGTGGCAAATTTATTGATTATGTGTTTGGCTCCAGCGGAGCCACCTATTTTTAATGCTAGTTGTGTTCAATGATTTTAATTTGATGATATTCCAGGTGCTTTGCTTTACACAAACACGTGACTCCTCCGGAGTCAGGTGACAAAGATTGATTTGATTCTACAACGAGGTGGCACAGCTGGAGCCAGAAGCCTAGGAATATTTTGATTTTTGATTTACGGATTTTGGTTTAGCACCAAAGTTTAAAGGGTTTACACGAAGTGAAGAACGAAGCAATTCCCATCGTACAATGTGCCAAACATTTGCTCCAGAGGAGCAACCTCTTTGTAGCAAATTTATTGATTATGTGTTTTGGCTCCAGCGGAGCCACCTATTTGTGATGCTAGTTGTGTTCAATGAATTTAATTTGATGACATTCCCCGTTCTTTAATTTACACTAACAGGTGTCTCCTCCGGAGTCAGGGTACAATGATAAATTCGATTCTACAAAGAGGCGGCTCCGATGGAGCCAACTGTCTTAATCTAAGAATTCCAAAAACAGTTTAATACAATCATAAACTTCATTCAACTCTTTTTCCTCAATTACATAAGGAGGAACAACATAAATAACATTCCCCAAAGGCCTTAACAAGATATTTCTTTCGAGAAAGTATGGATAGATTTTCTTGCGGATATCATTGAAGTATGATGTTCCGTCTTTGCTTTCCAATTCAATAGCGATGATAGTTCCGATGTTTCTTACTTCTTTAACGGCTTTATGATTTTTAATCTTGTGCTTAAACTGTTCATGCTGTGTTGAAATACGGTTAATATTTTGCTGACAGTCTTCACTCATTAATAAAGTAAAACTGGCATTCGCTGCAGCACATGCAATAGGATTTGCTGTATACGAATGTCCGTGAAAGAATGTCTTGATTATCTCTGCTGATTGAAATGCTTTTACAATTTTATCGGAACAGCTTGTAACACCAAGCGCCATCGTCCCACCAGTAATACCTTTCGATACTGCCATAATATCGGGTTGATGTTTCAGATAATGGGAAGCAAATAATTTTCCAGTGCGGCCAAAACCAGTAAAGACTTCATCCGCTACACAAATGATATCATGTTCTTGTGCAACTTGAATAAGACGATCAAGAACTGCGGGTGAATACATTCTCATTCCGGCAGCACCTTGCACGAGCGGTTCAAAAATGAAAACACCAACATCTTGTTTTTGAATGATGTTCTTAAATTGTTCTACAACTTCATCTTCTTTATCAGTCGAAGGAAAATCAATAAAGGCTACATCAAACAGCAAAGGAGCAAATGCATCGGTAAAAATATTCCGTTCTCCAACTGACATGGAACCGACCGTATCACCATGATAACTTCCTTCGATAGCAACAATCTTTTTTCCTTTCACGCCTTTGTTGTACCAATATTGATACGCCATCTTTAGACCGACCTCAACAGCGGTACTGCCATTATCTGAAAAGAAAATTTTGGTTTGATTATTCGGAAGAATAGAAATTAAATTCTTTGCTAAGGTAATGGCGGGCTCATGCGTAAAGCCAGCGAAGATTACATGTTCCAATTTTAAGGCTTGTTCAGCAATGGCTTTTGCGATTACTGGATTACTATGTCCATGAAGATTCACCCACCATGAAGAGACGGCATCTATAATTTTTCTCCCATCATCGGTAGTAAGGTAAATACCTTCGGCTGATTGAATGAGCAACGGTTCAGCGTCACTCATCAAGGATGTGAAAGGATGCCAGATTAATTTTTTATCAATATCAAGAAGATCAGACATGAAGATTCTTTTTAAGTTGTTGTGCATATCGAAGCACTACTTCTTTTGTTATGGTTGGTTCAGGAAGGATGTTGAGTAGCAGAGGAAGTTTTGTAGTGGATAGAATTATGCTCTCGCTTTCAGGATTCGGTTCACCATTGAAAATAATTCCTTTGATGTTAATATTTCTTTTCGTCAACGCTTCAACGGTAAGCAAAGTATGATTGATACTCCCAAGATAAAGATTAGAAACTAAGATTACCTCTGCTTTAAATTTCTCAATTAAATCAATGACAAAGAAGTCATCAGCAAGCGGAACAAGACAACCACCTGCGCCTTCAATAATTAAGTCACGATTTGTAGGGAGTAATGCAAACTTTTCTTTTTTGATTTCAATACCCTCTGCTTTCGCGGCTGCGTGAGGTGATGCGGGCATCTTGAAGCGGTAGGCTTCAGGATGAATTTTTGTTGATGTGTTTGAAATTAGTTGAGCAACTGTTTCAGAGTCTGTTGGGAATCCTGCTTGAATGGGTTTCCAATAATCAGCATAAAGTGCTTCACAAAGAATTGCCGAGACAAGTGTCTTCCCACTATCGGTGTGAATGGCGGTAACAAAATAAGTCATCCCGAAAGGTATCTAACCAATGGTTGATTTCAATGCGCAAAGAGTTTGAATGAGATTAGAAATTTCATCATTCGAATTAAAGGTATGCAGGCAGATGCGAAGTCGTTCGGTTTCTTTAGGCACAGTGGGAGAGAGGATGGGCCGAACATCAAAGCCCTTCTGTTGAAGACTAGCAGCTACTTTCTTTGTCCTTTCATTTCCGCCAATGAGTATTGATTGAATTGAACTTTTGCTTTTTGAGGTTTCTCCTGCTTTGTTAAGTTCAAGTAAAAAGTGATTGACTCTTTCAGTTAATTCATTTTGCAGACCTATGTTTTTCTTCACAAAATTAAACGCACATTCAATTGAAACTAAACTGTGCTGAGGAAGAGCTGTGGTGTAGACAAACGGTCGTGCAAAGTTAATGAGATACTCTTTAAGGGTTGAAGATCCGACAACACAAGCACCGTGAATACCCATTCCTTTTCCAAAGGTGTAAATGCGAATATCTATTTTTTTTTCAACCCCAAGAAGAACCGCTAATCCCGCTCCATCATTTCCGAGAACACCAGTGCTATGTGCTTCATCCAGAATAATCGATGCACCATATTTTTCAGATAGTGTTACTAATTCTTTTAAAGGGCACTGATCTCCATCCATGGAATAAATGGATTCAATGGCAATGAAGATTTTACCGGTTGCTAATTTTATTTTTGACTCCAAATCATTTAAATCATTGTGTCTGAAATTAAATCGCTTCGCTAAACTTAACCGAGCTCCATCTTTCATGCACGCATGTGCAAATTCATCATAAAGAATTGTATCGCCTCGCTGGGGTATTGATGAGAGCACACTAAGATTGGTAGCGTATCCGGAATTGAAAACAAGAGCTGCTTCGCTTTTAAGGATATGGGCTAATTTTTTTTCAACATGTTCAGCATAATCTGAATTTCCTGACAGCAAACGTGAACCTGTTGCACCATTTGATTTGGACTTTACTGCATTTATCTTTTGCTCTATTTCGGCAAAAAGTTCTGATGAACGTGCAAGTCCAAGATAATCATTTGACGTAAAATCGATAAGGCCATGCTGATCTGGTTTCAAATATCTGCGTGAGCCTTCTTTCTCCCGAAGTGCAAGTTGCTTGGCTAACGAAGATTCTAAATTATTCATCTGAAAGGCTGACGTTTAATAACAATTTCAATTACGATATTGAGAAAAATATTACGGTATTAATTTAAAGGCGATTGAGCGCTAATCACTTTGGTAATGCATCAAGTATTCCCAATGCCATTTTTGTAAAGTCAAACCCATGATGCGAAACACCAAGTCTGACGATTACTAATTTTTTTGATGGAATCACCATTACAAATTGTTCTTCGAAACCATCCGCCCAATAGGCATCGACTGGAAGTTCTGGGTATTTTCGAGTAGAAGGATTGTTTTTCATACCGGCATTCAACCACCATTGTGCTCCATATTGTCCAATATCAGAAGTGGTTGCTGCAGTGGTCGTGTAGTGCACCCAGCCTTCGGGAAGAATGCGTTCGTTATTCCAAACGCCATCATTCAAATATAACAAACCAAATCGTGCCCAATCTCGTGCTGTTGCATAGCAGTAAGATGATCCAACAAAAGTTCCGGATGCATCGGGCTCGAGAATGGTGTTGTTCATTCCGATTTTGTAAAAAAGTCTTTCATACGGAAAAGCATGGTAGGCACTATCGCCTAGCTGTTGGCGGATCATTCTTGAAAGAATATTCGTGGTGCCACTTGAATATTGAAAAACGGTATTCGGTGCGTACTTTGATTTTCTATTAGCTGCGTATTCACCTTTGTCATCGCTCTTGATAAACATATTGTGAAAATCAGAGCTCGGTACGAAGTAAGATTCGGACCATCCTAATCCGCTGCTGGCTTGAAGTAAGTTATTTAAGGTAATTTGTTTCCGATCGTCATCTTTCCATTCGCTTACTGGTGCTGGTTCTTCTGTTTTTAGTTTTCCTTCTTTCACTAAAATTCCGATCAACGCATTGGTAATACTTTTCGTCATCGACCAACCCATTAGCTTTGAGTGCTGATCAAAACCCTCTGCATATTGCTCTCCAATAATTTGTCCATCATACACTACAACAATACCATGTGTATAGGCAGGCTTCTTCGGATTTACATCGATGAACGCATCTGCAATGGCTTTATTAATCGAGTCATAATTCAAGTTTGCTAGAAGCGAATCCGATTTTATATTTCCATTCGGCCAAAGAATTGAGTCTTGATTTATGGCAGGAGCGGAGGCTAAGTTAATGGATTGATTGCGCACTTCTTCTTCTGATCGTTCGGCTAGTAGGGTGCAACCTAGCCCTGCTCGGAATATTGCTTTACTTTTTATCCAAAGTACCGTTGCCACAACGCTTGAGTCACTATTATTCATTTCGATGCCAGCACTGGAAAGTCCTGGAAAAACCTGAAGCTCTTTTTCTTTTACACTCTCTACAGTTCTTCCAGATACATACACGCACGAGCAAACCGTTTTCGAAACCATACCTGCCATGACTGTAGGAAAGGTAGCGGCAACATAGATTAAGGCAACAAGAAGTATTGATGCGATCAGGATGAAGAAAAGCTTGATGAATTTTTTCATGTAGAGAATTAGATGTTAGATATTAAACATTAGATTTTAAAAGCGTCCACAGACCACAGTCGACTGTCGACCGTGGACTGTGGACCAAAACTTGGAACCTTAAACCACGAACTATTTCCTCGACTTCTCCAGCACATCCCACATCTCTTCTGGTATCGCTTCTAAATGACTGAACTCGCCACCGTTGCGCAGCCACTCC
This sequence comes from Chryseolinea sp., assembly GCA_046595655.1. GTDB lineage: Bacteria > Bacteroidota > Bacteroidia > Cytophagales > Cyclobacteriaceae > Chryseolinea. The sequence goes on along the minus strand of JBKJOF010000040.1, from coordinate 8,018 downwards.
CCACCATCAATGGTAATTACCTCTCCATTTACATAAGCAGAGTAATCAGAAATTAGATAGGCAGCAAGGTTTGCTAACTCCTGATGTTCACCAACTCTCTTCAAAGGTATTCGTTCTGCTGGATCAAATTTCTTCGCTAATTCTCCTGGCAGTAATCTACTCCATGCACCTTCTGTAGGAAATGGGCCTGGTGCTATTGCGTTACTTCTGATTTTATATTTCGCCCACTCCACGGCAAGCGATCGTGTCAAAGCCAATACGCCTGCTTTGCTGCAAGCGGATGGTACAACGTATCCGGAGCCAGTCCACGCATAGGTAGTTACGATATTTAAAAATGTGCCGGGTTGTTTTTTCGCGATCCAGTTTTTTCCAGCAGCCAGTGTGGTGTAATAGGTTCCTTTCAAAACAATGTCAACAATAATATCGAAGGCCCGATGCGAAAGTCTTTCAGTAGGACTAATAAAATTTCCTGCGGCATTGTTGAGTATGCCATGAATTTGACCGAAGGTAGATTCTGCTTGACTGATTACATTTTCAATTTCATTGTATTTGCGCACATCGCATGCTACTGCTAATACCTTTCCACCTTTTTTCTTCATCATTTCGTCAGCGGCTTTTTCAAGCACTTCTAATTTGCGACTTGTAATAACCAGGTTCGCTCCAAGCTCCAGAAAATATTCGCCCATCGATCGTCCAAGTCCTGTGCCGCCACCGGTAATGATAATGGTTCTGTCCTTTAAGCTTCCGGGTTTTAACATGCCTTCCATTGTTCCAATTTTAAGTGATTCAAAGTAATAATTTCATATTCACTTTCATACACCAACCTCGCTATTTCAACAAAATCCTTTTTAGTATAGATAAATAAAAAAGGGCTGCATTTTTTTGCAACCCTTGGTTTATTGAGATTTAGTAGTTTGTTATCCGTTTGTTTCTATTTCAAATTCGAGTTCATCGAGTTCATCCAATACCGGTTGAAGTATGGAGTCTAATTTCTCTTTGGTACCATCAGCATATTGGAGGTATGCAATAGACTCGCCATTCTCTTCAACAAATACGACATCGCCTAGTTTTTTATTGTCGCTGTACACAGTCAGGTTAACAATATCATTCCAATCTACAGTATTTACATCGGCAGCTTCTACATTAATATCTCCCTGAAGCTTAAGATTTTTTAATTGAACAAATCCATCAATGGTTTTTAGACTTGCTTCAGATTTTGAATTGTCGCCATACTTTAGATTAACGGTTGTGAGTACTAGCGTTTCCTTATTTCGAAGAAGGGAAATATTAAGGTAAGCCGATGTTGCCCCACTATCATCAAAAGCAATATCGAGTTTGAATTCATCGATCGATAATGCAATATTAACCATTAGCGGAAATCCAAGTTCATCCCACTCTGATTCAAGGTGCAGCGAAGTTACTTTTACATTATTCACAAACATGAATGCAGTCAGTAATTCAGGTTGGTAAGAATACTCTTCCCATTCTTCATCATATATTTCTATTTCACTGTACTCGGTTAGTTGGAGTTTGGCGTTGTTGGTTGTAGATCCTTCGGTTGGAAATTCAATCTCTATGATTTCTGAATTTCCAGTTTTTTCAAATGCACCGGCTTCTCCAAGTTGTGGATTCCATTCGTACACTCCAAGATTTGCTTCGAAGTTGAAAGGCTCATGAGTAGCGGTGCGCCCGTTAATCGCATTGGTAGCAGTAAAAATGGTTTTAAAGTCGTTGCCCTTTTTCTGAAAAAAATGACGAATTTTTTTCTTGTCAGTACCAATTCTTCCAAAAGGATCGTCCGTTTCGGTGAGATCAAATAAATCCTGAACGGCCTGCATGCCATCTGCATTGGATAGATCTTGCAGATCTGCTACGGCCGAGGAATTAAATTGTGTGATCGTATTTTTTGCTTCGTCTTTTGAGACCTCAGCGCTTTTTTCGTCATCATTACAAGAAGACAAACCGATAACAACGGATAATGCTGCAACGGAAAATAATTTTTGATTGATTGTCATGACTTTATTTTGATTTTGATTTAATAGCCTTATAAATATCGGAACAAATCAATGATATAGACACTTCATAAGTAAAAATGGTTGGAAGTAAATAATAATTCTTAATTTCGAATCACTATTTTTTAAACTTGATTCTACAGCATGAAGAACGTTCTACTATCCACTTTATTAATTTTTATTTTCTCGTCCTGCATCGTTACTAAAAAGAAGTATGATGAACTTCTTGCTCAAAAGGTAAGAACCGAGGCCGACCTTGCCGATCGTACTTCTGCTTTAGACAGTGCTAACCTGCGGCTGCAAGATTTAGATGCAAAAAGTAAAAGGCTAAAGTCCGATACGAGTAGTTTAGGTAAAGGTGTTCGCAGCACAAATAGTAAACTAGCCGAACTTGAAAAAGAACACAGTCAGTTAAGTGCTTACTACAAAAATTTATTGAGTAGCAGTGGCAAACAAAATCGGGATATGGCGCAACAGCAAGAACAACTTCTCGCTATTCAACAAAATCTTGACCACACCAGAAAGTTGAATGATTCGTTGAGCACCAGTTTAGCAGACCGCGAGAAAAAGGTAAAAGAACTTGAACAGGTAATGGCCAGCAAAGACAAAGCTGTTCAGGATTTGAAAAATAAAATAAGCAATGCTTTATTGAATTTTAAAGAGAATGATATAACGGTGAAAGTAAAAAACGGAAAAGTGTATATTTCCTTAGCCGAACAATTGCTCTTTGGTTCCGGAAGTATTGAGGTGGATAGTAAAGGAGTAACTGCTCTTCAACAACTAGGCAAGGCCGTTAAAGATCAGAAGGACATCAACATCATGGTTGAAGGACATACTGATAATGTTCCTGTCTCCAAAAAATCTATTTATATGAATGATAATTGGGACTTGAGTGTAATGCGTGCTACTTCGATCACCAAGATTTTAACAAAGGCGGGAGTATCGGCAAAACAAATTACAGCATCCGGCCGTGGTGAGTTCACACCATTGGCAGCGAATGATACGCCTCAGAATAAACAGAAGAACCGCAGAACGGAAATTATCATCACTCCGAATTTGGATGAGTTGTTTAGGATATTGGAATCAAATTGAGAGTCTAGCCTCACCCTAAATCCGTCTCCGGTGGAGAGGGATTTTAAAAGTCTTGAAACTAATGTCTAATGTCTAAAGTCTATCCTATGTGGCGCCTCATTCATTTGTCATTTTCATCATCGATATCATTATCGTGATTGAAATTATTCAACGCAATAAAGGTTTGGAGAAGAAAGTGTTGTGGGTAGTAGTTATTCTACTTCCGGTGGTTGGGCCGATTTTGTATTACCTTATTGGTAGAGGAAAGTAATTGATTTGTGATGAGTGATTTCCGATGTTTGACTTGATTGGAAAATTTTGAATGAGGGGTAACAAAATCACAAATCAACCATCACAAGTCACTCGTCAAAAATCCTAATTGTAGTGTTTACTTATTCTTCTCAAGTCTGGCCATGAACACTTGCCGTTCGTATTCTGCCAGCAGTTCGTAGGCTTTATGTTTTTTCTGTTTATAGGCCATTTGCATTTGCTGCTGGAACAAATCGAGATGCTTCGACAGTTTGCTATCGGGCATGGCTCGTAGTTGTTTGATAAAGGCGTCCTTGTTTTGAAGGGCTTCGTTTAGTTTTAGAGCCGTTGTCTTATTCATAAGGCTTCCGTTAATTGGGTAATATCCACCAGGTTTTCCACGCATCAATTGGCGAGAAAGCATCTCCATATTGAGCGCTGATTACCGACTCAACCATTTCTATTCTAGATCGAACAGGTAATGGAATGGTGTTATAGTTAGAACCTTCAATCTTTAAAGCTTTGAGCAAATCTGCCAAGACCTGATGAGGCACTTCACTTAAGCGGCTCATCTTTTCTTCTCTGGTTAATCCTTCTAATTCTTTAAAAACACAAAGGGGATAAAACAGACTTTCTTTGTTTAGAAAAATCATTGCTCAATAATTTTAATTTCTTCTTCTGTTAAATCATAAAGTTGGTAAACCAGCTGGTTAATTTTGGTATCTGTATAGGTAATCTGGGTCTCGATCTGTTCGATTACCCCAGGAACTTTCGCTTCGGCTTTTTGTTTATGAAGCTCAATTATTGAATCTGCGAGCTTAACTAAATTATCATGAACGACTTGATCTTCTTTTTTAGAAAGATCAGGTTTTCTTATCGGGAAGTCCTTAAAGAAAATATAACTAGGCTCATAGAACCCACCTCTCAATTTTGGCAGAGTTTGCTTAAAAAGGTAATGATTGAGTTTACTGTTTAAGATCCAATGTCGTTAAGTTAAGCTAAATGTGTTTGTAGTTTATGTGATGTTGTCTTTTGGGTTTGTGGTTTCTGGGGTTGGTTCTGTTAGGCCTCACTATTTCCCTTGTTTTATAAACAATATCATCAAAGGCTTCGATTCCTTCTTTTATTTTATTCTTTAGAAAAATGCTAATGGCCACTGCTTTGGTATTAGCATAAGCGGTTGTCCTGTTTATTTTTTGGGAATGTTTCAAATCTTTTCTGGCAGCATATTCTGCTTTTACTTTTTGGTCGATGGGGAAGGCGAATGCTGCGCATAGACTCATCATCATCGTTTTGGCATAAATATCTTGCTTGACAGAGACTACGGATTTTCCAGTGAATGCTTCGATTTCGATTCTTGATTTAAACATTTTATATCCTTCCTCAATGCCCCAACGCAAGTGATAGATTTCCTTAAAGTCAACAAGTGGATATTTCTGAGTGCCCAACAAAGAGGTGCAAAGGATTTCTGTAACACCATTGTCAAGAAATACTTTTACCAACCGGCATTTCACTTTTCGTTTCATGTTCGGATACTGCGCTTCATATTTTTTCATGTCTTTGTCCGGGAGTTCAAAGACAACTTCGGTATCCAACTCATTGCTTTGCGCAAAACTGTTGACGGGCAGCCACCAGTTCTCTTTCATCCGAACACAAAACTCAACCCCTTTGCCTGATAAGATGCTGAACAACGCTTTGCTTGGGTAGCCCCTGTCCATCAACAACAAGTCCCCAGGCTCTACCTTTTCTAAATGATTATAAAGCAAAGATTGTTCACTGCCATCTTTGTCAGCCACTTGCGAATCAAGGGTAAGATAATTACCTACATCGTAGAGAAACGATACCGTTGCCAAACTTCGTTGTACATCGGCATTAGGCCCATAGCCAACTGTACCAAACTCCTTTGCAATATCTTGGCTATTGGGCAATAACAGACGGCTGCCATCTATGCCAAGTACTCGGTGATTACTGTAGCCAACATAGGGAGCACCATCATAAAATTCTTTACAAACTAAATCGTTCAGTTCTAAAAAAGCTTCTGGCTTTAATTGCTTACGGCTTTGACTAAAAGCACTTTTGGTGATGCCACGAATATTGAATTCTGTGCCATGGACGTGGCGCAAAAATTTGTCCATCTCGCGTTGAAGGGAAGAGTTGCCCATAGTTAAGATGCTCACTATCAAATGTTCAAAAGGAAGTTTCCGGGATCTTGTGAATGCCCCCTTCGAACCGTCTTTTGAACGGCCTTTAAAATTGTCATTTGATATGTGGTTTAGTAGTTTATCTGATAATGTATCGCGGTAGTAGTTGGTAAAAGGTTCGATTGCAACATGCCCCTTATACTACTGGTGTAAAAATAATCACCTTTTCTAAACTATTCCCTTAACTTAACGACATTGGTTTAAGATCGCTAAAAGATACTTATCAGCGAGGGAGATGATAAAACATTTTTGATTAGTATACCATCCTTTTTCATCAAAAGTAAATTCAGGTTGTTTTAAAATATTGGGATAAATTATTTTAGGCTTTTCAAATTCTTCATAATAATCACAAGCTCTTAATTCCCACCAATACTCACCTTGATCAAAACGTTTCTTGCCTTTTGCTTGGAACTGCTCCAAATGATTTGCAATTGCTGGATACTTTTCTTTTAACCAACTCCAAGGACTTTTTGGTTTATTACCCTTCTCATTTGTAAAGCCCTTCGGAAATAAAATTAAATAGCTTTGGCTATTTGGAGACTGATAACGCTTAATATCTCTACCCGCTAAAAAGGGTTTAATTACCTCTGCACTTTTCTTGTCTTCCTTAATGAGTTTCTTTTTCGTTTCTTCATCGATTACAAAAGCTTCATTTAATCCAGTTAAAACTCCTCTGTAAATTTTACCTTTTACATATTCACTTAACGGTATGCCTTTGCTTTGAAGTTTCTTTAAAAGGAAATGCTCCGTTTCACCGGCTAAGTTCCAACCGCCATCATCCAGCAAACTTTTATTCAGCTTTTGGGTATGTTGAGAAACATAATCTTGTAATGAAGTTCCAAACTTTAATGTCTTCACGTTGACCACATCAATCGAGGAGCTTACTTTTTTCGATTTGCTTGAAATGAAAATACACGGATAGGTAGTGGCACTTTCAAACACAGGCAGATCACCAAAGTCGATAATCTCTTTAATGTCTTGCTCCTTCATCCATTTGCGCAACGGTTCTCCGTAGTTGGCACGCATCCATTTGTTGGCTACAATAATTCCAAACAATCCGCCTTCGCGGAGCAATGCAATGCCGCGCTCAAAGAAGTAGCTGTACAAATCAGCTGTGCCATGAAAAACTTTGTATCGCAATTGAAAATAGGCTTTGAAATCGCCCAGCATTTCCTGTCGCACATAGGGAGGATTTCCGATTACACAATCGAAGCCACCGAAATCACCATACTGTTCTTTTGGTTCTTCAACTGTTTTTCCAAACTCCTCCATTGCTTCCGTTAGCTCCACATTGGCTTCACCCGCTTTCTCCAGCGCATGTTTCAATTTCGTTTTAGGATCGGGTGTAGAGATGGGTTTTACTTTGATATTAAAAACTTCTGGAAATGCTCGTTGCCAGTTGAAGGGTTTTATTCTCTTCTCTCCTCCAAAATCAATTTGTCCATCGTAGAAATCTAAATCAACCAGCGAGTTTCCACTTTTAATGTTACTATCGAGCGTAGGTAAAACCCGTTCATTAAAAAGTTTCATCTGGTTGGCAATGCTGGCTTCTGTTTCGCCTTCCATGCACTTGAGCAACAAACTGAGTTTGGTTACTTCAACTGCATTGAAGTCGAGATCAACTCCGTATATATTATTCAGCAATATTTCTTTTTTCTTAGCGGTAGTCAGATTCCCTTCAGGCGTCAAGGCCTCGCCCTTGGTGCCTCTTCGCGGTAAATGTTTTCCGTTTTCTGAATAATAATCTTTGTGATAATCGAGCAAGTATTGATAGGCTCCAATTAAAAAACTTCCACTACCGCAGGCAGGGTCAACAATTTTTAGTTTGCTAATTTCTTGTGGTGTTTTTCCTTCCACTAATTTACCTACTGTGTTTTTTACAATGTATTCAACAATGTATTGAGGCGTATAATACACTCCACCCGCTTTTCGAACTTCAGGCTTTTCTTCAATTCTGGCTTGATGCGATGGTGTTAGCCGAATTACCTTACCGAGAAATTGTTCATAGGCACTACCCAGAATTTCAACCGATAATATCGAGAACTCATACGGGCTTTCCGGATAATAAAGTTCGTTGATGATGTTCTTGATAACCTTGTTATCAATTTTTAACGACTTACAAATCTTGTCTTTCTTAAAATCGAAAAGACCGGAGTTGTATTTCTGATCGGCATCTTCGAAAATTTTAAAGAGGTTTCCGTAATAATCTCCCTTTAATGCGCTTTGTAAATTTCCATACGGTTCAATAGATCGATCCTCGGCAATTCGTAAAAAGATAAGTCGATCGATGGTTTGCTGTACGGCAAAATTGATTTCGTCTTCATCCAGTTGCTTGTTGTTCAAGCTCATGCTGGTGGCCAGATAGGTTCTCCACGTATCAAGCGAAACCAGAAATTCTTTATCCACTGTGGCGGTGCCGCGTTTACCTGCTGTGCTTTCAATAAACTTATCGAAGCTTCCTTTCAGCACACTCTCTTTGCTGAAG
>JBKJOF010000195.1:0-20664 GCA_046595655.1 Chryseolinea sp. | reverse complement strand
TGAGAAAACATTGACAGCAACTGCCCTGCTTTTCTCAATGTACTTATTGAAACCAGCACCGTTCTGTATTTTCGATGAGGTAGATGCTCCTTTGGATGACGCCAACATCGATAAGTTCAATAACATCATCCGTAACTTCAGCAAAGATTCTCAGTTCGTTATTGTTACGCACAACAAGCGTACAATGATCAGCACAGATGTGATCTATGGTATTACGATGGTGGAGAAAGGTATTTCTCGTGTGGTTCCGGTAGACTTGAGAGAGCTAGTTTAAAATCTGTCCACAGACTACTGTCGACTGTCGACAGTAGTCTGTGGACGCATTTCAATGATTCTAAATTCTGTTTCCTAAATTCTATATTCTGTTTTCAATATTTCTATCCAATTGAAGAAAGTAGCATTTTATACACTCGGATGTAAGCTCAACTATTCGGAGACTTCCACCATTTCGCGCACGTTCGAAGAGAAGGGTTATCAGAAAGTTGAGTTCACGGATACCCCTGATATTTTTATTATCAATACCTGTTCCGTTACAGAGAACGCTGATAAGAAATGCCACAAGATTGTGCGCGAAGCGCGAAGCATTTCACCCGATGCCTACGTAGCAATCATCGGTTGCTACGCTCAATTAAAACCGAAAGAGATTTCAGAGATTCCGGGTGTTGATGCTGTGTTAGGCGCAGCAGAAAAATTCAGACTAGTGGAATTATTAGATGGCTTTGTTCGGAAACCACAAGCTGAAGTTTTTGCTTCTGATATTGCCGAAGCTAAACGTTTCAATACCTCCTATTCAATGCACGATCGCACACGCACTTTCCTTAAAGTTCAAGATGGTTGTGATTATACGTGTTCATTCTGCACAATACCTTTAGCGCGGGGCAGCAGCCGAAGTGATAGCATTGCAAACATTGTTAAGACTGCAAAAGAAGTAGCTCAAACTGAAGTAAAGGAGATTGTGCTCACCGGTGTGAACACAGGTGATTTTGGAATTCAGCAAGGCGATCGCGTAGAGCGCCTTATTGATTTAATAAAAGCATTGGATGACGTAGAAGGAATTGAACGGTTTAGAATTTCTTCCATCGAACCAAATCTATTGACTGATGAAATCATTTCATTCGTTGCACAGTCAAAACGTTTTGTTCCTCACTTCCACATTCCACTTCAATCCGGTTCCAATAAAATATTGAAGTTAATGCGTAGGCGATATCAACGGGAGTTGTATGTGGCACGTGTAGAGAAAATAAAATCAGAAATGCCACATGCATGCATCGGTGTTGATGTTATTGTTGGTTTCCCCGGTGAAACACATGAGGATTTTCTGGAGACCTATTCGTTCCTCAATCAATTAAATATCTCCTACCTACATGTATTCACATATTCAGAACGCGAGAATACAATTGCAGCAACGCACTCGGGTGTTGTTCCTATAAACCAACGCAGCGATCGTTCTAAAATGCTGCATATCCTTTCAGACAAAAAGAAGAGAAAGTTCTACGAAGACAATATCGGTCGAGAAGCCACCATCCTTTTTGAAAATGACATCGAGAATGGAAAGATGCATGGCTTTACAGAGAACTATATAAGAGTGGCTGCTAAATACGATCCTATGCTAATCAATGAACTTCGCAGCGCCACACTCGCATTGGTAAATGACAATGGCATTGTCGAGGTCGAAGAGCTTTCATCTGATCTGCACACTCATCATCACACCATTCAGCGATAGGTTGTATCCTAATCCACTGTCGATTAGTTGAGCCGTTTTTTTTGTTCCGCTCCACAACAGGATGAACGCAGAGCTTCGCTAAACGGTATTGTATCCTAATCTGTTAATTCGAATAACCGTATCAAAAAAATGACAGTTAGTCTAGGATCCTGTCATGATAGAATGTCACTTTTTGCCTGTAAGAATTCTAGATGATATGCCTGTGAAAGTCCCTACAATCAACAGGTTCTATTTTGATACATATCCGTTTTATAAACCGTTGCAGGCTAATTGCCAAAATTCAAGTTGAATTAATGACGATCATGTAGCAGGTGTTTTAGGTGTAAGAACCAGAGGCTTTTTAGTCCAAAGGCTGACTAACTATCATTAAAAAATCCGAAGAGTTTAATTCTCCTTACACGCTTGCCTTACCTAGTCATAATGCAAAGCACAAGTTCAATGGTCACCCTACCTTTGATTCATCAAACAAAGTCGGAATGAAAAAAATACGCTCATCGATTTCGCTTTCATCCTGCAGTTTGAAATCCCAGCTTATTTTAGTTCGCACAAAACAACGGAACACTGAGCAAAGGCTGAAACGAAATATGTGAAGAAAATACAAAAAAGCATTTGTGGATTTAGAATATTATAGGAGCCCAGGAAGAGAACCAGTAATTGATGTGGAGAGTTTGCGGGGTGTGTTCTCTTCTTTCCTTTTTCTTTTACGTTAGCCGCTAATTATTCCATCTGTCATCTCCACTCTCCTGTCCGCCATTTTTGAAAGCTCTTCATTGTGGGTCACTATAATAAACGTCTGCCCGATTTCTTTCCGGAGTTTGAAAAATAATTGATGAAGTTCTAGTGCGTTTTTAGAGTCAAGATTTCCGCTGGGCTCATCCGCCAATATTAAGTCAGGAGAATTAATCATGGCGCGCGCAACAGCAATACGCTGCTGTTCTCCGCCCGAGAGCTCTGAAGGTTTGTGATGTATCCGCTCCTCAAGCCCAAGCATCTTTAATAATTCAATGGCTCGATCTTTTACCTTCTTCTCACTGGAGTTTGATATTAATCCTGGAATCATCACATTCTCTAAGGCAGAAAATTCAGGCAACAAATTATGGAACTGAAATACAAAGCCAAGTGATTTATTCCGAAAGGCAGCAAGATTTTTGGATGATTGCGAAAACACATCCCGACCTTTTATCTGAACAGAACCTTTATCGGGCATATCAAGTGTTCCAAGAATATGTAGCAAGGTACTCTTGCCAGCTCCTGATGCACCTACAATAGCAACGACTTCACTTGCCTTAATTTCTAAATCAATTCCCTTCAGAACTTTAAGTTGTCCGTACGACTTTTCAATAGAAGTTGCCTGTAGCATATTTGCCGATTCAATAAGTTTTCTTGAAATAAACCATTAAATAAACTAGTTTCGCTCCGAAAGAAAAAATGCATGAACATACACGAATATCAAGGCAAGGAAATCCTGAAGAAGTACGGTGTAGCAATTCAACGCGGAGTGGTTGCCGATACACCTGAAGCTGCTGTTGCTGGTGCAAAAGAATTACAATCTGAAACCGGAACCAAGTGGTTTGTTATTAAAGCACAAATCCATGCCGGTGGAAGAGGAAAAGGAACAGTAACAGAAACAGGTTCCCGAGGTGTTGTTCTGGCTAAAAGCATTGCTGAAGTTCCCGATAAAGTGAAAGGTATTTTAGGTGGAACATTAGTCACCATACAGACCGGAGCAGAAGGAAAGAAAGTAAATAAGGTATTGATTGCAGAGGACGTTTATTATCCTGGAGAATCAGAACCGAAAGAATATTACATGAGTATACTTCTGGATCGCTCCAAAGGCTGCCCTGTTATCATGGCCTCTACAGAAGGCGGAATGAACATTGAAGAGGTTGCTGAAAATCATCCAGAGAAAATCTTTAAAGAATGGATTGATCCGGCAATCGGTATTCAGGCATTTCAGGCAAGAAAGATTGCCTTTGCTATGGGTTGGGAAGGAAACGCATTTAAGGAAGGTGTTAAATTTATCAATTCTCTTTACACTGCATACCTCGGATTGGATGCTTCAATGTTTGAAATCAATCCATTATTAAGAACCTCAGACAACAGAATCATTGCTGTTGATGCTAAAGTAAATTTAGATGACAATGCGCTGTATCGTCACAAAGATTTAGCGGAGCTAAGAGACATCACAGAAGAAGATCCATTAGAAGTAGAAGCTGGAAAAGCAGGACTAAACTACGTTAAGTTAGACGGCAATGTAGGCTGTATGGTAAACGGAGCAGGACTCGCGATGGCAACAATGGATATCATTAAACTTTCCGGAGGAGAGCCCGCAAACTTCCTTGACGTGGGTGGTGGAGCTAACGCGGAAACAGTGGAAGCTGGTTTTAGAATTATCCTCAAAGATCCTAATGTAAAAGCAATTCTGATCAATATTTTCGGAGGCATAGTTCGTTGCGATCGTGTTGCAAATGGAGTAGTTGAAGCCTATAAGAAAATCGGAAATATTGGTGTTCCGATTATTGTACGGCTCCAAGGTACTAATGCCGAAGAGGGCGCGAAGATCATTGAGCAATCAGGTCTTAAAGTATTCTCTGCAATTGTGCTAAAGGATGCTGCACAAAAGGTAAAAGAGGTCTTAGCGTAATTTTTCGTAATATTTGAATTGATTATATTGCTTGTTATAAAGTTAATTTTTGAGTATGAATAAAAAGTACATACTTGTTCTCCTTATTCTTGGACAAACGCTTATCGTTGCTGGACAAAGTTTCTATGCGGTAAGAAGAGAAAGAACATTGATGGCGATTGCGGGCACAGGCAACTCATCCTATTTTGGAGAATTAAAAGACAAGAAAGAATATCTTGATCCAAAAGTTAATATTAATGTTGGTCTTCAGTATTTCTTAACTTCAAGAATAAGTACTCGTGCCGAATTAACATTTTTTCAACTTCGTGGAACTGATGTTAATTCCCCAGACCAGAGTAGGGTAAATAGGAATCTTTCATTTAAATCAAACAACCTTGAGTTGAATGTTTCAGGCGCCATCGGTCTATTTCCGCTCGGCCAACGATTTTATCAAAGACCTCCAATCAATGTCTATGCGTTTGTGGGTGTAGGATTGCTTTATACTAATCCTAAGGCAGAACTAGATGGCAAGAAGTATGCGCTTCAACCGCTTCAAACGGAGGATGTCAAATACAGCCGCTTTCAGTTTGTAATCCCGTATGGAATTGGAGCTCGCTTGAAGGTAAATCCATTTTTCAACGTTGCGCTTGAAGGTGGATATCGACTAACTTTTACGGATTATTTGGATGACGCTAGCACAGTTCATCCCGACAAATCATCTTGGGATCCCAACTCGATTCGTTTTAAATTGTCAGACAGAAGATCTGAAACTGGAAGAGAACCCTACGAAGCAGGTATCCAAAGAGGCAATCCCAGTAAGAATGACGGATACTTTCTTTTGAATGTAAAAGTTGAATACTATCTCCCTAAGAATTTTCTTTTTAATGATTCGCAAAGAAATTACTATAATCAAAAGCGCAAGATGATGAAGAAGCGCAGTCGTAGATAAAACTACTCTGAATCTAGCACTTCATATCTTGAGTAGTTACTCTTAAACTCCGGCACTAGCTCTTTCATTAAGGTCACCATTTTAAGTTCGTTACGGTCGTGAATCAATTCATGAAATAAGTCAACATACTTATCAATCTCCGTATACGAGTACTCTTCTACCTTGGCGATCATGATTTTATCATGATGAGTTTTAACGGTGTTCTCTCTGTTGTTTAAAAGCTCTTCGTAAAGCTTCTCACCTTCCCTCAATCCACTAAAAACGATCTCGATATCTTTTCCTGGTTCTAATCCAGACAGCCAGATCATACGTTTGGCAAGGTCTAAAATCTTCACAGACTGCCCCATATCAAAAATAAATATCTCACCACCCTTACCCATGGCACCAGCCTCTAATACAAGTCGACAGGCCTCCGGTATGGTCATAAAATAACGGGTGATCTCAGGATGCGTAACCGTTACTGGCCCGCCTTGCTCAATCTGTTTTTTAAATAATGGAATAACAGAACCATTAGAACCCATTACATTGCCAAATCGAGTAGTTACAAAAGCGGTATGACTTGTTGCCAAATTCTCTAAATGCTTGTTCAACGATTGAACATATATCTCGGCTATGCGCTTTGAACATCCCATCACATTTGTCGGATTCACCGCCTTATCGGTAGATATCATCACAAACTTTTTAACTCCGAATTCAACTGCCAAATCTGCCAATATCTTCGTTCCCAATATATTGCATGTGATTGCCTCTGACGGATTCCCCTCCATCATAGGAACATGCTTATAAGCCGCTGCATGGAAAATAATATCAGGTGTATGCTCTCTAAAAATTGATCGTATCCTTTCCTTATTCGTGATGTCAGCTATATAAGACACAACTTGAAAATGATGCTCTATCAATTTAGTCTGTCGATCAACTTCAAATAGTGGCGATTCCGCTTGATCAATTAGGATGAGTGAGCCTGGATTATATTGGATAATCTGTCTCACCAATTCACTTCCAATCGAACCAGCAGCCCCGGTAATGCATATTCTATTTCCTCTAAGTTGTCTTTCAAGATTCCTATCTTCTAACTTGATGGTTTCACGTTCGAGTAAATCTTCAATATTGATTTCTTTGATTTGATTCAAGCTTAATTCTCCCTTAACCCACTTATCTACCGAAGGAACCATGCTGACTTTAACCTGATTGCGAAGGCATATATCAACAACCTCACTCTTAATATCAGGCGAGAGGCTTTTAATTGTAATGATCAGATTATCAATGTTAAAATTATTAATAAGCATTTCCAGTTCCATTGCATCTGCACGGTAAATTTTCGAACCATTCAAAACCTTCCCGATTTTATTAACATCATCCTCAAGAAATCCCACTACTCTTGACGTTGGGGTTGAGTCGATAACATGTTTAGTAATAATACCAGTCTGCCCTGCACCATAGATCAAAACATTTGAATTCTTAATTAGCGCCTTCTTATAAAAAGAAAAAATATACTTAACCAAAAGTCTATAATTGAAAAGAAAAAGAAAGGATGCCAGAAAAGAAATAAAAATAACGGAGTAAGGGATCAGGTTTGTGCGGCTGTTGTAGAAGTAGATCAAGTTGAACCCCACAATCAGTGCTACCTTTAGCACCAGCATATAGAAAATTCGAACACCATCCTGAAGACCGGTATACCGAATAATTCCGCGATAACTATTGGTTATCAGAATGGCAATGAGTCCGAAAAATACCTGGACTAGAATACCCTCATCAAAATTATTATTTAGAATTTCTGTTAATGAAAAATTAAAGCGAAGAAGGTATCCAAGAATGGCAGAGAAGCAAATGAAGACCAGATCAATAAAAATAATTACCCATCTCGGTAAAATTTTAAGATTATAGATTAATCTCTGAATATAATTCATGGAGGTCATTAGAATACATGTTTATGCTGCAAAAAATAAAACTCCAACAGCGAATACTATAAATGAAAAAGTAATTCTTCTTACTTCTTGCTGCGCAGTTGAGCAATTTTTCGGGCACCCATAAGCGCCCCTGCTCCAATGAGAAGTTCGATACCCGTGATAGGTACGTCAGGAGGCGCACTTGGATTTGCTGGTTGTGCAAATGCTATAACTGGCGTCAAAATCACAAATGCGAATAGTAAAAACAACTTCATTTTAAGAGGTGACTTCATGAGTCTACTTTTTATAAATCTTTAAACTTACTACTCCATCTGAAGTTAATAATCGCATGATATAAACTCCAGGCATAAGACTACCAACCTCCACAATACCACCGCCTCCTTCATTTTTACTTACCCACTTTGTCTCTGAGGCAACACCACCGATGTTATTGTAGAGCATCACTTTGCGAATATCCGTTTTATTTTCTTTAACATCAATGTATACCTTATCAAATACAGGGTTAGGATAAACTGAAATCCCCGAATAAAAGCCCTGATGTTCGATATCAGTAATCACAAACTCATACTCAAATGATGAACTGCACCCACCTATTCCGGATACTACTTTATACCTGCCTGATTTTTCTGGGACAATTGTTTTTGAAGTCACTCCTGTTATCTCTTCTCCATTGAAAAACCATGTGTTACCTTCCTCATAGCTAGAGGTTAGCGATCCATTTTCATTTTCAGAAACAACAACATCTTCAAATTGAATAACCTCAGCCAAAACAGGTTTTCGTTCACTCAAACATCCGAAGTGATTAATTGCGGACACATAGTATCTTCTGGTTTTCGAAATAACTGGTGTGGTGAACTGTGATGAATTTGATAAAACCAGATCACCTTCCACATCATCATACCATGTAAATCCTTCATTTTCATGCGATGAAATTACGCTAAGAGTAATAGCTCCTTCTTTGCACGTCTTGCCAGAGGTAACCTTAAGTGAAGACATTTCCTTAACAGTAATACTTCCTTCATATTGTGTGGGAGCAAGGCATCCTACACTCAGGGTGTTAATTTTAACATTATTTATTCCCGCTATAAGATTTTCTTTTTCCACAGAAAGTTGAATTGCACCATCGTTTCCTGACAATGAATCTGAGATAAGAATGCCATCTTTCGTTACAAAATAGTACGCATCTGCTTGCGAATTTAAAAGGGATATAGAGGCGTTCTCATTTTCACAAACTGGGTTGGTAGTAAATTGTAACTCATCCAAAACTACTTTGCTGGAGAAGGTCAACGAAAATCGGTTTGAACCAGAGCTTGCAAGATTAGCCGTGATGTCAAAAGAATACGCACTTACTGAAGTTACATCCATTGTCTTATTATTAAGAAAATGATCAGTTAACACAATGTTTACCTTTCCATCAAAGGTTTCCATTTCAGAAAAGCTAAGTTGATAAGTTCCAACAGCCGCATTTGTAATGTTGAGTTTGATTGGATCCGAGCAAGCAAATGGTTTTGAGTTTATAGCCAATAATTCTCCGGTACTCAAAAGCGTAGACAAGCTAAATGTAGAGTTTAAGAATTTTCTTGCATCTGTTTCTGCATCATATTCTTTCTTTGCCTCATTTCTAAAATGGATAACTGTCTCATCACGTACTGCATCTTTAACCAAAGTAATACGCAACAAGTCAGAGAGTGGTTTTTCTCTAAAAAAAGTAGTTTGCTGGCCGGGTGCCTTTACATTTTCATTCGCGGTAAGGGTCGGTGCCCCCGTTGCCTGAACCCAAAACGCCTGACCCATTGGGATATAGCGTGATCCTCCGTTAATTCCTACAGATCCGTTCCATGTGGCGAACTGACCAGTGGCATTGTCACGAACGTAAAATGAACCACTAATATTTGTTTTCGTCCAGCCAGAGGCTGCATTCCAATTGATTGTAGAAGGGAATGGGTTTCCTAATAAATTCCAGCCATCATTTGCAATAGATCCAGAAGTAGTAAAGGTGGGAGTAAAGGAGATTGGTGCAACATTGCCTTGATTGATTGGTCCTCTTAAATTCCAACGGGCAGTAGACAAAAGATTACCTCGAACAAACATGGCATATCCTTTCCCTGGAGTAAATGTTTCAGTATTTGAATTAGATGGGAAGTCCACATAGCCATCGTTCATATTAATTACAAGATCACCGTTGCTATCTGTCGTCACAGTCTCATTGTATTCAGACATAGTTTGGCTTGCGCTGCATCCGGTACATGTGCTTGTGCCTGTGAAACTTCCTGTTACAGGTATTTCATTTTGAATGTCGGAAACAGGTGCATTTTGAACAGGAGCTGAGATGTAGCGATAAATTCGACCACCATTTGCACCTTCTATAGACATAAATCTTTCGACAGTGACATTACCTGTGATAGCCGATGTTCCGGTAAGTATGCCAACACTTCCGTCTGATGTAGGACTGTCGTTGGACGAAACGATCGTTAAGACACCTGAGCCTGCCCCGTCTGCATCGAGCACTGCGGTGGTACTTAATGTCAACACTCCAGTCAAATCCACGGACCCTGAGATTGAGACATCAGGATTTGCAGTGTTATTTTGAATGTTAACGTTATTAAAATCTATTGTTTGTGAACCACCGATAGTTTTTGTGCCGTTTGCTGTATTCGTAAAAACAACTGTTCCTGAGCCGGGAATAAACACACCATTATTGATAAAATTTCCCGTAATATTTAATGTGGTTGGCGATGTTAGCGTTCCGCTGATAACCATGTTTTGAAACGTTGGATTTGATGATCCTGAAATAGTGCTGGCATTACTAAAATCAACTGTGCCATTATTTCTATTAAACGTGCCATTATTAACAAAATCTCCGGCAACTGTTAACGTGGTGCTTGGCGCGTTAAATGATGTGCCACCATTGGTAAAATTACTAACGGAAACCGCGTTGGCTCCACAGGTAAATATTCCGGAATTAATTAAAAGATTTCCCGTTGCTAAAACTGCTCCTACAAGCGTTACAGTTCCACTTGAATTACTTGTGAAGTCAGATAAATTTCCTCTCGCCTCAACTCCAGTAGTTAAAGTGCCTCCTGTTAAAATTAACTCATAAGATCCTCCGGTAGGAATAGCTCCAGTTATAGAGGCGTTTGCATTACGGGTGAAAACTGTAGTGCTGCTCATATTTAAACCTGAGGTGTTAACAAAAACACCATCCAATAAATCAAATACGTTTGACACTGTAAGAGCACTATTCAGTGTAACTAAGTTACCAGCTGTTGGTCTATTTAATCTAAAAGTACCCAAAGTATTCCCTGAAGGAGAGAACGCAAGTGTTCCCAAAATACCTGCGTTAGAAATATTTAAAACAGAGGATGAATTTGAAGAAAATACTCCACCATTATTTGTGAGTTGGCTGTTTAAAGTAACACTCTGATCTTCAAAAAAGAATGTAGTGCCGCTTCCCAAGGTAAGATCATCCGTCAGTGTAACAGAACCATTCGCGTTCATTGTTCCTGATGTAAGAATCAAATCATTTGTGATGCTCAATGTTCCATCCGTTTGAACATTACCATTTGTTATTGTCAAACTATTAGTGAGTGTTGTATTTCCAGAAACAATAAGACTACTGCCATTGGTTAGCGTAACATCTCTGCCATTTAAATCACCGTTAATCGTAACATTTCCAGCCGTTATACTTAGAAGACTTGTTGCCGCATTTGTGTTGATGTTTAACGCATCGGTAAAAGCAATAGCGCCTGTTCTATTATTAGTCAATGTCTCTAAAGATGTGGCACCATTTAGTGGCAACACCATATTTCCTGAACCATTAATTGTTAAGTTACTATTAGCGCCAGTGAAACTGATTACTCCGCCACCTGTAATGCTCCCTCCCAAAACCACATTTGCGTTTTGGGTTCCACTCGTTGCAGAAATATTACCTCCAAGAGTTACATTGCCATTCAGCGTTAAAGTTCTTGCAGTTGCTGCAGATGTAAAAAGAATATCTCCCGCCTGTAAATCAATCGCGCCACCAATACTTAATGTTGAATTATTAACTGTTAAATCTCCGGTTTGTAAAGTAACGCCTCCAAGAAGCGAAAGTGTTGATGCCGCTACTTGTGTTACCCCGGCATTATTGTTTACCACTGTTGTTATTCCGCCCACAGCGGGTTGGCCATTACCCATGAACTGAGCGCCAGAACCGCTATAGATGATTTTGGAACCCGCACCATAAACTCTGTTTGATGTAGTTACGCGCAAATTACCAGTTGCCGCGCCTTGTGCTGTACCTGTTTGAATAGCTCCCGCAGCATCGGTAGATTCAACTCTGAGAATCGCGTTTGTACCGAGTGTAAAAAAGCTATTTGTCCCTCCGGCTAGTTGTGATTCACCCAAAACATTAAGTTCATTGTTGCTAGAGACAGAATAAGACAAGGTATTTATGAGGTTGGTTGTAGGTATACCTGCCTCGTTAAAAGTATGCGAGGTTCCGCTAGGTCCAACAAAATTTACATTTCCTCTTCCTGTTGCTCCGCCATTAAATACACCCGCCTGAATATTGGCACTCCCTTTTAGATTAAGCGTACCAGTTCCATTTCCGGTATCTGATAGTCGGACGTACCCGGCAGTTAGATTTTGAGCAAAATCTCCCGTTACATTAATAGCACAGGTTCCAGTCGTACAAAAGCCTATTCTCGATCCTCCACTTACAGTAAAGTTTCCATCCACGTTAATATTAGTAGCTCCTGAAGTAGAAAGCCTAAGCACCCCCGTTGTACCCGTTGACAAAATATCGAGATTTCCATGAATGGTGGTCAGTAAGCCCTGAAGAGTAAGAGTGGCAGTTTGAGCTGCGCAATTCCATTCAACATTTCCAAAACTCTGACCCCAATTTCCGCTAGCAGTACCTATGGTTAGGGTGGTGTATCCCCTTACTATTAGCTTTGAGGCTGCATTCCATACTGCCAATGGAATCGATCCCTCTGTAGTAGTGTTTTGATGTTGATAAATACTTCCGCCCTGAAACGTAGTAGTGGCTGCCGTACTTCCTGAAATGACAGCTCCATTCGATTTAGCAAGTGTTCCGAAAACATTCAATATGGATCCTGAAGAAATTGTCAAATCATTACCTGCGCCATTGGCTATCGTAACCACTCCTGTTGGGTCAATTTGAATTGCTCCTACAGCAGAGATGGTTGTCTGATCGATAGAAACTGAATATCCAGCCGGAATGGTAATGCTATGGTTAATGACAATAGATGTCGAGTTAGAGGCGATAGGTACAACCCCACTCCATGTAAGAGGATCGTTCCATGAACCGGATTTTGTAGATGTAATAGTTTGGGCAATACCATTGCCGGAAAGTAACAAAAGGGATACTGCAATTAACAGTACACTAAATTTCTTCATAATTCGCTTCTTACAATTAGTGCAAAAGTAACCATAAATCTATGAATACAGATTTGCTAAAAATACTTAATTCAGGGCAAATAACACATGTAACCATTACTTCATATCTAAATATTCCCGAACTAATTTTATTATTTCATCTTGGAGCAGAAAAGCACTATGATCTGAAGGAAGGCACAATCCAAATTCAAATAGTCGGTCTGAAACTCCATTCAAAATCGATTCATACTCACGAAACAAAGGTTGTCTGTGCATTGGATTCCAAGCCAATCTTGTTTCCACTCCTTGCTGAGCTAATTTCCCCATTAACTCAATATTATTAAGTCTGTTTTCTATTTTATTCCTGTCAATCATCATAATAGAAAACCAATGATTAGATTGAAAACCATCAATTTGTTTTTGAAACTGAAAACCCGCTAAGCTTTCCAGGGCAACCCGATAAGCTTCAAAAATCTTCTTACGCTGGGTAAGCTTCAGAGGAATATCTCCCCATCCACTTAATCCTACCGCTGCATTCACAGGACTCATTCGATAGTTAAAACCTAATTCCTGATGTTCATAGTATACCTTATCTTCTCTCGATTGAGTAGACCAAAAGAGAATTTTCTGATAGTATTCAAAATTGTTTGTCAACACAGCTCCGCCACCGAAAGTTGTAACGATCTTATTGGTGTTAAAAGACAACGTACCAATTGACCCAAACAAACCAACATGTTTATCTTTATAATACGACCCTATGGCTTCTGCTGCATCTTCAATGACAGGTATGCCGTAGTAGTTGGCAATAGATAATATCTCATCAATTTTTGCTGGCATTCCATAAGCATGAACAAGAACAATCGCTTTTGGTTTTTTATTTCGAGCAATCAATTGTTCGATCGCTTGAGCTAATAAACCTGGATCCATATTCCAGGTCGCCTTTTCACTATCAATAAAAAAAGGGACAGCGCCCTGATACAAAATGGGGTTTACTGAGGCAACGTATGTAAAGGTTGAAACTAAAACATAATCCCCTTGACTAACTCCCAATGCTCGCAACGCTAAGTGTATTGCGGCTGTACCTGTATTTAAAGCAACTACATATTTTGCGCCCGTAAAAGATTTGATTTCATTTTCAAAATCCAGAACTATCTCATTGTGATGACGATCACGATAAGCCTCAAGAGTCTTCGCTAGTTTGTCTCCATCAAGTGGATTATAGGAAAGATTGATCTTAAATTTCATCTGCCTGCTCCTGTTCGTCTTTTTTGATACAGAAGAGATACAATTAAAAGAATCATTAATGTGGGATTAATAATCAACCGATGTATCTGCGACAATAGTGGAGATGATAGCTCGCTATCACCTTCAGTGGATAATTTAATCCAAAAATACAACGGCAAAATAATGAAGAGCTCTACCATAAAAAGATAGAAGGCAACGTGTAGATATTTTCTCTCTTTAAAAAGCACATAAATGAAGAAGATGCAAATGGAATCGTTAATCAAAAAACGAATTACTTTATTTACCACAAATGCAGTATAGGGCCAGATTGAATTTGAAAATCGAAACAGACTTTGGATAAAACCGAAATAATCAAATCGCTGAAAAACAAAAACCATCACCAGCATCAGACAGGTTAAACCAATCAAAAAAATTAATCTGACTTTATTTTTCAACTTGCTTTACTTTTTTTTTCACTCAACATGTTTACCCACACAATCCACAATACGATAACGACAAGATATAAAGCTGCAGTGAAAAAATATTTATGAATGTAATAGAAGTATCGTGTGTTCTGCTGAGCCGCCACGTATAATAAAATGATGCGCAATAAATTGAACGCATGTATAATCAACAACCCCAAAGGTAAAAACCAAATCATTCTCTTCAATGAACCGCCAAAGGCAATCAGGAATGCAATAAAAACAATCATTACATTCACGCCATTGCATCCCTCAAACACATTGATCACACCATCTCCTTTATCTTTCATTGAAATGCTTTTCTTTCCTTCATTTATTTCGATGGAAGATTCAACTCCAAAGGCATTTTGAACGCTAGATGTTTGAGCTGTCACCCAATATGTAATTGGATCAGGTTGGTTAATGTAGGAGTCAATAAAAATTCCGTATAAAATGTTACAACAAAAATACACGGCAAGAAATTTTCCCAGAAATAAAAAAGAATACTTAAAATCTTTCAACATAGCTTAAACCTCTCTGGCTGGAACACCCACTAATGTTACATTCTTTTTTGAGTCTTCTATAACCACAGCCCCTGCACCTATTTTACAATTCTCACCAATCTTAATATTTTGAAGGATTACAGCGCCTGCACCAACAAGTGTTGAAGAGCCTATGCTTACGTTTCCTGAAATTCTACATCCTGGCATAAGCGTACTGAAACTTCCAATTCGTACATCGTGACCAATTGTGCACGCTAGGTTTATTATAACAAACTCATCAACATGAATATGAGTAGTGAAAATATTCCCTGCTGTGATAATACTCCCTTTACCAAATTGATTCGATTTATCATCGCCCAAAAAATTATGTGGATGCACGATTACCGGAAACTCAAGATTATCATTATGAATTTTTTCTAAGATGTTTTTTCGCGTTGAAGGATCTGCCACTGCCACGACCAATGCAAGCTTCTCTCCTACCGCATTAATATCTGATATACCACCTAAAATTTTAAGACCATCTACCTCGGTTCTCTTCGGCAGTGAATCATCAAAAAAACCCAGTATGTTCCAGTCGGCTTGTACTTGAGTAATCTGCCTAATCATCAAGGCAACCTCACGACCAAATCCTCCTGCTCCAAAAATTGCAATATCACGCGCCATTATTTCCTGTAAATTTTTTCTCTAGCATTGAAATATCTTTTTTGAAAGACATGAGTAAAAAAATAGTTTTGATCACAATCTTTAAGTCAAACACCAAAGACACTTTTTCAACATACATTAAATCAAACCTAAATTTATCTTCCCAAGATAAGGAATTACGCCCATTCACTTGAGCCCATCCTGTTATTCCGGGGCGTATGGTATGACGCTTATTTTGTTCTTTAGAAAATAGAGGTAGGTATTCTATTGGGAGTGGGCGAGGTCCAATCAGCGACATCTCTCCTTTCAATACATTTATCAGTTGAGGTAATTCATCCAATGAAAGAAAGCGTAATGCACTCCCCAAGGCAAATCTTCTATCTCCGTTTTCAAGCGCTTTGAATGTTCTGAATTTACGCATAATAAACACAGTATTGTTTTTTCCGATTCGTTGCTGAACAAAAAAAACAGGAAGATTAAAAGTTATCACATACATTAAAGCGAGGAGTATAAAAACCCAAGACGTTATCAGTAGGAGCAGAATCGAAAATATAATATCCAACACCCTTTTTAAATGATTTGAATAGAACATCACTTACCTTTTTTTAAATATGGAAGTAATCGTTGTGAAAATAATCTTCAGATCAAGTATCAGAGATTGATTTTGAATGTAGTGCCGATTGAGTTCTAGTTTATGAGGCATAATTTCACTGATATAAAAATCAATCGGATCAGTCTTACCTTCAAGCAATTCATTTTCATTCCTGTATTCAATTGAAGCTAAGTCTGTTATTCCTGGCCGCACAGTAATAACCTCACGCTGTTCTTCTGTATATAAATCGACAAATTTTTTCAGCTCAGGTCGCGGTCCTACTAAACTCATGTCACCTATCATTACATTAATCAATTGAGGTAATTCATCTAGTTTATATTTTCTTAGATAATAACCAATTTTTGTAATGCGTGGATCGCGTTTACCAACGGTTAGGGCGGTAAGTTTATCCGCCTCCATGTGCATAGTACGGAATTTAAAAAGACTAAACAGTACTGCTCCCATTCCAACGCGCTGTTGCAAATAAAACACAGGGCCAGCAGAATCCAACTTTACCATAACAGCAATCACAATCAAAAAAGGAATCAGAACGCATAATCCAACAATCGAAAACGTAAAATCAAAAGCACGCTTAAGCATGGTGAATGACAGATTGGTATGCTTTAACGACAGAGGACACAATGTATTCAATTTTTTCTGTGTCAAGCTGTGGATAGATAGGTAAAGAAATCTCGCGAGAATAGATATCGAATGCTTTCGGATAATCGCTCATCACATAACCACGTTCTTTAAAAACTGTGAGCAGTGGCAGAGGTTGGAAGTGAACATTTACCGAAACTCCAAATGAAGTAATCGCATCAATCATCTGATCGCGCTGCTGTTCAGAAATAGACTTAATTCGCAGCGCAAATAAATGATACGATGATTTTTTTTCATCGTTATCAATCGGAGGAAACTCTACCCAAGAATGCGGTGAGAATAAACGAAAATACAAATCAAAAACTCTTTTTCGCTCTGGCAGAATCAAGCTCTCATATTTTCGTGCCTGCGCTAATCCAATGGCAGCACAAATGTCTGGCATATTCATTTTGAAACCGGGATAAACAATATCATAACGCCATCCTGCACCTTGCGTTTTCGCAAGTGCATCTTTGGTCTGCCCATTAAGCGACCACAATTTAAGTTGTTTGTAAATTTCTTCCCGATTGAATGGATGGGGTAGATTGATACACATTGCACCACCCTCTGCAGTCGTTACATTTTTTACGGCATGAAAAGAGAATACACTGAAGTCGCCCCAATTACCTATTAGTTTGTTGTGATAAAATGCACCATACGAATGTGCAGCATCGGAAAGAATCATAATCCTGCCTAACTTTTTTTGATTCTCTGTTCTCGCAATAAATTGTTTTTGAATATCTGAATCTTGAACCAAGTCTAAAATAGCTTGATAATCACACGGCCATCCTGCAATATCAACCGGCATAATTACTTTGGTCTTCTCGGTTATCTTCTCTCGAAGTTGATCAACATTTAAATTAAAGTCAACTCCGCTATCTACCAATACTGGAGTGGCGCCAAGATGCATTACCACTAACGCTGTTGCGGCATAAGTGTAAGCCGGAATAATTACTTCATCGCCTCGTGTTACACCATACCAATGCAAGAGCAACATCAAGCCGGATGTAGCAGAATTACAACACGCTACATGCCTCAGGCCAATCCGTTCTGCAACAATTTTTTCAAGCGCCAATACTTTAGGGCCAGAGGTAATCCATCCGCTGTTTAAAGTATCAAGCACTTCTTGTTTTACATCGTCATCAATATAGGGGGGCGAAAAAGGAATTTGCATGGCTTAACTTTTCGCTAAACTATGCATAGAAGTTAACTTGAACAAGATTTGAGTTTCGAGTTTGTTTTCGAGTTCGAGTTATGGTTTGTTTGATGTTTGAGGTTGGTTGCCCCACCCGTTGGCGATTACCGGGTAAGTCGAAGAACTTCCAGACTTGCCTGCACATTGGTTGGGAAAGAAACAAACGTTGTCTTTTGTTGGTGATCATCTAACGAGATGATTGTATTGCATTTGGTTTAATAATGATACGATGATCTCACAACGGCCACTTGCACTTAATAAATACCCAATGTAGGTTTTACTTTCTTCTTAAGCTTGCATGAGCACGAGGTTACAATTGCCCGCAGCCAAGTTGCGTATGTGTCTATGTGTTCCGCTAAAGTGGAACTCAGGTTGACTCCTTTTTAGGGTTCATGGCCGTATTTTCAATAGATGAAGGAGTTTTTATCATTGGTGGAATTCTTTATTTACTGGTAAATGAAGCACTTTCGCAATATATTAAGTATTCGGAAGTTGCAATAAACGCTCTAACATAGTAAGGTTTCCCTTGCGCAAATCCAAACTGAACGGTTGCTTCAAAATTTCTTAAGTTAGAAATAGGGCCGAGTTCGACCTTACCTTGATTATAATCAATAGTTGGATAACTTGTGTCGCTCCAAACAAACCCATGATTTATAATGGGTAGATTTCCTTTCTGCGTACTATTAGCTTGAAACGTTACCCCTGTTTTTGAGATGTTAACGACAGAAAACGTTTCAACTCTTGGATAGGGGCTTTCCGGGAATTCATAGTTATCACATTTGACGAAAAATAATAATGAGATCGAGATGAACAGTATTTTAAAAATTGTTTTGAGCATATTTACTTAGTTCTGATTCCAATTAATATTTGAAAGTTTGTGACTTGCGATTTTAAAAATGAGCTAGTGGCATTGTAAGAGACTCCATTAGTTTGCTCATACCTTAATTCAACAAATGCATTTACCTTATTACTAATTGATTTGATTACCCCACAACCTCCCCATAGACCAAATTGAGCTTGTTTAAATACAAAGGCATAGCCTTTTTCAATTCCTACAACATTGTTCACTTGCACATCTTGAATCCAACTAGTACTCGAATTTAAATGAATGGTGCTCGATATACCAACGTTAAAATAAGGTGTGACATTTCTTTTTGGAAAGGTGTAGCGAATACCAATTGGAATCTTTAACTGTTGCAATTCAACGGTAACGTAATTTCTTAAAGTGATATAACTATGTTTGAATAAACTGTAACTATAATACTTAGAACTTAAGTAAAGTAGATCAGCATGAAATGAAATTCGCTCGCTTATTCTCGGAGATATTACGTCTAATGAAATACCAACTATGGGTGCCTTGGAGGCTTCAAAATTTCCTTCTAAATGCTCGTACCCTTGATTGCCATCAAAACCATCAAAACTTAATTGCGAAATATTTACTCCGCCTGTAATTCCGATTATTGCCTTTGTCCACGGTTTTTGCACCTTAAAAGTAATGCTTGGCTCACCTTTGCATCGATTATAAGCTTCTATCAAGTTTGTTAATGACTTCTCATTCAATTTAACGCTCTGAGCTTTATCCTTTATTTCAGCACAATCAACTAAACCACTATCGACTGGAAGTCGATAGGTTGTAAAAAAGAATGAAATTCTTATTCCAGAATAATCGTATCACTCTCTATATTACCCGGCTTACGGTGATGCTCAAGATATTCATTCACCATTTCATCAGTTATATTGCCAGTACTCCAAACTCCGTAACCAATAGCCCAAAAATGCCTACCCCAATAGCGTTTAGAAAGTTCCGGATATTCCTCCTGCAATCTGCGAGAGGTTCTTCCCTTCAGTCGCTTAACAATATCACTTATGTTCAGCGATGGCCGATACTCAATATGGATGTGAACATGGTCTTTACTCACAACCCCTTTAAGTATTTTAATATCCTCTACATCACAAATTTGTTTAACAAGTTCTCGGAATCGCTTTTGAATATCGCCTTCCAAAACCTTATACCTATATTTTGTTACCCAAACAATATGGGCAGTAAGCCAAGATACTGTATGGCTACCTATACGTTGTTCTTTACTCACAACCTAAAGTTACTTATTTGTGTAGCAACTGAAAGTCTTGCGCTGAAAGCGCATAGTTTTAACTAACGATTGGGACCAATAAAAAAGGCACGACTCATAGGGGATATCATTGGGTGTATCGATCACCCACCAAACGCCTGGTGATGTTTGATTATCGCGAAGGCCGCGGACGGGAAGGGCCACAAGAATGTTTGAAAAAGTTTAAAGGATATTTACAGACCGATGGCTATGCCATGTACGAAGACTTTGGCAATACGCAAGGCATAACCCTGTTGGGATGTATGGCACATGCGCGCAGGAAATTTGATGAAGCGAAAGACAACGACCTTGCACGTGCCGAATATGTATTGACTCAGATGCAAAAACTGTATGCTATAGAACGCCATGTGAAATCGGAAGCCTTATCGGCCATTGAAATTGTTGAGCTTCGGCAAGCACAGTCTGTACCTATACTGGTTCACCTGAAATAATGGATGCTTGAAAATTATAAAGTGGTATTGCCACAGAGCACCATTGGCAAGGCATTGCATTATAGCTTACAGCGTTGGGATAAACTCATGGTGTACACAACCGATGGCCGATTAGAAATCGATAATAACCTCGTGGAGAATGCCATTCGACCAGTGGCCATTGGCAGAAAGAATTACTTGTTTGCAGGCTCGCACAACGGAGCGCGCAGAGCAGCTATGTTATATTCATTTTTAGGAACATGCAAAATCGACGATGTAAATCCCTTC
>JBKJOF010000190.1:0-37631 GCA_046595655.1 Chryseolinea sp. | reverse complement strand
AGCACACTCTCTTTGCTGAAGGCGTTCCACAGAAAATCAAATTCTTTGAGGTAGTCTTTAAAGGTGAGGTATTTGATTCGAGCTACTGAAGCCTTGTCTGTAGGATTTGGTTTTTTGGTGCAGTCGTAAATGGCGAACTCTTCAAAGTCGGTTACAATGCTAACACCGAGTTTGGCGTTCCATCCATACCTGCGCAACTGGTAAGCGGGAAGTATATCATCTTTTATAACAACACTGGGTTTCTTGGCTTCCACAAAAAAGAGTCGCTTGCCACCCGACAATTTGAAGGAATAATCTGGAGCTTTCGTTGCCTTTCCAATTTTTACTTTGTCTTCGTGAATAACTTCGCGATAGCTTTCGGCATATCCTTGCTCGTTATCGGTGTCCCAACCTAAAGCTTTAAAGAATGGATCGATGAAATCTCTCCGGGTGAGTGTTTCGTTGTAGTCTGTTTTTTTATAGGAGTCGAACTGTTCGCCAAAGCGCTCAACGAGTTGTTCAATTTTCTTTTTGCCTTCTTCTTTACTAACCATGGTATAAAACGAGTTATCCAAATGTAAAAAAATAGAAGCGGATTACATTGCTTACATGCAATTGCAATTGGTACTTCATGGTTAAGTCCAATTTAAGATATTAGTAAAAAACCATGGCGCTAATGCCCAGGATGTTATGAGATTCTTAAATGCACTTTAGTCCCTCACCGTTATGTTCTAAAATCACCTGGCAATAATTCGTGCCTTGTAAATCTAAGCTTCGTATCTAAAATTCGGTCACCTCACCTTTACTTTCTTCACAATATTAGCAAACACTCCTGGAAGAAAACGATGCATATACATGGCCATTACTTCTTTGGCGCCTCCTATGTAGACTTCTCTTTTTTTCTTTTCGATTGCCACGGCAATTTTTTTTGCGAGCTCTTCCGGGCTCATGCCATCTTCTATGGTGCCATCCATTTTGTTGACGTTGGTGCCATCGCCCAATAATGCATTGAAGGTTATGTTAGTGCGAATCCATCCGGGACAAATCAGCGTAACGCAAATATTTTCCCGCCAAACTTCAGCACGCAGCGAATCAAAGAATCCGTGCAAAGCATGTTTCGCAGCAGCGTATGCAGAGCGATATGGTGTGCCGATAATACCCATCACACTCGTAATGGTTACATAGTGCCCCGATTTGCGTTGCAAAAAATGAGGAAGTAAATATTTGGTAAGTGCAATCGTGCCGAAGTAATCGACTTCCATAATTCTTCTATCAACCTCCAGCACGGTGTCTTTTGTGAGGCTGCGTTGACTGATGCCACCGTTGTTGAATAAAATGTCGATGTGTCCAAAAACCTGAATAGCGGCTTCAGTAGAAAGTTGTAACGTGTTGGATTGTGAAAGATCCAATGCCAATACGCGAATGTTAGGTTGTGCTGAGGCGATGCAGTTTCCTTTTACACGTTCGAGTTCTTCTTTTCTCCTTGCAGAAAGAATAAGTTTCGCGCCTTTGCGCGCAAGTTCGTAGGTAATGGCTTCACCGATTCCCGAAGATGCGCCTGTAATCCAGATTACTTTATTTTGAAGTGATGACATATGCGTATTAATCAAATATTATTTTTGATAGACTACAAAATCAAAATCAAATTGATGTCGTTCATCTTTGTCGTGATGAATTTTTGAAACTTCTTTCCATTCTTTTTTATCGAACCCAGGAAAGTGAGTGTCGCCATCCAGCGTAGTGTTGATTTCGGTGATGTATAATTTATTGGCGAGAGCAAACCCGAGGTTGTAAATTTCAGCTCCACCAATAATAAAAGTTTCGATCTCACCATTGGCTCGGGCAATCTCCAGACTTTTATCCAGATCATTTACTACAATGCATCCAGGCGCACGAAAATCAGACTGACGTGTTACAACAATATTTGTTCGATTTGGAAGTGGCTTGAATTTTTCAGGGATGGAATCATAATTTTTGCGACCCATGATAACGTGATGACCCTTGGTAGTCTGCATAAAGTACTTCATGTCGTCCGGTAAACTCCAAGGGAGGTCATTATTTTTTCCGATAACGTTATTTTGTGTTCGGGCTGCAATGAGAGAAATAATCATTCAATAGGTCGGTTTTCGAATATGCAAATGTGCAAATAAATTTCAGTTTCTTTTGAACGATCCAATTCCTTCTCACGTGATTTTATTTCCTCTGAAAAACTCGTTGATCTTCATTCTTCTTTTCCCCTCGGGCTGTAATTCGTCAATCGAAACCCACCCATTAGCAGTTTGGATCAACAGGTAATTTTTATTGTCGGTGTTCATACTGCCGATTTCTTTTTCATCCGGGCTTTCTTTTGAAACGGATACCGTAAAAATTTTGTACGTCTTTCCATTCAACTCGCACCAGGCGGTGGGATATGGATTTAGTCCGCGAACAAAATTCCTGATTTGGTCACTCGATTGATTCCAATTGATTTGACATGTCTCTTTAAAAATTTTAGGAGCATGTTTTATTTCAGCGCTTTCAGTTTGAGGTATCGTTTGATATTTACCTTGCTCAATCGACTGCACTGTTTTTAAAACCAGTTGAGAACCCTTCACCATTAGGCGTTCATAAAGAGTACCTATTGTATCATCTTCATAAATGGTTTCTTTCTCTTGAAAGATAATGCTGCCCGTATCGATTTCATGTTTCAAGAAAAAAGTTGTTGCACCTGTTTCTTTTTCGCCATTGATAATGGCCCAGTTAATTGGTGCAGCTCCGCGATATTGAGGAAGGAGGGAAGCATGTAAATTGAAGGTACCTAAGGATGGCATAGCCCATACCAATTCCGGTAACATACGAAAGGCAACAACTACTTGGAGGTTTGCATTGTAACTTTTAAGCTCCTCCAAAAATTCTGTAGACTTAAGTTTCTCTGGTTGTAATACAGGAATGTTATGCTTCAGTGCAGATTCTTTTACAGGCGAATAGGTAATTTTTTGCCCACGACCTTGAGGTTTATCAGGAGCGGTGATGACGGCCACTACATTGAATTTATTTTCAACCAGTATTTCCAAACTCGGCACCGCGAATTCGGGTGTGCCCATGAAGATGATGCGTAGTGGATTCATAATTGGCGCAAATATCTAAAATCCGAAAGGGAATATTTCATGTATTGTTGCAAAGACGAATAATAAGTAACTTTGATTCATGAGCCAGAATACCTATCGAGTATTGTTGAATAAAGAACCTGAGGGAGGCTTCACTGCTTTAGTTCCCATGTTGCCGGGTTGTATTACATATGGTGAAACCATGGATGAAGCAATTGTGAATGTAAAAGAGGCCATCGAGCTGTATATGGAAAGCCTCACTGCTCATGGCGAACCGATTCCCAACGAAGAGAATACATTTGAATATTCAGTTTCAGTTTCAGCTTGACTAAAACTCCTTCCTATACGGCTAAAGAAATTATTAAAATTCTTCAGGTGAAGGGATTCATACTTGATCGAGCTAAGGGCAGTCATCAAATCTACATACATCAGGATGGAACAAAGAGAGTAGTTGTTCCAATGCATAACAGAGATATTCCGAAAGGGACTTTTTTCTCTATTTTAAAACAGGCAGGAATAAGCAAGTCAGAACTTTAGTTGAATTTTTTCAAAATATCTCTGGAATCTAATCTCTCAACTCTTTCCGCATATACTTTTTGCAAATCGGGCAGTCCGTCCAAACATGTCCTCGCGCGGGACAATATTTTCTTCCAAAGTAAATTATTTGAAGGTGAGCCTTATTCCATTTCTCTTCCGGAATCAATCGCTTCAAATCGTGTTCGGTTTGTTCGACACTTTTTCCTGTAGTTAATCCCCAACGATAGGCCAGTCGATGAATATGAGTATCAACTGGAAAAGCTGAAAATCCAAACCATTGGGTCATCACTACAGATGCCGTCTTATGTCCAACTGAAGGAAGTTCTTCAAGAGCTTCAAAGGTATTGGGTACTTCACCGTTATATTTTTCAATCAGTATCTTGGACAAGCCATAAATACCTTTCGATTTCATAGGTGATAATCCACAAGGTCTTATGATGTCGCGAATTTCTTCAATACTCATCTTCACCATGTCATATGGATTATCCGCTTGGTTAAAAAGAAGAGGAGTAATTTTATTAACACGCTCATCGGTACATTGAGCAGAAAGTAAAACAGAAATCAGTAACGTAAAAGCATCTTTATGCTGTAGCGGAATTTCAGGATCTGGAAAATTATTTTCTAGGATAGAAAGGATATCAGATACTTTTTCGGATTTAGTCATGGATCAGTTTCGAGTTTAACGTTTCGAGTTCGTAACGAATTGCTGATCGGTTTCAAAGTTTAGAGGTTCCTGCATAACGGTGACTCAAAATTCTATCGACATTTTGAAATAGCAAAATACACACACCGAGAGTTCGAAACTTTAAACTCAAAACTCTACTGGTACAACAAATACTTTTTTCTCATCTCTTTATATGCATCCAAATCCTTTTTCCACGTCTTACGAATCTCTTCTTCCGTCATTCCTTTTTTAACTTGCTCTTGAAGTTCTTTATTCCCCGAAATATTATTGAAATACTTTCCAAAGAATTTTTCTTTATCTGGGCAAATCTTGTACAGATCGATTAGGTATTTCAATGTCACCTTTTTAGGTGCTGGTTCTTTACGTAAATCAAAACCGTAACACACTTGATTTTCGTATGGAGGATTTTTGGCCATACCATCTATTGAAACAGGTGTAAACTGATAGGGCATTTTTTTAAGTTCTGGATTTCCTAATACTTCGAAGGGATTTTGCGTGCCCCGCCCAACGCTGATAGAAGTTTGTTCAAGCAAGCAAGTAGAAGGATAAAGTGCAATGGCATGATCGTTCGGCATATTAGGTGAAGGCTTGATTTTGATAGCATAAAAATCATCATGTTTCCACGATTTCATCGTAACAATTTCTATGTCACATTTCTTTCCACCGTCTAACCAACTTTCTCCATTAATCATTTGTGCAAGTTCTCCTATGGTAAGCCCGTGGGCAATCGGTATAGGGTGCATTCCTAAAAAAGTTTTAAACTCCGGTTGTCGAACGGGGCCATCCACATATCCATTTGGATTAGGACGATCGAGAATGATAATCTTCTTATTATTTTCAGCACAAGCTTGCATTAAATAATGCAGTGTGCTGATGTATGTAAAAAAACGAGCGCCTACATCTTGAATATCAAACACCAAAATATCAACATCAATAAGTTGCATGGCAGATGGTTTCCGATTGCTGCCATAGAGCGATACGATTGGCAAGCCTGTTCGTTCATCAACACTGTCGTTTACATGTTCGCCAGCATCCGCATTGCCGCGAAAACCATGCTCGGGAGAAAATATTTTTGTTAAGCCTACACCCAGACTAGATAAGGTATCGGCAAGATGAGTCTTGCCAACTACAGAGGTTTGATTCACAACCAATCCAATGCTCTTGCCTTTTAGTTTAGGGAGTAAAACATCAAGTTGTTCTGCACCAACCACAACTGGATTGATTTGCATTGACGTTTTCTCCTTCTGCGAAGATGCGTTGGTAGAACGTACACCACTTCCACAGGTAATGCAGGTTAATAAAATTAACGAGGCTAAAAAAAATCTTTTCATATCGGAAAATTATGAATTCAAAATGAGTTGTAATCAAAGTATTGATTGTGGTGTAATGTTATCCTACTTTGCACAAAAGTATAAACGTTGAAAAGTTAATCATAACCTTTGAACCTTTCGTATTTCATATCGAAAAGAATAAGTCAGGAGCAGAAGCAGGGCTTTGCTTCTACCATTCATAAAATTGCTGTTGCCAGTATTGGTATTGGATTAGGTGCGGCCATTGTTTCATTTTTGATATTGAATGGTTTTCAGGAAACTATTAAAAATAAAATCTACGACTTCAGCGGCCACCTTATTATCACTAAGCACTCAATGAGTAATTCACCGGAAGAGCAGCCGATGAATTATTATGTGGACGCTTATCTTCATCCAGAAAAATATTCTCACCTCGCCCACATTCAGGAGTATGCACATAAGGCAGGATTGGTTAAAGCAGATGATGAGGTGTTAGGAGTAATGGTAAAGGGAATCGGAAAGAGTTTTAATGCGGAAGCTTTTAGTAAGAACATCATTGAAGGAAAATTTATTACCCTTCCAGATTCGGGTTATGCTAATCAAATTGTTCTCAGTAAAGACATATCAAATAAACTGAAAGCGAAGGTAGGCGATCAGATTGTAGTGCACTTCTTTCAAAACCCTCCACGGTCGCGTAAATTATTGGTGACGGGTATCTATGCAACCGATCTATCAGAATACTTCGATGGTAAAATAATCATTGGTGACATTCGGTTGATTCAGAAATTAAACGATTGGTCTGATTCATTAGCAGGAGGTGTTGAAGTATTTGTTTACAACACTGACCGAATTGACGATGTTGGCTATGCCATTGGAGAAACCATGGATTATGATTTAAGTGTAGAGCGTGTGAGCGATCGATATAGCCAAGTCTTTGAATGGCTCGATTTAATTAGTAGACAGGTAAATATTATCCTCGTCATTATTCTGTTGGTGGTATGTGTCAATATGGTTTCCATTGTGCTTATTTTAGTAATGGAGCGCACTCAAATGATTGGAATGCTGAAGGCTTTAGGAGCTGGAAATAAATTGATCCGTTCAGTTTTTATGTACAACGGCATGAGCCTCATTTTAAAAGGACTTCTG
This sequence comes from Chryseolinea sp., assembly GCA_046595655.1. Taxonomy (GTDB): domain Bacteria; phylum Bacteroidota; class Bacteroidia; order Cytophagales; family Cyclobacteriaceae; genus Chryseolinea. The sequence goes on along the minus strand of JBKJOF010000190.1, from coordinate 30,909 downwards.
TTTGGAAATGCCTTGGGTTTAGGACTTTGTTACATTCAATACAAGTTCAAGTTGGTGAAACTGAATCCTCATGATTATTATATGGATGTGGTGCCGATTAGCTGGCATTGGGAAATTGTAGGGCTACTTAATGTTTTGACCTTTTTAGTTATTGTTTTGGTACTGCTGGTCCCCACGGCTGTGATTTCCCGCGTAAACCCAATAAAAGCCATCCGATTCGATTAATTGCCATATAGTATACAATTCAGTTTCTAGTCTTGGACTAAAGTCCATCGGATAAGGTTTGATTAACCACGCACTTAAGTACGTGGTTAACAGCAACAATAATGGACGGCTTTAGCCCAACAGCACAGTTTCGTTGCTGCAATTTGAAATGCAGCCGCGATAAACGTTTGAACTTCAAATATTTTTATACTTTTGTTATCTTAAGGAGCCCACCTTATCTCACTTTAAATGTTATAATGTTATGCAGTTAAAATTCAAAAATCCGGTTAGGCCTGACCTAACCAACACAATCACCAAAAGAAACCGTAGACTTCAGGCTTTCTTTAATGCAAAGAATCTTGATGTTAGGTTACATGGCGATGCACAGAATCCACTTATGGTGTTGTGCGGCTGCGTAGGCTTATCGGCTTACGTTCACAATTTCGATCTCCGGTTATTGGACAAACCCAATCAAGGAGAATTGATGAAAATCTTTAAGCTTACTGAGATCATTCAAGGTACGCGCGAAGAGCTTGTGGAATGGATGCAACAGTATCCTCAAATGCCGCTCTACCGAATTCAACATGCGGATAGCAAGTTGTTTTTGTGTGGTTTCAACTTCGTTGATCGCGAACAAAAATTAGGTCGATACCCTGTTTTTGCGCGCGAAGATTATCACATCTATAAACAGCGCGAAGCGGCAGAAGACATTCTGGCCATGCTGAAAGAAGATGGATACGAAGTGGAAATCACTGAGCCCGATTTGGAGATGGTGAAATCGCACGTTGGTCCGATTACGTTCATTGATTCGGAAGAACAAGAACATTTTCACCAGCCACGCGACATCTAAAAACAAGTGTTGGTTTAAGAAGACTGACCACTGGGTATGTACTTCTTAAACCAACTTTGTATGGTTAATTGGAGCACTCCAAAAAAAGCTTCCTTAAAAATGCCAGCCGACATTTTAGACTCACCTCGCGTGCGGTCTGTAAAAATAATGGGCACTTCCGTGAGGTTGAATCCAAACTTCCACGCTAGAAATTTCATCTCTATTTGAAAGGCATAGCCTACAAATTTTACGTTGTCTAAGGATATCGTTTCCAATACCTTTCTTTTATAGCAAACAAATCCGGCAGTTGTGTCACGAATCGGCATGCTGGTAATCAACCTTACATAACTGCTGGCAAAATAAGAGAGGAGCACGCGGCCCATGGGCCAGTTTACTACATTAACACCTGTAGCATAGCGTGAGCCAATGGCGACATCACTTCCACGTTCTGAGCAATCTAAATAAAGGTTGACTAGATCTTTTGGATCGTGGGAAAAATCGGCATCCATTTCAAGAATAAAATCGTAGCCTTTTTCCAGAGCATATTTAAATCCGGTAATGTAAGCTGTACCTAAGCCCAGTTTCCCTGCCCGTTTTAAAAGATGAAGGTTCGTATTGGTTGCGTTATAATGCCGTTGCAAGTCTTCAACAATTTCTCCGGTTCCATCAGGAGAATTATCATCTACAATCAGAATGTGAAAGTCTTTAGGTAAAGCAAATACGGTATCAATTATCGAGCGAATATTCTCGCGCTCCTTGTAGGTAGGAATAATGACAATGGCGTTGCTCACCTGAGTTTGGATTGTGAACAAAACTAGAAAAAGATGCAAGTTAATCAACCTCCAGCCGGCCAAGACTTTATTTTTTCTGACGACAAGTAGACGAAAACGTTCAGAAGTACTATGATTTCTAAGAAAGCACCAACAAACAGACGCGTAAAAAAAGGATAACCCGAAATGTTCTGATATTCTTTATTTTCGTGTGATTAAACCCCCATGATATGAAGATGCCAATTATAATTGCCTGTTTACTTTTTGCCTGCACCTGTCTCGCTCAGGATGCCTTTGAAGGAACTATTAAATATTCCATGAAAATGGAAATAACCGATCCTGCAACGAAGGCAAGAGTAGAAGAAGGTCAAAAGATGATGAACGATCCGGCTACCCAAGCAAAGATGAAGGAGATGGAAAAGCAGATGAACGATCCGCAATTTAAGGCTATGATGGAGGCCAATCCTCAAATGAAATCTCAGATGGAGAAGACAATGAAAATGATGCAGGGAGGAAACATGAGTTCTATAATGCCTTCGGGCTTTACTGTAAAAGTGAAAGGCAATAACAGTCTGGCCCAAATGGAAGGTGGGATGATAGGTGCAATGGAAGTGCTTAACCTTACGGATAAAAATCAATTATATTCAATTGATCGAACCAACAAGACTTACACCGTATTGTCGCAGGCAACTACAACTGAGACCTCCAAAGCAAATTCCGAAGTAAAAGTGACGAAGACTAACGAGACGATGAAGATTCTTAACTATACCTGCACCAAGACGATTGTGGAGACCACACAAAATGGAAAAGCAATCAAAAGCTTTTATTGGACAACTACCGAAATAAAGGGAATCGATTTAAGGAGCCTGTCCAAACAGCGCATGGGGCGCGGAAATCAAACTATGTTTTATGAAAGCATAGAAGGCGTTCCTTTAAAAATGGAGATGACGATGGCAGAAGGTAAAATGTCAATGGAAGTAACTGAGATCAAAAAAGAATCTCTCAGCGCTTCGTTATTTGAATTACCTGCTGACTTTAAAGAGGTGAAGGGATTTACGGGAAAGTTTTAGAATTGGTTGATGGTTGGTAGTTGTTTGATTATCTAACAACTAACAACTATCAACTATTAATACCCCAAAATCTTCAACATACTTTCACTCGTCTGCTCATTAGCAAAAAGTGATGTAGTTATTTCTCCGTCTTCGTTACGATCTATCAGTACATGTTTTGGTGCAGGTATTAAACAATGCTGAATACCACCATAACCACCAAGTGATTCCTGATAAGCACCCGTATGGAAGAAACCTACATATAGATTTTCTTCATCGGTAATCATCGGTAAGAACACTTCTCCTGTATGTGCTTCTGAATTATAGTAATCCATGCTGTCGCATGTCAAGCCTCCGATGTTTACCTTATGATACGGATCATCCCATTTGTTTAAAGCCAATAGAATGTATTTCTGGTTCATGCCCCAGGCATCGGGAAGATGCGTGATGAATGAGCCATCAATCATGTACCAGAGTTCTTTATCGTTTTGTAATTTTTGGTCGATCAATGAATATAATACGGCACCACTTTCTCCAACGGTGTAACTTCCAAACTCAGTGAAGATATTCGGCACAGGTACGTTGTTCTTATCGCAAATCCATTTAATGTTTTCAACGATCTGCTCGATCATGTACTTGTAATCGTATTGAAAGGTAAGTGATGTCTTGATTGGGAAACCGCCACCAATGTCAATCGAATCGAGGGTAGGACAGATTTTTTTCAACTCACAATACTTGAAGATGAAGCGGCTCAATTCACTCCAGTAGTAAGCAGTGTCTTTAATACCTGTGTTGATGAAAAAGTGCAGCATCTTCAGCTCCGCATTCTTGCTCTTCTCGATCTTATCTTTGTAAAAAGCATTGATGTCGTTGTAGCGGATGCCTAAACGTGACGTGTAGAATTCAAACTTCGGTTCTTCATCCGCTGCCACACGAATACCTACGTGATATGGTGTCTTTACATTCTCTTCGTAAAAATCAATCTCGCCTAAATTGTCAAGAATCGGAACACAGTTTTTAAAACCGTCATTCAATAGTTCGCTGATGTATTGACGATACAAAGGCATTTTAAAACCATTGCAAAGTATGTAGGTATCTTTTGAAATCTTACCGCTGTTAAACAGCGATCGAACAATCGGAATATCAAATGAAGAAGAAGTCTCCATGTGTACGTTCTGATTCTTCAATGCTTCTTCCATCACAAAAGAAAAGTGTGATGATTTGGTGCAGTAGCAGTAGGTGTAATCACCCTTGTATTTAAATTTCTCTAATGCGTTGTTGAAGGTAGTCTGCACGAAACGTACGTTCTCGCTAATGCGCGGAAGGTAGGTAAGCTTAAGCGGTGTTCCGTACTGTTTGATGATGTCCATTAGGGGCACATCGTTGAACAACAATTCATGTTCGCGAACTTTAAATTCTTTCTGTGGGAACTCAAAGGTCTGTTCAATTAGATCACGGTAACTCTTCATTTCGGCATGCAGTGGGTTTGATAAATGAGGTGCAATATTGTCATAATTTTGCCATCTTTGCAACATACTTTTTAAACGATTGGTTAATCGTTTTTCTTGTAAAAGAGCCCTACTCACGACTCTGCCAGTTGTTGGCTTGCCTTACCTTACCTATAAACTCGATAAAGGTATTTCCCAATTTTTTCAAACGATACCCTCTTCCCTGTTCAGCCCAAAATATTAATACAATATTCTTGTGAAAGAATTAAAGATTATAGAAGTGAAGTCCGAAATCGGTGCTGGAACCCGCGGAGCCAGCTTGGGGGTGGAGGCCATCAAGATTGCAAGTATTGACATGGGCTCAGATTTCTTCCGAATTCATGAGTCAGAGGAGGTAGAGAATGTAGATGAACTTTTGTTTGATGGGGCAAAGCACGCTTATTCAAAGTTTATTGATTGGGTGATGATCATGGAGGAACGTGTGTGTCTCGAAGGTTATGAAACCATCTGGGGGGAAGATTTTCCGTTGATAGTAGCTGGAGATATCAGCACAGCTTATAGAACCATTGCAGGTATAACGAAGGTTTGACGTTTCTGTACTTCGTTATATTGCCATCAATTGCTTATGTCTCTTCTAACTTCTGAATCCTAAGTTCTGTTTTCTAACGTCTTCCGCCTTCCTAGTCTTGAAGAACATTTGTCATAAACGAAGATTTTAACATTAACCACACCAGAAAAAAAGCAACGGCCCACTGAAGGTAAATGAAATAGAAATCGGAGGTATCTTTAAAACGCGTTTCTTTTATTTCCGCTTTTTCATATTGATCGATCTTGGCAAATACAGATGCCAGTGCTTTGTTATCAGTTGCTCTAAAAAATTGTCCACCACCAATGTCTGCGAGTTTTCGCATCGTACCTTCATTCACTGTGTTTTCAAAATATTGAGTGTTTCCAAAAAAGTCTTTGCCCATAGGTACGCGACCTTCACGGCCAACAATAATGGTGTAAATTTTAATGTTGTAAGCAGCTGCGAGTTCCGCTGCAGTAATGGGATCAATATTACCCCCCGTGTTTTCACCGTCACTTAAGAGGATACACACTTTCGATTTCGATTCGGATTCGCGCATTCGATTTGTGACAACGGCCATGGCACTACCTATCGCAGTACGGGGTGTTTCGATCATATCAAAACTGATATCCTTGAGGTATGATTTTAATAGATCGTAATCCGTAGTAAGAGGTGAAAGCGAAAAGGCGTCACCAGCAAAAACAACCAGGCCGATGCGATCTTGTATACGGCCATCGATAAATTGAAGCGCTACTCTTTTAGCAGCTTCCAATCGATTGGGAGTAAAATCTTCCATCTCCATAGATTTTGAAATATCCAGAGCCAACATAATGTCAATACCTTCTGTCCACTGTTCTACTTTCTCATTTGATAATTGTGGCCGTGCCAAAGCAATCATCGCGAATATCAAAACGAACATCAGGAAAAATTCAGGCACGAACCGAATTAAATTTATGGCAGACACACGTAAATCTTTCTGCGTAACAGCAACTGGTAATTTTTGATTGAACTGAAACCGAACAAACCAACGAATCAAAAAAAGAATGGGTACACCTATCAACAAGTATAAAAAGATTTTATGCTCCCACGAAAATGCTCGAAGAGTTGACGGTGTAAACCACTCCAGTGAATACCACGGATTTAAATTGCTATCCACGTTTTAGTTCCTCCAGTTTTTTATTAAAGCGTTCATCAGCAAACGACTTCAGGCTTTGCAATGAATCGACTACCGATGTGTTATGTCCATAGATGGCGCCATCAATGGTTTGTAAATTTTTGCTCAAAGCTTCGTCTTTCTGGATGCGAATCATCTCTCGTGTTGTGAGTTTTGTATAAGGTCTAGCCTCAAGTTGTTCCATATATTTTTTCCAGAACGATACCGAATGTTCTGTTGAGGTAGGCGAGAAGGCTGTTCTTACATTTTCGATTGATGAAGTGAATGCATCTAAAAACTGTTGATGAGCTTTCAACATCCGTTTCAACCGGAAATGTTTACGAATTTTCTTGCCGAAGAAAACCCACGCTACCGCAAATGCAACGACAAGAATGAAAAGCACTAAAAATAAAATCGGATAGTTAAAATCGTAAGGAACATTTTGAAAGGCAATGCTCACCTTTAAAGGTAGTGTTTGTAATGAAACGGTATCTGGAATATCGTTAGCAGTTAGCACCAATCGAATACTATCAATATTGGATTCGAACGTTGTGCAGTCTTGTGGATTGAGTTGAAAGATAGGAAGACGTAGCGTTTGAATTTCGTCCAGCTCAAAAGTAGAAAGGTAATACACTACACTGTCGTAACTTTTCCCCTCGGTGGTTTCCGTTGGAAAGTATTTTTTTCGATCAAACTCAAATGGAAAAAAATTAAAGCTGGAGTCCGGATATAGAATATTGACATTAGTCGGATAGGTAGTGGTGAGGAAGAAACCCGAAGGTTCACCAATTTTTAAACTATCTAAAAAGAAACCACTTCGAACTTTTACATCCTGTGCAAATACAACAGTAGTATGAATTGCCACGAAGAAAAACAAAGTCAAAAATAAACGAATCACTTTCATTCTCTTATGCCGATTTCAATGATCTGTTTCTGACTTTAAATAACCTTAAAAGTTTGGGCACATAATCTTCGTCCGTATCCAAAGAAATAAAATTGATTTCATGCTTGCGGCTAAAGGTTGCCAGTTCTTTTTTTCGCTCCTCATGATGTGTGCTGATCTTTTTACGAAAATCACCAAACGAGGTATTGATCCACAAGGTTTTGTTTGATTCCTTATCGAGAATGGGAACAATCCCCAGTTTCGGCAATCGGGTTTCACGTTTATCACTGATGTGAATTACAACAAGGTCATGCCTTCTGGCTAATGCTTTCAGGTTTTGAAAATAACCATCATCAATAAAATCAGAAATTAAAACGATAACACTTCTGCGTTTGATCGCATTTAAAGCGAATGCGATAGCTTTGCTGAGATTGGTCTTTAATGATTTCGGTTGAAGCTTCGCGAGTGTAGATATAATTTCATAAGCCTGCGAGTGTCCTTTTGTAGGCTTCATGTATTTTTCCTTCATATCCGAATAACAAATCAATCCTAAATGACTGGATTCTTTTGCAGCGGAAAGTGCCAACACTCCGCAAATTTCTTTTCCTATATCTCCCTTGGTGCGGCCTTCACTTCCAATGTCTTCTGAAGCGCTCACATCCAGAATAAAAAAAACAGTTTGTTCTTTTTCCTCCTTAAAGGTTTTTACAAACATACCATGCCCTTTGGCCGATACATTCCAATCGATCGTACGAATATCATCCCCATACTGATATGGGCGCACATCATCGAACTCCAAACCAGACCCTTTAAAGATCGAGTGAAAGTCTCCCTGCATGTGACTGTTGATCACCTTGCGGATTTGGATTTCGTATTTGCGTAATTTCTTTAAAAGATCCTTCAAGATTGCTGATCGTTGTTGGTTGTTAGTTGATCGCAGCAGCACGCTTGTTAATAGTCCACTGAACCAACCAGCAACGACTAACGATCAACCAACAACTAATTATTCGAGCAAAAATAGAACAATTATGAGTATTTTGCCCCCTAAAATGGTGTAAGGCCAATATCAATTTTGAAACGATTTTTACAGTACCTTATTTTTTCATTCTTTCTGTTATCTACGCTGTCCTGTGGAACTAAAAAAGAGGCGGAAGGTATAATTCTGAGCCATCGTGAAATGGTGAATACACTATTGGACGTATATGTAGCAGAACAGAAAATTGTATCGCTTGACCTCCTACGCGACTCATCGGAATTTCTTTTTAAGAAACTGAATGAGAAAGTGTTGGAGTCTAAACATGTGCCAGATTCGGTGTTGAAAAAATCATTTGAATATTATTTGGAGCGTCCAAAAGAGCTGGAAAAAATTTATACCGCCTTGGTTGATTCACTAAATCTTCGTGAGCAACAATCAAACAGCAAGCCTGCCCAATGATTTATCCCGATGTGTTTGAAGAAAAGCTGGGGTTTGATCAAATCCGAGCGAAGCTTAAGCAATATTGTTTTTCGACAGCTGGCGAAGGGTATGTAGACCGCATGGCGTTTAGTATTAATCCAGATTTTATCAAAGCTCTGTTGAAACAGAACTTGGAATTTAAGCAGATACTAGAAAAAGCGGAGACTTTTCCAGCGCAGCATTTCTACAATCCGGCCGACTGGTTTCAACGCATTCGATTAGAAGGTAATTGGCTGGAGCCAGATGAATTTTTAAAATTTGCTTATGCACTGGAAACCATTCAGTCATGCAGACATTTTTTAGACAAGGCCAAAGAAATTTATCCTGAGTTGTACCTCCTTGCCGAACCTGTGGCCATTACAAGTTCTTTGCGACAACTCATTCTTTCAAAGATTGATGATAAGGCTCAGGTAAAAGATTCTGCTAGTTCTACATTAGGGCAAGTGAGAAAAAAATTGCGTGAGGAACAGAATCGATTGCGTAAACTGGCCGATCAGATTTTTCGAATGGCAGTGCAAGAGAAGTGGGTACCTGAAGGTGCATTACCTACCATTCGCGATGGACGGTTGGTAATACCGATACAAGCAGAAAGCAAGCGCAAACTTAAAGGATTTATTCTCGATGAATCAGCCACCGGGCAAACGGTTTTTATGGAGCCAACAGAAATGTTGGATGCCAATAATGAGATTCGCGATCTTGAGCATGCTGAAAAGCGGGAGGTAATCCAAATCTTAACAGAGTTGACTGATGCATTGAGAATTGAACTTCCGGTTTTGCAAATCGCATTTCAGTTCTTAGCTCAACTGGATTTTATTCGGGCGAAAGCTAAGTTTTCAGTGGAGATTAATGCAGACTTACCTATACTCGAACGTAAGCCTGAATTAACTTGGTATAATGCAAGGCATCCACTATTGTATTTAAGTTTGAAAGGGAAGCGCGATGTTATTCCGCTCTCAGTAGAATTAAATCAGCAGGATAGAATGCTTTTAGTTTCCGGACCAAATGCCGGAGGTAAATCAGTTTGCCTGAAAACAGTTGGACTTATTCAATATATGTTTCAATGCGGACTGTTGATTCCGGTTGCAGACCTATCGCGTGTTGGAATTTTTCACGATATATTTTTAGACATTGGCGATCAGCAATCTATCGAGAACGACTTAAGTACGTATAGCAGTCACTTGCGAAACATGAATGTGTTTATGCAATCAGCATCAGACCGCTCGCTCGTGTTGATGGATGAATTGGGTTCGGGTACGGATCCTAATTTTGGTGGCGCCATAGCAGAATCCATCCTTGATTTTTTGCTGAAGAAAAGAGTGTGGGGTATTGCCACTACTCACTACTATAATTTGAAACTTTTTGCAGGTCAACATCAAGGTATCCGTAATGCGGCCATGCGTTTTGATGATCAGAAATTAGAACCGCTTTATATACTTGATATCGGCAAGCCCGGAAGTTCATTTGCGTTAGAGATTGCCCGAAAGACAGGCTTGCCTCAACAGACGTTGCTTCATGCCGAGAAATTGGTAGGCAAGGATCTGGCGGGTTTTGAAACGCTAGTCCGTTCACTTGAAAGAGAACGACAAGAACTAAGCGAGAAGGTGAAGCGCATGGAGAAGCGCGATGCAGAGTTGCAACAATCCTTAACGAAATATCAAACCTTGTCTGCTGATTTAGAGACGCGCAAAAAAGAAATCATTACGAAAGCCAAAGAAGAAGCGTCCAATTTATTAAAATCCACGAACAAGGAAATTGAAAAGACCATTCGCCACATTCGCGAAAACAAAGCAGAGAAAAAAGAAACGACTCGGGTTCGTGAGAATCTAAAATCATTAACCGAACGTGTAGGAGAAAAACCAAAAGTAGAACCAAAACCACCGGTTAGTTTTAAAGAAGGCGATCGCGTGCGTTTAATTGGTCAGGATAGTAACGGACTTGTACTTTCCGTTCAAGGTAACAACGCCACAGTGCAATTCGGGCAAATTAAATCGTTAACCAAATTAGACAAGCTTGAAAAAATCACCACCACCATTGAAAAGGAAATCAATAGCCGTTTAAAATCTGCCGGCATTAATGTATTAGAGAAGCGCATTAGCTTTAGTCCTTCGCTCGATGTTCGTGGCAAACGAGTGGATGAAATCATTGGCATCCTTGAACAATTTATTGACACCGCTATTTTATTAAGCCAAGGCGAACTAAGAATTCTTCATGGAAAAGGAGAAGGTGTTTTGCGTAAAGTAATTCGCGATCATCTGAAAAGATACAAAGAAGTTGCCTCCATTAAAGACGAGCATGCCGACAGGGGAGGCGATGGAATTACCTTGGTAGTATTAAAATAGAAAAGGCCTCGTGGGAGGCCTTTTCTATTTTAATATTTAGTGATTTTATTTAGTTAAAATAAACACCCAATCTCCGGCAACGGAATTTACTCTTCCTGTATTTTTGTAGCTCACTCCGTTATAATCAGAAATGGTTAGGGTGAGCGTATTGTCGCTGTTTGAGAAAGCGTAACCTATATCAATTGAATCGTCTGTTCTAGTAATTACACTGCTAATGGCGCTAGCCTTAAATTTCCATGCAGCATCCTCTTTCCAAGCACTTACATCCGGCCATGCATTTGCAGTGCTGGTATAACTATAGTTGCCTGCGGCAGCGAAGGTACCCGCAAAAGTAACCTTTGCATTGGTATAACCTGTTTGCTCAGAACCATCAAGACTGACACTAGTCATATTCCAAGTACCCAAGAATTTATTTAATTGAACCTCCTCTTCAGAAGCCGGATTAGGATCTTTACCTCCACAGCTGGAGATGAATAAACCAGCGCTAACGAGTATTAGAAGTGAGAAAATACGTGCTAAATGTTTCATGTTTACAATAGTTATAGTTGCGAATATGTAGTTAAAAATACAAAAATCAAAATAGGATCTGCTGCTTTAGGTTTGGTTTGTATTAATAAGGGCTGAAAGTTCTTTGTAACCCGAGTTTAAGTGTAAGTTCCTGGTTCGAAGCGAATGTTTATGTTCCTTATGTCTCATTGCACTTTGTTCACTATTATCACTATTAAACAACAGCTAATAGGTTACTATAATTTAGCACTCGATATTTTCACTGATAGAAATGTCATAAGAACCATTTAAACACAAGCATCCGATCGATGATGAGTGATTGAACATTGGAACACTATTCATACAATTCCAAAATGCGATTCCTTTGAAACTGAACAGTATCTTTCAACTTTTGAAGTCTAGCACGCGTAGCCGAAAGCTTTTGTCTGGTTGAAAAAAGATCTTTTCCGCGTTTATCAAGTTTTATCTGCAACGCCTCTACTAATTCAAGAAGTTGATATTTTTCTAAATTTATTAATTCATTTTGTTTCATAATCTAATATCAAAATAGTTGAAATGTCAGGAGTTGACGAAAGCGTAAGTAGCTTGGCGCGTTGCTACCAATGGCCGAGATACTATAAATAACACAACGATTGAATTGCAGTTTGCTGAAATAAATCATCGCTTAAAGAATTTCAGCGTTTTAGCATTGCCAATCTTAATTAAATAAATGCTCGATTTTAAATTGCTCACATCTAAGGTAATATCTGAATTTAATGATTCTGATTTTTTAGTTATAAGCAATTGACCATACAAATCGAATATAGTTATCGTGCAGTTTGAGGGAACGTTGGATAAGGTTATCCAGTCAGATGTTGGATTTGGGTATAATGTTAGTTTTAATTCTTTATCAGATATACCTGTTATAACTTCATTCGCTTTAATAGTAAAATCATAAAAACTTAAACAACCTAAAGTATTTGTATAGGTAGCATTGTACGTGCCAGCTTGATTGGTATTAAAGCTATCAAAGGTAATTTCTCTGGTGTTTGCTGTAAACCCAGAGGGGCCAGTCCAATACCACATGTTTTTAGCAGGGTGCGGTCCAATCATAAATTTGTCTCCCGTATTCAATGAAGCTGACGATGTATTTTCCCATGTACCGTTGTTTATACTAGCATAGGGTATGATGGGATCGCCACAGTAATCATCACCAAGCACATCTATATCAATTGTATCGGAGTTGATACAGGCGTTTGCATCTATAAAGCTTATTACATATTTCCCTTTCTTCCAAAACAAAATTTTATCCAATAAAATTTGTGATGAAGATGAAGTAAATCCATTAGGGCCGATCCAGCTCCATAAGCCAGTTGCATCAGGGTAAGTAATGGAGACATTACCGCCTGAAGCTACTGATATTGAATCTTTGTTTAACCAATCAATACCATCCAATTTTATTTCAGGAACAATGGGTGATGTGCTACAATTCCCTTTTAATCCAATAATAAAATCCAGAGTGCTTACGCATTCTGCCGCATTAGTAAATGATGCACTGTAGTGACCAGCTTTATCAGCGCTAAAATTAACTATGGTAAATTCACGGGTACTTGCAGTAAATCCGTTTGGACCAGTCCAGCTCCATGTGCCGGCATCAAGTGGCTGAGGACCTAAGGTAAATTTGCCCCCCACATCTAACACGCCATAAGCAATCTTTTGCCATGATACATCATTAACATTGATATAGGGAGTTATCGGTGTGCTACAAGGATCTGAGCCAGTCAAGGCAACTGTAATTTTATGTGTACTCTTACAACCATTCGGATTAATATAAGTTAAGTTATAATCGCCCGCGCTTTTGTAATCAATATTTAAGAATGAAATTTCTTTTGATTGAGATGCAAATCCGTTGGGGCCTAACCAACTATATGTTCCATCTGTCGGTGTGGTGTTAATAGTTAAGTAGCTGCCTGCTTCTAATGTTATAGAATTTACTTGCTGTACATCACCGCCATTTACCTGAACAGTTGTAGCTATTGGCGTTGAAGCGCAACCAGTTAATGTTACTATAAATTCTTGAATACTTATACAACCCGTTGGGCTAGTGTACTTAGCTGTATATGCGCCACCTTGACTTATTAGGATATTGTTAATTGTAATGGCGCGCGAATTCGATGAAAAATTATTAGGGCCAGTCCAACTCCATGTTCCGTTTGATGGTTGAGGATTAAAAAGTAAATCGTCCCCGGTATTTAAGGTTATTGAAGTAATTGCTTGCTCGGTATTTCCATTTACTGAAACTGCAGGTACTATGAGCCCACAACTTTGAACAACGAGCTTATTTATATTCCACCCTCCTGAAATAGCTTTCAACTTGATGGATTGTATACCAGCAATTAATTTTACAGACGAGCTTACATCGGTATAAGTTTGCAAATTGCCTGTCGATGGAAGGTTGATTGTTGTTAAGGCAACGTTGTTTTGTTGAAATTCCATAGATGCTGCGTTTTGCGTAGCAACATTAAAAGAGATTGTATAAGCGCCAGTAGATGGAACATTAATTATATATTCCAGCCAATCGCCCGCCTCAATAGAGCCGGCACTTTTACCACCAGCAGTAATATTTTCAATTACAATACCCTTCATAAAATTATAATCCTCTGCTTCAATTGTACCAAGCACTGATTGTACCGTTGGTGTGAATTGCTGCATTGCCACAGTGCTCACGAACTTAGTTGGTCCGTCATCAGCATTGATAAGCGTTGGTTCTGCCCATCCATTCCACGCAATATTCAAGTCCGTTCTTCGACTGCTCCATGCAGCATCAGCATTTTTTTTCATGAATGCATAGTAAGTATTCCACAGTTGAGGATTCCACATGCAGAGGTGTCCTAGTCCGCGTGCATATTCGTCAGCCCATGTGTTTAAGTAACCTGCAGAGTTGCTGATAACACCGTTGGTGGTCATGTTATTGATAACATAATTGGCAGCCATTTGAGCATCTCTTAAAATAATTTCATCACCTGTTATCTTGTAAAGGTGCGCAGTAAAATCAATGAACGATCCTTGATTGTAAACAGCTGTACCCTTATTGACAAAATCGGCACGATCTACGCCTGCATAAACTTGGCCGTTTGCAGGATTAAAGATATGGCTCCTCGACCAATTGTAAATTTGAATTGCCTTATTCTTATAATATACATTTCCGGTGCTTTCGTAAAGTATGCAAGCCAGTTTTCCATTTGGATTATTAGACAATGCTTCCTTATTAACACTTCCATCTGCAGGCGTCATGTCTGGCTGTTGTTCCCATATTCCACCGTTGTTAAATGTAGTATTCCATCCACGGTCGTAAGCGAGATTGAAACAGTATTCAGCTTGGGTTAGCAGGTTTGGTGTTCCTGTAATCTGGTATCCCCGGGCTAACCCAAGACCCATCCACGCGATGTCGTCATTCCATCCATCCCAATCGTAAGGAGTGGGATTTATGACAAGAAAACTATTACAAAGATTGTTGACCAATGCTTTGTGTTCTGCACTTCCAGTACGCTCATAGGTATCCTGCATTCCAAAAATATCAAGGGCTAATGTCCATGTGCCATCATCTTCATTTTTATTTAGTGCCTTTTTATAATATGTTTTGCCACCTGAAGTTACAAGAAAGGCATCGTTAAAAGCCTTGATGGAGGCATCAGCTACCGGATTGGAAACTTGTGCTTGCAATAACGTTGAAGTAGCCAGGAGCACCCCAACACATGTTACTTTAAATAGTCGTAAATATAATTTCATGGATAATTTTAATTGGGTATTCATACTCTATTTAGAATCTACTGTTTGATTAGTTTAAAAGTCTTCACGTTGTTATCACCAATTTTAATCAGGTAAAGTCCAGATTTTAAATCACCAACATTCAGGTTAATATTCCCTTTCTTATTCAAAGATTTAATTTTGATTAGCTCCTGTCCACTCATATTCATTATCCTAATGTTTGTACTGGATGGTATGTTTGTTAGTGTTACCATATTTTCAGTTGGGTTTGGATAAAAAAATTGTATAGAATTTTCTTGCTCTGTATCAATACCATTAATGATGTTTACTGTTATCGTGAAATCCATTAAGCTCTCACATGCACTTGAATTTGTAAATGAAGATTTATAGACACCAGCCTGTTCAACCTGAATATTACTAAGAAATATTTCTCTCACACTTGAAGTAAATCCGTTGGGTCCCGTCCAATTCCATGTACCAGGATCTAATGGTTGGGGCCCGAGTGTTACGCTATCACCAGCATTTAGTGTTACTGTATTTTCTTGTAACCATGAAATGCCATTTACATTTACATAAGGAATAATAGGAGGGAGACAGCCATCTATACCACTGACATTAATTGTAAGAAACAAAGAATCTTTACACCCTACTGCATTTGTGAATATGCCGATATATTCGCCCGCTTGATTTAGTTGAATATTTTTAACAGATGTTTCCCGTAGAGAGCTGGAAAAATTATTTGGGCCAATCCACCTCCATTCTCCATCGGTGGGTTGAGGACCGAATGTTACACCTTCGCCAGTATTTAATGATGCGGTTGCTTGTTGCTTCCACATTCCATTAATATTAATATTGGATATTAAAGTTGGACATACAATTTCTCCTGCAACTTCAACATTAAAACTCTGTGTGCTTTTGCATCCATTATTATTATAGTTGTAAGCAGTATAATTTCCAGCCTGAGTTTTTAATATGGTGTTAATAGTGATTTGTCTTGCGTTCGAAAAAAAATTGTTCGGCCCAGTCCACGTCCATGTGCCATCTGTTTCTGATGCTTGCGGTCCAAAGTTTATAATGCTACCTGGATTTACTGTAAGAGACGTTACTGTTTGCCAGGCTCCATTGTTTACTTGATTATATGGCGTTATAGAAGCTGCGTTACAACCATTCAATGAAACCATAAAGTTTTGAACACTTCTCCATCCATCTGGACTAATATAATTAGCTGTGTAAATTCCCCCTTCATTGAATTGGGTATTGCTTAGCGTAATTGCTCTTGATGTTGAATTAAATCCATTTGGTCCTATCCAATTCCATGTGCCATCTTGTGGGTATGGATCAAGCAGAACATCTTGCTCAACATCTATTACCGCAGAATTTGTTTGTTGAGTAGGGGCACTATCTATAGAAATATAAGGGACGATGAGTTGGTTATTTTTAATGATGTTGTACGCTACATTGGCCAGCACTAATGATCCCGCATCATTGGGATGAACGCCATCTGGAAAATCGTTTCCATTGGAAAGAAGTGCCGTATGAAAATCAATTGAATAAGTATTAAAAGTTTTTCTTACCGAATCAATCAATGGAATTACTTCATCTTCGATGATCGCGTTTTGATTAGCATTTCCATAGACCGGTACAGGGAAACATACATAAATAATTGGGTTCCTTCCATTTTTTCTAAACTCATTGATCATGGCAACATAGTCAGTATAGAACTCACTTTTATGAACCCAATTGTTCGAGCCGGCATCATTTGTACCTAACTTAATAATTAGAATTTGTGGGTCCGAATTTTTGGCTTCGATAAATCGTGCTGTATTCCAATAAGAAGAATTTCCATTTTTTAACATTGTTGTTCCGCTCACCCCGCAATTAAAAACTGAATATCCACTGCCCAAAAGTTTTTCAAGTTGCGCGGGCCACGTTTTAGTAGCGTTGGTGTTTCCATAACCTTCTGTAATACTATTTCCTACACAGGTAATTCGTACAGGCGCTTGCGCTGAAATAAATTGAGGTAATATGACGAACCATATGAAGACAACTAAAAATACTTTTCTCATTTGAATGAATACTTATTTAATATAATCTCTGAAATATGTTACCACCGATAACTTTAAAATGAATGTTTTGGCTCTCATGATTTTTAACAGAAAAACGTCTTTCGCGCAGGAGAAATCAGCAGCAATTATTTTAATTTGGCCATGCTACCGGAACAATTTGGTGCAACTAAAAAAATTAATTTTACACATACGTTAATAAAATATTCCTATGTCAGCGCGTTTTTTAGAAGGCATAATTCTCCCTAAAAAATGAATATTAGATCATTGTCGAATTATTAAGAATGTATGGTTTCTCCCTTAAGAGTAAATTTTATATTTTTTAACTCACTTGTTGCAAAATTTTTAGAAATCGATTGCAGGTAAACTATTTTCGTGTACCTTTCTCGCGCCTAAAAAAATCAAGTTTGTTTTCAGATAACACCATATTAAGTGAATCTCATCTTTGGAACAGAGTAAAGGCTGGTGACACAAAAGCTTTTGAGGAAGTTTATAATTTACATGTCAAAGCGCTTTATAACTACGGTAATAAGATATTCCAAAAGTCTTCTTTAGTAGAAGATGAGATTCATGATTTGTTTGTTGATCTATGGAACTATCGTAAAAATCTTTCTCCAGTAATTTCAATACGAGCTTATCTATACTCTTCGCTCAGAAGAAGAATTGTTAAGCACAAAAAAGCTTCAAACTCGTTAGGTTATGACTATCGATGGGATGAACTACATCTGCTGACAGATTCGGAAGAGGACAAACTTATCGAAAAAGAAGTCTTAGATGAGCAAACTGAAAAGCTCAGGTCGCATCTTAACCATTTATCTCCTCGTCAATATGAGGCAATCATTCTTCGCTTTTACGATAAGATGAGTTACAGCGATATCGCTGGCGTAATGAATGTAAATGAGCAATCTGTCCGAAATCTTATACAGCGGGGTGTAGAAAACCTTCGTCAATACTCTCGTCTTACCATTTCAATTCTTTTGATGGTACACTTCCTTCAACAGTTCTAGAAGGCTCTCGAAGAAATATCAAAATAATTTTCAATCTAAGTGAGTTAAAACAACATTTGTCTACTCATTGTAGTATAGCACACGATTGTTGTGGGGTGATACTTCACACGATTGCTGTACTTTCGGAAACAAGTTATTGAAGAATGAAATGAAGGATTATTCAAATTTTAATGCAGTAGAGTTAGCGCAGGATGAGGATTTTATCCGATGGGTTGAGTCTAATCATAAAGATAAGATTCTGGAAAACCAATGGAATGCCTGGCTTAGTCAGTACCCAGATAGAGTAGACGTTATTAATGAAGCAATAAGAATAGTAAAGGCGGTTATCAACGAACGGCAATACTTTCTCCACGATTCCAAACAACAGGAGCTTTGGTCACGAATTGAAAATTCTGTTACGCTCAAAGAAAAAGCAGTTGGATTTTCGAAATCAAGTTGGTATGCCATAGCAGCATCAATCGCATTCATTATTATAACGGTAGCTACTTTATTTCAAAGCGATAGCGTAAACTTTACGCGGAACGCGGTAGCCGAATATCATGCCGCTGATAAAAAGCAATTGCTTCGATATAGCAATGAAGGTAATAAACCTCACTCGCTTGTTCTAGAAGATGGTAGTGTAGTAACACTTCAGCCCCATTCATCTATTGACTATCCTGAAACTTTTTTAGACGCAAAACGCGATGTTTATTTGAGTGGAGAAGCTTTTTTTGAGGTGACACGAAATCCGCAAAAGCCGTTTTCGGTTTATGCAAATGAAATAGTTACGCGGGTACTGGGCACCAGTTTTACAGTGCGTGCATACAAAAAAGAAAGAAATGTGGTGGTTGCGGTTAAAACAGGAAAAGTATCGGTATTTACTGAGGCTGAAGGCCGTATAAAAAAAGATTCCACTCAGAATCTGATCGGAACGCTGCTAACCCCCAACCAACAAATTACTTTTTCCCGAGATGAAACTCGAATGGTAAAGTCACTTGTTGACGAACCAATACCATTACCTTCTATGATAGTTGAGGAAAATTTTCAATTTACAGATACACCAATTAGTGAAGTATTCGAACGCCTGGAAAGGGCATATGGTTTTGATATTATTTTTGATGAGGAAGCAATGAAGAACTGCCTTCTTAATACAACGTCTCTTAAGGGTATTCCCTTTTATGATAAGCTAAGACTTATCTGTAAAGGTGTAAATGCGAAATACGAGATATTGGATGCACACGTAATTATTTCTGGAAACGGATGTAAATAAAATAACCTAAACCTAACCCATAAATTCTAATGCCTATGTAATATAAAAATTACGCATAAAAAAGCCGATGATGGATTCCATCATCGGCTTTAGACCTCCCAATTTTTAGTATTGTTTTAACAATACCATCCCGCCAAGGATATTAGGAGGCATTTGTCTATTTCCAATTAATCGTCCAAGACAAACATTATAAAATTATGAAAAAACGACTACAAGTCAATGCATTTGTAAGGTTCATTATGCGCGTTTCAATTCTTCAAATAGTGCTATTAACAGGTATCATTAGCATTTCAAATGCCAATGATCTGATTGCGCAAAAAATTCTTGAGAAACGACTCACCATTAAATTGGACAATACCAATTTACGTGCTGCACTCCTTAAAATAGAAAAGCAGACTGGTGCTACGTTTATTTACCAAAGCCAGGTAATTCCAAAGGAAAAGGTGAACATTCGTCTCGATGATGAAACGCTTGAACAAGCATTGAATAAAATTTTATTGCCAAGGGGTATTGTGTTTGAAGCAGATGGTACTCATATCATACTGGCTCGTGAAAATAAGAATGATCAATCATTGAACAATTCAGAAACAGAACCGGAGATGGGCGAAGTTGATCTTCGGATTACAGGAACAATTACGGATGATCTAGGTGGCGGCCTGCCAGGAGTAAACATTATCGTAAAAGGTACTTCGCGCGGAACAACTGCCGATAGTGATGGAAGCTATGTAATCTCTGTTGACGATACTGATGCCATCTTGGTATTCAGTTTTATTGGATACACTTCTCAGGAAGTAGCAGTGGGTTCACAAACTGTAATAAATGTTAAAATGGCGTCTGATATAAGTACGCTTGATGAAATTGTAGTTGTAGGATATGGTGTGCAAAAGAAAAGTTCATTAACCGCTGCGATTAGCACCATTAAAGGAGAAGCTACATCGTCACTACCAGTAGTTAATTTGAGTAATAGCCTTGCTGGGCGTGTAGCCGGAGTAATTGTGACTCAAGGCAGCGGTGAGCCTGGTGTTGATGGTTCATCCATTCGAATCAGAGGTATTGGTTCAAACGGAAATAGTGCTCCTTTATTAGTTGTCGATGGCATCTATAGAGACTTTACACTGTTAGATCCCTCTACAATTGACACCTATACTGTTTTGAAAGATGCAGCTGCTGTTGCTCCCTATGGACTGGCAGGCGCCAATGGTGTAATCTTGGTAACAACAAAGAAAGGTAAAACCGGTGCGCCAACACTTAATTATAACACCTACGTTGCTTTTCAAAACCCAACGCGGGTTGTTCCATTTGTAAATTCTGTTGAGTATGCTTTGATGCGCAATGAGGCTGCTAAGAACGAAGGTATTGCGCCCGTTTTTTCAGACTCAGAGATTGGCCAATATCAGAAAACAGTAAACGGTGATGCTGACGCAGATCCTGATTTATACCCGAATAGCAGGGGAGTAAAGGATATTCTTGAAAAGAATTCGTTGATTACGTACAACCATATTGACCTTTCCGGAGGCACGGATAGAGTAAAATATTTTGCAGGAATAGGATATACCACGCAGCAGGGACAATGGAATACAACAAGTGTTAAGAAATATAACCTTATGGCGAACATTGATGCGCAAGTAACAAATACCACTACAATTTCTCTTAAATTAAATGGTTGGGTTTCGAATAACACATATCCGGCTTCTAGTGCTGATGGCTTAATGTACAGAGCAGTTCGAATTCCTCCTACCAGTGCTATCCATTACTCCAATGGTCTGTGGGGGCAATATGTTGGAGGATCATTAGTGGGTCTTGCTTTTCATAGCGGGTATGAACGGTCTGAAAATACTTCTATTTTGACTAATCTGGCCATCGAGCAAAAACTACCGTTCATTAAAGGCTTGAGCGTTAAAGGCCAGATGAGTTATGATCCAAATTATAAATTTGAGAAGAAGTGGCATACACCAATTCCGGTTTATACACTAAATACATCGACTGATCCTCGTTCTTTTGACTTGGGATATCAAGGACCTGCAAAACCAAATCTTGAAGAGAGGTACTCACAGTCGAAAGCGGTTACCTATCAAGGGTACTTGAATTACGCACGTTCTTTTGGCCAGCATGAGGTTACGGTCTTAGGCGTTGTTGAATCGCGTAATATTCAGAGTGATGATTTCAATTCATCGATCATCAACTACAATTCAACTATCGATGAATTGGGTACGGGTAGTGCAGCAAAGGTCGATTATTCGATTGGAGGAAGTTCATCAACTCAGAAGCAATTTGGTTATGTGTATCGGGTTGCCTATGGGTTTGCTAACAAATACATGGCAGAAGTTGCTGGCCGCTATGATGGCCATTATGCATTTGCTCCAGGTCATCAGTATAGTTTCTTTCCTGCTTATTCTTTGAGCTGGAACCTGCATGAGGAAAGTTTTATAAAAAACAGTGCACCAATGGTCGATTTGTTAAAGCTTAGAGCATCGTATGGTAAATCAGGTAACCTGCCGTACATCAATGGCAACCTTGCTTCATTTCAATATTTAAGTTCCTATTTGTTGTATAGCAGTGCATATAACTTTGGGAATACTCCGGGTCAGGGTCTTTCAGAATCACTACAGGGTAATCCAAATATTACCTGGGAAAAATCAACCAAATATGACATTGGTCTTGAGTCTTCCTTATGGAGCGGAAAGTTGACCTTAGAAGCTGACGCTTTTTGGGAACACAGAACCGATATGTTGGTGAATCCAGCCAATAAAGTTCCACTAGAATATGGTGTTAATCTCGGATATAGCAACCTTGGTGTAATGTATAATCATGGTTTTGAAATGACCTTAGGAACATCGCATGTATTTACGAATGGTCTAAGCATAAATGTGAGTGGAAACTTCACTTACGCCAAAAATAAAATAGTGAACATATTGGAAGTAGGTGCTACCTATGATAACCCTAACCGTAGACAAACTGGTCGCGCATTAAACACGCAATTTGGTTATGAGGCACTGGGTTATTTTAAATCTGATGATTTTAATCTTGATGGTTCTTTAAAGGAGGGTATGCCTGTACAACCGTGGGGCACTGTACATCCTGGTGATCTTAAATATGCTGACTTAAGTGGACCAAACGGAATTCCTGACGGAATTATAAGCACCGATGATCAGACTGTGATAGGTATGCCTAAAACTCCTCAGCTTATGTTTGGTATCATGCCCAATATTGCCTACAAAGGTTTTGATCTTGATCTTCTTTTTCAAGGCGCTGCAAAAAATAGTATTTACATCGACGGGAATATGAGGGCTCCTTTTGATGGTTCATCGTCTGCAACCACAATACAATTTGATAATCATTGGACTCCTGCGAATACAAATGCTTTGTATCCGAGATTAACTACTGCCCCAACAGCAAATAATACTCAGGGGTCTTCTTGGTGGATTCGTGACGGCCGCTACGTCAGACTTAAGAGTTTTCAATTTGGCTATACATTTTCTCCTAACCTTATTCAGTACTTGAAAATCGTAAAATCTGTGAGGTTTTATGTGTCAGGCCAAAACGTATTCACATGGACTCCTAAGTTAAAAGAAACGCTTGATCCTGAAATTGGAGATAAAAGCAATGGTCAATACTACTATCAGCAGAAAGTATTTTCTATAGGGGCTAACATTACATTTTAAGTCGTAAACATTAACGTGCTAACAATGATTACAAATAAAAAATTTAGAACAGGTGCGATACTAGCACTCGTTACAATGTGTATAGTATCATGCACACCCGATGTTGAAGTACAGCCGAGAGATAGGGTTACCGATGCAAATGTTTGGATAGACCCTACCAACTCAGATTTATTTCTGAACGATGTTTATCAACAGATGCCAAAAATGAATAACGTAACCCAGGACTTTGACCAGTACGCAGATAACTCACATTTGGGGGCGGAATGGTTTGCAACCAAGGCGAATATATATCAGGGTGCTCTTTCGCCTTCCAGCGGATTTAATGGTCCTGCTGATATGTGGAAATGGGATACTCGATATATCATGATCAGAAGAGCGAATATTTTCATTGAAAATGTTTCAGCTTCTGCTGCTTTAACGGAGGACTATAAGAAAGTAAGGATTGCAGAAGCAAGATTTTTAAGAGCGCTGTCGTATCACTGGTTATGGATGGCCTATGGTGGTGTGCCCATCATTACAGATGTCTTGAATATTTATACTCAAGGTGATGGTATATTTCGTCCAAGAAATACAGATGAAGAAACGTTTCAATTTATTGTTGATGAACTAGGTGAAATCGCAGATGATTTGCCGTTGATAACAACGGGAGCAGATCGTGGAAGAGCCACAAAAGGAGCTGCGCTAACGCTGAAAGGGTGGGTTGAACTATACGCAGCTAGTCCGTTGCGAAACACGAGTAACGATGTTTCAAAATGGACGGCAGCAGCAGCAACCAATAAAAAAGTAATGGACTTGGCTACATATACTTTATTTCCAGACTTCGGTAGAATATGGCTATCAGAAAACAATAATAATATGGAAGTGATATTTGACTATCAGGTATCTCCAACAAAAAATGGTGGTGGCCAAAGAGAAGGAATGCTAGGGCCATGTTTTGTTTTTGGTGTACAACAATCATGGGCAAACTTTGTTCCAACTCAGGAACTTGTAGATGATTTTGCTATGGATAATGGTAAGACCATTGACGATCCCACTTCTGGTTATAATCCTCAAAATCCCTATAAAAACCGAGAGGAAAGATTTTATAAAACCATTGTGTATGATGGTTCTGCATGGCAAGGGGATACGATCAAGACACGTATAGGAGTGGGCAGCCAGAATGAAATAGATTTAGGTGCCAAAAGTGATGTGACAAACACAGGCTATTATGCGCGTAAAACGTTAGACGAACGCGTTAAAGGTCAGGATAATTTAACCAACTCGACTGGCGCTCAAAATTTTATCTGGTTTCGGTATGCAGATGTATTGTTGAATTACGCTGAGGCTCAGAATGAAGCTGTTGGCCCAGATGCTTCAGTTTATAACGCAGTTAATTTGGTTCGGAGTCGCTCCAACCTTCCTGCTTTAGCTGCGGGTTTAAATATGGCAGACATGCGCAAAGCGATACATCGCGAACGAAGAGTTGAATTTGCATTTGAAGGCAAGCGCTGGTGGGATATTCTTCGCTGGAAGCAAGCCAATGGTGCTGAAGGTCTTCTCGATAAACCTACGCATGGTTTAAAAATTGAAAAAGTAGGTGGCGTATGGACATACACTCAGGTAAAAGTAGCGGATAAAATATTTCTGGATCGCATGTATTTGATGCCGATTCCGATAGATGCTATTAACAGAAATACCAAATTGGAGCAAAACCCCGGATATAATTAAACAAAGAATTTCAAAAATGGTAGTTGACAAAGTACATCACATTGGTCAACTACCCTTTCAAATTTTAATTTGACCATTTACTAAATCGAACTTAAGATGAAAATTATAAAATTAAATAAAATCATTCTGTTGCTGATGTTGGTGTTGGCTCTGGGAAGCTGTAATGATGACGAGTCTGTACAGATTTACATGCCCGGCAATGCAGTAATCAGTGCAACTTTTGACCTTCAGGACACGGTAAGTTATACCGCCACTATTGTTGGAGCAGACTATCCAACGGTGTCAGTATCTACTGGGTCTGACGTGACTGTGAATTTTAAAGTAGATGCAGACAAAGTAGCTTCGTTTAACCAGTCTATGGGCTCTAGCTATACATTATTACCACCTGATAATTTTACTTTTGATGCAACTGGGATTATAAAGAAGGGTGAGTTCAGCACATTACCTTTAAATTTAATAATCAAAGATGGCGATCAACTTGATGCTTTTTCAAGTTACTTGTTACCCATTTCTATTGATAAAGTAGATGGAGCTTCCGTTGGCAATACTCAACAAACCACCTACTTCATTCTGACACGATCACCCTCGCTTGAAAACCTTGAGACGTTTGACAGGACTGCGTGGACAATTGCAGGCATGTCAACAGAAGAACCTGGCGAAGGTGGAGGCAATGGTCTCGCAAGTACTGCACTTGATGGAAACTATGGAACGTACTGGCATACAAAATGGCAAGGTGGAGAACCTGCACCTCCGCATTACATTACCATCGACATGGGAGAAGAATTAGTTGTACATGGTGTTGCATTAGTGAGCAGAAATTTAAAAGACTGGGCACATGGTCAACCCAAAAGTGTTAAGATCGCTGTCAGCACAGATGGTGTTACGTTCACAGATGTGGGTGGAACATATCCAGTTGAAATGGGCACCGATCCAGTGCAAAAGGAGATAAGATTCTTTCTATCTTCCTTTAAGGCCGCACGCTATTTAAAAGTGACGGTACTAAGCACTTGGGGAGCCACGAATAGTAGCAGCGTTGCTGAAATTTATGCGCTATAAGCAATACGAATAAAGAAGACAAACGCTTCTAAATAGTAATGGATAAATGACAAAGGTCAATGTCATTTATCCATTTTCATGAATGTTATTACATTACACGCCACTGACCTTTTCTTCATGCTCACATCGCGGTTCAAAACCCTTGAGTTTCTATTTCCATTATTTTTATTACTATTTTCTGGCTGCAATCAAGTCGAGGTAAAGAACACAACCGTTCTTTCCGAACCACTGTTTGCGCTATTGCCTTCAACCTACACTCAAGTGGAATTCAATAACCACCTAACTGAAGGACTGAACACGAACGTTATGATGTATGAATATTTCTACAATGGCGGTGGCGTGTCTATTGGTGATGTTAATGGTGACGCTCTCGAAGATATTTATTTTACCGGTAACATGACCTCCAATAAGTTATACCTGAATAAAGGCAATATGCAATTTGAAGATATAACTGAGTCAGCTGGCGTTACAGGACGAGAGGGGCCATGGAAAACTGGTACTGCTATGGCAGATATCAATGGAGATGGATTACTCGACATCTATGTAAGTTACTCTGGAAAAATAAACGGTAAGAAAAGAGTTAAACAACTATTTGTTAATCATGGAAACAACGCCAACGGTATTCCGCATTTTACAGAAGAAGCAGCACGGTTTGGCTTGGCTGATTCATCTTTTACAATACAGACTATTTTTTTAGATTATGATAACGACAATGATTTGGATGCGTTGTTCATTAATCATAACCCCACACGTATCAATAGCCTTGATGATAATTTCATTACAGAACATCAAAAAAGAAGACACCTTTCTATAGGTGTTAAATTGATGCGGAATAACAGCGGACATTTTTCTGATGTTACCGAAATAGCCGGATTAAAAAGTACAGCATTGTCATACGGGCTTGGCGCTGGCGTATCTGATGTTAATCATGATGGATGGCCAGATCTTTATCTATCTCACGATTATGATATGCCAGATTATCTCTATATCAATAATGGCGATGGAACTTTTTCTGATAAGCTTGAAGAAAGTATAGGTCACACTTCTCATTTTTCAATGGGTAATGATATTGCAGATATCAACAACGATGGATTGCTCGACATCTACACATTAGATATGCTTCCGGAAGACAATCATAGACAGAAGCTATTGGCTTTGCCCGATAACTATGCTGCGTTCGATCTCCGCCTCCGATCAAACTTTCACCATCAAAACATGCGTAACATGCTCCAGTTAAATAATGGAGATGGAACTTTTAATGAAATAGGGCAGCTAGCGGGTGTGTCAAATACCGACTGGAGTTGGGCTCCACTATTCGCTGATTTCGATAATGACGGGTGGAAAGACCTTCTCGTTACCAACGGCTATGTACGAGACTACACCAACCTTGATTTTTTGAAATATGCCGGGGATCATTTGCAAAAAAAGAAAGAATTATTTCGTAAAGATCTGCTTGAACTCGTCCATCGAATGCCATCATCCAACGTTGTTAACTATCTGTTTAAAAATAATAAAGACCTTACGTTTTCCAATGTAAGTACTGCGTGGGGAATGACTCTCCCTTCGAACAGTAATGGTGCTGCATATGCAGACCTGGACAATGATGGTGATCTGGATCTGGTAATCAACAATATCAATAGCAAAGCTTTTGTATATCGAAATGAAGCAAACAAACAATTGCAACATCATTTCTTAAAAGTAAAACTCCAAGGCGAAGGATTGAACTCTGCAGGTTTGGGTACAAAGGTTTCCATCTATAGAAAAGGTAATCCTCAGTACCTGGAGCAGATGCCTATGCGTGGATATCAATCCAGTGTATCACCAATTTTGCATTTCGGATTGGGAGAGGAGGGCATTGTGGATTCATTAAAAGTGGAGTGGCCAAACGGACGACAGCAAATAGTAAGAAACATTAAAGTGGATGAGTTAATTACGTTGAAGGTAAAAGACGCAACGACCAGAACACCAAAAATAACTGATGTCACACCAATCTTTAAAGAAACAAAAGTGCCATTCGTATTCGAACATCCAAAGAATGGAAATATTGATTTTAAACGTCAATCCTTATTAATAAATCCATTGTCATTTTCGGGGCCGTGTCTTGCGAAAGCAGATGTTAATAATGATGGTCTCGAAGATGTATTTGTAGGAGGTGGGATGGGTCAACCTGCTACACTATTTATACAAGACAAAAATACTCGCTTTCAAAAAAAGATAATTCCCGATTTTGAAGCCGATAAGAATAGTGAAGATACCGATGCTTTGTTTGTAGATGTAAATGGTGATGGCTTTATTGATCTCTACGTGTGTAGCGGTGGATATCATCAATATGCTGTCGATGATGTTTTATTGCAAGATCGCCTCTATCTAAATGATCGTAAAGGAAATTTCATTAAAGACCAGACTGCATTGCCTGTTATGTTAACCAGTACTAGTTGTGCAAGAGCCAACGATATTAATGGTGATGGTTATGTTGACTTGTTTGTTGGAGGTAGAGTTGTTCCAGGAAGGTATCCAGAAACGCCCACCAGTTATGTTCTATTAAACGATGGCACAGGACATTTCGAAGATGTAACATCTTCTATTGCACCCTCATTAAAAAAATCAGGAATGATTACGGACGCTACATGGACTGATTTAAATAATGACAACGTAAAAGATTTAATCGTAGTAGGAGAGTGGATGCCCATCACCGTATTGTTAAATGAAAAGGGAAAACTTGTTGATAAGACTTCTTCTTACTTTGATAAACTGTATAGCGGATGGTGGAGTAAAATTTTGACAGGTGATTTTAATCATGATGGTAAAACGGATATAATCGTAGGCAACCTTGGATTAAATTCTCAGTGCAAAGCGAGTGACAAAAAACCTGCTGAGCTTTTCTATAAAGACTTTGATCAGAACGGATCAGTGGACCCTATTTTTTGTTTTTATATTCAAGGTAAAAGTTACCCCTATATCAGCCGTGATGAACTGTTGGAACAGCTTGGTATGATGCGTAAGCGATTCACAACCTATGAGCGTTATGCAGATGCAACGCTTGATTCAATATTTACGAGTGATGAATTAAAGGATGTGAATTACCTTAAAGCAAACCAACTGACCACGTCCTACTTCCCAAGCGATTCCCTTGGTCATTTTCATTTAAAGGAATTGCCCATACAAGCGCAATACGCTCCGGTCTACACATTGACTTCTTTGGATTATGACCTTGACGGAAATGAAGATGTGTTGCTCTGCGGAAACATGGCGCAAGCGCGATTGCGATTTGGTAAGTACGATGCCAACTATGGTGTACTTCTAAAAGGTAATGGAAAAGGAGGCTTTCACTACGTCCCTCAAAAACAATCTGGCTTTAGTTTAAAAGCAGATGTACGAAGCGTAATAAACATCAACAACACATTGTTATTTGGAATCAACCAACAGGTTTTGGTTGCATTTAAGAAAGTAGATAATAAATAACATTGGAAGGGGAGGAGAATCTGTGAAAGAAGTATGCGGAAGTTCTAAACGCATTTTAATCAAGGAGCACTAAATAAAAATGTAAAGTTATAACAATGAAGAACAAAATTGTAGTAATAATTGGAGTGATCTTACTAAGCATTCCTAAATTTTTATTGGCTCAAGACTTTCAAACGGGCATTTATTATAACATAACGAATTCGTCAGGATTAGCAGTCGATACTAGGGGGTTGGTACAAAATAATGTCAACTTGTTTTTATTAAAACAAGTTGCAAAAAGCTCAAGTCAAGCTTGGACGTTCTCCACATTGGGCAACGGATTTTATTCGATAACTAGTCCAGTAAGTTTTAAAAGTATAGATAACGCAAAGAAATCAACCTCGGGTACTCCCGTTGTTTTGTGGGATAAGGATGACTACAACAACAACCAACAATGGAAATCACCAGAAAGAGTAATGGTAAATTCACCATTACCCCAAAGGCAAATGGTTTTAATTTGTCTCTGCAGATAGACGGTACTGAATTAAAAGTTTATCAGGCTGTTGTTGATCCGAACGATAAAAACCAGGAGTGGGGAATATCCGAGTCTACTGAAAAAATTAAAATTGAAAGAAGATTTGGTAAAAGGGAATGGGAGAATGAAGAAATCTTTGGAGTAAATAAAGAAGACGCTCACGTACACTACATTCCTTTCTCTTCAGTGGAGGAATTAAAGCGTGATTTAACGTTCTCTGTGCCGTGGAAGACAACACAATCATCTTTATATAAACTGCTCAACGGCAACTGGAAATTTAATTGGGTTAAACAACCCAGTGAACGCCCGCTAGATTTCTATAAAATGGATTTCGATGTTTCGGACTGGAAAGAAATACCGGCTCCTTCAAATTGGGAAATGCGTGGTTACGGCAAGCCTATTTATACCAACATTACCTATCCACATAAAAATGATCCTCCTTTTATAGCGCCTCAACAAGGTTATACAAGTGAAACGGAACCAAACCCGGTTGGTTCCTATAGAAGAAATTTTAGCGTGCCGCAAGAATGGAATGGCAAAGCAATTTACCTGCGCTGTGATGATGTGTATAGTGCCATGTACGTTTGGGTGAATGGAAAAAAAGTTGGATACAGTGAAGGGGCAAATAACATTGCCGAGTTCAATGTGACCAACGAAATAAAAATAGGCGATAATACGGTTGCATTACAGGTGTATCGTTGGAGTGACGGAAGCTATATTGAAGATCAAGATATGTTCAGGTTAAGTGGTATTCATTGCGATGTTGCTGTTTATGCAGTTCCACAAACTCATATCCACGATTATGCAATAAAAACAGAATTTGTTGGAGTAGACTTTTCTAACGCGACACTTACGCTGAACACAAAGATTAGAAACGCAGATAATACTTCCTTTAAAAGTGGAGAATTTACAGTCAGCCTTCTAAATCCAAAAGGTGACGAAGTCCTTTCCATCAAACAGCCGATTGCCACTTTGAAGAAAAACCAGGAACAAATTTATGCTTTTGTTGGAAATATTAAAGCACCTGAACTTTGGTCTGCTGAAACACCCAATCTGTATACTGCAATTTTTACACTGAAAGATAATGTAGGTAAAGTTCAAGACGAGCACCATTGCAACGTAACCCACCGATCAACTACACCTTGTTATTCCAATGTGCAGGCAATAGTTCGTGAAGGTTTGTGATTTTGTAATCTTGGATTTTGGAAAGGACATCCCTTAGCCATTCGAAGGGAT
>JBKJOF010000114.1:0-3923 GCA_046595655.1 Chryseolinea sp. | reverse complement strand
AGATGAATTGCCCGAAATAATGTGGGGCGTGCGTAAGCCCATGTTGTATGCCTTCATTATTTTTTTTGTTTCAATTTTAATGGGCATTGTCTCAACATTAAATGACGATACGTTTGTTCGTTTAGTCTTGGGAGACTCCTACGTAAACATGACGCTCGAAAATATCAAGAACGGAAATGCAACAAACGTTTATGCCGATGGGTCAGAGATGAATATGTTTTTTAGAATCACATTGAACAATGTGTTTGTTTCGTTTCGGATTTTTGTATTAGGAGCGATCTCATCCATTGTTTCTGGTGCAATGCTATTTTACAATGGTATTATGGTGGGTGCGTTCTTCACTTTTTTTTATACGGAGAATCAATTGGCTCAAGGCTTTCCGGTAGTGATGCTTCACGGCACCATTGAACTTACCTCAATTGTGATTGCCGCTGCCGCGGGATTTGTAATGGGCAACAGTATTTTATTTCCGGGCACGTATTCACGATTGGAATCTTTTAAGATAGGTGCGTTAAAAGGATTAAAAATTATTATTGGCCTTGTTCCATTTTTTATTGTCGCTGGTTTTATTGAATCATTCATTACGCGCTACGCCTTTATGCACTGGAGCTTTAAAGTTTTCATTATTGGAGTTTCGGCCTGCATCATGATTTATTATTTTGTCCTTTACCCTTATCGTTTACAAAAGCATGGAAGATTCAACGCCAATTGAGTTTTACGAAACCCGAAACTTCAATCAGAAGATGAATGCTACGTATGGCTTCATCCGCGAACACTTTAAGCCTCTCGGAAAAAGCTTAATGTTGTTAGCCGGAACACCTGCCATTATCGGAAGTATTTTGATGATGGATTCTATACAGGGTTTGGGTAACACCAATGGCGCAAACATACCGATTGGCATAGCAGGCATGTATGAAGAATGGAATATCATTGAAGTGCTCGCCATGCTTCTGTTTATGTTGTTGGCTGGTGTGTTTACTGTTTCAACTACCTATGGTTACATGTTAGTGTACAAACAAAAGAAATCAACGACCATAGAAGTAAGCGAGGTATGGCAGCAAGCAAGACAAATTTTCTGGATTAACTTCGGAACAATGCTGGGTTATATTTTTACAGCATTTATTTGTTTGATCATTTTGATTATTCCGTTTGCAATTGTAGTGACTGTGCTTACTTTTTTGGGCCCGCTAATGATTGTGCTTGCTGCGGTTGCATTTTATGTTGGTATTTTTTTCGTCACCATTAATTTATCAATGATTTTTATTATTCGCAGTCATGAACGTATTGGTTTCTTTGCTTCGCTTAGTCGGCTGTTCCGATTATGTGAAGGTAAGTGGTGGAGTACATTCGGTATTGGCGGCATCAACATTTACATTCAGCTGGTATTTTCTTTTCTTCTTTTTATTCCATGGTATATCATGTTTATATTAAAGATGATGCACAATACAGGTCTTGAAGCACTTGAAAAACCTTCTCCTTTTATGGAGATTATTAGTAATGTTTCGCTGGTATCTTATTCACTCGTCAGTACGTTGTTGTATTCAGTTCCGCTAATCGCGTTAGCTTTTCAGTATTTTAATTTGCTTGAGCAGAAAGAGGCCAGAGGTTTGCGCGGCAGAATAGAGACGTTCGGAGAGAAAGTGGCAACAACAGAAGACCATGCGGAATTCTAAATTCATTAATTTTTTTTCGCTCATCATTTTTTGGTTTGCTTCCCTTTCGGTGATGGCAAGCAATGTTTCGGATTCTACTTTTGTGAATCAGGATTCAATTGCTGTTACCTTTAATCAAATCGACACGAGTTCAATTGTTCATCGTAAGTTTGATCAGGCAAGAGTGGATCAACTTAAAAATGATGATGAGCTTACCTATTCCATAGACAAAGCCACGGTGAGTTTGTGGGATCGCTTTTGGCGCTGGGTTGGCAGAGTGATTAATGACTTATTTTACGAAACACAATCATCTAGCTGGGGAAGGTTCTTGGTGTATGTAGGAATGACCGCGTTGTTGGTATATGTTATCATGAGGTTGTTAAAAATTGATGCACTCAAAATGTTTTACGGAAATGCCGGAAAAAGTGCAATGAAGTACACCGTGCTGGAAGAAAATATTCACGAAATGGATTTCGAAAAACTAATTGAAGAGGCTAAACGACACAATGATTTCCGATTGGCCATTCGACTTATCTTTTTGTACAGCCTTAAAATGCTTTCAGATAAGCAGCACATTTACTGGGAACCTGGAAAGACAAATCATGATTACCTAAACGAACTACAATCAAAAGAATTGAAAAACGGATTGCGTGATCTCAACTATTATTTTGAATATTCATGGTATGGTAATTTTACAGTAAACGCTTCCTTATTCAATACCGTGAACAATACATTTTCAATGTGGCGAACTAAAATGTAACGTGAAGAAAGACTGGAAATATATTATTTACCTCGCTGCGGCATTCCTGGTTTTCCTTGGACTAAAACTTTTTTCGCCACGCGAATTGGATTGGGACGTAACATTTCATCAAGACGACAAAAATCCTTTTGGTGGTTATGCCATTAGTGAATTGATGCCTTCTGTTTTCGAAAAGCATACGATCAGTAAATCAAATCTAACGATCTACGAATTGAAAGATTCGTTACGTCCGGATGTAAATTTCTTAAGCTTCTCCGAAACTTTTGCTCCGGGTAAAGAAGATGTTGAAGCGCTTTTAAAAAATGTGGAAGCAGGTGGAAATGCATTTATCGCTGCTGAGTATTTCACCGGTGTTTTTGCAGATACACTCAATCTTGATACTCGCGATTACTTTTACAATACCGAAACTCTTGGGTTTGTTAATAAACAGGATTCTGCATCCATAACATTTACAAATTCTTCTTTTTCAAATACCTATCTGTATCCGCGCCAAAACACACACAATTACTTTGATAGCTTCGATTCAACTCGAACAACAGTGTTGGCAAACAATGATTTTAAGTTGCCTGTGCTTATACGTATACAATGGGGCAAAGGAAATCTTATTCTCAGCTCTATTCCCTTAGTGTTCTCTAATATTTATCTCTTGCAAGAAAATCATATTGAATTTGCAGAAGTTGCATTATCATACCTTCCTACACAAGATGTTGAATGGACAGCTTTTTATCAGCTAGGCCGCTTAGAGGCAAGAACACCTTTGCGTTTTATTTTAACGACAGAACCATTGCGGTGGGCTTACTACATTACGGTTCTTTCGCTCGTTCTTTTTATGATATTCGAGGCAAAACGAAAACAGCGTATTATTCCCATTATTAAACCGCTTCAAAACACAACGTTGGAGTTTGTAGGAGCCATAGGTAATCTTTATTACCAAAACAATGAGCATAAGAGTATTGCTGAGAAAAAAATTAATTTTCTGTTGGAACAAATCAGAACAAAGTATTGGATGAGCACCACAAAGCTTGATGACCGTTTTATTTACACACTTGCGCGCAAAGCCGGAAAATCAGAAGCTGATGTGCGTGAGTTGTTTAGAATAATACAGTCCGTCCCTGCAAAAGATAATTTATCAGCGGAAGAATTAATTAGCTTGAATTCTAGAATTGAAAAATTTAATCAATAGACCATTAGACCTAAAAAAAATAAAGCCAATGAAAACAAAATACATTTCACGCAAAGCCGCAAAGGTTTTATATACAAAGAACGCAAAGTCAAGGTCAGCAGAACTCTTTGCGCCCTTTGCGGTGTTTTCTTTGCGCCTTTACGTGAACGAGAATTTTTCAATGCGCCAAGATAAAACTTCATTGCAATAAGTATCACAAATAATAAATAGTGTAAAGTATGGAAGAGGGAGTATTTGAAAACAGGATTGATCTCAGCGCGTTGAACGCGAGCATCAACAAGATCAGAGAAGAGATAGGTAAGGTAATTGTCGGGCAAGAACAAATGGT
>JBKJOF010000179.1:0-4916 GCA_046595655.1 Chryseolinea sp. | reverse complement strand
GGTAAAACCGGAGTAGAGATGGAAGCGCTCACTGCTGTTTCTGTTGCCGCTCTAACCGTTTATGATATGTGTAAGGCATTATCGCATAACATCGTTGTGGAAGAAATAAAACTGATGGAAAAAACCGGAGGAAAAAAAGATTTTAAACGCAGCGCATAATCTATGACAATTCGCAAACGACTTTACTTAACGCTAACGCCTAACGAAAAAGGTGGCTTACTTGAGCGAATTTTTGAAATTGTTTTAATCACCATTATCGTTCTTAATATACTCGCAATTGTGTTGGACTCGGTTAAGGACATTGACCAGCAATACATCAGCTTCTTCAAAACCTTTGAAGAATTTTCGGTTTTGTTTTTTACTTTGGAATACATTGCTCGTGTTTACTCAATTGTAGAGAATCCAAAATACAAAGACCCAGTATCAGGAAGAGTAAAATATATTATGTCTGCCCTGGCTATTATTGACTTGCTCGCTTTCCTTCCATTCTACCTCGGCTTCTTTTTTGTAGACCTTCGCTTCTTAAGAATATTCAGATTGATGGCGTTGTTCCGAATGTTTAAGATAACACGCTACCTTCATGCTCTCAATATTTTTAAGCGGGTACTTAACGATCGTAAAGAACAACTGCTATTGAGTTTTTTCTTTATCCTGTTCATTCTGGTCATCATTTCATTTGTCATGTTTTACACCGAACACGATGCACAACCTGATAAATTCAGTAGCATTCCTGCCACCATGTGGTGGGGCATCTCAACACTTACAACTGTTGGGTATGGCGACATGATACCCGTTACCATCTTGGGGAAATTTTTAAGCGGGCTCTTTGCAATCGCAGGAGTAGGATTACTCGCTTTGCCTGTAGGTATTTTATCTTCTGGTTTTTTTTCTGCGATGTCTACCATCGAAAAGAGAGAATCGATAAAGTGCCCACACTGTGGAAAAGAATTTCTCGATGGAGAGCAACATTAAGGCTGCTTTCTCCGCTCCTATCTTCGGCTTAATTCTGGCGGGAGGCAAAAGCAGCCGAATGGGTTTTGATAAAGGATTGATCAACTACCACGGCAAACCTCAACGTGAATATCTTTTTCATCTTTTAGCGAAGCATTGCAAACAGGTATTTACATCTTGTAAAAATTCAGATGATATTCCTGAGACGTTAAATCCATTACGCGATCAGTTTCTGATTGACAGTCCGTTGAACGGAATTCTAAGTGCATTCCAAAGCAATAAAAGTACGGCATGGCTTACAGTCCCTGTTGATATGCCGATGGTTGATGAAGTAGTCATCGCCTACCTTATCCAACATCGAGATACATCCAAGTCAGCAACTTGTTTCTTCGATTCCGATGGAAAAAATCCAGAGCCATTATTTACAATTTGGGAACCTTCCATCTATGAAAATTTAATAAAGTTCAATGGAGCAGGGGAAAGTAGTCCTCGTGATTTTCTTATTCATTCTGACATCAACATTATTTCAATTCCAGACACAAAATACCTACTCAACATCAATAACGAACAAGAGTGGAGGCAATTTAAAAAGGATCAAAATAATATTTAGTAAAGTATCGTCATTTCCACCCTTCTATTCTTTGCGCGATCTTCAGGTGTCATATTGTTATTCAAAGGTTCAGTCACTCCCTTTCCATCAGATGTTATTCGATTCTCATCTACACCTCGTTCAATAAGGTAGTCTTTAAGAGTTTGTGAACGGTAGGCTGATAGCTTCAAATTGAATTTCTCAGAACCTACATTATCGGTGTGTCCAGTCAGCTTGATTTTTAATTCTGGTGTATCTCATTTGATTCAAATCCTAAATGCGGATTTATCTAAAAGATACAGCTAGCCCACAAATACTTGAATAGCTTTAGGCAAAATTGGAAGAAATGAAGAAAGGAGATCGGAAAAATATGAGGTCTTTGAATGACTAAAAACGGGGAAGTTTGTGTCTCCCTGCCCAGACAGTAGTGGTGACTTTCGCCATCCTACTGTCAGTGCAAGAACACAGTTTAACGCTATGGCAAAACAGCTTTAACTGTGTGGAGAGATGTTAAAGTAAGCCGTTAACTTTCACTTTTCCTAACCATTCCTACAAACTTTGTGAAGCGTTAAAAATTGGCATTTTTGCAACGGTATTCGGAAGGTAACTGGCGTATAGAAAGTGCATTTTTTTTAGTTAAGTATTTGAAAATCAGTATTTTTACGTGTTATAAACATTTAATCCACAAGTTAATAACATTACGGTTCGAACATGATTGAAGACAACTATCAACAGCGGGGATTGAGGAATAAACTGGTCAAAAAGCTGGCTGAAAAAGGGATAAAAGATGAGCGCGTTTTGGCCGCCATCGGCAAGGTTCCTAGACACTTTTTTTTTGAAACTGCTCTGCTCGGACATGCCTATCAGGACAAAGCCTTTCCGATTGGAGAAGGACAAACCATAAGTCAGCCGTACACAGTCGCATTTCAGACTGAGAAACTTGAAGTGAAGTCAGGTGATAAGGTCTTAGAGATTGGAACGGGGTCAGGATATCAGGCTTGCGTGCTCTTAGAAGTTGGAGCAAAAGTGTATACAATAGAGTACAACCGTAAGCTCTACGAAAGATGTAAAGACTTTCTTCCAACGATGGGTTATAAACCCTTTTTCTTTTTTGGGGATGGTTCGAAAGGTCTGCCAGTAAAAGCACCGTATGATAAAATCATTGTAACGGCTGGTGCTCCTGTTGTACCTAGTGCATTGACTGATCAATTGGTTGAAGGTGGGATTTTAATCATACCTGTTGGCGATCGCGCAAAACAAATGATGTTACGCATTAGAAAGAAGAATGGAAAATTGGTGCAAGAAGAATTTGAGGGCTTTGCTTTCGTGCCATTGTTAGGTGAGCAGGGATGGAAAAAATAGAATTGAAATCGTGTGCTGGAAATATTAACCTATTCTAAAATGGCCATCCAATATAAAGTCGTTTCTTTACGGCCTGTGTTATGATCAGATTTATCCAGGCAGTTTTCCGCAAACTCATCTCCCCTGAATTTTTAAAGTTCGCTACTGTAGGTGGCATCTCTGCTCTCATCGAGTTTGCACTTTTTAACTGGCTCTTCAAGCTCGGAATGGACTACTTGATTGCAAATGTTGTTGCCTTTGCCATCACCAATATTGTAACCTACATCTTAAGTAAAATTTACGTCTTCGGGTCATCCACAGGAAATAAGATTACTGAAGCAATTTTATTCTTTACATGTTTATTAGGTGCTTTATTGATAAGCCAGTGTGTATTGTGGCTGCTGGTTGGCTATGCAGACATAGACGAACTATTTGCAAAAGGCGTTGCCATGGCAATTGCTATTGTCTGGAATTTCTTTTCACGCAAATACATTGTCTTCAAACACGCAAATGAATTGCAAGACCAATCGTCTACAGATTCTGTATCAGATAATTTTTGAACGAATTAAAATTCTTATCCATTGACAGGCTTTTCTTGGTCTGTTGCATAAACTTCAAGAGTGGTTTTGGAATTTCAATTTCGTGACCTAAAGTTTTATCTACAACATCTTTAAACTTTGCCGGATGAGCTGTCTCCATAAAGATTCCTGTTACCTTCTCTGAAGTTTCTTCAATGTATTTTTTCAAGCCTAAATAACCGATCGCTCCGTGGGGATCCATTACATATTGCTTGGTTGAATAAATATGCTGCATGGCCTTCTGTGTTTCTCCATCCGTAAAAGCGCAGCCATAGATATCTTTTGATAGTGCATTAAAATCCTGACTATAGAGATTTAATATCCGATCGAAGTTACTTGGATTACCTACATCCATTGCATTGCTGATGGTCTGCTTTGATGATTTTGGCTTGAACAATTTGGTATGAAGGTATTGAGGCACAACATCGTTTACGTTGGTAGCAGCAATAAACTGATGGATCGGTAAACCCATTCGCTTTGCCAACAAACCTCCGGTTAAGTTTCCGAAATTTCCGCTAGGGATGGAGAACACAACGGGCTTACTCTTATCATTTACCTGCGCATAAGCATTGAAATAATAAAACGACTGAGGAATAAGTCGAGCTATATTAATTGAGTTAGCTGACGTAAGATAAAATTTCTTCTTCAGTTCGCCATCCAAGAACGCTTCCTTCACTAAACGCTGGCAATCATCAAATGTACCATCAACTTCTAGCGCTGTGATGTTCTGACCAAGGGTGGTAAATTGTTTTTCCTGAATATCACTAACCTTTCCTGAAGGATACAGAACAACCACACGTGTTCCTGGAACTCCTAAGAATCCATTTGCTACAGCACTCCCGGTATCACCAGACGTTGCCACAAGAATGACAATCTCTTGCTTTTGTTGCTTTGCAAAATAACCTAGCAACTGCGACATGAAGCGTGCACCAAAATCTTTGAACGCCAAAGTAGGTCCATGAAATAATTCCAGAGCAAATACATCTTCCTCCACTTTTACAAGAGGCGCATCAAATTGAATAGTGTGCTCCACAATTCGCTTCAACTCACTTTCCGGAATATCATCTCCAATAATATTCTTGGCTACTGAGAATGCCATTTGCTGAAATGACATTTTCTCGAGACGATCAAAAAATTCTTTTGAAAGAGTAGGGATTGATTCCGGCATATAAAGTCCGTTATCAGGTGCGAGACCCTGGGTGACGGCTTGCTCTAAATCAACTTTGATGGATGGATTATTGGTACTGTAGAACTTCATTACTTCCTATTTGATAATTATGATTGATTCAGTTTTGAATTGACAAGGGAACTCTACTCCACTATCCGCGCACCCTTGTCGTTAATTTTCGAAACATAGATTTCGCTGTTAAGCTTAATCTCCGCGAATTGTTTTTGAATTTCATTCGCTACCTTCTTTGCTATATCGTACTCTGTGCTCAGCGCAAAAATAGTTGGAC
>JBKJOF010000069.1:0-25162 GCA_046595655.1 Chryseolinea sp. | reverse complement strand
TAGCTTATAAAAGTATCGCCTGGATAAAGATTACGGGGATTTTTCTGGGTTTTGAAAAACACCCCCATTTTTCAAGTTAAACATATCGAGTTGTATTTTTTTAATGTCTCGCTCCGCGGTTGATAGTTTATTTCGGTGTGCTACCAACGATACAAAGCAGATGTATGATCCTAAATTATTGGAAGCCATGCTGACCAAGGTGATGAACTGTTCACATTCTTTGACCTGCTTATGGATAATGGTAAACACAAGGTGTGCGATGAGTGCAATCCAGAGTTGTGTTTTGATTCCTTCCGGGCTGTCCGAGTAAAAATAACTAAGTTCAAAATTTTGCTTAAGCCTTTTAAATAGTACCTCCATGCTCCACCTGTTTTTGTAGAGCAACGTGATGGTGGTGGGCTTATAGTGGAACATATTGCTTAAGAACCTCAACACATTGCCCGTCAAGGGATCTTTGTAAGTGATTAGACGGGCTGTAAGGTTCTGCGACTGGTTTGAAGGTTTTAACTGGATGGTCTCATCGCGTATAACACCACCTCCTGCATATTCTAGTATGTCGCTGGTTGCGGACTCCACAATGTTATACACCGCATTGTCATTGAGCCGCGTCACAAAATAAATCCCCTGACGTGTCCATTGATCAAAAACAGAAAAATTTACATAGCCCTTGTCAAAGACATAAATGGTACCGGGAGCAGCATTAAGCTGTCCGAGAAAATTCTTATCGTTACAACTTCCATCGGTTATGGTGATCAGATCGGGCACAAAACCAGACAAGGGCATTTGAGCTTGTACTTTGAGTCCGCCTTTTCGTTTGCCGTTTATGGGGTTACGCCCAACACCTTTGAATACATCAACAAATAATGTGATCGTGGTGGCATCAAATAATTTTACCTTGGTAGGATCAACCTCAGCATTGATGGGCAAGGAAAAATAAGCATCCGACAAGTAATCCTTGTAATGATCGTAAAGTAATCTATACAGAGATCCAAATACCGCACTACTGCGTTTGATGTTGGCATCACTTAGGGTGCTGGGCGGTGGCAACTTATCGATACCGATATAAAGAAGTTTATGATCCAAAAAAAGCAGGCTTTTACAAAAGCCCTGAAGTGAACGGCATCGGGTAACAACACCATATAAAATAAAAACAAGTTGTTTTCGTGTGGTCATCGTCTTGTAGTAATGATCAGCCTTATGAAGGGCCACGGCTTGGTCAATAAGATGATCGGGAAGGAAAGAAAGAAGTTGGCACAAAATAGGTTGGCCAGATAATTTGATATTTTTGCCCATGATGTTTTTGCTTGGTAACTCAAACATCACAAAAAAAGGCGGTAAGTAATTTTACTTCCGCCTTTTCATTTTATCTTATTTTTTGTCGGAGGACAGTAATTCCAAAACATCGTTCAATACTATTTTTAAAAAGATAACAGGAAAAACTCCTTCCCAATATCTTAAATCGCTCTCCCTTTAAATTTTACTGAAAAGAGGTTCGAACCTTCACGTTTGAACGATTTGAGCAAGACTTCCCAATAGGTTTGCTAAAAAATCTAAAGCTTTATGAAGAAAGTCTGTTCTCTTTTTTATGTGTTCGTTACATTAATCTCTTGCGGCACGCCCGACATTCCTGAAAATCACAGTCAGGTTGAAAGTCGTTTATATTTGGGTGAAGGAAAAAACCAGCCCCTCATCGTTGGCCTCGGAGGTTCAGAAGGCGGTAATGCCTGGGACAGCGATCGCTGGAAAAAAACTCGTGACCAGTTTATCAATAATGGCTATGCATTTTTAGCACTAGGGTATTTTGGTGCGAAAGGAACACCCGAACAACTTGATCGTATCTCCATTGACGCAGTTCATAAAGCTATTATTGAAGCGTCTAAAAATTCAAAAATAGACAGTACACGCATCGCCATCATCGGAGGATCAAAGGGCGCAGAACTTGCGCTTCTACTGGCGAGTTATTACAAGGATATTAATTGTGTTGTTGCCATTGTACCTGGCTATGCTGCTTTTCCCGCATTAACATTTGGAGCATCTACATCATCGTGGACATATAAAAACGAAGAGGTTCCGTTTGTTCCGATGCCTTGGAAAGCCGTTCCTTCAGCAATCAAGAATGACCTGCGAAGGGCTTTTGAAATTATGCTGGAAGACAAAGAAGCAGTTGAGAAGGCATTGATAAAAATTGAAAACATTAACTGCCCAATCCTCTTTGTCTCTGCCCGAAAAGATGAAATGTGGCCATCGACCGAAATGTCTGAACACATGATGATGCGATTGAAGGTCCATAATTTTTCGCATCCTTATGAGCACATCGCCATCGATGGAGGGCACACGGATGTATTGAATCATTTTGATAGCGTCTTTAGTTTTCTGAACAAAAACTTTGAAAGTGCAAATCATTAACGTGTGTTCTACCTAACCTCAATAATCTGACGAAATACAGCGTGTTAAAATTTCTTTCTGACAAGTGAGAATGCGAGAAATAAAAAAGTAGCATTTAGAGATGTCCTTCCTTATCTTCGAAGTTACATTTGTAACCCCTCTTTATCATGAAGATCTTCCGAGCGTGCCTCCTCGCATTGTTTTGTCTCGCAGCAATTCAAATTGCTTTCTCTCAAAACAAAAAGGTTGATAAAAGCCTTGCAAAGGTAGATACCTACTATGCCTCCGGTAATTTCTTAAAAGCTAAAAGCGGACTCGATAAAATAAAAAAAACAGTATCGTCTAAACCTGATCTTCAATCGTACTTGCCCGGACTTTATATCCGCGAAGCACGGATCAACCTTGCATTAGGAACACTCTCCACTTTCGATAATTCATTAACAACAGCACTCACTAGCAGCCAGACTACATTTGGCGATAATAGTACAAACTACGCAACGACACTCATTGAAGTAGGTGAAATCTATAATGAGTACGGCAACTTTAGATTGAGTGATGAATACTTAGACCGCGCTACAATATCTTTAGAAAAGAGTAATCAACTTACCGAAGCTCTAAAAGCTCGAATCGCTTTGGCGCAAGCTGAGTCTTTGATTGGTCAGGGTTTCTGGAATGATGCCATCGAGTTGTTGAAGGAAAATGAAAAATATTTCGCTTCACGTGCCATTGAAAAAGAATCTATCGTAGACGGTACATCTATTAAAACAAAGAGAATTCCGGAAGAAGAACTTCCAAAACGGTATGGTGATTATGCCAAACTTCTGAACCTAAGAATTAAAGCAGATGCACAGAGAGGAAGAATTTCAGTTGTTGGTGCTGACGAAAGTAATTCGGATGCATCTTATACGTATTCGAATGCAAGGAATTGGCTGAAAGGAAAATCAAGATTTTTAGGTGAGACAAATCTGGCAGAAGTAGAGGCTCGTTACATCATGGCGAAAGCTTTAAAAGAAAGTAATACACCCCATGGAAGCGATCTTGAATTTGATAACATACTGAACGACCTAAAACGAAGGACAAGTCCAACCAACAATTTGGCGCAAGATGTTTACCTCGATTATCTTGACGATCTTTTGTTAAAAGGAAATAGGGCGCGTTACCAAAATGTAAAATTGGAGTATGAAAAACTCTTGAAAAAATTTCCGAGTGGTAGCGTGCTGCGCACCAATATGCAAGCTGTGGAATTTGATTCTAAGATGGAGCAAGACAAAACAAAGAATCTTGAAAGCAGTGCGCTATCGATTCTCAATGCCTTACCTAAATTCTACAAAACGACAGGGCAAATTGTTGAGTTTTTATATGATGTAACCTTAAAAGAGAAACGGTATGCATCCACTGAAACGTACTTAAATCAATTAGTATCAATTAAAAAAGAATTGTGTGGTGAAAATTCGCCTGAGTATCACTTGGCCCGAATTTACCTTGCCAATTTCTATCTCGACTACACCAATAAAATTGAAGAAGCTGGTAACATCTATAAAGAAAGTTATTTTGGTGTGGTTGAAAAACAAATTGGCGAACAACACAAAGACTTACAAGATATTCTAAATCACATTGCTGCCTGGTATGAACTCACCGAC
Source organism: Chryseolinea sp. (assembly GCA_046595655.1). Classification (GTDB taxonomy): domain Bacteria; phylum Bacteroidota; class Bacteroidia; order Cytophagales; family Cyclobacteriaceae; genus Chryseolinea. Next base: position 21,137 of record JBKJOF010000069.1, on the reverse strand, counting down.
AAATATGAGTTGGCATTTAAAACCTTAAAAGATGCGTCAGAAAAAGCGAGAAAGAAATACGATTCAGAGGCTCCGGACTATGCAGCAGAATTGGAAAAAATTGCTAGCCTCAGTTTAAAAATTGGGCAGTACGAAAAAGCAGAAGAAGATATTAATAAGGCCATCAAGATTTTAGAGGGGTATCGTAAAGACGATAAATATGTTGCCAGTTACATTCAGATAATTGAAACACAAGCCAAGCTGTATGGAATTAAAGGTATGTTCGATGAAGCCGAAAATAATCTCGAGCGCTCTGGGAAATTAATAGCGAAGGCAGATGTTATCATTGGTAGCGAAGTTTCTACTGCAGAAGAACTGTCTTCACTTAATATTCAGCTTGGTAGGTACGCAGAAACAGATCGGTTACTGGCTGATTTGATTACACAATATCAAAAACTATATGGCACCAACTCATTGCGATTAATCGAACCGCTTGTAAACAAGGGACGAATTCTGCTGGCAAAAGGAGATTATACTGAGGCCGAACGCACAGCACAACGCGCTAACCAGATTGCGTTAAAAACATACGGAGAAAATTCTACCAAGACGGCACCCACTCAAAAATTACTAAGCGACATCTATTACACATTAGGCGATTATGATAAAGCAGAAGGTAATATCTTAAAAGCAATTTCCAGTCAGGAGAAACAGTTCGGCAGGAATCACATAGAGGTAGCGAAATCCATTTCGCAATTAGCCCTTATTAAATTTTATAAAGGCGACAATAGAAAAGAAGTTGAAAAGCTCATGCTCGAATCACAAAAGATAATGGGCGCTAAACTTGGTCCGGACAATCCGCAGTATGCCGAAATTCTGAAAAACGTTGCCATACTTTACATTTCCGAAAAGAAATTTGAGATCGCGTTTAGCTCTTTGACTCTTGCCGAAAATATTTGGAGAACAAAAACCGGAACCAAGAACAACATCAACTCCGCCAGCATTTATACTTTAACCGGAGATGTGTATTATCAACTAAAGAATTATAAAAAAGCAGAAGACTTTTACAACCAAGCAAAAGATCTTTACTTAAAGTTCTTCAGTGCAACTCACCCTGAATATGTAAAGGTGCTATCGAAACTGAGCAAGGTATATTATCAACAAAAGGATTTCAAAAGAGCGAAAAAGTTAATAGAAGAATCGCTGGGTAATTATGAAAACTTCATTAAAGATTATTTCCCGGCATTAAGTGAACGTGAAAAAGCAAAATACTGGAATACCATTAAAGGTGATTTTGAATTCTACAATACATTGGCCTTTGGAAACTTAGAAGATTTTAAAGACCTCACCGGAAAGGTTTACAACTATCAATTATTGACTAAAGCATTGTTGTTAAGTTCATCCATTAAAATCCGCGAGCGGATTCTAAGCAGTACGGATGAAGATCTTAAAACACAATTCAACAACTGGGTGCAGAAAAAAGAACAGCTTACGTTGGCGTTGTCCATGAGCCCAACTCAGCTTAGTGAAAATAATATTGATCCAGTGGGTTTACAACAAGATGTAGAGCGATTAGAAAAAGATCTGAGTCAGAAATCAGAATTGTTCGGCCAGAGTTTCGAAGACAAACGCATTACCTATGAAGATGTAAAGAAATCAATCAAGCCAACAGAAGTAGCCATTGAAATGGTGAGGTATCGTTATTTCAATCACGACTTTACAGATTCTGTTATTTATGCTGCGTTGTATTTGAAACCAGAACTTTCAAGACCAAAAGCAATTCTATTAAAGGATGGAAAGAAAATGGAGACACGGTATTTTAAATTCTATCGCAATGCCATTACCGGTAAGATACCCGATGAAATTTCATACAATATTTTCTGGAAACCTATTAACGATGAGATCGGTCAGGCATCTACCGTTTACTTATCAGCGGATGGTGTATACAATCAAATAAATCTTGAGGCCATACCATCACCAGATGGTCGATATGTAATTGACAACTCAAACATTGTACTAGTAAGCAACACAAAAGATCTATATCTCCGCAAGGTGAAGACTAAGGTAAGTTCCAAATCGAATACAGCATTTATGTTTGGAAATCCTACCTTCTATCTCACTGCATCTAATGATCAAAAATGGACCGCACTACCGGGCACCGAAAAAGAAGTGGAACAACTTCAGTATATGTTAAAACAAAAAGGATGGACAACTACAGAATATGTTGAGAAGCTGGCTACCGAAGAAAAGGTGAAAGAATTAAACAGTCCGAAAATATTTCACATTGCTACACACGGGTTTACAAGGCCAACACCGCAGCGCACATTGGAAGACGGATTGGAAAGTAACGAAGCAATGCTAACACAAAATCCATTAATGCGCACGGGCCTCTTGTTAAAAGGCGCTGGCGATTTAATGGATAAAACGGAATACAACTATAACATGGAGAGCGGAATTCTTACGGCCTACGAAGCCATGAGTCTTAATCTTGATCAAACTGATTTAGTCGTACTAAGCGCATGTGAAACTGGTCTTGGTGATTTGGAAGCAGGAGAAGGTGTATATGGTTTGCAACGTGCGTTCTTAGTGGCCGGTGCAAAAGTATTAATCATGAGTATGTTTAAGGTTGATGACGATGCAACACAAAAACTCATGCTTCGCTTTTATCAAAAATGGCTGAACAGCAACAACCTTCGTCAAAGCTTTGTGGATTCGAAAAAAGAGTTACGCGCTGAATTTCCAGAGCCAATTTATTGGGGAGCATTCATGATGATTGGTCTTGACTAAGCAATAGTCCACGAACCACGATCGACAGTCGACTGTAGTCCGTGGACTATATTAAAAAAACACCTAAACAATAACAATAGAAATAAATAATGTCTTCAGCACCAGTTATCACCACACAGAATCTTTCAAAGACGTACACGAGCAAAGTACTGAACAACATCAATCTTGAAATAAAGTCAGGCGAGATCGTTGGTTATATCGGGCCGAATGGTGCAGGAAAAAGTACAACGATCAAAATTCTCACGGGCATCATTCCCGATTTCGATGGCGAAGCCTCCGTTCTGGGTTTTGATATTCGTAAAGACACTCTTGAAATAAAAAGACGCATCGGATACATTCCTGAAAATGCTGCGCTGTACGAAACACTTACTCCGCTAGAATACCTTCACTTTATTGGTCAACTTTATAGCCTTGAGAAAAATCAAACTGATATAAAAGCAAACGAGCTTTTGCGTGTCTTTGGTCTGAGCAACAACATTGATTCGCGCATGACTACTTTCTCAAAAGGAATGAAGCAAAAGGTTTTGCTCATCGCGGGCATGATTCACAATCCATCCATATTATTTTTAGATGAACCGTTATCGGGATTGGATGCCAATGCCGTTATCCTTGTAAAAGAAATTCTCACTCAGTTGAAACAAAGTGGCAAGACTATTTTTTATAGCTCTCACATTATGGATGTAGTAGAGAAAATTTCAGACCGAATCATCATCATCAATAAAGGAGAAATGATAGCCAATGGAACGTATGCTGAATTAAATTCGCAAGCTAACAGCGGATCGTTAGAACAACTCTTCACCGAACTTACCGGAAACAAAGAGCATCAATCAGCTGCAGGCCAATTCATCAGCATTCTCGAAAACAAATGAAAGTCGAAACTATTCTTTTGAAATTCCTTGATCTGATACAAGGACTCTACCGCATGGCTGGAGTAGATTATGAAAAACTACGCGCCATTGTCGCCATCAAACTCACGATGGATAACAGAAGGCAGACCATGTCTTTCAAACGAAAACAAAATCAGGAAACAGGAAATGCATTTGCACTTACCTTACTTATCTATTCAATCTTTGGGGTCTTTGTCGCACTCTTCATCTACAACATAACTTCTGTTATGGTGAGCATGATTTTCTTCTTTAGCTACATCATGGTAATGATCGCCATGACGCTCATCACAGACTTCTCCTCCATCCTACTCGACACTAGCGACAATACAATCATTCTTCCCCGACCTGTGGATGGACGAACGTTATTCATTGCGCGACTTACTCACATCATGCTGTATCTCGGCCAAATTACATTAGGGCTCTCATTTATTCCTTCTATTGTTGTTGGAATTAAATTCGGTGTTGTGTTCTTAATTTTCTTTTTGATAGTAATAGTGCTAGCGGTTTTCACAGCATTACTTCTCACTAATGCTACTTACTTGCTCATCATGCAATTTGCTAATGAAGAAAAATTAAAGAACGTGATCAACTATTTCCAAATTATTATGGCGGTAGTTTTTATGGGTGGATACCAACTGCTACCACGCATGATGGGTCGTTTCGAACTTGAAGATTATTTTTTTGAAATTGAATGGTGGAGTTATTTGATTCCTCCAATCTGGATGGGTGGTGCATTAGAGTTAGTCCTCTACCACACGTTCGATCAATCTCATCTTATTCTTACAGCTTTATGTATTGTCATTCCGTTAGGAGGTTTGTACGTAACAAATCAATACCTCACTCCCATCTTCAACAAAAAGTTAGCGGCACTGGGAAGTTCAAATGAAGAATCTTCCAAAACAACAGAAGAAAAAACACAAAGCAGTAATCTGCTGGAAAACATAAGCGCACGCGTCACTACTAACTCGATTGAGCGCGCTGCATTTGAATTGGTCTATAAAATTTTAGGTCGTGATAGAAAGATTAAACTAAAAATTTATCCTGCTGCCGGATACATTCTTGTTTTCGGATTGATCTTTATGGTTCGAGGACATGAAGACATCAGCACACTCTGGAATAATCTACCAAACACTGAATATTATTTTGTGCTGATCTATCTAACATTCATGGTCTCTCAAGTTGCGCTTCATGAAATTGCTTACTCTGATGATTTTAAAGCGAGTTGGTTTTACTCTTCTGCCCCGCTGGAACACCCTGGCGAAATTCTTTCTGGAATGGTGAAAGCTATTTTCGTAAAACTCTTTTTACCTATTTACGCGGTGATTTCAATTTTCCTTGTTTACGTGTGGGGTGTCAGCATCATTGATGATATAGCGTTTGGATTGCTGAATAACTTTCTCATTCTGCTCATCATCGCCTCCATTGGAAAACGAATTCTCCCAATGACGATGTCACCAAGTGCAAAGAATCAGGCAGGGAATTTTGTGAGAGGTATGCTGATGGTACTGTGTATGGCCATACCCGGTGGACTTCATTTTCTTTTGGGCAAATGGCCAATCGTTTTACTCGGTATGATGCCAATTCAAGTTGGTGTGATTTATTTGATCTTACGATCTTACAAAGCCACAAAATGGAGCGCCATTCATTCTTGATGAACTGTGACAAAAATTCGCCACGAACACACTAAGGCGCGAAGTCTCACAATAGGTTAATCATGGGTAACGATTACCCACCAACAATCAACAATCAACTATTCTTTAAACCGAAGTTTGAAAAACAAAAGAGTAGACGCCAGCATTAAGGTCATAAAGTTAGCAGCGATAACAGGAATGTCGCGCACGAGAATACCATAGGTAAGCCAGAGTACTACTCCAGCACAGAAAAGTGAAAACATACCCAGCGAAAGATCTTTCGCAGAGCGGCTCTTCCAGGTTTTAATTACTTGCGGCAAAAAAGCAATGGTAGTAAGCATACCCGCAGCCAGTCCAAGAATTTGAATGTTGTTCATAATGTTTGTTTTATATAAGAGTCTATAACTAAATCTCTAACACGACAAAGGTAAAAAAACGTTTCAGAGAACGACCTTCCATGTAATTTTATGTATAACGATGACAGCTAAAACGTTTGCGGAAATTTGTGGAGCGAAATGGGATGTGGCAAAAATGCTTTCATTTGCTCTCAACTACGGCTAAAAGACAAGGAATTCAAAATTTCAAAAGCAGTGTTAACTGCAAGTTGAAATCTGAATTCCTTGTTGAGTGATAAGCTGTATTAACTAAACCTTCTCAGTCACCTTGTTCATTACTTTAGTTTGAACTTGTATTGATTCATGGTGAATCAATTTCAATAAGTCGTTAGTGAATTGTGAATCAAGTCCCATGGCCTTACCTAACGTGATGCGGGTTTGAATAATTTCTTCCCAGCGATTTACTTGTAAGATGGTAACGTTGTTTTCTTTTTTGTACTGACCAATCTTCTCAGAGATCTTCATACGTGCTGCCATCTTCGACATGATCTCATCATCGAGTTGATCGATCTGCTCACGTAAAATGCTCAGTGTATCTTTGAATGTTTTGCTATCAGATGATACTGTACGCACAACAAGTGCATCGATAATACGACCAAGCGTTGCTGGTGTTACTTGTTGCTTTGCATCGCTCCATGCTGCATCTGGATCGATGTGACTTTCAATCATCAAACCACACATGTCAAGATCAAGTGCTTTCTGGGAGATGAACGAAATCAATTCGCGGTTACCGGCAATGTGACTTGGATCGCAAAGAATATCCAACTCAGGAATTCGTGTTTTCAATTCGATGGCCATATCCCACATTGGTGCGTTGCGGAAAGGGCCTTTTTCGAAAGATGAAAATCCGCGATGAATAGCAGCAAGTTTTGTAAGACCTGCTTTGTTCAAACGTTCTAGTGCACCAATCCAAAGTTCAAGATCTGGGTTGATTGGATTCTTCACCATTACTGGGATGTCGACTCCTTTTAATGAGTCAGCAATTTCCTGAACAGAAAATGGATTCACTGTAGTACGCGCACCGATCCATAAAATATCAACACCGGCTTTTAAACACGCATCAACGTGAGCAGCGTTTGCCACTTCAGTTGTAACCGGAAGTCCGGTTTCCTTCTTTGCCTGGATAAGCCACTTCAATCCTTCTTCACCAGCTCCTTCGTACATACCTGGTCTTGTACGTGGTTTCCAGATACCTGCGCGAAGTGCATGGACTTTTCCTGTAGCAGCAATTTGTTTTGCTGTCGCCACCATTTGATCTTCGGTTTCAGCACTGCACGGACCACTGATGATGATGGGCTTGCTCGCGGTTGGTAACCATTTTGAAATGGACTGAAGTTGTAATACATTTTTCATATTCTGTGTTCTGTTAATTTTTCTGTTTATTTTAGTTTTTAAACTACTGGTTTGGTTTGCTTATGTTCTATTCCGTTTAATATTTCCCTGATTCGGTTTGCACTGGTCATGATGTTGTGAAGTTCTTTTACATCACGTTTCATTAAGTAGTACTGAAACTTCTGCAAGTGCATAATGTATTCCAACAATGCCTGACTTAAATATTCTGCATTCTGTTCGAAGATAGGCGCCCACATATCAGGCGAACTTTTTGCGAGACGAACAGTAGATGCAAAACCACTTCCTGCCAATGCAAAAATATTTTTTTCGTCACGCTCGATATCTAATACGGTTTGTCCAAGTAAAAAAGAACTTACGTGAGATAAGTGCGAAACATACGCTACGTGTTTGTCATGTTCTTCGGGTTCCATGAAAATGGTGTTCATGCCCAGAGACTCAAATACCAACGTTGCAACAGATAACGCCTGCGGAGAAGATTTTTCCTTTTCGCAAATGATATTCGTTTTGTCTTTAAACAAACCAGAGAACGCAGCTTCAGGTCCTGAGTTTTCTGTTCCGGCAATCGGATGGGCTGCAACAAACTGTTTACGTTTTGGATGATGCTCTACCGATTTACACAACAATCTTTTTGTTGAACCGGCATCAATCACAACAGCGTTCGGTTTGATAGCATCTAACAACCCAGGCAACAACTGGCACATCGCATTTACGGGAATGGCCGTGATGATTAAATCTGAAGTAGAAAGTGCTTTGTCTTCGGTTTCAATTCTGTCCACTATTCCCAACTCAACTGCCTTCGATGCATTGTCTGGATTTCGGTCAAAACCTACCAGCTCAGTTGCCACACCTGCTTTACGCAAGTCGATGGCAATTGATCCGCCTATTAAACCCAATCCAATTATCGTGACCTTCATTAGACGTTAGTATTTAGTAGCAAGACGTTAGACTTTGATTTTGTAAACACTTGAATTCTGTTTAATGCTTCGCTCAACATCTCCACAGTGCAGCAAAGTGAAATGCGGATGTATCTTCTTCCGGTTTCACCAAAAATGAAACCCGGTGTAATGAATACTTTTGTTCCGTATAAAATCTCATCAATCCATTTCTCAACATCAGCAATTGAGTCTGGAGCCTTTGCCCACACAAACAATCCCGATTGTTTTTCTGAATAGGAACAACCCAGAACATCTAAAATCTTTTTCGCTGCTATTCTGCGATCGCGATACATTTTATTTAGTTCTGCGAACCACGCTTCACCATTCTTCAATGCTTCAACCGCTGCATGCTGCAAGCCAAGAAACATTCCAGAATCCATATTGCTTTTTAATTTCAATACAGCATCAATATATTCTTTCTTCCCCGCAACCCATCCAATACGCCAGCCTGCCATGTTGTGTGATTTGCTTAAGGAGTTTAATTCCAACGCCACCTCTTCTGCACCTTCTATGGAAAGAATGCTCATTGGCTCATCGTTTAAAATCAAACTGTAGGGATTGTCGTTTACAATCAAGAAATTATTTACTCGCGCGAGATCAACTAATTCTTTCAACTCTTCACTCGATGCTGTTCGTCCGGTTGGCATGTGCGGAAAATTAACCCACATAATTTTTACCTTCGAAAGATCACTGCGCTTCAATGCTTCTACATCAATACCCCAATTTAATTCTTCCTTCAATGCGTATGGACGAAGTTTCGCCCCTACTAAATTGGCAACAGAAGAATAGGTAGGATATCCTGGATCAGGAATCAACACTTCATCGCCTTCATTTACAAATGCCATCGCAATGTGCATGATGCCTTCTTTCGAACCCATCAAGGGAAGAATCATATTCTCCGGATCGATCGATACGTTGTAGACGCGGTTATAAAAATCAGCAACACCTTTGCGCAACTGCGGAATACCTTTATAATTCTGATAGCCGTGGTTCGAAGGATTTTTTGCGGAAGCAATCAATGCATCAACTGTTTCGGAAGATGGTGCTTGATCAGGACTACCTATACCTAAGTTGATCACACGAAGCTCTGCAGAATCAAGTGAACGAACCTCCGCCAGTTTGCGACTGAAGTAGTACTCTTCTACATTGGCAATTCGTTTCGCTGTCTCTACCATCTTCTTTTTATTTCTTTAAACATTGTCCACCGTCCACAGTCGACTGTCGACAGTGGTCTGTGGGCTGTGGACTACTTATATTCAATCTTTGCTTTTTTATACTCGCCCAATACATTCAGGTTTTTTACCTGGCGCATTAGCTCATGCATGGCGGTATCATAATTTTTTCTGCGCTTCCACTCTACATCAACATGAATAGAATATTCACTTGGCTTTCCAATAATTGGTATCGACTGTATTTTCGAAAGGTTGATGTTGTTGTCTTTAAGTGTGGTTAAAGCATCTGCTAAACTTCCAGCTTCATTCGACACTTCAAACGAGATTGATGCTTTGTTCGCATCGGTAGTTTTTGCATTCCTCTTTGTGAGAATTAAAAAGCGTGTGAAGTTCTTTTTGTGTGTTTCAATTCGCTTCTCTAAAATCTGCAGTCCATATTTTTTAGCAGCTTGTTCGTTGGCGATTGCAGCCGTGTCTTTCAGTTTCAATTCTTTTACACGCTTTGCAGAAAGAGCAGTGTCATCGCTTTCGCGGATCTCAACGTTTTTTAGTTGGTGCAAAAATTCTGTGCACTGACGTATCGCCATCGGATGTGACTCAATGCATTTAATATCGGAGAGTTTCACGCCAGGTAACGCAAGTAAGTTCATGTGAATGGGAATGTAGAGCTCTCCAATAATACTGAAGTGATATTCTTGTAGGAGAAAATAGTTTGGAAGAATGCTTCCTGCAATTGAATTTTCAATCGCCATCACAGCAAAATCAGCTTCACCTGTCTTCAAGCTCTCACACAATCTATGAAACGAAAGACACTCAATCGTATCAATCGGTTCTTCAAAATACGTGAGTGCCGCGATCTCGTGAAAGCTGGTAGCGATACCTTGAATTGCAATCTTTAATTTTTTCTTCTTTGCCATTTTCAAAATTCCCTATAAAACAAAAAGTCTCCCGAGGGTTCGGGAGACTTTTTGAGTTTTCGTTATCGTTTAATCAACAATACACTGCTCGCTAAAGTCCCCCACGGGTACTAAAGAAGTAGTAATAAAAACTAAAAAATGTATTGTTGACTTTCATTTCTCTGTTACTGATGTTCAAATATAAAGCGATTTATTTCGGACTTGCAAGCGGCAGGTAAAACTTTACGGTATTTTATTTGGAACTAATGATTGTTAGCAAGATAGTCTACCGTTTTCAATCCTTTATTTAAGTATACGACACTATAATATTCGGCCGCTGTTAATCTAAGTACTTGAGGTGTTCACATCTTTCTTATCATCCATCTTTTAAGAACATAACATCAGTCGCCCGTTTGCAATCTGCATCGACTAGAGCCGTTAACTATTCATCAATTACCTTTAATATTACCAAACAATAATCCTACATGAAAACAATCGCATTAAGACTTGGCTTCCTTTATCTATTATTAATCCTTGTGGGTTGCGGACAAAAATCCCATGATCACGATCAGATGCCTGTTGCAGGAGAAGCAATTTCCAATAGCGCTAACGAAGCTCTATTAAGTGAAGTAGATAAACTGCACAGCGAATTGATGATGCAAATGGAGGACATTTATAAACAGAAAGAAGAGTTGAAGAATAAGCTTAGCTCTACCCCAGGTTTATCTGACGAAGTGAAACAAAAAATAGAAGCTTCAATGGCCAAGCTAGACTCAGCCGATCGCAGCATGATGGATTGGATGCACAACTTTCATCCTCCTGTTGATAGCATTGTAGGCGAAGAAAAAGCCCGAGAATATTTAGAGAATGAAATGGAGAAGGTGAAGAAGTTGAAAGAGGATATTGCTGAATCGTTGGAGAGCGCGAAAGTGAATTAGCCTACCTCAGAGTCTCATAAAAGCATTCTGTTAAGACACCGCATCGACAGGCAATTTTGCTTTTCGGTGTGGTGTTTTTGGTTCGATTGATCCAAACCTAATCCCATTCTCCGCATGGAGTTCAACCCGTTTCAGGATTAAAAATTTTCTACCTTTGGAATTCATTACCTAAACTATGGATATAAAATACATTCCACTGAACGACCTCCACACAAAACTAGGTGGCAAGATGGTTCCTTTTGCAGGCTACAACATGCCTGTTCGTTACTCTTCTGATATTGAAGAACACATGACTGTTCGAAATGGTGTAGGTGTTTTTGATGTATCGCACATGGGAGAGTTTATAGTGAAAGGTCCTGATGCACTTGATCTGATTCAGCGTGTTACCAGCAACGATGCTTCAAAATTAATTGATGGACAAGCGCAGTACTCATGTCTACCAAATGAAACGGGTGGAATTGTGGATGACTTGATTGTTTATAAAGTAAAAGACAATTATTACATGTTGGTAGTCAATGCTTCTAACATCGATAAAGATTGGAACTGGATCAGCAAGTTCAATACGAAAGGTGCAGGGATGATGAACATTTCCGATGATCTCTGCCTCTTTGCAGTTCAGGGTCCGAAGGGAGCAGCAACACTTCAAAAATTAACGAACATCGATCTCAGCACAATCAAATATTATCACTTCGTGATAGGAGAAATGGCGGGGATAAATGGTGTTGTTATTTCGAATACAGGCTATACCGGTGCGGGTGGTTTTGAAATTTATGTCATCAAACAACACGCTGAAAAAATGTGGCACTCAATTTTTGAAGCTGGTAAAGAATTTGATATCAAACCGATTGGTCTTGGCGCACGCGATACCTTACGATTAGAAATGGGCTTCTGTCTTTACGGAAATGATATTGATGACACAACGTCACCATTAGAAGGAGGCTTAGGTTGGATCATTAAATTCACTAAAGACTTTACAAACTCGGCATCAATCAAAAAACAAAAAGAAGCTGGTGTAAAGAAAAAACTCGTTGGATTTAAAATGATCGACCGGGGTATTCCTCGTCATGATTACTCCATTAAAGATGTCGCTGGAAATATCATTGGCAAAGTAACATCTGGAACACAATCACCCATGTTAGGCATTGGCATTGGCTTGGGATATGTAACCACTGAACTATCAACTCCAGGATCTGAAATATTTATTGACGTGCGTGGCAAAGCGTTGAAAGCTGTTGTCAGCAAAACTCCGCTAATTGTCTGAACTTTGATACGTATGATCGATGCGATAATGTATGATAAAGGTTGAGTATAAATATTCTGAACTTACAGGAAAAATCATAGGGTGCGCTATGGAGGTTCATAACGCATTAGGTAATGGTTTTCAGGAAGTGATTTATCAACGGTCACTGGCACATGAAATGGAATTGCAAAAGATTGACTTTGCACGTGAATTTGAGATGCCGGTGTATTACAAAAAATTACAAGTTGGTCTAAGAAGAGTTGACTTTTTGGTTGAGAACAATATAAGCGTTGAGCTGAAGGCTAAGACGCAAATAGAACCAGTTCACTTTGCGCAAGCAATAAACTATCTTGAGGCCTACAATATAGAGGTGGGATTGTTGATTAATTTTGGCAATACAAAATTGGAGTTTCATAGACTTCAGAACAAGAAATATAAACCATCTCAAATATCATAAACATCACACGTATCAAAGTATGAAAACTATTGACGTTTGCCTGAGTCCAGATTTAATGCATCTCTATGATGTAAGTGATAAGGCTGTTGTAGTTGTAGATGTTCTTCGTGCTACTTCGTGCATGACCACTGCTTTTGCTCATGGTATTGAAAGCATCACTCCCTTTGCTAAACTGGATGAATGCCTGGCGATGAAATCAAAAGGATATTTTACCGCAGGCGAGCGCGATGGAAAAAAGGTAGAGGGTTTTGATTTGGGTAATTCACCATTTGAATATATGGATGAAAATCTGAAAGGAAAAAAGATTGCCTTCACCACAACCAACGGAACTCAAGCCATTGCCAAATCAGCAGGTGCTAAAGAAATTATTATAGGTTCATTCCTGAATCTATCTGCTGTTGCCCATTACCTTAAAGAATTACCTCATCCGGTCTTAGTAGTGTGTGCCGGCTGGAAAGGAAAAGTGAATTTAGAAGACACGCTCTTTGCGGGAGCATTGGTTGAGTTATTGAAAGATCATACACAACCTGATTGTGATGCCCCTCTTGCGGCACAGCATTTATACAATCTGGCAAAACAAGATTTATTTTATTTCCTAAAAGAGTCAAGCCACGTAAAACGTTTAGCCAAGTTGAATATCTACAAAGACATTCAATTTTGTTTGACTTGCGATCAGTACAATCTGGTTCCGGTATTGAGGGATGGGGTATTGACAGTTTAGAGTTTAAAGTTTCGAGTTGCCGGTTCTCTTAACTCGAAACTTTAAACCCGAAACTATTTAAAGTTGCGGGGTCCTTAACTCGAAACTTTAAACTCTAAACTATTTACACCCGAATATAAATCTTCTTCTTATCCATCAAATATCCAACAGCCCAACAACTCAGCATAAATAAGAGTGCGAAGAAGAACGATGCATTAACAGGGCTCATAAAACTTCCAAAGAAATCTTTTGTGAGCCAATCGCGAATGCTGTGGTGTTGGTTAGGTAAGATCAGCAATAGAATTAATCCAATTTCTGAAAGCAGGTAAATGAACAATGGGTTCTTGCCGAACACAACAAAGAAGTTGGTCCAGGAAATTTTCTTGCGCATTTCAATTACATAGAGTAAGACAGCGATAATAGAAAGATCAAGCCCAACCGTTAGTAATACGAAAGAGCTTGTCCAGATTTTTTTGTTTATGGGGAACACCATGTTCCAGGTAAGAGCCACAAGAATCAACACAGCACTCGCAATCAGTAACTTCGCAATGGTTTCATACGACTTACCGTGCTTGCGAATAAAATCACCGGCCAGATAACCTCCGATTACATTGACAATGGCTGGAAGTGTGCTTAAAATTCCTTCAGGATCAAACGCTACACCTTCTCCGTGGTAAAGATGTTTGTCACCTAATATTAAAAAGTCAAGTGCATTACCGGCATAACCTGCAAGACTGTAAGGATCGTTGCGATCACCATATGCATAAAGTATGATCCAATACCCAACCAACAATACTGCACTCACTATGATGGCAACCTTCTTTGATCCATACCGAACGATAATAGAAGCAAAGAGATAACAGAGCGCAATACGTTGTAGCACACCAAAAATTCGCGTATCGCTAATTGGTTTTAAACTTCCATTGTTAAAATCAACAAATGGAAACCAATACATTAAATATCCCAACAGAAAAATAATAGTGGTTCGCTTCAAGGTCTTTGTCCAGAATACAGAGCTGTCTTGCCCTTCAAACTTATACATGGAAAATGCCATGGCATTGCCCACAGCAAAAAGGAAAGAAGGAAATACCATATCGGTTGGCGTAAACCCATGCCATGCAGCATGATTCAACGGAGCGTATGCAATACTCCAATCGCCTGGAGAATTTACAATGATCATAAAGCAAACGGTCATTCCCCGAAAAACATCGAGGGCAAGGTAGCGTTGATTATCAGACATGGTATTAGTTACTGTTCGAGGTATCAGGTTCAAAGTTCAAGCATGTACTAAACTCTTGGAATTTTTTATGTAGTGCAAATACACACGTACACACTTTCTAGCTTCGAGTTTAAAGTTTCGAGTTGATTGTTACTTCAGCTTTTCGTTTTGTTGATGTCGATCGATATCGCGAAGGGTTTTCTTTTCCAGATTTTTTTGAAAAGCTTCAGTAAGATTCACACCGGTTTGGTTGGCAAGACAAATCAATACCCAAAGTACATCGGCCATCTCATCACCGAGGTCTTTGTTTTTGTCTGATTCTTTTTCAGACTGCTCTCCGTAGCGTCTCGCCATAATGCGGGCAACTTCACCTACCTCTTCCGTAAGCATGGCCATGTTGGTGAGTTCATTGAAATATCGAACTCCATAATCTTTGATCCATTGGTCAACCTGAGTTTGTGCTTGTTCTATTGTCATAATTAGATTTTAGTAGTTAGACATTAGTAGTAAGACTGGGCATGAATTGGGTTTTAGCGTTAAGGTATTAGTAGCAAGGTTGAATAGAGAAAATTAAATTATAGGTAAGCAATAGTAATGTTAAGATAAAGTGTCTCATTTCTTAATACTAATGTCTAACTACTAACGTCTTCCTTCCAACTCTTCAAAATCAATATCCAACACCTCATACTGTTTCCATCCGATAAAATCAAAGTGCCACCACTCAGAGCTGTTTACTTTGAAGCCATACTTCTCCATTACATTAATTAATAATGCTCGATTTTTTTTCACAACAGGATCGCTCACTAGAGAAGTTGGCCAAGCCTCTTTCTTAAAAGAATCAAACTCCGTTGGCATTTTTAGTTCTTCACCTGTACTTAATTTTATAACCGTAAGATCAAGCGCACATCCACGATTATGTCTTGAACCACGGTAGGGCGAAGCAACGTAGGTTGTGTCATGATATACTTCGTAAAATTTTACAGTCGCTTTGTAAGGTCGGTACGCATCGAAAATTTTTATACCTAAACCTTGCTTCTTCAACTCGGCCTGAATTTTCTTTAGTGCTTCTGCAACAGGCTTTCTCGCATACGCCTTTGATAGATTGTAGATTTTCTCTCCTGTAAAATTATTCGTTGTTGCATAACGAATATCGAGCACAAGGGTGGGAATGAATTTCTCCAGATCGATCAACGCTTTGTTGGCATTTACTTTTACCGTGGATTGATACTCAACATAATTTGTTGGAATTAATCCATACTTATTTTGGCCGCTGGCAATCAACGAACAAAACAATAAAGCGATGAAGAGAAGTTTATTCATATTCCTGAAGATTGGCTAAAGATATAAATTTATACCTTTAGATAACGAGTGGATTGCTTGGATTCACCGTAGGATAAAACCGATTTTGCCTAACTACTAATGTCTGAATACTTACATCTAATTCGAATATGAAAATCTTCAAACGAATCCTAATCGGACTCCTCACGCTGATCGCTGTACTTGTATTATTCATTGTAATATATCTACAAACTCAGAAACCGGTTTATGATGGTGAGTTAAGATTATCAGGCTTAAAAGAAGAAACAGAAGTTCTTTACGATGACTTTGGGGTTCCACACATTTATGCTAAAAATGAAGAAGACGCCTACTTTGCTTTAGGCTATGTTCATGCACAAGATCGTTTGTTTCAAATGGAAATGTTAAGGCGTGCTGCGGGAGGAAGATTATCGGAAGTGCTTGGTCCCGACTTGTTAAAAATAGATGAGTTGTTTAGAACTTTGGGCTTAAACCAATTTGCAAAAGAGCAAGCAAGAAGTTTATGAGTAGCCATTCTTCTGCTTTTCAACGTGCCGCTTTCGCGTATCAGAATGGGGTGAATGAATATGTACGCACGGGTAAAACACCCATCGAGTTTAGCATTATGGGAATACCGAAAGAAGAATTTACTTCACAAGATATTTATCTCGCAATCGGATTTATGTCACTTGGTTTTGCTGAAGGATTGCAGGCTGATCCTGTTCTTCAAAAAATAAAAACAGAATGGGGCGATACTTACCTTCACGATCTTGCTGTTGAAACTCCACTCGATGCTGAACGAATTAAAAGTTTTAACGGAGAGAAAAAATCAGGAGCAACAGATTCACTTATCACCTCCATTCAGGATGCATTGAAACAATTACCTATTCCACTTTTTCAAGGAAGCAATGGTTGGGTTGTTTCGGGTGATCGTACACAATCTGGTTTTCCTATTCTCGCGAATGATACACACATCGGATTCGGACAACCTGCCGTTTGGTATGAAGCACATATTGAATACCCAGGCTTTCGATTATATGGACATTACCTTGCCGGAATTCCATTTGCATTGCTCGGAAATAATCAACAATGCGGTTGGGGAATCACGATGTTTGAAAATGATGACACAGATTTCTTTTTGGAGACGGTGAATCCAGAAGATTCAGCACAAGTAAAATTTAAACATCAATGGGAAACGTTATTGGTTCGTGATGAAATAATTAAAGTAAAAGGAAAAGAAGATGTTATTCTCAAAGTAAAATCATCGCGTCATGGCGCTATCATTAATAATGTAATTGAAAATTTAGATAAGAAATCACAACCTGTTGCTTTATCATGGACACTTACGCAAAGTGACAATCAAGCAGGAGAAGCTTTTTACATTTTGAATCACGCGAAGGGAATAGAAGAGGCAGAGAAAGCAATGTCAATGATTCCTGCGCCCGGACTTAACATTATGTATGGCGATGTTCACGGAAACATTGCGTGGTGGGCCGTTGGTAAATTACCCATTCGTCCTGCACATGTGCAATCTAAATTCTTTCTGGATGGTGCATCTGGCAACGATGAGTATTTGGGATATTATGATTTTTCAAAAAATCCACATGCAATAAATCCTCCCGCAGGATTTGTCTACTCATCCAACAATCAACCTGATACCGTTGATGGCGTTTTATATCCCGGATACTATTACCCAAAAGCTCGAGCGAGAAGGATTGTGCAGTTGTTATCTGAAAATAAAAAATGGACCACCGAAGATATGAAAGCCATTAATCTGGATGTGGTTTCGATTACCCATCCATCCGTTGCAAAAGAAATCGCATTGGTTTTAAAATCATTGAACAAATCTGAATACAATGACTTGATCAATCAACTTGAAAACTGGAATGGAGATCACAAGTCGACTGATACTGCGCCTTCCGTCTATTACAATATGCTTTCGCAGATCATGTACAAAGCGATGGAGGATGAGATTGGAGTCACCGCTACAAAGGCATTGCTCGCAACGGCAATACCAAAGAACTCATACATTACTTTCATCCAAAACGATTCATCGCCCTGGTGGGATAATGTTCAAACAAAAGATATAAAAGAATCACGCACAGATATTATTCAAGTCGCTGCCGATAAAACACTTGAACTGCTCAGACAACGCTGCGGAGAAAAACCGAGCGATTGGGTTTGGGGAAAAATACATACGCTCACACACGAGCATCCACTTAGTGCTGTAAAGCCTCTTAATAAATTTTTTAATGTTGGTCCGTTTATCGTTGATGGTGGAAGCGAAGTGTTAAATAATCTCACCTTCCCACTGGATACCACCGGATACTTTAAAGTAGATGTTGGTCCTGCGCTTCGAAAAATTACTGATTTCAGTTCGATCGAAAACGGAGAAACCATTTCACCAACAGGACAATCTGGAAATGTGATGAGTCCGCATTATGATGATCAGGCTAAAAGTTATGCTACAGGAAAATTCAGAAAGATGTTGATGAATCGAAAAGAAATTGAAGAGAAGAATAACAAAGTACTTTTGTTAAAAGTAAAATAGTCGCCACCTTCTTATTAAGTGTTACTTAGTGTTAGACTAAAATAAATCATCCTCTGGAACAAACTTATAAACTCTTCTGTTAAGCCTTCATATTCTGAATGATCTTAAATTTCGTTTTCAGAAAAGTATAACTTCTGGAAATTCAAATCGAATAACAACACATGGAATCTATTATTAAAAAGACAGCCCTCATTACTGGAGGAACAAAAGGTATTGGTTACGGAATTGCAGAAGCTTTGCTAAATGAAAATATTCATGTTGCCATTACCGGTCGATCAAAAAAATTAGTGGATGATGCAGTGAAAAGACTAAACAGTTTGGGGAAAGGTGAAGCGATTGGTTTTGAAGCTGATGTACGAAATGCGGAATCGCAGCAAGCAGCTGTAGCCGGTGTCATTAAAAAATGGGGCAGGCTCGATGTTCTTGTTGCAAATGCGGGAGTAGGTCACTTCGCCTCAATCGAAGAACTCTCATTCGAACAATGGCAAGAAACTATTGATACTAACTTAACGGGAGTTTTTCACAGCATCAAATCAAGTCTGGAAGAATTAAAAAAGACGAAAGGTTATATCATTACCATGGCCAGTCTTGCCGGAACTAATTTCTTTGCGGGAGCTTCAGCTTACAATGCGAGTAAATTTGGATTGGTTGGATTTACACAAGCCGTGATGTTAGACATCAGAAAATATGGCATCAAGGTAACTACTATTATGCCGGGATCGGTGGCTACTCCTTTTAATGATCATGTTGTGTCGGAAGAAGATACATGGAAAATTCAACCCGAAGACATTGGACAGATGGTCGTTGATTTGCTCCGCATGAATCCAAGAACATTGCCTAGTAAAATAGAAGTTCGGCCAACTACACCAAAATAAGAATCATATTGATGCTGTAAGAGGCAATGAATTTGTAAATAGAAATTTAAATTCTATACTTTATTCTTTGTGTCTATAACAATCGTTACGGGACCGTCATTCACTAATTGTATTTTCATATCCGCCCCGAATATTCCGGTTTGAATTGATTTGCCAAGAACAACTTCCACTTCGTTCACAAATTTTTCATAAAGTGGAATAGCGATCTCAGGTTTAGATGCTTTTAGGTAAGAAGGGCGATTACCTTTCTTCGTGCTCGCTTGCAGTGTAAACTGACTTACTACAAGAACATCGCCACCATTATCTTTAACACTTACATTCATTACACCATCTCCATCATCAAAAATACGAAGGTTGACAATTTTGTTGGAGAGCCATTCTATATCTTCATCATTGTCGGCATCTTCAATACCTATCAACACAACAAGGCCTTTGCTGATTTTTGCTTTTATCGTTTTATCAATTTCTACTGAAGCTTCAGTTACACGCTGAATGACTGTGATCATATTGACAGGTATTGGGAAGATCCGTTTTAAGGAGAAATTTTTTTATGAAGAAAACTGAAAAAATTTCAATAAATTAAATTCTTTACATTTTGTTTGTGTGTAAAAACTCAATAAGACTAGGTACATACTCTTTAATCTCTGCTGGAAGTTTCCATCCCGCGATGAAAGCATTTCCCTTGAGAGGTTCAATGCATGCAACCGCATTAATCTCATTGGTAGTTGAATGATAGATATTAACAAGATCATATTGCATGAAACTATCATTCAACAATTGAAGTCCTTTTGTAAAGCGATCGCGTATAGTTTCTTCACTAACTCCATGTCCACCTTTAGCCATACGTAATTTTACTCTTTCAATCGCCAATTCTACATTAGCCAACAAAATAAAATTCAAAACTGCCGTACAACCCGCTGATTTAAAAGTATCCAACGTGCTTAAAACATCAATCGTATGATAATTTGTTTCAAAAGCAAAATCAGATTTTGTCAGTATTGCAGACTGCTTTTGCTCAGAGTATAGATTGAGAACCTTATCGCGAATGTTGTATTCTAATGAGGGATCAAAATCGAATTTAGACCACATTGAATAAAATTCTTTATCTAAATCGAAAGCTTCAATATTGAGATCAAAAAGAAACTCTTTACTGTTGGTAGATTACCTGCACCATTAGGGCCAGCGATGATTACAAGAGTAGGCAATTATTTAACCGTTACTTCTCCATTCTTAAAATCTCTTGGAGGGGAATCCTTCAGGACAATATGTTTTATCGAAACCGTGGGAAGGTTTTTAACTCTTTCATTCATTAACTTAAGAATGAAATTATATCGCTCTCTAGGTGTCATTTATCAAAGATAATACTTTAAACCTGAATTTAACTGAATGTTAGTCTTGTCGTTCTTACTTCAAAACTAAGAACTACCCACAAGTTGAAGAGCACTTGATTCATGAATGAATTTTCCTTTTTCCGTTGATGAAGAAAAGTGGAGCATGGCCTGCGCTACTTTGTTGCCCTGAATACCTTTATACTTTGTCGGGATAAGAAAACCGAAAATGCCGTAAAACAATTTTGCAGCATCTTCTCCTGCTCTCTTATCTTTTCGCTCACCCATTAACAATGATGGACGAAAAATATGATACCGTTCATATCCCAAAACATCAATGGCTTCTTCTAGCTCTCCTTTGATTCGGTTATAGTAGATGGAGGATTTTTTATTTGCACCTAGTGCAGAAACCAATAAGTATTGGTTTGCTCCCTGCGATTTACAAATCTTCGCTAACTCAACAGGATAAACATAATCCACTTTCTGGAAAGCATCCTTCGA
>JBKJOF010000155.1:0-4834 GCA_046595655.1 Chryseolinea sp. | reverse complement strand
TATGGAATTCTTTAGAGGATGGTGCATGTCGGTTTGCAAAAACGCACGCACCATGCTGATTTCTTCTTCAGTGAACTGGGCTTGTATGGGATCGTCTTCCGTTGTCAAAATAAAGTAACGGTTGTGAAAATCTTTCTCAATACAAAATCCAGCTTCTTCGATTAATTTAATAAAACGATATACCTTCGTCTTTCCGCACTCGAAACGGTTTGTCAATTGTTTGATGGTCCAACGGCCTGCCCGTAGTATGGCAATGAACTGATACAGCAACAAGAGTTTGTGGGAGAGCGGGGAGTAGTTGGTTTCTTTCATGAGATTTTACAACGGGTTGAGAATTTGCTATCGTTTAATTGAAACGGATACAATGGGATAAAGATAAGGAGTATGGTTCGATGATCAAAGTTTCGAGTTTCGAGATTAAAGTTTCGAGTTGGAGGTTCTGGATGGAGATGGATTGTGATCAATTTTGAAAGGGCTTTAAGAGCTGTGAAAGTTCGTTGTAAAGTATTGAATCTTAGTTTTGGAGTTTTGAAAGTTCGTTTAAAAGTTTTGAATCTTACTTTCAGAACTGTAATGGTTCGTTGTAAAGTGTTGAGTCATATTTTTAGAGTTGTAAAAGATCGCGTCAAAGGTTTCAGTGATACAGTTAGAGCAGTAATCGATCGTTGCAAAGTGTTGAGTCTTACTTTTAGAGCTGTAAGCGTTCGTTTAAAAGTCTTGAGTCCTGCTTTTAAAGCTTTGAAAGTTCGTTTCAAAACCGGGAATCCTCCCTTCAGAGTTTTAAATCTTCCTTTTAATACAGAAAGTCCATTCTATTGTGGCAGTAAAGCAATTTATAAATTATGTATTTATTTGTATTTCAGTTGTTTACATTGGATGCAATGGATTTCAGCCTGACGGCATCATTTTATATAGCCGTGGTATTTCGTTTTTTCAAAATCTGGGAAAAGCCTCCTTTATGTTTGTTCTATAATCGAGGCGAGTCACAATTTAAACCAATGCATATATGAAAAAGAGAGTAAAAATTCCGATGGGCGATCCAGCAGCGTTGCTGGATTTGGCGAAGAAAGTGCGCGAAAAGCATCTGGCCGATGGCGATGCTTCGCCATTAAAAGTGTTGAATTGGGCTGAACTCAGTCCGGTTATTGATGAAGCGTTGGCTCTTGAGGAGAGGGCGTTGCAACTGAAACGTGAAAAGCTCAGCGTGTATCAGCAACGTTCCCGCAGACTGGGTCTGATGGCAAGCATCGTTCGCAACAGTCGTGATATTCTTACGGGTGTGCATGCTGTCGAAATGAAAACGCTTGGCCTTTGGGGCTTTGATGTATTGGACAATCGCGTTACACCTCCCGAACCAGAGGAAGCTAAAACTGAAAAAGTCTGACTTTAGTCGTTTCGATTTCGAGTGAGAAGAGGAGCGATGTTGCTCCTCTTTTTTTGTTTTTCCACTTCGAAGTCCGTGTTACTGCGAGGAACGAAGCAATCCTCAACTACAACGCACACAAGTAAAGCAGCACCTACCAGTTTAGAAAACTTTCTGCGGTCAAGCTTAAAGATAATGTGCGAGAATAGGGTTATGTTTGACATGAAGAAGGTGATCGTTTTTTTGTTGCAATTCAAAAGTAACTTTGAGTTAAAAAATTTCCTTTTTTCTTAAACGTTGAGGTCGCTATTGATTTTTTATGCTAAGTTCGGTCATGTTGGACAAATTAACGCTTCGTATCAATTAGTAACTTCATATAACTCATAGAACCTGTAAGCTTTGCCGTTAAACATAGAAGATAAAAAAATAATAATCATGAAATTTGTTTTATCAAAGTCACTGCTTCTTATAGCTTCTCTAGTGCTTTCTTTCCAGTTTGGCTTTTGTCAAATCACCTCGGTGGTAGGCAAAGTAGTGGATGCCAAAACACTTGAACCTCTGCCGCTTGCCAATGTCTTTATCAACAACACCACTATTGGTACCAGCTCCGATAACGATGGTAATTTCAAGCTCACTGGGTTATCTCCTGGAGTTATCGAGATTGTCTTTTCCTATGTGGGCTATCAAACCTACCAATTAAAAATTGTGATAAAGCAAAACGAGGTAAACACCCTTTCCATCAATTTAGTACAGAGCGAGCAACAACTAAAAGGCGTAGAGGTAACTTCAACACGAGATAAAGCTTGGGAAAAACAAGTAAGGAGATTTGAGAAACTATTTCTGGGTACAAATAAGTATGCCAGTTCTTGCAAAATCCTTAATCCTTGGGTGTTGGAATTCTATGAAAAGGGAAATGTTTTCACCGCGAAAGCAAATGGCCCTTTGGAGATTGACAACATGGCGCTCGGTTATAAACAACATTACTACTTAAAATCTTTTACCGCCAATTCCACTAATTATTCAATCATAGGAAATTCACAATTTGAGGCAATGTTGACTAGAGATTCAGTCACAGCCAAAAAGTGGGACGCAGCACGAAATGAGGCATATCGAGGTTCGTTGCGACATTTGTTCAAGGCACTTCTTTCTAGAACAAGCGAGAAAGAGGGCTTTTTACTATACTTTAACCCTCATGAAGGACTAAACTCGAATAGGCAGTCAGTTTTTAGCCTAAACAAAGACCTCGTTAATTTTAAAACTGACAGCATAGTATTTCCGGGAAAACAAGAAGGGGAGTTTCGGTTGCTCATGAAGATAAAAATAGAGGTACACTACACACGGAAATATGCTGATAGTAAGACGTATGAGGATTTAACTTGGCCAGTTGGATGGATTGAAACAACGGGTAACATGATCGAGGTCAATAATGAAGGGGTTATTCTTAATCCTGGAATGATTGTGACCTCGGGCTATTTCAACGAGGCCAGAATTGCAGACCAATTGCCGTTAAATTACGATCCCCTTGAAAACTCTTCTCTCTTAGACAGTGGGGTGGAGCAAACCCGCCCAACAGAGCCATCCGACTTGAAAGCAGTTAGCCTTCAAGAGCGCGTTTATCTTCATACCAACAAATCAAGTTACTATAAGGGAGAAATGCTTTGGTTCAAGGGGTATATGCAATACAATTCTCCACGCCTTCGCGATTCTTTGAGCAGGGTGCTTTATGTAGATCTTTTTGACTCTCAACGAGCCTGGAAATACTCGGCAAAATTTTTCATTGATAGTGGTTTTGTCGCTGGTAACATTCCCATAAGTGACTCTTTGGAAGAAGGTCAATATCTACTTCGTGCATATACAAACTGGATGTTGAACTACGGCCCGGATCATTATTTTGTAAAGCTTATCAATGTATTAACGATCGGTAAGCAATTGAAAGTAGACAATTCTAATACAATTGTCGACAACCCAAGAATAGCCATTAAACCTAATAAAGAAATTTATTCAACAAGGGAAAAGGTTACATTAAATCTTCTGGTCACTGATTATAACCAAGAGCCCATCCAAGCCAACCTGAGTGTTTCGGTTGTCGAGGTCAATCAAGAGCAAAGCTCTTCACAAAAATCTATCCTATCCGCATTTAAAAGCCCCTTCCCGAAATTACCAGAGAAACAAACCTTTAAGAACAACATAGAGTATGGATTAACGCTTGAAGGTAGCCTAACCACAGCAAAAGGAAAAGCTGAACAAACAACCCTGACGGTAATACAAGGCCAGTTCGCAGACATCGTATCGGTAAAAACAGATCTTGATGGGAAGTTTGAGGCCAAGGGATTCAACTTTTTTGACAGCACAAAATTCTCTTTCCAAGCAAAACGCACGAACCAAAAATCTCCAAGCAAAGTGATCTTGAAGCCACAGCCTGTTCCACCGCTTGAGGGAAACTTTAACCTTCCAAAAATGAACTTTGACCCAAGTTCAACAATTCAGCAGATACAGAAGCCAGTGAATGGAAGTAATTTCAATACGGGAACGAAATTATTGAATGAAGTAACCGTAACCGCCACAAAGATTGAGAACGTAAAGACAAATGGAATCCACGGCATCTCCTCAGTAACAATTACTTCTAAAGACATTATCAAATATGGTTTAGGCAGCACCATTTTGGACTTGGTACAGAGCAAGGCGCCAAGCATGTTATTTGGAACGATGAGAGGAGTAAATAGCTTCTACGGCTCTTCCGGCCCACTAATTCTTGTAAATAATGTCATTATTGACCATTTTACAACATTACAGGAATTATCTCGATATCTTTCGCTAAACGATATTGAAAGAATTGATATACTTAAGGATTCTGAAGCGACCATCTATGGGGCGCGTGGGTCAGGAGGGGTTATAGCTATATACACAAAAACTGCCAGTTATGCGGGGGGCAATGAATTGAGCGGGTCGAAAAGCCTTCAGGAATTCACGTTGATGGGATATAATCGCCCTATCAAATTTTATTCCCCGGACTATGAAAAGCCAAATGGAAATGAACAGGATTTCCGATCCACGATTTTCTGGGCACCCGTCCTAAAGTCAAATGAAAAAGGGGAAGCTTCTGCATCATTCTTTACGTCCGATCTAAAGACGCGCTATCAAATCACAGTAGAAGGCATGGATAAAAAGGGCAATGCTGTTTTTCAACAAGCTTACATCACTGTTAACTAATTATTCAGGTGAAAGTGAGGCACCAATTCTGGTGCAAAGTGAGCTATTCGCTAGCGCAAGGGTCTCCCTTGTGCTCTGACTTGTAACAGCGTCTCGCTGATGGATGACTTCTGTTTCAATCGTGTAGCTGAATGGAGATTTCCGTGAGCAAAAAAATTGCAACTTCTATCTTTACGAGTATACCTTGAATTATCATTCTGGATTCGTTACGTTTCTGTCAGAAAGCTCTGCGGGAGAAAAGATAACATCATTTTTTCTCCG
>JBKJOF010000056.1:0-35492 GCA_046595655.1 Chryseolinea sp. | reverse complement strand
ATCGGTGAGTGGTATAAATTTATTATCTTCTACTTTATATTGCGGTTGTTTCACTAGGCCAAAAAAACTATCATTATGCAAAGCCCCTCTTATTGTATCCCCTTGAGCTACAAGAGGAATTTTATTTCCCTTCTCGTCAAGTTTGTATTGCCATTTTCCATCTTGATGTTTTTCTTTAACAAATTGTTGCTTTCCCCGTTTGCGAACATTTTTATAGGTATCGGTAAGTGTTCGATGTTGAGCCTGAAAATTAATCAAGACATCGTCTTCTATCGATAAGATATAGCGTGATTCAAAACTGCTCCATTGGCCTGGCTTTTCATGATAGGTATTATTCGGATTTTTATCTTTCTCTTCGTTATACCGAAGAAGAATTTTATCTCGATTAGCTGCTGCTGGGATTAGGGTAAGCACTGCTGCATCAATGGCATGATGACTGTGTTTGCTTCGATCCTTCTTTTCAAGTCTTGGCTGTACCTTGTAAATCTCTCTAAATGCAGCTGTGACCGAACCTTTCTGCACGTCAACTTTACTGAACACAGTCTTTAAGTAAGGCAATGCATACTTGGTAACGATTTGTGTGTCCCTTAACTGACTGTTTCGCCAGCCAGCTTTATATTCTTTGCAAGTGAAAGTGTCAAGTTTTTTGCGCCAATAGTCCAGTTCCATTTGGTGAAAGTGTCTATAAAAAATCGCTTCATCTTTCTTCTCTTTTGTAGACGCTACTTTTGAGAAAAATCGTTGTCTTTCTACTTTCTCCTCTAAGGTATTTACTTTCTCCTCAATGAATTTCAATCGCGGCTTTATTGGACTGTAAGTAATACCTTCATATACGTAGTCTTTATCATAGTTTAGACAATCATAGGGTATCTTGTTCTTTTTGATCTCTCTGTTATATCTTGAATCAGCAATCGTTAGATTCTTCAGTTCATTATCAAAACTCATGCTTGCAGGAATAGAGTGTTCAAAATCAAATTTTGAACCGTCAAATAATTCGGTTATGGAAATAGACTTGCCCGTGTACAGGCATTGGCCTTTCTGCTCTACCCATAGCCTTAATTTTTTAACATCATCTTTAAGTGCTTTCACTTCTTTAAGAACATTTTCTCCATTTTCAATTTGCTCGAACCACAGTCTAAATTTATTTATCACCTCTGGATTATTTTCATCGAGATTGGGATACTTCAGTTTGCATGTTCCGATTATTGCTTTGGCAAATTCTTCATTTTCTTTTTCACGTTTGCGCTGCCAAGCTTCAATAGCCTTTCGCCTGTTGGCATCGTTCAGTTCACGGGCAATTTCTATGACAACGCGTGTATCCTCATCGATCTTACCTGTTTCCAACAAGTAGTTCATTAATTGTTTTAGTTTGTGAAGAGTCTTTAATGCCATCGGGTTTTTGAAACCTCTGCTGATGGGTTGAGGATCGCCTAATTGTTTAATTCCGTCTTTTTCCTTAGCAGGCAAGTATGTTTCTTGTTCTGATGGGTGCCAGAGGTGTTTTATGTTTTTATCGGGCAGTGTGTACTTGTCCTTTAGGTACGTAAATATTCT
Source organism: Chryseolinea sp. (assembly GCA_046595655.1). Classification (GTDB taxonomy): domain Bacteria; phylum Bacteroidota; class Bacteroidia; order Cytophagales; family Cyclobacteriaceae; genus Chryseolinea. Next base: position 33,938 of record JBKJOF010000056.1, on the reverse strand, counting down.
GTCGTGTAACCTGGCTATCTTTAGGAATACCTCTTCTTTCTTTGCAGTGATTGGTTTCTGTAAAAAACTTTCATAATGGTTAGCCACGAAATCAATATCGCTGGCTCTTTCATCTTCCGTCAATTCCTTCCAAGTTGTGCTTCCATACATTTTCTGTAATTTCCCTTCAATGGTGTTCTTGTCACCAGCATCTAATTTGTAATCAGATTTCATGCCGAAGCGACTTTCATTGCTTAGCTGCTCACTTATCAGGTTATTAGCTACCGATATTAACTGTTTTTCATTCTTTTGCTCGTCAATGATTTTTCTAACTTCGATTGAGAATTCTTCTATTATTCCATCGGTTAGTTCATTTGCACCAAGTACTTTATGGAGATTTGCCAAGTACACTGCTTCGCTATAAATAAAACCTTGAGTGAGGTAGGGTAGCAGTTTTTTGATAGCAGAGAGGCTTAAGGTAGCATAGTCTTGTAGCAGCCTTATTTTACAGAATTTTTCAGATTGGTCTTCATTTAAATTTAATTTCTCTTTTGCGAATTCTTTCAACTTGTCCTTACTATCAAAAGCAAATAACACATGCCAGAAATCCTCAAACGTGTAATTGATTTGATGTTCACTGACTCTACCATCCTTTTTTCTTACCTGTTTTGTATTTTTAGTTTCTATTGTTAGCACTTTCCAATTTTCGCCAAATATTTCCTGGAAGGAATTGAGAAGTTTAGCAGATACTACTTTCGTATCCGGTCCATCCTTTTTGTATTTCCCTTTTTCATCTTTTATTCCGTGAGGAAACCTCGCGGTTATTTTACCTCCAACTTTGTCAAGCACTTTTGCAATGGAACTGAGTTTAAAATCATCACTTACTTTGTAAAAAATTGGATAGATGTTGTCCTTTAGATATTTGACCTTATCTATGTTTTCTGGCAATTCAATTTTTAGATTGTTGATAAAGACCCACGTTCTATATTCTTCATAAAGTGGATGGCTGATAGGACATCTGGCTTTGTTCTTTTCAAAAGTGCAAATACCCACTAGTCCCTTTTGACTGCGCAAAGGGCGTTGCCATATAATAGCCTTCCAAAGACGTTTATAACAATTCTCATCCAAATTTTGAACCCTGCAAATTTCTTTCAGTTCCTGCTCATAATCAGTTCTAAGGTTATACCGCTTGCGGATACGTTCTTTCTTTTCCTTTTGCAGGTAATACAAAGCAGCACCAAGTGTCTTGTGTTTTTCTATATATGGAATAATGGCCTCAACGCCAATGGTTCCGTTTTTCTCGCTGCCTTTTAAAATTGTTTTGGCTTCTTCGTCTTCATCATCTCTGCCTCTGGATCCCCTGCGCTGTACTATTTGGTAAAGTACCCGCCCTAGAATCTGAGGGTTTTTTTCAAGTATTTCTTTGTGGTGTTTATCCTCACTTACCACTAACATTCTAAATAGATAATAACTTTCGTGCTTATCGAAACCGAAAAGCTCAAAGTCAGGCTTACCATCTCCATTAAAATCAAACCGTAACCATTGAATAAACTTATCTGATTGAGGATACCTTCTTCCAATTCCTTTTTCATACTTACGCCACTCATCTAATTCTTTAACGGTTAGGGGGCACGTCTTTTTCTCAATTAAGAATTCTAACAGCTCCCATTTACGATATTTCTCTGCTTGATAATTTCTTCTTTTGCCCCTGGCATCAGTTCTGGGCTTTACTAGGGGAGTTTCAATTCCTTTTACTTCACCAACTCCTTTATCAAAAATTAAAACACCCTTATCTATAATTTGATTTTCTTTTTCAAGGAGGTCTCTTAATGCCCAGCCAATAGAATTAGTACCCAGATCAATGCCAATTACTTTTTCCATGTTGTTATTTTTTTAAAAACCATTACATTTATAATTGAAAGCTTATCACAATAAGGCTATAAGCCGAAGATTTAATCTTAAGCCCCGCGTAATCCGTGGGGCTTTCTCTTTTTCGTAGCCTTATAGAAGTATATACAGTGTACGTGAACAAATCGGTTCTGCCTTTTGATACAATTCAGAGAGCAATTCAAGGCTAGCCAATGACAACCCCTGTCAATTTGAGCCAACGGCTTACTTATTTGCTGGCTTTGTCCTTTGGGATGCCTCCCAATAAACTTCAGAACAAAGGACAAATAAACCAGCGTAAACAAATATAAAAAAAACACCTTAATTCCCCACACTACGAAATTAAGGATGTTAAAAATATCTGGAAAATGAAGTTTCGCAATGATGCGTTTTTGTTTCCGAAACCACTTATTTCCTTCCTATCTCTTTGGTAGTCGCATCGTACCTGTCTATAGTTAACTCAGTGTCTTATTTGAGTTTCCACACATGCCCTCCCGCTGAAAGTTGCCCACCATTAACTGCACGTGAAATACTGTTCTTAGAAATCTTTTCTGTGCGTGCAGCTTCAGCAATGCTTGGATATTCATTTAATTGTTCTCCTTCCAATGTATATTTAACGACAGACTTTCTTAATTTTTCAAGTTTTTTTTCGGTTGAAGCAAAATATAAATCGAGATCTATTTTTTTAGGGCCATCTCCATACTGCCAGATAAATCCACTTGTCGTTTTTAATTTACCTCTTGCTACCGATGATATGGTGCTGCTGCTAGCACCTGTTTTTCGGCTAGCTTCTTTTGTGCTGTTGAATACATTCAGCTTTTTTCCGTTAAGACTATATTGTGTAATGGTCTTCGCCTTGTTGGCCGATGGGCTTTTTGCGATCTCACCATAATACCGGTTTCCTTTTGTACGCCACACCAACCCGCCTGCCATTCTTCCTGGCTTGTTGAGCACAAAAGATATATTCGCAGCACTTATGTCATTTGCTTTTGCGGCTTCCGTTATGCTGGGATATGTTTCGAGCTTATGTCCATCAATCGAGTATTGAATAACAGGTTTGTTGAACGAGCCATGTTCTTTGTATTCATGGCCTTTAAATGCTGGTAGTTTTTGAATTTCGGTTGACGTTGCATGTCTCCAAATAAAACCACCGGCTGTTTTATTTTCCCCTTTAACATTCTTCTGGATATTATCAGGTGTTAATCCGGTTGCCTTGGCCGCAGCTTCAATGGTAGGGAAGGTCTGCATTTTTTTACCGTTGAGATCATGCTGGGTTACAGGCTTTCCTTTTCTATAATTTTTATATTCGCCACTATACTTTTCATGTTCGAAACGCCATACGAAACCGTGCGCTACTTTCTGGTCTTTTACAGCACAGGCTTTGATGGTTGAAGCACTAAAGCCTGTTTCCTTCTCAGCTTGTGCAATGCTAGGAAAACGTGCCACGATTTTTCCATCCAAACTGTATTGCTTGATCGGCCTGGCGTTTTCTTTGATCTTTCCTTTATACTCACCTGTATAATTATCATTTTGATAACGCCATACATAGCCACTGGCAATCCGTTTTTTTCTCAAGGCCGATTTACCTATTGAACTCGCATCAATACCGGTTGCAATAGAAGCTTCTTCAACGCTGACAAACACAGAAACTTTTTTTCCATCAATTGAATATTGAGTTACCTTTTTGCTCCGTGAGTAATCCGCATATTCGCCTGTATACTTTTCACCTTTGTAGCAGTACACAAATCCGTTAAGTTGTTTCAATTGTTTTGCAGCGACCTTGCGGATGCTGCCTCTTGACACATTGTTTTTTTTCGCAGCATCTGTCAGGCTTTCATATTCAGTTCGCTTTTTTGCATCAAGTGAATATCGAATGATAGGGCGTGATATATTTTCATCAGACCACACCAAACGTTTTCCAATTTTCTTTACGCTGCCACTGCGCGGCCTTCGTTTAAGCTCAAGCCCATGCCGATAAAGTTGTGTACCGTTCATGAGGACAAGGTTTTGGTATCGGTTATTACAATTATCGCCATCTTTATGGACGACCAGAAACCCATCTTCTTCAAAATCAATTGGCTCAACGAAAGCATTATACACCAATCTGTTTATCAGAAAATGATGGACTGCTCCACCATAGCGGATGTGAACATATAATTGCTCCGTGAAATCTTTTGTGTAGCGATTATAGCGTTTTATTAAACTCTGTTTTCTGATCCGTTCTTTTATGTAATAGAATTTGCCATCACTGGCATAGATCGGTCGGGCAAGTGCCCAGACCCTGCCATAGGTTGATACATAAAAATAATCATCAAGGCCTTCAATCGATACCCATTCTTCTCCCCGAATATCCTGAAGAGATAAATCCATGAATGGGTATTTGTTATAATCTTTTTGCACAACGTTTTTAATGTTCATTTTTGAATCCATAGAGTGATACAGCCTTTAAAAATAAGGAACTGTTTGTGACTTGAGGTTACGGTGCTTAAATTAAATACTTCATTATCTGGAAACACTCGCCTTTTGAAGTTCATTAAAATTGTTCTTTGAGGTCATTGATTGTATTGTAGTTAGGAGGGTTTTCAGCCTAAGTGGTCAGAGTATATAACAGGTGGTATAAATTCAACGACAATGTTAACCCAAATGATTTGTTAGAATCAGTAATCTCCAAATCTCAATTTCTCCAATTAAGAAGGAGTATAATCAATGTCATTAACTTTTATAAAAAAAATGCGACCACGAAGAAGATGTTGAAGCGTTTAATCAACCAAAACGCTTTGTAAAGTTTAACCAAAGTAGAATCGCTTTCTTCCTCAGTTATCTTTAAGTGCGTTAGCGGATAAATTGACTTAACGTTGAATTATAGTCAGATTACTCCTAAAAACGATTTGTATAAGAAGAAATAAGTTGTCTCAGGTTCCAATGGACATCATCAAAATGGCGCGAGTTGATTGAAAATGATGAGAAAGAGTACATTAGATGGCGATCAAAAGTAATTATGTTTTCTCAGTGATGGATTTTGAGAATATGGTCTGAGGCGAAACGGAAATGATTATAAATGAATACTCATAGTTCATCTATAAAAACCTTATAAATCGGAGTAAATTGAAACAGGCACTTCTGTTTAAAAAAATACCGCTTTACTCAATTTATTACATGTGTACCTGAGAACAGAATTCATTTTCATTGTACACATTAAATTGCCCGATCTTGTAAAATCTAAATCTTATATACGTTATGAAAATCAGATTTACCCTCGACATTATTTTTACAGGTATTCATCTATATACCCGGTTACAATCCGCCTATCAACAATATTCTTGACGCAGAGCTTTTAGTTTCAAAAGCTCCCTGATGTAATTATTTTACCCTTTAGCTCATAGTATGACGTTACACTCTACTGACTTGAACAGTCAGCAAAACCGCAAACACACTGGTCTCTGCATTTTACCAAGAATAATATTTCTTATACTGATTTCTTTAGGAGTTGTTACATTGACAGTAGCGCAAACCACCGAAGGATCAACTGCTGCTACTCAAAGCTGGCAGGAACAGCAACGTGCAGCCGTCAACACATTCTATAAACTGGATCAATCGAATAACTTCACCGAGTCGCTCACCTATGCTGATATGAACGTATTGCCATTGGGCATACGCAAGACTGTTGGCAATATGGAAGTGACTATCGCGGTGAGCGATATTATCTGGCAGACTACGCATAGTGAGCTTACACTTTTTGCACGCGTCAAACTTCCACAGGATGACAAGCTTCTATTTTTTGGTGCGCAAGGTATCAAGCTTTCGCACAGCGGAGATATTATCGGAGATGCATCACTGGTACTGATGGGTGATTTTTCAATCCCGATCAATGGTAACACTGCTGCGCTTACACTGAAAGGTTCTTTTAGTAAAAATACAGGGCGGGCAAAAGAGTTGACGTACATTTCTATTGATTGTCAGGGCTTCCGTGAAATGGGTATTGCTGCTGAAGTTGAATTCCCTGAAAGCATGATGTCCCCCATTGATTCGGCAGGCCACACAAAACCGGGGCGTGTAAAGGGGGCTTTCAAAACGGTTGTGAAAGATTGGAACGACATGATGATTGGAATATCCCTTCCTCCATTTGAAATAAACGGATTGAAAGGGTTTATTTTCTCTGTAAAAGATGCTGTATTCGATTTTAGCGATTTACGAAATGATCCGACTATCGTTTATCCTGAAGGGTACGAAACAAACTATATGGTTCCCGGAAATCCAACGTTATGGCGTGGCGTATTTGTACGTGATCTCATACTTACTCTACCGGAAGAATTTGCCAAGCGACAAAATAAGCAACGGGTTTCATTTGTGGCGCAAAACATGCTTCTGGATAACAATGGCATTAGTGGAATTTTTGGTGCTACTGGAATTTTACCAATCGATGAGGGCTCTGCCTCAAGTTGGCGTTTTTCAGTTGATGCATTCACACTTGCACTGGAAGCAAACCGTTTAACAGAAGCAAAGTTCACTGGTCGCATTGGACTTCCTATCGCAGATACAGCTAACATAGGTTATGATGCAATTATTACGGCAGATAACGAATATCTACTTCATGTTAACACACTTGATACTGTAGCGTTTGACGTATTCCATGCTAAGGCCGAGTTGTTACCAAATTCTTATATAGAACTAAAAGTTGTAGATCATAAATTCAAGCCCGAAGCGATGCTGCACGGCAGCTTGAATCTGGCCGCGCGTGTCGGGTCTTCAGGTACTGACGCAGGAGGAAAAAAAATAGCTGAATTCAAAGGAATAGAATTCAGAAGCCTTCATCTGAAAACAGACGCACCAAAGTTCACGGCTGAATACTTGGGCTATAAGGGAGAACTCAAAATGATGAATTTTCCGATCTCGGTTGATCGCATTGGTGTTCGCATTTTAGAAGATGAAATTGCGTTGGGTATGGATATTAAACTTACCCTGAGTGATGGTGCTTTTACAGGAAGTACGCGATTGGAATTCGTAGGTGTCTATAAGGAGCAAACATCAGGTTCAACTACACAAGGTGGAAGTGAACAGCGATCAGGGCAATGGAAATATGATAAGCTCAAGATCAACAGCATAGGTATTAATGCAAAGATCGCTGAGACTATAACATTGGAGGCCGAACTCATCATCATGAATGATGATCCTATTTACGGTGATGGTTATGCGGGCAGCATGATGTTGAGATTCGATAAGGTGCTCGAAGGACTACAAATTGATGCACGCGCCATGTTTGGACGCAAAGATTTCAGGTATTGGTTTGTGGATGGCAGAGTGGCGTTTGGCACAAGCATTCCTGTATTTCCTCCTGTTGGTCTTACTGGTTTTGGCGGTGGTATTTCGTATCGAATGAAGCGTGATGGTGCTGAAGTAGCGGCATCGCCAACAGGATGCAAATATATCCCAGATGCGAATACAGGCATTGGTGTAAAAGCATCTGTACTCTTTAATGTAGGCAACGAAGCTGCTGTTAATGGAGAAGCTTCTTTTGAAATTGCGTTTAGTAAATCGGGTGGGTTGAATTTTATTGGGTTCTATGGCTTTGCCAAGTTTGCAGGTAAAATCCCAGGTACTGAAAACATTGACAAGTTCGTTTCCGAAAAGGCAAAAAAAGTTGCCGATCTGGAAAAGAAATTTGTGGCAAACAATCCTGCCCTTGCTAAAACGCTGGAGACCCTAAAGCAATACGAACCCAACAAAGCGGCTTCGACCATTTTTGAACCCACTCAAAAGCCAGGAGAAGACGGTGGGTTCTCTGCTGCTGTTGGAATTCAATATGACTTTACCCAAAGCTCGCTTCACGCCACCTTTGATTTATATGTGAACGCCATTGGTGGAGTGATTCGTGGCACCGCTTCAGGCAACCGTGCAGGATGGGCAGTGATGCACATCGATCCGAAAGAATGGTATGTACACATGGGAACACCTACGGACAGGTTGGGTCTGAAGATGGGCATTGGTGGAGTGAGCATTGAAACAGGTTCTTATCTGATGTTGGGTTCTAAAATTCCAGGATCGCCACCACCACCCAAACAAGTTGCCGACATTCTCGGAGTAGACATGGCCGAACTGGACTATATGCGTGACCTCAACGCATTGGGTGATGGCCGTGGTTTTGCCTTTGGCGCAAGCCTAAAAGTTGAAACCGGTGACATGACCTTCCTGATCTTGTATGCCAACTTCCAGGCCGGGATAGGCTTTGATATTATGCTCAAAGATTATCAGGACATGCAATGCAAAGGTCGTAGTGGAAAGATTGGTATGGATGGGTGGTATGCCAATGGACAATCGTATGTGTATTTGCAGGGAGAACTTGGTGTGAAAGTGAATCTGTGGTTTTTAAAAACGAAGATACCCATCATCAAAGGTGCAGCAGCAGCACTTATGCAGGCGAAACTTCCAAATCCAACTTTTATCAAGGGTTATCTCGGTGTTCAGTTTGACTTGTTAGGTGGACTTGTAAAAGGTAAGTGTCGTTTCAAGATGACCATTGGTGAAGAGTGTGAACTGGTTGTACCCGGCAGCAGTCCCCTGGAAACCAGGATGATTAGTGATCTGACACCGAAAACTAATTCAAATGATGTTGATGTATTTGCTGCGCCACAGGCTGCATTCAATATGCGTGTTGGTATTCCGTTTGATGTGGAAGACGATCAGGGGCCAAAAACATTCCGCATACAGCTCAATGATTTTTCTCTTATTGATGACGAGAAAAAAACAGTGACAGGAAAACTTGTGTGGTCACAGAACAATGATAACGTTTCGTTTTATTCCAAAGAAGTACTTCCCCCTGCCAAAAAATTAAAAGCTACAGTCAAAGTTGGGTTTGAACAATGGCAAGGTGGCCGCTGGGTGGTAGTGTACACGTCTGGCCAAAAGTCAGAAGAAAGCATGGAAGTATCCTTTACCACAGGTACCGCACCGGATGTTATCCCGTTGACCAACGTTGACTTTGCTTATCCTGTAGTCGATCAGCGATTCTTCCTCAAGGACGAAATAAAGAACGGCTACATTCAACTTAAACGCGGTCAGAGTTATTTGTTTTCTCCTGAATATAAACATGAAGTACAGGTTGCAGGAAAAGAAGGTATTCAGTCTTTATCATTTACGTATGATCCAGCAGCCAATAAGATCAATTACTCATTGCCTGAACTTTCGCTTAAGTCAAACTATAGTGTGAATGTCGTTACCCTCAACAAAAGCGGAAGCACAGATAATACCGGATCAGATGAGCAGACAGAACTTGTCAATACGGAAGAGGATGACATTACAGTTACAAATCGTCAGGCAAGTAATGTGATCCGGGTAGATGTAGGTAAGAGCTTGCTTGGTTATGCATTCACTACAGGTCAGTACGCCACTTTCCAACAGAAAATAAATGCCATACAGAAGGGAGGCGCTATTGCCGGCAGGTTATCTTCTGATGTTATTAATCTGCAATATGAAATTAAGGGAGGTGAGCCATTTGAACCAATGGATTTGGTGGGTTCATTATACACTGCCGATAAGCCGATGGTAGAAGCCTCAGCCATATTAAGCGATGCATATTACAAGGAAGATATTTTCCCATTGGTGTATGTTAACTACCCGGTTGCAGGAATCAAACTTGATCGCGATGTAAATGTATTGGGATTCCCTCCGGTAAAGGCTATACCGCTATCAACGCAGTATCTCACCGAGGTGGAGAACAATAACTACAATGGCGTTGCCCGTTCGCGCTTTCCCTACATCTATAACCTGCCAATAGTTTATAAGCAGGATTATGCCGAGTTGCAGGATAAGATTGTGAACAGGTTTATGGGAACACCCGAACAATCGAAGTACAACTACATTATCAATGGCACATACTCCATGATCCGTAGTGGAAATTATACCGTCAGATTTCAGTACGTAACACCGGATGGTTCGAAGGGAACCTACGCGGATTTTGACTATTACAACTTTATCAAATAATGAAATCCAGTCTTAAAAAATATAGCCTCTTATTATTACTTGTGTTTACAACGGGTTATTCTGTAGTGGCACAGGATGCGTCTGGTATAGGAGTAAGGGCAAATGTGAAGGAAGGGTTAATCCAACTTCGATGGGCAGTCAATACACCGATGGCCTGGAAACAGAGTAACAAGTTTGGGTTTACGGTGGAACGATATACGGTGGTGCGCAATGGTGAAATTCTCAATCAGCCCGAAAAGGTCTTGATCACAACGTCTCCCGTTAAACCACAACCCCTGGACAATTGGCAAGCTCTGGCAACAACGAACAACTTTGCAGCGGTTATTGCTCAGGCATTGTACGGACAGGATTTTAAATTGTCTGATGAAGATTCAAAAGGAATTTCAAAACTGATTGCATTAGCACAGGAACTTGAACAACGTTATCTGGTCTCCATGTATGCAGCCGATCTTTGTTACCCGGCAGCACTCATGGCTGGATGGGGGTTTGAAGATAAGACTGTAAAAAAAGGAGAGCGTTACTTGTATCGAGTAATTTCTGCGGTACCCGAAAAGACCTTGAAGATTGAGATGGGGTCTGTGTACATCAGTCTCAATGATGTAACCACATTACCACAACCTCAGGAGTTGGTAGCCGTGTTTGGTGACAAGAGTGTATTACTCGCCTGGAATTACGGCATCTTAAATAGTGTTTACAATGCCTATTTCCTTGAGAAATCCCTAGATGGAAAAACATTCAAACGTCTCTCTGATACTCCGCTGGTAAACATGAATAGCAAGGATGGGAAATCAGCCGAGCGGATGTTCTATACAGATTCTTTAAAAGACAACACATCAACTGCTTATTACAGGCTCATTGGTATAAATGCTTTTAGTGAAGAAGGTCCACCTTCAGATGTAGTGAAGGGCGAAGGAAAGAACAAGCTCATCTATGTTCCGCACATTCAACGTGCAGTGCCAGACAAGGATGGAGTGCTAACTGTTGAGTGGGAATTTGATGAACGAGGCAATGAACAACTTAAAGAGTTTGAACTTCAGCGAAGTGATAATGTGAAAGGACCTTACGTATCTGTATTGAAAAATATTTCTCCGGATAAACGCGCAACAACGTACGACAGCTTACTGGCTTCGAATTATTTTGTGATTGCGGCTGTCCCCAAAGAGGGCGAACCAGTTTTGTCTTTTCCTGTTCTGGTGCAACCATCCGATACGATTCCTCCATCAGCCCCCACCGGACTAAAAGGTATTGTTGATAGCCTTGGTGTAGTTCGGTTATCATGGACACCTAATAAAGAAAATGATATATACGGATATAGAATATACCGTGCGCAAACATTGGGCGAAGAACTGATCCCACTTACAGATAATGCTGTCCTTAAAAATGTCTGGGTTGATACCGTTGATGTTCGAAATCTAAACAGCAAAATATACTACGCTGTCACTGCCCTTGACAAGCGTTACAATCAATCCGATAAATCGGCAACGGCTATTCTTCAAAAGCCTGAGTTAGTTCCGCCATCTACGCCATTATTTACGGGTTATAAGTTAGTGGGCAATGGTATTATGCTAGAATGGGCAACGGGTGGAGAAGAGAACCTGGCATCGGTGCAACTCTATCGTATTGAGCGCGGTGACAAAGCGATGAAACTGTTAAAATCATTTACAGATCAAACTATAAAATCTTTTAAGGACTCAATCGTACTGGCCGACAAGTTTTATAGTTACTCAATGATCACTGTTACCACAGGAGGATTGCAGTCAGCACCTTCCCCTGCGGTTACGGTTCAGGCACCTGCTCATGCTGGCGAGCAAGGAAAAATTACATCATTCACTGCAAAGTTCAATAGAAAAAAACAACAGGTAGACCTTGCATGGAAGAATACTGTAGCGGATGTAAAGCAACTGGAGATTTACAGAAATGAAGGAGGTAAAGGATTTACTTTACTGAAGACGGTGAAAGGATATGAACTGATGGAAACGGATAAAGACGTAAAGGTTGGAATCCAATATGAATACATGATCCGCACGGTGCTGGAAAATGGACGCAACGGAGCAATAGGCAAAGTAACGGTTGGGATTAAATAGATAACAAGATGAAGAAATTAAAACTGTTGGTTATTGCATGGATGTTTACATCGTATGCCTATGGACAATATACCGGTAACTATACGTGTAAAATTGATATCAGCATTAAAGACGGCTTTGGCAACGCATCAAATGATTGTACCAATAATTTTTCGATGACTGCCAATTATTCAATTGGAGGTTCAGTGAACGAGTGGAATCAAGACCTTAATACTATTGGGAATTCCTGGAAGACCTATAGCAAAACACTAACGATTGACGGTAGCGTAAGACTCAATAGTTTGAAGTTTAAAGGTATTCGGGAGTTTAAGAAGAGTTTCCCTTTTTTTTATACTTGTAATGCTGCCAGTGCGTCTGGGGAAGAAGCAACGACAGATATGCCAACCGACCCTACTTTTGAATATCCTTTCTCTGGTATTCCATCCTACGATAATAATGTTACGGTAAAGGTTAGTCCCAATACCGTTAATATGTATTATCTCACTGCCGCCAATGTTGTTGATAATGTCAATAAAGATTTTCCTTCCGAGCACACCGCAACTATAAAAGCATATCCCGATGCACCGTACACCTGGGAATATGAAAAGACCACCGGTAACTGGATTGAGATGCCCGCTGCTTTCCAAAATCTAAGCACCATCCAGGTGAAGGGATATGACTTGTTTACCGAAGCAGAGTTTCTTACCATATTAAAGAACAATGCCAACGTTCGGTTCAGGGTGAAATATGAAGGGACTGTTAAACGTACGTTTACAGTATTCCCTAAACTGTCTGCACCTCGCATTACAGGAGTCGAACCAATCATGGAATCTTGTTTTGGTTCTAACGATGCTCAATTAAAAATCTGTTTCAGTCGTGCAATGTATACTGGTGAGTTATTGAACATCGAACTCAACGGAGCCATATTAAATGGTCAGACGTCCAACATTTCAAGTCTGGATGCTGGTCATTGCTTTACGGTCTCAAATCTTACACCTATTTCATACGCCATTGCTCTATTGGGAACATACGATGTGGACGGCAACGCAGATGTGGACGCTACCTATACGGGAAGTCTTGATCACAAAGCATCTTCTGGCATAACACCGCGAACTGCCATTACTAATTTCATTGGCAACACAGTAGATGTGCATTGCTATGGTGGTGAAGATGGAAAGATAGCGGTATCTGCACAGGGCGGAACAGGGATATATACTACGTACCTGGTATTGGGTAGTGACACGGTGCAGCAGATGCCCATGAATGAAAGCGCAGCTATTACGTTCACAGATCTGAAAGCAGGAGACTATGTTGTCTGGTTAAAGGACAGTAAAGGCTGCGATCCAAAAGAAACGGATGGAAGTATCAAACACCTTGACTTGACTATCGGAGAGCCAGCACAAAAGGTCTTTCTCAGTACGGTAGAAGCAATTGAGCCATTAGGCTTCGGACACTCTGATGGATATATCACAGTCCGGTCAGATGAAGGAACAAGTCCTTATACTTTCGAATGGAAAGACAACAATGATAATCCGCTTATCCCGGAAACTTCTGTCCTGGAAGGTTCGAGCATGACGAGTAGATTATCTGGTATTGCTAAGGGATTGTACCATGTTCGTTCGCAGGATGTCAACTATGCACTTACGTTTCCTCAAACAGAAACTAACCTGCGCGGTTGTTACGATACACTTACTATTGAACTTGATCAACCACCATTACTTGAGATATCCGTAGATGAATATCATTTTGTTTCCTGTAACGGATACGATGATGGAGAAATAGTGGCACATGCCATTGGTGGAAGGTCATATTTTTTGGGACACCCCTATCATCCATACCAATATGAATGGTATGTTGTGAATGGTGGATCGCTGACAGCCTTTGGAACATCGGACAGCATTGCCACTGAACGTCCTTCGGCAGTGTACCGTGTGAAAGTGACTGACAGAAATGGTATTATAGCATGGTCACCTGATTTTAAACTGATACAGCCCGATGTATTGAAAATAAATTTTGTCACCTCGGAGTTGCTTTGCAATGGTGATACAAATGGTACTTCCAAAGCCATCGTACAAGGAGGTACAACAGCCTATAAATACACATGGAGTACAGAAGAGACTACGAACGAAATTAATAACCTTGCTGATGGATGGTATTCTTTAATTGTGACCGATGCACGCAGTTGTACAACGTATGGGCAAACTGAAGTAAAAGTACCTAACAGCCTGAAAGCAGAAGCCGTTCTGGATTATCCTACCTGTAATGGTTACGCGGATGGTTCGATAGAACTCACTGTTGGTGGTGGACGCGCACCCTTTACTTATGTGTGGGATCACGGAGCTAGCACTTCCGCGATAACCAATCTTGGAGAAGATGAATATCATGTTCGCATTGCCGATGCCAATGACTGCTTCATTACCCGTGACTACACTTTGCAAGACCCCGATCTTTCCCCGGTTGATCTTGGCCCTGACAGGGTATTGTGTAAAGATCAATCTCTTGATCTGGATATAACGAGGGCAGATATTTCTACACAATATTCATGGTTGAAGGACGGAACACCCTTTGCCTCTACGGCAGTAGTTCAACTTGTGGATGCCGCAGTTTATCATTTGAAAATAAGCGATAGTAATGGTTGTATCAATGAAGATGAAGTGAAGGTAGAGCGGAACGATTCAGAAATTGCGGCCAGCATTACTGTGGCGACACGCGCACAACTGGCCGGAAAGGTGAGAGTAGCCAACATCAGTTTCCCAGCACCAGACAAGGTGGAGTGGATCATTCCGCAAGAAGCAACTGTGCTGGAAAAAACACCGGGCTATCTTGACATATCCTTTAGCACAAAAGGAGAATACTCCATTGGCCTCACCAGCTTCAAAGGGTCATGTGAAAAGACCACCTATTCAACTGTTCGCATAGTCGATAAAAGTGAGCTTACCGATTATCAGACACCCGATGAGCCTTATATTAAACAGTTCATGGTTACACCCAATCCAAACGATGGACGCTTTGTCGCAACAGTAGAACTACGCGAGGTGGGAGATTTTATTTTGATCTTACACACAACACAAGGTAATGTATTGACCCAACAGGATGTTAAAGGACAATCTTTTGCCAAAGTAGACTTTGATGTTTCATCAATGGCCGGCAAGGGTGTGTATGTATTGCAATTGGTAACATCACAGGGATATTCAACCTTCAAAATTGTAATACAATAAAGGGCATCTCAAAAAATAAGCAGGTATAAAAAGTTGAACGATATATAGAACTAAATCAATGATACTAAAACGTTACGGATACTTTCTTCTTTTTTGGTTGCTGTGCCTCACTCAAGGTATGGCACAAGCTACTTATCCGATACAGGTCAATGTTCACCTGCTTCCACCGTATAGTTTATACCTGAGCGATTATTACAGTGGCACAAAAGAGAAACTCACCGTTACACTCATCAACCGCGATCAGCTAAAGCCTTCTATTAATGTGAGGCTGCGTATGATCATCACTGCTCCGGGTGGCATTCGTATCCAAAGCAACGACAATGCTTACATCCAACCCGTACTCGTAGAGACAGGCTCACCCGTTCGACTAACGCAGGATGACCTTGCACCATACTTTCAGCCAAATAATATGATCACGCAAGGCTACCTCTCTGCTGGAAAATTACCGGAAGGAATGGTAGAGTTTTGCTTTCAGGCCATCGAAGCATTTACAGGTCAGGCACTTTCTACTTCTACGTGTACCCGTGCGTGGATTACCAGCCAGAAACCTCCTTTGCTCAGTCTTCCACGAAATAATGAGAGCGTTGCATTTCGCGATCCACTCAACGTACTCTTTCAATGGACACCCCTGCAC
Source organism: Chryseolinea sp. (assembly GCA_046595655.1). Classification (GTDB taxonomy): domain Bacteria; phylum Bacteroidota; class Bacteroidia; order Cytophagales; family Cyclobacteriaceae; genus Chryseolinea. The sequence goes on along the minus strand of JBKJOF010000056.1, from coordinate 18,180 downwards.
CAGGGACTGGCACTGGTAGAATATGATTTTATACTGAAAGAGTTGTGGGACAATGGCATGACAGTGCAAGCTGCCTTTCCTTATTCACCTGAGATATACCGGGAAACTACGCGGAGCACTTCTGTGTTATACGGAGCCATGCAACCACCGCTTATACCCGGCAAACGTTACGCGTGGTGTATTCGTGCAAAAGCGCGTGAAGGCCTTGACGAAGTAAACCTTTTTCAGAATGATGGCTATAGTGAAATACGTTCATTCATCTTACAAGATAATTGCCTTCCACTTCAATATGTCACCGCTACGGTAGAGCGAAAACGACTTAACCTGGAGTGGAACACACTCCCGGAATACATTGGCTTCACAGTAAGCTATAGATTAAAAGCAGCATCAGGCCAGACTCAGGCCGAATGGAGGGAGCAACAAACACAAGATCCCAAGGCCATTGTTTATGGATTGCAAAATGGAGGAACGTATGAATACCGCGTTGGTAGTATGTGTATGGCCGGGCAGCCCATATACAGTCCGGTATTTAGCATCACACTTCCGCAAGCAGACAGTGCAAGGTTGGCACAGTGTGGTATACTGCCTGCTGTTAACCTCACGAATCAGGAACCAATAACGGAACTTAAAACAGGTGAAGAATTTAAGGCAGGCGATTTTCCTATAACCGTTGTCAGCATTAGTGGAAGTAAAGGAAGCCTCTCAGGTCAGGGATGGACGATTATACCGTGGTTGAACGATGCAAAAATTGCTGTTGAATTTACAAGTATCACCATCAACACAGACCGGCAGATGACCAACGGTTTTGTGGAAGCCAAATACGATAAGAAAGAAGGACAGATTGCTAACATTGATGAGGTCTTTGAAGGAGGCTTTGATAAGGGAGTGGTGTCGACTGGCCTCACCAAGACCGACTACAAATTTGATTTTTCTATTCCGGGTGTAGAGGCATTTGCGTTGAACGATGGAGGAGAACTGGTGATTACCGACAGTGAAGGTGAGCCTCACACTGTTACCCCACCAGACAAAGAAGGTCAAGGCAATGAAGGCAATAATGTTGTTGTCTTCCCAATGACTGTGCAGGATAAAGACGGAAAGGTTTATCAGGTAGAAAAAGTAACGGAGACCGATAGCGTAACTGGCAAAACAAAAGAAGTAGCAAAGGCTACATACATTGGCACTGTTGGTGAAGCGTTGGCAGAAGGGAGCTTCGACCCTACACAGCTTAATGGAGACAAGGCTATTGTAACATTCGCCAAAGGCAATGGTAAATATGCCTTTGATACATGGTTGCCGTATTACGATAATGTTTCACTGATTGAAAATAAGTATGAGAAGCTATATACCAACTACTATGCCCCGTGGAAATTTCTTCCCTCAGGCCAGGGCGATAAGGTTAGTGCGACCATTGAGATAAAAGATCAGAACATAAAACCAGAAAATGTAATCTTCAAAACAAAACTGGGAACGGAATACCATGCGGAATATTCAAATGGATTGTACACTCTACAGGTAGCACCCGGCCCCGAAGGAGATGTGCAGGAACTCTATGCACTGTATCGGAGAGATAGTACCAGGTATTACACGTTGGGAAAGCTTGGCATTGCAACCTATGATCCACAATCGTATAACGTAGTACTTGTATCTGTTAATGGCGCTCCGTCAGATGCCAATATCGAACAAAAGCTAAAAGACATCTATGGCCCTGTGGGCATTACGTGGTCTGCACAACGTGATGCTTTTGATTACACAGGCAACATTATGTTGATGGAGAACAGTACAGGCATCAGTACATACAATGATCTCATGCGTGCTCTGAACAACGCATATAAAGCAGAACTCATTAAGCGCAATAAATCCGTTGACCCTGGCACTAACTATTTATTTTTTCTAAAGGCCACCGGTGCTGAGAAGATCAACAACCGTGAAGCCGTTGCCTTTATGCCCCGGGGCGCACAGTTTGGCTATGTATTTACCAGTGAAATAGAAGATGCAAACGAAGCCACTACCGTAGCGCACGAGCTTGGGCATGGACGCTGGAAACTTTCGCACACCTTTGATAAGCGCTATGGTGCAGTGGCTGGCTCTAGTACCACTGATAACTTAATGGATTACAACAATGGTGGGCATATTGCTAAATGGCAGTGGGATATTTTAAGTGATCCGGCTATGTTGGTGAGTGTGTTTGAGGGGGATGAGAGGAGTGCGAAGGAGGAAATTATAACCGATGAAATGGTTACTGCTTTTGAAATCGCCTTTAAGGAAAAATATGCTACAACTACCATAACTGAAGGATGTAGCTGGTTGGATTTAGCAAGCAGATACTACAGAATAAAAAATAAATTTGATAGCGAAGAAATAGCTTGGTATGCCGTATCCGTAAAGCTGATTTTATGTGCCACAGAAAAGGAGAATTGTGGCAAGAAAAATATTGAAGCATTTGCCTGTGGATTTATCAATGGATTAGTTCAGGAGTTGGATTGGATTACTCTTTATGAACAGATTGATGGCATTTCGATTACAAAAGAAAAAATTGGTACCCTTCTCAAATGTGCAGTAGAGAATTATCCTATAGGAGAGAATATTAACAATCCAACAGTTGGTGATGTTTTGTTTAAGTGCATTACGGGCGTTGAAGTTGCGGATCTTCAGAAATCGATTAATAATTTCATTGTTGAAAATTGGGATGAACCGTATTACCAAGGGCAAGCAACTGCTTTTGTACTAACATTTATCAGCCCGTTTAAAGGAGCAATTGTTAAAAAAGTAAAGAATCTATTCCCATCTAAATTATTAAAACTCGAAAAGTTATCATTGGCAAAAAATGCTGACGAGTTGGTTAGGATTTCTAAATCGGTTAGTAAGGCTGAAGATTTTGTTGAAGGTGTTGTAAATGGTATAAGGAGATACAATGTTGGAGGAGATATTACTAATGGGGTAGCCAAGACGATAACAAGGCAAATAACAATTAATGGAAGAACTATAAATCTTAAATGGAATGTAAATTCTAACGGAATTATTGACTTTGGAAATAGAGATGACTTGGCAAAGCTACTTGGCACAGTTGATGATGAAGCGCATCATATATTAACTTGGATAAAATCAGGAGAGCATTCTGTTGTTCAAGCTGCTGCTAGGGATGGATTTCACTTAAATACCTTTGAAAATGGTATTGGGTTATCAAAGTATAAGAAATCATTAAATGAAGGTCTTCATGGAAATCATCCCGCATATGATGACTATGTAGTTCATCGCCTATCAGAATACAGACAAAAGATGCCTAATTATACACCGGAATCGGCAAATGAATTTATTCAAAAGGTACTTGTGCCCGATATGCGAGACTTGATAGATGCGGCATCAAAATCAAATTTAAACTTGAATGAATATTTTAAACAAATTGTAAATCCTTCGGTTGGAACTCTTTTGAAATAATTTTACTATGAAGTTTTATAATATTGGCAGAACAAATGAAATAAGGGTAATTGGAAATTATCCGCAGACCTCAAGGTTAGATCGATATCCTGTATATGCGGATGATTATGCAAACAAAGTTCAATATGACTCGTTCCCTAATTTTCAACCTAAATATGGTTTAGTATTGAGTGACAAAAGTATTGAAACAGATTTGTTGGATAGAGCTTCTTTGGATTTTGGAATGGTTGTTAGTGAGAGATTCAAGTCACTTTTAGAAAGATGCATACTGCCTCCTAATAAGTTCTATCCTATAGAAGTAGCGGGGAGTACTAAAAGGTATTACTGGTTTCATTATATCGCTAATTTTGAACAATATGTGAATTTTAGTAAAACTGAAATTGAAGTTTATAAAAGCTTACCACCCTTTGATGTTGAAGAAAGATTGTCTTTGCCCTACAACAAAATTGTACAACTAAGTAAAGAATTAGTTACAAAAAGAGGTAAATCAATTCGATACAGTCAAATTTCTTTAAAAGAAGATTTTCCGAACTACGACATCTTTGAAATTACAGGGGCTCAGCATTTTACTCTCATAAGCGAAAGATTAAAAGAAGAATTAATTAGGCAAAACATAACTGGTTTGGAAATAGTTGAGTACAACAAAATAAATAAGGCGGTTTGAAAACTATGAACTAGATAAATTTTATAGTTGACAAAGAAGTTTTGAGAAATATACAAGGCTCAAAACCTGAAGATGTAAATATTTTAGAGGCATCATTGGGCTTTAAATTACCAGTGAGCTTAAAAGAATATTTACTGTTATTAGGTGGAAATGCATACTTATATAGCATTTGGGATTATCACGGGACAAAAGATATTTTAGAATTAAAAGGATGGATTTATGATTGGATAGAAAAGTATAGGAGAGAAGGCATTGATCTAAGAAAGATAGATGTCATTCTACCATTCTTTAAATAGCAAGATACGTTCTTTTATGTTCCTATTGAAAATGGAAATGATAATCCATCAGTATATGCTTTTGATATAAATGATACACCAACGATTAGAAAATTGAATGACTCCTTTACAGATTTTGTAAAATGGAAGTATGAAGAAAAGCTAAAGGTTTTATATCCGTAAAATAATCTACATAACATAAATATAATCGATCATTTAATTAGCTGCAGAGCCTCCAGCCTCGGGGGACTCTGTCGAAGCAGGAACAAAAATGTGGAGATGAGTTTTAATGATGTAAGAGGCATAGTAGTAGAATGATTATGTAAATGGATACTAAATAAAAACAGGTTGAAATATCAACGCATGATTTCATATAAAATAGACGAAAAGAAAAATAGTTAAAACCAAAAACAATAAGCAATGGAAACCGATTCAACACAAATGAGAAAAACAAGATTAATGATAAGCATGATTGCGTTAACAGCAACTCTGTTGTCTGTTTCGGCATGTAGTAAGGATGATGATAAAGGCCCTACCAATTATTTTATCCTTGATGGCTCAACTCAAGCTCTGAAAACTGGATTACTAACGATCAATTCTGATTCCAGAATTGATGCTTCGACTAATACAGTGTATGACCATAATATAGCATTGCTCTCTGATGGGTTTACTGTAAGTGGTACTGGTGTGCCAACTGGTGCGGGTAGCTTTGTCAATTTTATATTGGCCAATTCCAGTGCTTCTGAAGTAGCCACTGGCACTTACACCTATTCTGCATCAGAGAATACGCCAGCGCTTGGTTTTTACGGAAGCTCAATTTTTACCGATTATTCTACGGCAACTTCAACTGGTACAGAATACGAAATTTTAAGTGGAACAATTACAGTTTCAAAATCAGGCGCAACATATACAGTAGAGTTTACAGGAACTGCTGCTTTGAGTGGAGGTGGCAGTAAAACAACCAGCGTTCATTTCATTGGTAGCCTTACCGTAATTCAGAATTAATCAACTAAAACAATTCCGGTTACTAAAACGGAATTGTTTTTCTAGTTATAAACCATAATTATACAATAATGCGCTCAACATTAAGAACACCATCAAAAACGAAATCTGTTGCTGTACTACTTGCAATGGTATTACCTTTTCTGTCCCTATTGTCATGTCAGGAGGAGGGAGTTAAATCAGTTAATGAGAGAAAGTATGGAGGCACACTTACAGCTACTGTTGACGGAGATATAATATCAGTATCACAGATTGGTATTTACGTAGCACAGGGTTTTCTCAGCTTAGAAAAGAAAGGTTTTTGTCCTTTTGATTTTGGCGTTAACAATGGTATAGCAGAAAACTCTTACGATTTAATAATAGGCGGTGGGGCAAGGCTTAGTTATACAAATGATGACAATGTTGTGTATGCTCTCGCGGCAACGAAGGTTGGTGAGTTTATAATCACAAAAATAGATGAGGTTAACGGTACAATGTCTGGTACATTTCAGGCTACTCTTCAAAATGTGAGCGATCAAACGGATAAGGTCACCGTTTCTAATGGTATTTTTACAGATGTCCCCTATGTAGTTCAAAAGGAAGCGACTGGCAATACCCATATTGCCGTAGTCGATGGTGTGGAATTAAAGGGAACCTTGGGAACTGGTTCCACTATCTTTCATGTCTTATACAAAAGCGATTATAAACTTATTGATCTAACGTTTCCCCATTCAGATGTTCCAGTTGTATATAACATTGCTGAATTTGATGATCCTTACTACAAGGTAGTATACACTGAGGGGCTTTATTCATACCGGGCAACCTCCGGAAACATAACGGTCACTTCTGTTGATGTTGCTAACAAAAAAGTGGAAGGAACTTATTCTGTTACGGTTGAGTCCATTCCAATATCAGGAGTAACAAAGCAAATTACGGAGGGTGTCTTTTCTTTTACATATCTCTGACAGAGGTAAAGGAAAGTCAGTCGCTAAAACAGGCTATAGTTTAAGTTGCAAATAATGGATCGTTTTCTATGAAATTCAGTTATAGTCTTTACTTGCTGATCGCTTTAATGTTGGGTGCTTGTTATCACGAACAGGAAATACCTGTCACTATCGATTTCGAATATTCAGTAACGGAAAATAGTTATACTGTTCCTGTTAGTCTTACTATTTCAAACAAAACTACCGGAGCAGATTTTTATAGCTGGACGTTTGATGGTGCTTCGCCTGGAACATCTGATAAGAAGCAACCGGGTACAATTACATATAATTCGGCTGGCACCTATACTATTAAACTTGAAGCCTGGAATGATACCCAGCGAAGTTCGAAAGAAATAATTGTTCAACTTGATTCTGCTGTTACACTCGACTTTGATGTAGCTGTATTGGTTAATGATTTTGCACCTGCTACTGTGCAGATCACCAATCACACACGTGGAGCATCTTCTTATGAATGGACATTTGAGGGAGGAATTCCTGAAACGTCAACAGGAGCTGATCCTCCACAGGTGTTATTCTCAACGCCAGGTGAGCATGTTATTACTTTAAAAGTTTCTAACGGAAGAGAAACATACACTTCATCTCAAACTATTATACTCAAAGATGTATTGAGTACTTATTTTGAAATCACACCCTCTTTTGAGGATGAGGATTACGAAGTTCCATTGACGGCCTCTCTTGTTAATAAAACAATCAGTGGCCTACGTTATTCGTGGACAAGTAGCGGAGGTGCCATTTCGAATTCAAATGCTGAAAATACTTCGATTTACTTTTCAACTTCTGGTGACTATACCGTCACACTTACGGTAGAGAATGACAAGGAAACAAAATCAATTGATCATACCATCCACGTAAAGCCAAACACGAACCTTTACATCATGGAAGATGTAACGCTCGGTGTAAGTGCGGCACATGTCACAATCGGGTCGTTTTACGCTCCAAAATTACGCAAGGTTTTAACGAAGGATGAAGTGAGTTCTGAAAATGGAAATCTTGTTGATCTGGTATTCTATGGTGTTAACTCAACATTCAGCTATTGTAGATTTGTATCACCCGATTCCGCTGCCAAGTTCACCTACCCCTCCATCCCACAGGCAACACATACGTATTTTGTAAATACATTGGAAGCTAGTTCAATCGCTTTTGAAGCATCCGAATTTGATGCCATGATAACCGATTTACCTTTAGTTGGTTTTGATATCAAAGGTCAGGATAGCGGCACATCCTTCTTTTCCAATGCTGTTGTTCCGCGCATCGTGCTGTTCCAGACAGGCGATGGGCGAAAAGGAGCGATCAAGGTCAAGAGCTTTGTATCGGAGGGAACGCAATCGTATATCATCGTTGACATAAAAGTTCAAAAGTTAAAGTAATGAGTTTACTAGCCATTTTTTCTGTCAATCCAGTTATATCTAAAAGTTTTTTAACCAAACTTATTACGGGAATAATCATTCTTGTTTTTTGTACACTAACCAACAGCGAGGCACAACAAGTTGATTTAACAAACCTCGGTAAAACGCTTTCTCAAAAGCCAGTAAAAATAGGTGGTGGTATTTCAGCAAGCTCTATTTTCTATGATGGAAATGATGGGCAAAAACGCCAGCCATTTACTTATTTTCTGAATGGCAATATTAATATCAACCTTTTTAATCAAATTAATCTTCCTTTTTCCTTTAGTCTAACCAACTTGGGCTCTGACTATCAATACCCAACGCTACCTAATCGGCTAAGTGTCCACCCAATGTATAAATGGGTTACAGGCCATATTGGTGATGTGGCGATGAGCTTTTCTCCCTATACACTTAATGGTTACATGTTCAGGGGAGTTGGCGTTGATCTGACTCCAGCAGGACCGTTTAAAATCAGTGCAATGTATGGTCGTTTGCAACGTGCCGTGGAATACGATACTGCCAACACTATTGTTCCAGCTTCTTACCATCGAATGGGGTATGGTACGATGGTGCGCTATGATAAGGAAGATCATTATCTCGGCATGACTTTTTTCTCTGCAAATGATGACCCGACTTCCTTACGATGGCAACCAGATAGTTTAAATATATTACCACAAAGTAATGTGGCGCTTAGTTGGGAAGGTGGGATAAAAATTATGGAGAAATTAAACTTCTCCGGAGAATATGGACTTAGTCTCCTTACGCGTGATGTGCGGTCACCACGAGAAGGTTCGTCACTTATCGACCAGACTTTTTCCAACCGCACCTCTACGTACGCTTATCATGCCTTCAAAGCAGAAGTAAATTATCAGTTAATCAAAAATAATATCGGTGTTCGGTATGAGCGAATTGATCCTGAATACAGGACACTAGGAGCGTACTATTTTAATAACGATTACGAAAACGTAACACTTAATTTTGCCCGACCATTTCTGAAAGATAAAATAAATATAGCATTGAGTTGGGGAGTTCAGCGGGATGATCTTGACAACAACAAGGAACAATCCTCCAGGCGTTTTGTAAGTTCTGCAAATATTAACTATACGCCAAATGAAAAGTTCAACGCATCTCTGTCGTATTCAGATTTTCAAACCTACATGAACATACGTTCGCAATTTGCCTACATCAATGGCCAGACACCTTATGATAATCTGGACACACTTAATTACACTCAGTTATCTAAAAATATGGCACTCAATACCATGTATAATTTTGGCAAGAACGAAAACAAAAGACAAAACCTAAATGTAAATCTCAGCTTCCAACAGGCGGCAGATAAACAAGGTGAGATAATCCGTCTCGGAAATTTATCAGAGTTTTATAACCTTAGCACCATGTATGGTTTATTGCTGGTGCCACAGGCAATAAGTTTTAACGTGGCATTGAATACCACGTATAACCATGTTGGAGGAGAAGAATTTTTGATTATTGGCCCTACTGCCGGAGTAAAAGCGAAGGTATTACATAAGGCACTGACAACAGGAATCTCCTCATCTTATAATGTGAGCTTTACGGGTGGAGAGGTGCAAAATAAAGTTCTAAATCTAAGATGGAATGCCGGATATGTATTATGGAAAAAACATAACTTGAGCGCCAATGCTATTTGGCAAAAAAGGGATGTGCATATTAAGCCAGAGACCAAAGCTTTAACAGCAACAATTACATACGCCTACAGTTTTTGAATTGAAATCATTCGTAGTGTTCAGCAATGAATTAATCCGAACCAGCTTAGTATTTCTATAACCGGTATGTTGCTATTTTTGCCATGTTACATGCTGGAAGGAAACTTACCTATCATTGTGTATACAGTTTTTTTACTAAAGAAATCTAAAAGCAAGAATTGTCACGTCTGTTCAGTTTGCGATGTGCCACTGGCGGATTTAGGTACAAACAGTTTTTTAAAACTCTTCATTGTTATTCTTCACCGAACGTTATTGGAATACTTTTAATGCTGACTTCATAGCAAAAGCAATTGGATGAAAATTGAAAGTTGAGTAACATGGTGTGACTATCACTCGCATTATTCGGTTGATAAACAAGAGAAAATTCTTAATAAAGAAAGTTTTGTTTAGCTTGCATAAGCTTCTTTGAAATTTTGCCAGTGTTCAAGGGGCTGATAAAACAGCCAAGAAATCTAAAGAACACTAAACAGCTTTCAGAAAACCTTCAGGTTTTATTCGGCTCTTTTGAGTAACGTCTGTTACTCCGTTGTTACTTATTCTTTTCTACATGAGCCTAAATACCTAATCGAAACTTATATTTGAGGCTTAGAGGCGATTTTCGCGATTAATTATATACATAATCGAACGACCCGGCTGTACCAACAGGTCCTGAATTAAATCGTTTACCTCTTCCTCCTACTGTATAGTTACCACCTTCTGCTCCATTATCAGATATGAAAACGACTAAGGTATTATCATCCTTTTTCAATTGTTTTACTTTGTCGAGAATTTTTCCGACACCTTGATCCATGCGATCAATCATAGCAGCATATACTTCCATGCGCGATTTCCAAAGTTGCTGCTCATCGTAAGTAAGATTATCCCATGCAGGAATCTCATCGCGTTCTGCAAGTTTGTTGCTTCGCTCAATTATGCCGAGTTGCAATTGTCTTGCATAACGTTCTTTACGAAGTTCATCCCAACCTTTGTCGTATTTACCTTTATACTTTGCAATATCTTCCGGCAAAGCTTGAAGAGGCCAGTGCGGTGCGGTGTAGGCTACATATAAAAAGAATGGTTTGTTTGTTTTGTTTTGCTCATCCAAAAATTTTACAGCGTGACTTGTGATCTCATCTGTAAAGTAATAGCTATCTGGTTTTGGATTGAGTCGTTTATTGTTTTCTACCAACACCACTGGGTACTCTCTTCCAAAAAGTGGCATCGGAAAAGTGTTGAAGTAATTTGCTCCACCGCCAATCACACCATAGAACTGATCGAAGCCTCTTTGATTCGGCCACGATACACTGTCATTGCCCACATGCCATTTACCCGAAAGTAAAGTACTGTAGCCGGAAGTCTTTAATACTTCACCAATGGTTAATGATTCTTTATTTAGAAAACCTTGATAGGCTGGCAAACCAAGATCAACATCAAAGTATCCAATACCAGCGCGATGTGGATATTGACCCGTAAGCAATGATGCTCTAGTCGGAGCACAGATCGCGTTGTTATAGAATTCTTTGAAACGCAATCCTTCAGACGCAAGTTTGTCAAGGTTGGGTGTTCGAATTTCAGATCCATACGATCCTATATCCGAATACCCCATATCATCTACCATAATGAGGATGATATTCGGTTTTGCATCCTTCGAAGATTTCTGAGCGCTTGCAGCGATACGAATATTGGCTGCCAGAAAAATTATTAGTACTAGTTTTATTGTTTTCATAATTGGTTGATTAATTAATTGTTTACCCAATCCGGATGCTGGGTTAATTTTGGATTCAGATTTATTTCACGCTGAGGAGTGGGGAAATGAACATGACGCGGTGCTGCATTTGTTTTACCCGCAGCCTGTAATGTGGCAACATAGTAATCTGCTCCCCTTCTTGCTAGATCGAACCAGCGTTGATATTCAAACACTAATTCCTTTCTTCTTTCTTGAAAAACAGAATCGCGAAACTCGCTTGCATTTAGTGCAGGATAGGTATCAGCCAGTTTATCAATACCTGCTCGAGTACGTACTTCATCAATTGCCCAATACGCTTCACTTGTTGGTCCATTATTATCTTCATTGAGTGCTTCAGCATAAATGAGCAGCACTTCTGCATATCGGATTATAGGAAGGTTCTTTGAAGAATTGCCTTGCGAACCTAATGCTGACTGATCATAATATTTATAGAGATGAGGTTCGAAGGCATAAAGCTGTCCATTGGTAGGACTAATCATCTGTGTTACAAACGTAACTGCTTTACGCTCGTCACTATCACTGAAGCTTTCATATAGTTTACCAGGTTTGTTAATCATGTCAGCATAATCTCCATTTATTCCAGGTGGTTCAAAAGGCGCTGATCGGCTTGCTAAACTGTTACCTTGATAATTGAAATACCCTTTGAACTGAGCTGAGAAGATATGCTCTTTACCATTTTTTGTAGCCACATTAAATACGTCAGCAAAGTTTTCAAACAACTGGTAAGTTTGGCTGTCAATTACCTCTTTACTCTTATCCGCGGCTTTCTTCCACGCTTTTTGCGTGAGGTAAACTTTTGACAATAAACTTTTTGCGGCTCCTGAAGTTGCTCTGCCTACATCGGCACTCGGATAGGTTGATGGCAACGCTTCAGCATCTGTCAAATCCTGAATGATTTGTTGATAAACCAATTCTTCTGAGGATTTTTCAACATAAAGATTTTCTACAGCCAATGACAACGTCTCGTGCAATACAATCGGCACATCACCAAACCAACGAACTAGGTTGAAGTAATGAAGTGCTCTTAAAAATTTCGCTTCATTAATCAATCGTGCACGCAATGTCTCGTCAATTTCCGTAGTGCTGATTAATGCTATGCGATCAATAGAAATGTTTGAAACATTGATGGCGTCATAACTTTGCTTCCATAGTTGTTCCATCCGGTCGTTTAATGGATCGTGCGTTAATCCTGAAAGCGCTCTTACATTAGCATTCCTCGCTCGCGGCCCCGCTGCATAATCATCAGTCGCCATTTCTACACCAATCTGAAACAGACTATTGTAAAGTGACTGGCCCGTTTCATACAGCTTTCTATAACCGGCATTTACAGATGCAATAGCTTGCTCATCTGTTTTGTAAAATTGATCAGCGGTAACAAAAGATTGAGGATCTTCCTCGAGCGAGACACAAGAGAACAATGCTCCTGATAACAATGCGATAAATAATATTTTTTTCATAATTCAAATAGATTGCGGTCAATAATTGTGGATTGTAAATTAGAACGTAACACTAAGGCCTCCACTGATGGTTCTGGCTACCGGATAGATTCCTGTGTCTGTTCCTTGTTGGGTGGTATTGTTGCCTGAAGTTATTTCGGGGTCAAAGCCCGAGTACTTTGTCCAAGTCAAGAGGTTTTGTCCGATAACATAGACACGAATATTTGACAGTCTTACTTTTTCGATTATTTTTTTTGGAACAGTATAACCGAGCGTAAAATTTTTAAGTCGAACAAATGATCCGTCCTCAATTAGTCTGTCTGAAAAAACCGGAGCTGGATCTACCTTTGCTCGGGGGGTAGTTGCGCTCTGATTCATTTCTGTCCAACGATCAAGCGCAGAGGTTGACGCGTTTTGTTGCCCATTAAATAATTCAAGTGTTTGTTTATTTCCATTCAAGATTTGATTTCCAACTACACCTTGGAAAAAGAATGACAAGTCGAAACCCTTCCAGGCAAAATTGTTAGTCACACCAAAAATGAAATCAGGTTGCGCATTACCTATAATCATTCGATCTAATGTTGTTGTAAATTTTCCATCATCACTGAAGTCTTTGTATAAACGGTCGCCTGGCTTCGGTATGGCATTGCCGGTGTAAACACCTTTCGTTGCTTCTTCACCAATTTGTAAAATTCCATCGGTAACGGTTCCGTAAAAAGTACCGAGTGGTTCACCTACTTTAACAATATAATTTCCGCTGAGGTATGAATCACTTCCTCCACCAATACTGACAACTTTGTTTCGATTGAGCGAGAAGTTAATACTAGTGTTCCAGGTAAGTGCGCCTTCTAAATTAGTTGTGTTTATCCCAAGCTCCAATCCTCTATTTTCAACAGCTCCATAATTTTGGAGCGAAGTTGCCTGACCGCTTGTCCACGGAATTTCAACATTGAGTAATAGATTTTTTGTTTTCTTCAAATACCCATCTAGCGTTACAATCACTCTGTTGTGAAGTAATCCTACATCAACTCCCAAATCAAATTGATTGGTCGTCTCCCAACCAAGATTGTTGTTCGGAATTCCGTTGGGGGTAAATCCCGTTACAAGATTGCCGCCTAACAAATACGTAATACTCCGAAGTGTTGCAAGGGATTGATACTCCCCAATTTCCTGATTACCTGTAGCTCCGTAACTAGCCCGGAGTTTAAGATCACTAACCGTGCGTTGCGCTCCTTTAAAAAACTTCTCTTCACTAATCTTCCACGAAGCAGCAGCGGATGGAAAATATCCCCATTTATTGTTTTTTCCGAAACGTGATGAGCCGTCTGTACGAATGCTGCCCGTCAGAAAATATTTGTGTTCATAGTTATAATTCACTCTTGCCAGATAAGATAGCAATGCCCAAGTGGTATTGTTTGAATACGGCTTTGTTGTAACTGCCCCATCTTGTAAGCTGTTGTACGTTACATTATCCGTTACGAAGTTTGTTGCACCAGTGCGTACAATGTCTCTTTTATACTCTTGCTGAGTGAATCCCACCAGTGCGTTAATCGAATGCCTATTGAATTCTTTTGAATAGTTTAATGTATTTTCATTCAACCATGAAGACGAATTCAGAAAACCAATTGAAGCAGATCCATAGGTTGTAACACCTTCGTAGATCGTGCTCGGAATGTAGTTGTCCTCCTTTGTATTATTAATGTCCGTTCCGAAAAGCGTTTTAAAAACCAATCCATCTAGAAGATTGTATTCTGCAAACGCGGTACCCAGCAGGCGACTTGTTGCTGTTTTATTAATCTGCTCGTTGAGTGATGCAATGGGGTTTGAAAAAATATTTTCAAACGGATTGCGAAGGGTATAACTTCCATTGGGTTCGTAAATTGAAGCAGTAGGTGGCATCGTTAGCAAGGCGGTTACAATTCCGCTTGGAGCTACAGTTGCATTGGTTTTGCTTCCTGTTAAACTAATTCCGATGGTGAGTCGATCAGTGGGTTTTGTGTCTAGGTTAATGCGTGTACTGAATCGTTCGAAGTCTGTATTCTTTATAATACCATCTTGATTGAAATAACTTCCTGAAATAGCATATCGTGTTTTCTGACTTCCGCCTGCTAGAGAGAGCTGATGATTTTGTGTTGCTGCACTATGAAACGCTTCGTCCTGCCAGTCGGTTCCTTTTCCCAATTGATCAATCTGCTCCTGTGTTAGGTATTGAAATTTTCCATTGGCTGGAGTAGTGTCATATAATGCATCGTTTCGCAGGGAAGCGAATTGTGCTGCGTTTAGCAAATCAATTTTCTTACGAAGTGTTTGTACACCGTAGGTAACGTCATAGGTAATAACATTTTGATCTGCTTTTCCTTTTTTAGTAGTAATGATAATGACACCATTTGCACCGCGTGAACCGTAAATGGCAGTAGACGAAGCATCTTTAAGAATATCAATGGATTCAATATCTGCAGGATTAATACTTGATAATGCATTCACACCAGCTCCACTCACTGCATCTGTAGCAATTGTATTATTGTAAATCGGATAGCCATCAATAACATAAAGTGGTTCGTTGCCTCCTTGTATTGAGCTCCCACCACGAATACGAATACTCACACCTCCACCAGGCTGACCTGAAGTTTGTGTTACTTGAACTCCAGCAACAGCGCCTTGCAAAGCGCGATCAACAGAACTGATGGGTTGCTTTAAAATATTATCAGGAACAGATGCTATGGCACCCGTAAGTTCACTTTTCTTTTGTGTGCCATAACCAACCACAATAAATTCATCCAGTAGGTTGTCGGTCTTTAATGCCATATCAATAAATTCACCATCTAACTCGTATATCTCAATTTCCTGAGTTTTATACCCAACAGAATTTACCTGAAGAGTAAAGGGAAGAACTTTAGCCGCACCAATAGAGAAAGAGCCTTCAACATCTGTTGTCGTATAAAAAGAAGTTCCTTTCACCACAACGGTAGCGCCTGGCAAGGCTTCTCCATTTTCATCTTTAATAGAACCTTTCACTAACTCCTGAGCGAAAGCAACGCTCGCCACGGTTAATAAAAAATAAGCAATAACTATAGATACAAATATTTTCATACACTGTTAAAATTTGAAGTAATAAGCAAATTGAATTGGTGGCAACGGAATGCACCTTACCCACAGACATACCACCAATACGACTGTAAATTCAAGTGCATCCGAAAGCCATGTTATCTATCACGCGTGATGCGTAATAGTATAATGTTGGGGGATGATCAACAACAGCAACAACATGCTGAGTTGAGAGCGGCAGACAAATTTCTTTCCGGCAATAAACCGGTCACATGGAAACAGTCAATCTTTTTCGTTTTCATTGTTTTTAAATTTTATAGTTCCAACTAAACATTGGTAGGAATTAGCACCTTACGTTGGTGGCGCAGGTTGCTAGAAGTTCTTCAAGCCTATTCTCTCCCTTCTTCTGTATAAAATCAATCTGGTGGGAATTGATTTGTCTACTAAATCGATAGACAAATGTAATTATTCAATGTTATCCTCCAAAAAGAAATAGAAAAAAATTTAAAAATTCTGACTGATCGATTTATAAATTCAATGCAGTTTCATTTAGCGTACTAAAAAATCGTTTGTGTTTCTTCATCAGCACTGAGAAAGAGTGTGATATCACAGGCATCCATTGCCGAGCTTGATGATGTGCTGCTTGGATAACAACACGTGAATTTTTCGTTTTTTATTCAAGGCTTAAAGAAGCGGACCTTTATAGTGTAAATACATAATCGGTTTTAAACTAAATGAATTAAAATATAATTGTTTTATATACACTTATTAAAAATTTGTACCTTAGCAATCAATTCAATCGATTTAGTTTTCATTTTAAAGGAGATGAGCAAGGATACATTTGTTGTGGGCGTTGATTACGGAACGGATTCGGTGCGCTCTATTATAATAGGATCGGCTACTGGAGAAGAAGTCGCTTCATCAGTATTTCATTATCCGCATTGGCGCGATGGATTATTTTGTAATCCGTCCAAAAATCAATTTCGTCAGCATCCTCAAGATTATGTTGATGGTGTTGAGACAACTATTAAAGATTGTTTGCGCCAAGCCGGAGCAGCAGTTCAAAAAAATATTAAAGCAATCTCGATCGATACAACAGGTTCTACACCTGTAGCAGTCGATAAAACCGGAACACCTTTAGCGCTAACCCCTGGCTTTGAAAATAATCCGAACGCCATGTTTGTATTGTGGAAGGATCATACTGCCACAACAGAGGCTGCACAAATAAATGTGCATGCCGAAAAGTTTGACACCAACTATCTGCAATTTGTTGGTGGCATCTATTCATCAGAATGGTTCTGGGCAAAACTCCTTCACGTTTTGAGAGAAGATGAAGCCGTGCGTAGAGCATGTTACTCATGGGTAGAACATTGCGATTGGATTCCCTTTTTATTAACTGGTGGAAAAGATGTTCAGCATATGAAACGTGGTGTGTGTTCCGCAGGACATAAAGCTCTATTCGCTGAAGAGTTTAATGGATTACCTCCCGACCATTTCTTTGCATCACTCGATCCATTACTTACAGGATTTACTTCCCGATTATTTACCGATACGTATACCTCTAACAAACCTGCAGGAACTCTCTGTAAGGAGTGGGCAGAACGTTTGGGATTGTCAACAGATGTGATTGTTGGTATTGGCGCTTTCGATTGTCACATGGGTGCAGTGGGTGGACAAATTGAACCTTACTACCTAAGCAAAGTAATGGGAACTTCAACGTGCGATATGATGGTCGTTCCTAAAAATGAAATGAAAGGAAAACTCGTAAGTGGAATTTGCGGGCAAGTCGATGGTTCGATCATTCCGGGAATGATTGGATTGGAAGCAGGGCAATCTGCTTTTGGTGATACTTACGCTTGGTTTAAAAATATTTTGGCGTGGCCGATTACCAATGTATTGACATCATCTTCCATTGTAAGTGCCGATGTTGCAGCAAAATTAAAAGATGAACTCGTAGACAAGTTAATTCCTGAACTTGCGCGCCAGGCTGCAGCAATTCCATTGGATGAAAATAATGAACTGGCAATTGATTGGTTGAATGGAAGAAGAACTCCTGATGCTAATCAATTACTAAAGGGAGCTATTACAGGTTTAAGTTTAGGTAGTGAGGCACCTCATCTTTTCAAGGCATGGGTTGAAGCAACTTGTTTTGGCGCTAAAGCAATTGTTGATCGATTCAACAACGAAGGTGTTCCGGTGAAAGGACTTATTGGTCTTGGTGGCGTTGCACGCAAGTCTCCCTACATTATGCAAGTGATGGCCGATGTAATGGATATGCCCATACGCATTCATAAATCAGAACAGACTTGTGCTTTAGGTGCCGCTATGTTTGCTGCTACTACTGCAGGAATTTACCCGAACGTAGAAGAAGCCATGAATGTAATGGGCCAAGGCTTTGATCAGGAATATAAACCGAACGCTTCCGTGGCAAAAATTTACGCGAAGCGTTTTGAGAAATATAAAGTACTGGGTGAAATGATCGAGAAA
>JBKJOF010000176.1:0-15043 GCA_046595655.1 Chryseolinea sp. | reverse complement strand
ACTCAAAAGAAGACAATGGTATGAAGGCCTATTCTCAAATATTAAAAATATAAACCTGCCACTAAGTCTTACGGGTTAGTTCAGAATAGCTCTATTGCAAAATCTCGGTTAAACAAGATAATGCAAAGGCAATTTAGGTGCATTGCCTCCGATGTAAAATCCACCCAGTTGGGGTAGATAAAATTTAGCCTATAAAAGGAAATTCTCCTATTAAACAAACGATGGAAGCTAACAGATCAGATTACAGAATAATTTAATATGCCCTTACAAGCTTACCTTCCATGTAATTCGCATACGAACGGTTCACTACTTTCATACCACCTGGTGTAGGATAATTGCCCGTGAAATACCAATCGCCACTATGATGCGGTATGGCTTTATGCAAATTTTCTACAGTTTGGAAAACCACTTCTAGATCTGCCTTCATATCAGAAGGGCGAACAATCTGAGAAATCTTTGCTGAAATTTCTTCATCTGTAAATTGTTCATACAGAAGCTTCACATAGTTAGATTGTGTTTCATGACCACGAGCACGTCTACACTTTTCGTAGACTTCGCCCAACAGATAATCCTTTCCATGATCTTTAAGCAATTCACGCATGGCGCGGAAGGCAACGAAATCGCCCATCTTGCTCATGTCAATTCCATAACAATCGGGGAAACGAATTTGAGGTGCAGAAGAAACGACTACAATTTTTTTCGGCTCTAACCGATCCAGCATTTTTAAAATGCTCTTCTCTAATGTTGTTCCTCGCACAATCGAATCATCAATAACAACCAACGTATCAATGCCTTTACGGATTACCTCATACGTTGTATCGTATACGTGAGCGACCAGTTCATCGCGATGTTCATCATCAGTAATGAATGTTCGAAGCTTTACATCTTTCAACACCAGCTTTTCAATGCGTGGCCGGAAAGATAAAATTTCTTCGAGTGAATCGACTGATGGTTTGTGATCGATAATAATATCTTTTTGCTTGGCAACCAGATAATCTTCGATGCCCGCCATTAACCCATAGAAAGCAGTCTCGGCTGTATTGGGAATGTAGGAGAAAACAGTATTCTTAATGTCGAAGTTGATAGAGCGTAATACCTGGGGTACTAATAACCGGCCAAGTTGTTTACGCTCTTTATAAATATCTGGGTCGTTACCACGTGAGAAATAAATCCGTTCGAAACTGCACGATGTTTTTTCGCCTGCCTGCACAATTTGATGTTGTGCGTATTCACCATTCTTATCGATTACTAAAGCGTGGCCAGGTTTAACTTCTTCAATTTGATTGTAATCAATATTGAACGCTGTTTTTATTGCAGGCTTTTCTGAAGCGACTACCACAATCTCATCGTTCGCATAAAAATATGCGGGACGAATACCATTCGGATCGCGAACAACAAACGCAGATCCTGACCCGATCATGCCGGCCATTGTATAACCACCATCAAAATCTTTACACGCTCTGCGAAGCATGCGTGGCAGATCTATTTCGTTTTCAATAATATCCGATACTTCGCGGTTCGAAAATTTATCTTTATACTTTTCAAAAAGTCCTTGCACTTCTTCATCCAGAAAGTGTCCGATCTTTTCCATCACGGTAACGGTATCTACTTTTTCTTTTGGATGTTGTCCTAAGCCAACCAGAATATCAAAAAGCTCTTCAACGTTGGTCATGTTAAAGTTACCCGCCATTACAAGATTTCGACTTCTCCAATTATTTTGACGCAGAAACGGATGAACGTTTTCAATATTATTAACTCCGTGTGTGCCGTAGCGCAAATGTCCGAGCCAGAGTTCTCCTGTAAAGGCTACGTTTTCTTTAAGCCATTGCTCGTCTTTATATTTCTTTTTTCCTTCTTTCTGGGCTTTCTTGAACTTCTTGCTGATTTTTCTGAAGAGGTGGGCGACTGGCTGTGGCTTTATTGAACGGTATCGGCTAATGTATCGGTGACCTGATTCTACATCGAGTTTAATGTTGGCAATCCCTGCTCCATCCTGCCCTCGATTATGTTGTTTTTCCATGAGGATGTACATCTTATTGATGGCATACATAGAGCCATACTTTTCGATGTAATAGGAGAGAGGCTTTCGCAATCGAATGAGAGCAATGCCGCATTCGTGAAGGATTTGATCGCTCATGAAAAAGTTGGTTATTAGTTGATCATTGCTGGTTGTTTGTTGAGTTAAGCCAATATTAGCTTTCGAGCAACAGACAACTAATAACGATCAACAATTTAAAGGACAAAGTTAATTTTATTAATCCATCCCATCAACAAACCTGGGTTAAAGAAGAGATAGAGTACGCCTATAACCAAAGTAAGACTTAAAAGATTTTCGAAAGTAAGAATATTCGTTTTTATGTTGCTATCACCACTTTTTATGAAAGCATAATAGGGGATGCGCAGGTAATAAAATAAGGAAACTACCGTATTGAGCAAACCAAAAATAAAAAGCCAAAGCAAAATGGATTGACCTGAGAGTTGATATGATTCCCACAGCGAAGAAAAAATAAAAAATTTAGCCATAAACCCTGCTGTGGGTGGTAAACCAATGAGGGCCACAAAACCAATTAGTAAAAAAATGAAAGGCCATGGCTGACTTCTGCCTACTCCACTAAATGAGCTAATCTCCAGTAAACCATGCGACTCAAACTGTTGCAAATAAATGAAGACCAGAAAATTCATAACCATGTAAACGGTTGCATAAAAAAGCATGTAGTGAATGCCTTGTGGTAAAAAGGTAACAATACCAACTAACAGAAATCCGGATTGAGCTATTGACGAGTAAGCCATTAAGCGTTTTACATTTTTTTGCCAGAGCGCTGAGAAATTACCTACTGTTACAGATAGCATGGCCACGATGCACAAAATGATTTGCCATGGATAGGCAGATTGACTCATGATGTTTACGGTCAAAATAAATTTCGCCAAAACACCTATGCCTGCGAGTTTAGGTATCACCGAAAAGAATGCCACCACTGGCATGGGAGCAGCTTCATAAACGTCAGGGCTCCAAGGATGAAGAGGAGCCGCAGCGATTTTATAAAAGAAGCCAACTAATGCCATAAAGCCACCGATTACAAACAGTGGTGGATTGTGTGACATGGTGTGATAAATAAAAGAAGAGAAATTCAACGAACCCGTTAAACCATAGAGCAACGAAAATCCATAGAGCATTACTGCAGAGGAAACCGAACCAAAAAGAAAATATTTCAAGCTACCTTCTGATCCTTTGCGGGAAAATGAAAAGCCAGCCAATACATAAGAGCTGATCGATATCAGTTCAAGTGAAAGAAATACCATGATAAGGTTCATACTCATCACCAACAGATGTGCACCCAATACCACTGCGAGTATCAGTGCATAATATTCAGAAAGATGTTGCTGTTCTTTTTGTCTCCTCCATGTCATCAACACAGTGAGTAATGTGCCCACATCAATCAGAATTTTGAGGTAACTGGAAAACCCATCCACGCGAATCATGTTCATGAAAAGATTGACGGGTAAAATATGAAGGCGCGTTTGAATAATTCCAAACCAAAGCGAACACGCCACGATACCTAAACTAGAAATACTAAGTAAGGTAAGATTCTCCTTTTTTATTAATCCGCTTAGTATGATGAAAAGAATGCCAATACTTAAAATGATTTCAGGAATGAAGAATGAAACACTCATCCGAATTAATTCCAGTTTATCACTGAGCATTTCCACGGTTATGGATTTAATGTTAAACTCTTTCCGCTGCTAATAACAAACTCACTAAAATGTTTAGCGAAAGGATCGATGAGGTCCATTAAGGGTTGGGGAAAAATACCAAAGAACAAAGCAGCAATGGCAAGGGGTACCAGCATAAAATATTCACGACTGCTTAAATCGACTATTGAATTTTCTGAGAGGCCACCTTTTAAGTGGAATGGTCCGAAGAACATGCGTTGCAAAGTCCAAAGGTAATAAGAGGCGCTGAGCACAAGTCCAAGAGTTGCGACCATCGCCAGACTTTCATGCAGCAATCCATTTACACTATTCGATTTGAAGGCACCAAGGAATACCATGATCTCGGCAATGAATCCTGAAAAACCAGGTAAGCCCATCGAAGCAAAAAAAGCAACAACAACAAAGGTAGTGTACGATTGCATTTTAGTAGATAGACCTGAATAATTTCCAATCGTCCGATCTTGAGTTCGATCATACAATACACCCGCGATCAAAAACAGCATGGCGGAAATAATTCCATGACTTACCATTTGATAGATCGATCCGGCAACGCCTTCGGTAGTCAACGATGCCAATCCCAGCAAAACAAATCCCATGTGCGATATGGAAGAGTAAGCAATCAATCGTTTTAAATCTTTACACGCCAGCGCATTTAATCCACCATAAATAATAGAGATCACACCCATCAATCCTACAAACCAACTGAAATGCATTGCAGCATCTGGAAAAATTGGAAATGCAATGCGGAGTAAACCGTAACCACCAATTTTAAGAAGCAGTGCCGCAAGAATAACAGAGATTGGAGTAGGGGCTTCTACGTGCGCATCAGGCAACCAGGTATGTAGTGGAACCATCGGTAACTTGATGGCGAATCCAAAAAATAAAAGAAGGAACGCCCAATACCTTGCAGGAAAAGGACCAATCATCCAAGTATTGTGTGGATCAAATATGGTGTTAGAAATGAAGTGCGCAGCGTCTGCCATGTTCAAGATGTTGAAACTGTGCACCACCTGTCTTGATGCAGCGGCATCATTCACTGAAAGGTACAAGCCAATCATTACGATGAGGATGAAGATTGAACCAACCAGAGTATACAGGAAGAATTTAATGGAGGCATATTCCCTTCTTGCTCCTCCCCAAATGGCAATGAGAAAGAACATGGGTAACAACATAAATTCGAAGAAGAGGTAGAACAACAGAAAATCCAATGCTGTAAAACTTCCGATGATAGCGGCATTGAGTAGAAGCAACAACAGAAAATAACCTTTTACATTCTTACTGATTGTCCAAGATGATACTGTAGCGATGAGTAAAATAAAAACAGAAAGAGCAACGAGCGGTAAGTTTAATCCATCGAGGCCAACGAAGTATTCTGCTTTTAAAATTCCGAGCGATCCCATGTTAAGAGTAATCCACGATTGCTTCTCAATCAATTGAATTGTTCCGTTAGATTCGTATGCATTAAAAATCAGAACAACGAATGCAAGTTGAAGTATATTGACGACAAGGGTCAATACTTTAAAGTAGGAAATCGATTTTGAAGGAATAAAAATACCTAGCAGCGCAGCAACAAGCGGAGTAAAAATGAGCAGAGAGATAAGGTATTGCTGCATGTAACTAATTCGGTTTCGCTTTGGTAATAGCTGATGTTAAATAATCAGCCAAATTAGAAAAATAATGATTGCGAAAATCGCCCACAAAATATAAAGCTGAATTTTTCCACTTTGAAAAGAGCGTGTAAAAGAACCAATACCTTTCGCCAGCCCTGCAACACCATCGACTGAACCATCAATCATGTTACGATCGAACCAATTGGTGAAGTGAGCTAGTATTACCTGACTGTAAGCGGTGGCGTGAATGAACCCATCAATCCATTTTCTATCGAATTGGTCTGTAAGGTTAGTAAGCTTTGATGTAGGATTAAGAATGAGTATGGTATATACTCGATCAAGATAAAAATTGTGTAGCAATAAAGCAGATTGAATTGATTTGTCACGGATGAGGTAGGCCGTTACCAAGGCGAGCGTTACCCATGCTCCGGAAATAACCGGCATCATGCTGAAATGAAAATGTTCACCACTCTGCAACCCAGAATATATCCAGCTTGAATAATCGAATGGGTTAATGGAAATAATAAACCAAAGCGATGCAAGACCAAGAATAGCCAGTGGAATGCGCATCACTAAAGGAGATTCTGTTATCAATAGTTTACTTGTTTTCTTTTCGTCACCCATAAACACAGACCAGATCATTCTGAAAGTGTAGAGCACTGTAATAAATGAAACGACAAATGCGTTTGCAAACAGAAGCCACTTCCAGGAAAACTCATTTCCTTTCCAGCCCTGAAGCGCTGTTAGTATCGCATCTTTAGAAAGAAAACCAGTAAAGAAAGGTAAACCTGATAATGTACTTCCGCAGAGAATAAAAATTAAAAAAGTAAACGGTAATTTTTTTTGCAGACCGCCCAGGTTCCGCACATCCTGAACATCGAAGTGATCGTGCGATTGTTGCTGTGCCTGATGAAGAGAATGAATGATGGATCCGGCCGCAAGGAAAAGACCCGCTTTAAAGAAAGCATGTGTGAAGAGATGAAGCATCGCTGCCTCTGGTGCGCCTGCTCCAATTGCCATAACCATGAATCCCAATTGCGAAATGGTAGAGTACGCTAATATTTTTTTTATGTCATGTTGAACGAATGCGGCTAATGCACCCAAGAGAGCAGTAATGCCTCCGATGATGATAACCACATCAAGTGCTTGAAGTGTGAACATGAAATGAATGCGCGCTAATAAAAACACACCAGCTGCCACCATCGTTGCAGCATGAATCAATGCCGATACAGGAGTTGGTCCCTCCATTGCATCTGGCAACCAGGTAAGCAACGGGAATTGTGCGGACTTACCTATCACTCCACAGAATATGCAGAGTGATGCTGCTGTTTGCCAAGAGTAAATTTCGGTGCTCGTACTTAGATCAATAAGGTTGAATGAATTCTGATTCGACCAAACAATCATCAGTCCAATTAAAAATCCAACATCTCCTATACGATTCATGAGAAATGCTTTTGTTGCCGCTGCTGATGCTTCAATCTTTTCCTTCCAGTGACCGATAAGCATGTAGGATGAGAGCCCGACTAATTCCCAGAAAATAAAAATAAGAAGTAGATTATCTGCCACGATGATTCCCAACATTGAGAAAGTAAAGAACCCCAGTATGGCAAAGTATCTTTTGATGCCCGCATCGTTTACCATATAGCCAATGGAGTAGAGATGAACAAGGAAAGAGATTCCAGTGACTACAATCAGCATAAGCGTTGAAATGTTGTTCACCAAGATTCCAACAGTAAAATGTAACTCCCCTAAAGAGAACCAATGAAGTTTTATAATCAAAGGTTCTTGTTTCCAAACAGAAAAGAAAACATAAAGCGATGAGGTCAAACTCACCAGAAGCATTAGCGTAGCAATGAACGGAACGCTCCATGAATATTTTTCAGAAACCACAAACGAAATAATGAACGACAGTAGTGGCGTTAGTAAAGCCAGTAACACGAATATCTCAACAGATGATAATGAATAGGATTGTGGTATCTCCATACTAATCTTTCAATTCATTAAGCTGATCGGGAACCGAAGTGTTGTAGTTATGGTAGACACGAAGTACGAGGGCGAGGCCAACGGATGCTTCGCACACGGCTACAATAATTACAAACAAAGCAAAGAATTGCCCATCGAGAGCAGACGGATTAAGTTGATTGAATGCTACTAAGTTTAAGTTGGAGGCATTCAACATTAACTCGATACCCAACAAAACCATAATAGCATTTCGTTTCGTAATAACGATGATCAACCCAACCGAGAAGAGCAGCGCACCCAAATACAAAAAATGCTGAAGTGGGAACATCTAAACTTTTTTTGATTTGATGGAGGAGGATATAACAGCCGCACTAATAAGGGCAATCAATAATAATATGCCTGCGATTTCGAATGGTAAAATAAAATCACTCATCAATCCTGTGCCCAAGGTTTGAATACTTTTTTCAGGTGAAGGATTAGTAGTTGAAAAAATTTCAAACTTTTGAGCAGATAGAAAGTAAATTAACAAGCCAAGAAAAGTTAAGCCAGCGAGAACTCCAGAAAAAACATTTGCATGTTGAACAACCATTGATTTGCCTGCAACTTTTGATGTAAGCATAATTCCAAATATAATGACCACTAAAATTCCCCCCGCATAAATAAGAATTTGAGTTACAGCGATGAACTCTGCGAAAGCCAATACATATAAGCCCGCCGACGCCAGCAAACATGTTATCAGTAGCAGTGCGCCATAAAAGACATTCCGTATGAAAATCATGCAAATGGCCGATAGTGCAGCAACCGCTTCTAAAAAATAAAATATGCCTTCTAATAAACTCATGCAGGCGTAGCCGGTGGTGTAGGTGGTTTTATCTTCGGTCTGAAAACAGGCTTTGCTATTTTTGGAGTTTCCGTATTCTCTGTCTTTTGTTCAGTTGGTATTGGCTGAGCTTGTGCCGCTACTTTGCTTTTTTGATGTTCTTCCAGAATCTTCTTCTTTTCTGCAATTTCGGATTGCGTCATTTCACCAAACTCGAAATTATGCTCACGCATATCGGTTACGCTGAAATCGAAAACTTTGGTCATGGTTAAACATTCAGTCGGACACACTGTAGTACACAATCCACAGAAGCAACACTTGCCCATATCAATGTCGAACTTGGCGGCATAAATACGCTTGGGCGTTCCGTCTGATGTTTTGCCAATTTCTTCAGTTGCCTTTATCGGTTCAATATCAATGCAATCTACTGGACAAACTTTTGCGCACTTGTCGCAAACAATACAGTCGTCAATTTCATTGTGTAGTCTGTAGCGACCATTATCGGGAATGGGCTGCATTTCGTATGGATACTGAATGGTGGCAATACCTTCACGTTCTGTAAAATAATTTTTATTTGAAATCGAGACGATCGGTTGAGTCTTTCTCGCTTTAATAAGATGCTGGAACGTAAGTTTCAATCCGCCCAACAAAGTGTGAACAGACTCTGAAATATTTCGCCAGTAAGAGTTGCTTACACCTTCCATAAGTTGACGACAAAAATAGAATGGAAACAGCGAATAGAAACGATTCGCGAGAGATTATTCCGTATCAGAATGAAATAGTTTTGGCTAACTACCTTTCGGGAGTGTAAAGTAGAATGTACTTCCTTTGTCTTCTTCGCTTTCAACCCAGATTTTTCCGCCATTCTTTTCAACGAACTCTTTACAAAGAATTAAACCAAGCCCCGTGCCTTTTTCATTTGCTGTTCCGCGGGTGGTATAAGGAGCGGTTTTATCGAATAACATATTCAATGCATCTGGATTCATACCCACACCATTATCGTGGACGGTAACAAGGATTTGGTCGCTTTTCATTTTTCCTTTAATGCTAACCGTGCCACCGTCATTTGTAAACTTAATGGCATTGGTAATCAGGTTTCGGATAACGAGGTTTACGGTATTCGAATCCGCAAAAGCGATAGTGTGCACTGGCACTTCATTTAAAAGGGTAATGTGTTTTCCGTGAACAGAGTTTAGAAGTTGAATATTTTCTTCAGCGATGCCTCTGATGTCAATTTTTGTTGGCTGCAAATTAAGCTTGTCCATTTGCAACAAGGTCCAATCGAGCAGGTTATTGAGAAGCGTTCGAGTGTGATTGAACCTGGCTTTAATT
This sequence comes from Chryseolinea sp., assembly GCA_046595655.1. Classification (GTDB taxonomy): domain Bacteria; phylum Bacteroidota; class Bacteroidia; order Cytophagales; family Cyclobacteriaceae; genus Chryseolinea. The sequence goes on along the minus strand of JBKJOF010000176.1, from coordinate 5,608 downwards.
TCTTTTACGTGGTTCGGTAGTTCTGCATTGCTCACTGCACCCTTGTCAAGCAGATCAAGTAATCCGGCCAATGCATTGATAGGCGAACGAAGATCGTGCGAGATAATAGAGAAAAATTTATCCTTCACCTGGTTGAGGCGCTCTAACTCTTCGCTCCTCTTCTCCATTTCATCCTGATGATTTAACAAAAGCGTATTAATTTGACGCCTGCGTTGACCGCTTCGATATACAGAGATCAAGAGAATTCCGCTCAACGCCATTACAACAACAAGAATATTTCGAACAAAATCTTTTCGTTTTAATTCGCTTCGCTGTTTTGCCTGTGTCTCACTCAACGCAGCAATTTTAGAATCACGTGCTTCTGTAGCAAACTGAATCTGATCGCGGAAAAGTTTTCCTTGCATCTCCTGGCTGAACAGGGAATCTTCCAGTTGCTTAAAGAGTTTAAAATAGTGAAGTGATTTTTTATAGTCCTGCTTCATTTCCCAAAGTGAGGACAGTTGGCTATAGCAGTGTATCTCTAATATTCTCGCATTCAGTTTATGGGCTATCTCCAAACTTCTTTCAATTTTTACCAGTGCCTGTTCATATTTGTGTTCTTTCGAGAACACAATTCCCCGACCTAGCTCAAGTTGAGCGAAACCAAATTTATTATCCGTTTTAGTGTGAAGTACTTGAGCAGAATCGTAATAGGCCAGTGCTTTATCATAATTACCTTTGGCAAGATATGCTGTTGCTAGTTTTGAAAGTGTAACGGGTTCCAACACATCAATACCGAACTTGCGTATAGTGGCCAGCCCGGTAGATAAGGTAAAAATGGCTGAATCAACTTCGTTTTTACGCAACATGATATCGCCAATCTCATCATAAGAAAATGCAATACCTTCTTTGTCATCTTGTTCGATGCTCATCTTTTGTGAAAGACGAATATGATCAAGTGCGCGATCGTATTGACCCAGTTCTTTGAACACCCGCCCTACGTTGTGAAGAGAAACCAACATTCTGAATTTATGGTCAATCAGACTGGATATGCGATACGATTGGGTAAAGTAGAAATAAGCGTCATCGTATTCTCCTAAGTCATAGTAATCGTTCCCAATGTTATTGTAGTTTCTTGAAATGTTAGCGCTATCATTTAAAGCAAGCGAACTTTCGAGCGCAAGATTATCATAGCGAAGCGCAGAACTATAGTCGCCCATACTGGTATAAAGAGTACCAACATTTCGATAGGCCAGCATTTTATAATCAGTGGCGTCCAGTCTCTCGGCAAGTTCAAGAGCTTCTTTACCATAGTTTCTGCTTTTCACAAAGTCAACATATTGATATGCTGAAGAAAGGTCAACAAGCGTTCGGACTCTCGCAGTGTCGGTAAGAGTTGTGGTCAGCTGGTTTTCCAGGCTGTCGATTCTGTTTTGCCCATTTAGATGAAGTACAGCAATGGCAAAAAATAGGGTTAGATAAAAATTCCTCACGCGTTTTAGATAAAAATTACTTTCCAAAATCCACATAAAATTACCAGTACCAAAGCAAATGGTGTTAAGTATTTCCACGACACTGCCATCAGTTGGTCAACTCTAAGGCGAGGGTAAGTCCAGCGAATCCACATTTGCAATGCAACAAAGAGGAAGGCCTTACTCGTCAGCCAAAAAATCCCCCAGAGGGTAGAAGCCAATGTATTCGGAGTTCCACTTGTCCATTCCGCCAATCGAAGTGAAGCGATGTTGGGCAATGGTGTCGTCCAGCTTCCAAAAAATAACACTGCCCCTAATATACTGACTAAAAGCATCATTCCATATTCAGCAAGCATCACCACCAAAAATCGAAATCCGGAATATTCGGTGTGGAAGCCCGCCACAATTTCAGATTCTGCTTCTGGTAAATCGAAAGGAGCACGATTACATTCAGCCAATGAAGCGATAAAAAAAATAATCCAAACTAAAAACAGGAGGGGCATTCGAAACACATTCCAGTTTAAAAATCCACCAATCGATGTTGTCTCAATACCGAGTGATGGAATATCAAATAGGTAATTTGGTGTAGGGGAATAGATGCTTTGTTGAAAGGAAATTTCCTGCAAGTCCAAAGTCTGGCAGACCATACACACACAAAGTATCGAAAGCCCGAGCGGAATTTCGTATGAAATAATTTGCGCTACGGAACGCATAGTTCCAAGCATGCTGTATTTATTGTTCGAACTCCACCCTGCAATAATAATTCCGACTACATCAAGCGAGACAATGGCAATTAGAAAAAAAACGGATGATGATATTGACGCTCCGCTCCACGATGGACCAAGCGGTAGAACTGCAAACGCTGTGAAGATGGACACGAAAATAATAAGTGGCGCAGCCTTAAAGAGAGGAGCTACAGCTTTTGTGGGAACGATGTCTTCCTTTTGTAAAGCCTTTAATAAATCAGCGATGGTTTGGGCAATTCCGTAATAGCCAGTTTCCATTGGGCCGAGCCTGTCTTGTATAAAGGCTGATACTTTACGTTCGGCATACACTGCAATAACGGTATAGAAAAGAAGAAAGGGCAGTATAAAAAGTAGCGTTGTCAGATTTGGTGGTTAGATTATTAGACTAAAGTTGATAAAATATTTGATCCGGTGAGTTTCTTTTTTCAAGAAAACACTTCCTTCTTTATTTACCTTATCCATTCCATAAAGGATATTTTTCAAGATTAACCTTTTGCTGAAAGAACATGCGGGCCGATGCTTCAAAGGATTCAGTATAGTCAGAAACCAGAAATTGGTGGCTTGCTATCGATTGTGGGTTCAAGAGTTCTTCCTTCAAGAGATAATCTTTCAAAGCATGAGCAACAATATCAGATGAATCGAGAATGGTCATTTTGTCTTGGTAGAAATTATTTATTTCTTTTTTTATCAGAGGATAATGTGTGCAGGCAAGAATGAGCGCCTCCATGCCTTCGAGCGATGGATCGGTTAGGTATTGAGCAATAATTTCATGACTGATCTGATTATTAAAAAAACCTTCTTCAATCATAGGCGCGAGCAAAGGCGTTGGCACCGTGTGAAGGGTAATGCCTTTGTTTCCTTCCTCTATCTTTTTAGAATAAACTCCCGATTGAATTGTGCGCTTGGTTCCGATTAAACCAATTCGTTTGTTTTCAAACTGATCCAATACAAAATTGACCATCGGATCGATTACATTAATAATGTGAATGTCGTTCCGAACATATTCTTTCAATAAGGCATAGGCCGCAGATGAAGCGGAGTTACAAGCAATCACAATTACTTTGCACCCTTTTGTTAATAAGATGTCGGCAATTTTGACGGAGTAAGCTTGAATGGCCGCTTCTGATTTATCTCCATACGGAAGATGAGCCGTATCGCCAAAATAAATCATGCTTTCGTTGGGTAGCAGTTTTGTAATAGCATGGGCTACAGTAAGCCCACCTATGCCACTATCAAAAACACCAATGGGTTGAGACGGAGATAATTTCATACAGCGCGGCAATATACTTTTTCTGCGCGAAGCTGTACCAATTTTGGGGTGACGGAAATGAAGAAGGTAATTATACTACGAGGCGTTGGTTGACAAACGCGCAACCACGACCTCTCGCTGTTCACGATGATTGCAATAGCTACACTTATAATGCTTCAACAGCAGTCCATCTTCTGTAGCAGTGGGAGCCTGTTCAATTTCTTCTCGATCTATCTTCATGGTGAAGTAGCCACATTCGGAACATTCTTCAGCATGTTGAAAGGCATGATATTTTTCAATTTTTTTGAAGCCTGTTTTATCATCAAGCCAAATGTCGTAATCAATGGAGTGAACTTCTCCGTCCGTCTTACTATTTTCCAAATGGTGTTCTTCTTCGGATTCAGTGAGCTTGCGCATTACGTTTCCAGCCGGAGATCTGCGGGGAGTATTGCGGAGTTTGGTTAGTCTTTTTTCCAAGAAGCGCGGATAATAAATGCGCACGAGGCTGTTGAAAATGAAATAGCCTATTATAAAAAAACAAACGGTGATGCCAAGGCGTACATAAAACCAAAGCATGCCGGCACTTTCAATTTTGTTAGACTGGATGGTGTTCGCAAAAAATGCTGCTGCCAGCATAACACCAATGATGCTATACCAAAAGTAGCGAACCTCGTGAAGGTTTACGTAGTCATACTTCTCTTTATAATCTTTTATCTGCAGAACTTTGTATTCGTGGTAGAGTAATACCAACACACTGAAGCCGACTGCTGCGACTACTCCAACGTACATAATTTGATCCCAAGAACTAAGAAAGGTAGTGCCGGTTCCCATAGGTTTGAAAGGTTAAGGTTTATTAAATGTAACGATTTTAGGGATTAGGCCCACAGCTCACCGGCTGTATTTTCACTTGCAGGAATTCAATATAGGTAAACTTGTCACGTTGCTATTTTGAAAAGTACTGGTTTGTCAACGGATGTGCGCATCAAACTTGGGCTCGAATCAATATCCAAACGGGTTGATTATTACTATTAGTCAGATGATCGTATTATTGTGCTTTAATCAACATTCTATCTGAAACTAAGCTATGGCTAACAATGTATTAAAAGGAAAGCGCGGTATCATCTTCGGGGCACTTGATGAAAATTCGATCGCCTGGAAAACAGCGCTCAAAGTAAATGAAGAAGGAGGGATGTTTACCCTCACCAATGCACCCATCGCGATGCGCATGGGCAAAATTAATGAGCTTGCTAAAACATGCAACGCAGAAGTAATTCCTGCCGATGCCACATCAGAGCAAGACCTCGCTACATTATTTTCTAAGTCGACTGAAGTATTGGGTGGCAAACTAGATTTCGTATTGCACTCTATCGGAATGAGCCCAAACATTCGTAAAGGAAAAGGTTATGGCGACATGAATTACGATTGGTACTTAAAGACTTTAGACATATCTGCATTGTCTTTTCATAAGGTAATGCAAACTGCAGAGAAGCTAGATTCAATGAATGAGTGGGGTTCTATTGTTGCGCTCAGCTACATTGCCGCACAACGTTCTTACCCTGATTATACAGACATGGCACAAGCGAAAGCCATGTTGGAATCTATTGCCCGTAGCTATGGAGCACGCTTCGCTAAACTAAAAAAGGTACGTGTTAATACCATATCACAATCGCCCACTAGAACCACTGCGGGTGCCGGCATTTCCGGGTTTGATGTATTCTACGATTTCGCCCAGATGATGTCGCCATTAGGAAATGCAACGGCTGAAGACTGCGCGAATTACATTGTGTCATTATTTTCTGATTACACAAGAATGGTAACGATGCAAAACCTGATGCACGATGGCGGATTCTCCTCCAGTGGTATCACCAGCGAACTGATCGAACGTCTCTCCAAGTAATATGAATTTCAGGTTTCGAGTTTTTACTTTTATAGTAGAAACTCGAAACCCGAAACTCGAAACTTGAATTATGGTTTCTTTCCCGCCTTGCAAAATTAATCTTGGTCTTACTATTCTGAACAAAAGACCAGACGGTTTTCACAATCTCGAAACATGTTTTTATCCACTTCCGTGGACGGATATTCTGGAAATAATTCCATCGGATACGGTATCGTTTTCAAGTTCTGGCAACTCAATCCCCGGAAGGACTGAGGAAAATCTTTGC
>JBKJOF010000160.1:0-6264 GCA_046595655.1 Chryseolinea sp. | reverse complement strand
GAGCAGAATTTACACTCAATAAGACGCAAGGAAGGTTCACTTGGAATTTTAATTATTCCTACTCCAGAACATTCAGAACGGTTTCTGGAATTAATGAGGGTAAAAAGTATCCCTCCAGTTATGATCAACCCCATATCATTAATTTCAATTGGAAACATGGACTGTCTAGGAGAATTTCTTTTACAGGCAATTTTAGTTTTCGCTCCGGTAGGCCCATTACTGTACCCTATTCTTACACGGTTGTGGATCATGTCCCTATTGTTAACTACTCTGATCGTAATGGATATAGAATTCCAGACTACCACAGGCTTGATCTGGCTTTAGTTGTAGAAGGAAGTCATCGAAAGAATAAAATCTGGGATGGCACATGGGTGTTTTCCTTTTATAATGTTTACGCCCGAAAAAATATTTATTCTGTATTCTATAGAAAGAATGAGAACGGTTTGCAACAAGCATATAGTATGTCTGTCATTGGCACCATGCTTCCATCTGTGTCATATCAATTTAAAATTTGAGCATGAGAAAACTTGCTATAACTTTTCTTTTTTGGATTGTCTTGGATTCTTGCGTAGAACCTTTTCCTATTGGTTTGCTTCAGAATCAAACCCAATTGGTAATTGATGGAATGATTTCGGATGAGCCTGGACCGTATCAGGTTAAGCTTTACACAACAAGAGCGCTTAATGATCAGCTGGGTCCACCAACCTGGATAAGGGAAGCTGATGTTAGAATAACCGATGATCTGGGCAATGAAGAGAAATTGCTGGAATCAAGTCCAGGAATATACAAAACGAGTCAGGCAGGAATTGTCGGGCAGGTAGGAGTAACGTATTCACTCTTGATATCAACGGCAGACGGAATTAACTATAAATCTGAACCACAAAAGCTCCTTGCCGTTGGAGAAATTCAAAATCTTCATTATGAGTTTGAATTGAATAAAGACCCCGAAGAAACGGATCATTTAATCACCCCTAACGGATTTAATATTCTTGTTGATGCTCAAGTTCTGCCGGGGCAAGAAGGACTAGTGCGATGGCGCACAACAAGCACCTTTGAAATTCAGACGGTCCCTGAGCTCAAGATGGTCTATATTGGTCTAAAAGCTGGAGGTACTGCACTTGTTCCTAATCCTCCTGCATGTAGTGGGTGGACATATTCCGCCAAAAATGGACTGCAGCGAATAGGAGATTGTTCTTGTTGCGATTGCTGGATAACAGAGTTTAGCCAACAACCTATTCTGTCGGATGCTAAATTCGTAGGCGATGAGACAATATCTGATTTTAAGATAGGCTTTATTCCGGCGAGCAGACGATTATTTTCCCAGAAATATTATATAGAAGTTGAGCAGATGAGTTTGTCACAAAATGTTTATTCATTTTGGAGTGAGCTTTCGAAACAAAGTCAATCGGGTAGCGACTTGTTTCAGACCCCACCGGCATCTGTCAAAGGAAATATTCATGGGTTAAACGGAGCAGCTGATCCTATTGGAATATTTGCTGCATCTTCAATTAAACGAAAAAGTATTACGATCGAGAGAAGTGAAGTGCCTTATTACTTGCCACCCATCGACTCAATTAAAGAATCGTGTTTAACGATTTATAAAGTAGGCACAACAACACGGCCTCCATTTTGGTAAACTCATTGGTATGTTAAAGATTATACTTGCACTAATAGGCGCAATTTTTTTGACTCAAAATTCAGGCTATTCTCAGGATCATCAGAATGATCCTAAAACGAAGGTAAATTCATATTTACAGCATTATTACGCAAATGATCTTCGTATAAGTTTTAATCAACCCGTGTATGCTCCTAGCGATTCGGCTCTATTTGTTGTTGGTTCCTCCCGCCTGATGTCTTTTGCGAAATCGCAAGAGATTGCAACACTCAACATCTTAGATACTAATGGCCAGAATATTCTAAAGCAAAAAGTTAAACTTCAAGGAGGAGTTGCAGTTAACCAATTGGTTTTTCCATCGGATATGAAGCCTGGACTTTATCAATGGATCGTAGGTATTGATCGTTTTAAATTGGAAAAACAAAGCTTTTTGACTGGCACTATATGCATTGTTGGCAAAAAGAAAATTGCTTCGGAGAATATGTTTTCAATTGTGATTGAAGGTAATAGTTTTATAAATGGATTGGAATGTAAACTAAAGATCAGCCTTTTTAATAATGCCTCAACGAATAAGCCGATTGTTGTCATTGACAATCTGGGAAATATAGTCAATAAAGTTGTGTTTGACTCGCTAGGAAAGGCTACGCTTTCGTTTGTTCCTAATGAGCAAATTCAATCCTATACTGTAAGTGTAGAAGGCGCCCCTTTATCGAGTGTCCAGCTGCCGGCTCGTTTAAATAAGGGAGTCGTTCTTCATGAAACAGAAACCAATAGTGAAGATAGTAGGGCAGTTAAAGTTTCATCAAATGATGCAGGCCTTAAAATTTTGACGTTCGTTTGGTGTTCTCGAAGCGAAGTTTTGTTGGTCAACAAAATAGTATTGAATGAAGAAAGCGAGCGGGTAGTAAAGGTTCCAGATCATCTTGAGAATTTATCATATGTCTTGTTGCTTGATTCTTCTCTTAATGTTTTAGCACAACATCCAATTCTTAAACGTAATGATGAAAAGAAAATTTATATTCTCCTGCAGCAAAAAGAATTTTCCACACGTGATACTGTGCGAATTAAGTTAGAAGCAAAAGAAGAAATAGATTGGCTAGTCGTGCGTGTTCTTAAAAAAGATTTGTTTGCAGCAGCAAGCGAACCTATTAGGTTAATTGATCAAAGTGAGATTGGCCAGCAACCATTATTTTCAAAACAATTAGGGTTTCATCAAAATTCTAAAGGAGTCAACTACCAGGAAATTCGAGGTATAGTAAGTTTGGAGAATGAGGTTAAATACCTTGACTCAATCCAGGTTATGCTCTTTTTGCAGAAGAGTATTTTGGGTTATGAGACTTATGTTGATAAGGACAGGCATTTTAAAGTTCCACTTGTTTTTGCGAAGGAAGGTCAGGAAACTGTTTTTTATTCTGTAAGAACAAAACACGGAGATATATTTACCCCTAAAATAGCATTTGATACCGAAGAATTTGTTTCTCCTAATGCTGGACAAAAATCAAAGGAAAGCAACGAAACAGATATGTATGGCGAGTACGCTTTCACAAAGCATATTATTGAAGAATCATTTAGAAGGCGAGTGGCTGGAATTAATGACGAGAATAGCCCGAATCTTAAATATGAAGAAGAGTTAGGTGGAGCTGACATTATTAGAAAACTAGAAGATTATAATCCCTTTTTATCAATAGAGGATGTTATTCGTGAAATTGTACCAGCAGTTGAGTACAGAAAAAAATCCGGGTATGATGTTGTTAGAGTCTTTACATCAGAGAAGCGTCCCAAAGATAGTTTTGGACCTCTTTATATTATAGATGGAGTTTTTTTTAAGAGCCCATCCGTCTTTTTGAATTTACCGATTGTAGATGTTAAGATTATTAAAGTTGTAAAAGACTCTAAGAAATTACGAGCCTTTGGAGTGCTCGGAGAGAACGGCATTATTCTGGTAGAGACAAAATCAGGAAAGGCACTGCCTGCCGAAAGTCAAATGATTTTAAATGGTATCTCTCCATTGCTTCCTTCGAGGATTTATTCGGGATCAAGCACTACCAATCAAAGAACTGTGGATCTGCGTGCATGTTTGTTCTGGTGTCCGGTGGTTAAGCTAAATGGCAATAATGAGGCTGAACTTAAATTCACTACTTCCGATGATTTGGGTGACATGGTAATACAAGTCGAAGGCGAAACAAAATCAGGTACTCGCATTTTTGAAGAGGAGACCTTTCTAGTCTCGTTTCCTGCTAAAAAGTCTTAAAAGGCTTTTAGCTTTGCGTCATTATGATCTACATCTCCCGCAAAGAACATTTCAACGCAGCGCACAAACTCTATAATCCAGCTTGGTCGGTAGAGAAGAATGTGGAAGTCTTTGGACCTTGCGCTAACGACAACTGGCACGGCCATAATTTTGATTTGATTGTAACGATAAAGGGAATGCCAGATCCGGAAACAGGCTTTGTTGTCGATCTGAAAAAATTAAGCACGTTAATCAGAAATGAAGTCATCGAGAAACTCGATCATAAAAACATAAACCTCGATGTTGATTTTATGCAAGGCAAGCTTGCCAGTTGTGAAAATCTGATTGTTGAAATCTGGAGAATATTGAATCACCATTTATCTTCCATTACCTCTCGTGGCAAACTCCATAGCATACGTCTTTATGAAACGCCACGCAATTACGTAGAGTACTTTGGAGAATAATGCTCTAAAATTGTACTTCGTACTTCGTAACTCGTAATTTTAAAAGATGCGGTATTACATTATTGCGGGCGAACGCTCAGGCGATTTGCACGGAGGAAATTTAGTAAAGGCATTAAAACGACATGATGCCGATACGCAACTTCGCGGCTTTGGTGGAGAATACATGCAAGAAGCAGGAGTAGAGTTGGAAGTTCATTATGGCGACCTGGCGTTTATGGGGTTGTGGGAAATTCTAACCAACCTTACGAAAATTTCGAATTACATTAAGCGATGCAAGGCAGATATAAATCAATTCAAACCTGATGTTATTATTCTCATTGATTACGGAGGTTTCAACAGACGCATCGCTAAGTTTGGAAAGAAGAATGGTATCAAAGTTTTCTATTACATCCCTCCTAAAGTTTGGGCGTGGTATCAAAGTCGCGCATTAGAACTGAAGGCCAATGTCGATCGCATGTTTGTTATCCTTCCGTTCGAGAAGGAATTCTTTAAAAAATTTGATTGGGATGTTGACTATGTAGGTAATCCTGTACTTGATGCCGTGAAGGCGCATCAGCGCGATGATCAATTTATATCGAAGCATAAAATAAAATCAGGAAGTTCAGTTGTTGCTTTACTTCCTGGAAGTCGCAAGCAGGAATTAAAAACAATTATTCCGTTGATGGAAGAAGTTGTTAAGAGGTTTCCAAACTATCAATTTGCCGTTGCCTCTGTTAGCAATCTTGATCAATCTATGTATGGTGAATTGAGAAGCTTTCCGAATGTGAAATTCATTGTTGAAGACACATATAACCTCTTATTGAATTCAAGTGCCGCGATTGTTACATCAGGAACCGCTACGTTAGAAACAGCCTTATTCAGAGTTCCACAGGTTGTAGTGTATAAAACCAGTTTTGTTTCGTATCGGATTGTAAAGATGCTAATCAAAGTACCGTACATTTCCCTTGTTAATTTAATTATTGGAAAACAAGTAGTGAAAGAAATGATTCAGCAGGATGCAAATGTTGAAGATGTATCGACAGAACTAACTCTTTTGTTAGAGGATAAAACCTACAGACAAGGTATCTTGAATGCTTATGACGAACTGATTAAAATTCTGGATACAGGTTCCGCCTCTGAAAACGCTGCAAACCTCATGGTGAAGTATTTACGGAACGAAAAGTAAGCGGATAATGTACGATTGATGATGTGCGACTTAAGATTACGAGTTCGCATGTCAAAATCGTAATTCGTAAATCTAAAATCGTAAATCCTTTTTACGCTACCTTCAATTTACTGTACTGCGATTTGTTGAATTTTTCTTCCGCGTAAGCGCGATTGATAACCAATTTGTCTTTTGTTTTTTCGGAAGGTAAGTCGAACATCGCATCATTGATAATGGGTTCGCAAATGCTGCGTAAACCGCGGGCACCGAGTTTGAACTCCATGGCCTTCTCTACAATAAAGTCAATTGCACCATCTTTAAATTCTAATTCGATATCTTCCATATCGAATAGTTTTTTGTACTGCTTCACTAAAGCATTCTTGGGTTCAGTCAGAATTTTACGAAGGGCTTCCTGATCTAAAGGATTTAAAAATGAAACAACAGGTAAGCGTCCGATCAATTCAGGAATCAATCCAAAGCTTTTCAAATCTTGAGAGGTAACGAACTGCAATAAATTATCTTTATCTATAGCACCCGGATGTCCGTCATGCCCAGCACTAAATCCTAACGGACGAGTATTTAATCGATTAGCAATAAAGCGTGTAATTCCTTCGAAGGCTCCGCCACAGATGAAAAGAATGTTTTCGGTATTCACAGTAATCATCTTCTGATCAGGATGCTTGCGACCACCTTGTGGTGGAACGTTAACCGCTGTGCCTTCTAATAATTTCAATAACGCTTGTTGAACTCCTTCACCACTCACATCACGTGTAATGGAAGGATTATCTGACTTGCGGGCAATCTTATCAAT
>JBKJOF010000098.1:0-5076 GCA_046595655.1 Chryseolinea sp. | reverse complement strand
AAAGACGTTTTGCTTCAAGGCATTTCCATCTTGCTTTTTGCTGAAGGAACTCAGAATCGCACGAAAGAAATTTTACAACCGTTTAAAGAGGGCGCCTTCCGTCTTGCTATTGATACTAAACAACCCATCTTACCAATGGTGGTTATTGGAGCAGGGAAACTGATGCCCCCCGGCACAGTGAACCTTCAACCCGGTCTTATCAAAATATTTGTTGCTCCTGAAATTTCAATCGAAGGATTAACAAGTACAGATCTAACAAGACTCAAACAAAAAACATTTGATGTGATGAAGGAAATGATTTTGCGGAATAAGTAGTCAAAATTTCTTCTTTGTTGATTGGTTAATTGCACTTCAGCCTTTTAAAAAGTAAATCCGGAGTGGCACGTATGACAGAGCCTACTCCAGATGATTACTTTACTTTCTCAAGTGTTCAACAACCGATGAACTGATAACCCGTCAGGGCATCGGAGTTGTGCGCGTGTGAAGTGTGTCGCCTACTTTCTAAATCTATAAACCGACTGATCAGTAAGCAACCTACCATCGGAAGACGAGCTTCCGGTATCTTTCCAAAACTGTGGTCGTTCGTGAAATATTTTTCATCCATAACATTGTTAATGTTTATCCGAAACATCAATTTCTTTTTTCCACCGAACATATTAATCAGCTCCGTCATTCAAACCAAAATTCACAGCGAAACCACCGACTATCTTACCATGAGTCAATCCCATTTCAATATCCGATCGGTAATGTATCGCGCCAAAAAGCCTTGAATCTGAAGCCTCCTGTGCTTCGCTCATAAAATAATCTGAATGTTCGGGAAATAAGTAAGACAACACTGTGGCAGCTGAACCTGAAAATGTGGAGTGCCCTGAAGTAAAGGCCGGAAAATTGGGTAGACCTGTTCCAGTCTTTATGGATTCATCCAGTTGACATGGCCTGGGGTTGAAATAAAAGAACTTGGTATCCCAGCAAGCAACAGCGGCATCGTGCAACGACATATTCAATAAAGCAAACGCTCTGGCCGCGCGCACTTCACTATAGTTTGCATCGCGTATATATTCAGCGGCAATATCATTCCAATGCCCAGGAGGGGTGTATGTATTTACACCATCTGCCCACTTGTGTACAATAGCAAGACGTTCGCGTGTGAGGTGTTCCGCATAGTACTTTACTTCTTTTATTTCAACTTCCATTTTACCGGAAGCTGTTAACGGTGGTGGCACCGGACGGTTCGATACAATATCATTATCGGTCATCATCCACGCCTTCACTCCTGTGGATACACCTGGTTTACGTAATCCGAAAAACGGAAGCATTGGTGCACGCTTTGGTTCTTCAAGACTGACCCAACACATTTCTCCGTGTTTGGTCGCTGTATCGGCAAGAGCTTGCCACTGTGGTTTCGTTCCCACTGCATTACCCATTCTATCTCCTCGGGCTCTTGTTGTAAATAATCCTGCAACAGATTTACCAAGAGCAAGTCCTTTAGCAATATCACTGGAGGACGCTCTGCCTGACCACAGGGCGGCATTGCGTTGCTCTGCAGCTTTAAGTGTGATCTCTTCTAAGGCACCCGGAAAAAGTAACTTTAACATCTCTGCTGTTACACCCGACATAACAGCATCGTATGATGGATAGGAAGGTAGATTCGTTTCGGGCATCAACGATTGAACACCGCTATCATTTTTGTACGGTGATGGTCTGTTGTAAACATACATGTAGTGCCAAGCAGCCTTTAATGCTTCGTATTGTGCAGTACTAACGTAGCTATAAGCTCGTGCTGCATAGGGTGGATTGGCAAAAGGAAAATTAGGATCAGCAAAAGGATTCTCGGCATCGGGTAGCGGATAGCTTCCATCCGGTTTGGGTGCCGGAGGAAGATTGTAGCGCGCTACCAAACCACGCAGTATCTGGTTCCAACGCAACACACCTCCACCGCTCCAATATTCAATACTCTTTTTCTGGTCGCTGGTAAGTTTGCTCTGTATGTCTTTGATGGTAGCCAACTCAGTTTGGTAGGGCACGGAAGTAATATTTTGAACGGCTGTCAAATCGTTTGTTGGATCAAAAGTTTTCGCCCCAGGACCTGCGGCTGTTTCTGCTGCGGTGTATATTTTCGCTTGCGTTACATCGTATGTATCGGTGTTTACCGAAAGCCACGTCTCAGCATCTTCATCAATATCAACTGGCTCAAGAGAGCCCAGCTGCTCCGTTAGTTCAATGTCTTTATTGCAACTGAACACCGAACTGATCATAAAAAGTGCAGTCAATAAAAGTGTTCCGTAATATTTCTTTGATTTCATAATCATGCGTTATTCAGGTTGGGATTTTGAAAATTGAAATGTGTAGAGTACGCCTGCTAATAGCGTAGTGGAGTGCCCCACGTTTCGACCTGCTACTGTATAATCGGCAGAGCCTCGAAGAGCAAGATTTTTTATCATCGGAACATAGTACATGACCAATGCCCCTACTTTAGTTAAATTCATCTTGTTAGAGACAAAAGGCATAGCTTGCCGCTGTATGTCTCCTCCTCCAAGAGTATTCATCTGGGTGAACTGTACCTGTGCCTGAAGTGGTCCTTCATGATATCCGAGGCTGACAAATACATCAAACACATTCGGCATTTTTACCTCATCGCTTTCATAAAAAGTATTGCCATCATCATAAGCAGGACGATCTAATTTAGTATTGCTGCGCCACGTATACGCTGCCGAAACATTTGCAAACCAAGAACCATGCTTATACTTGACGTTGCCACGGTAAGCAATGTTGGTAGTATGTGCACCCAGCGATAGCGGATAATAATCGGGAGTGTAATCACTAAGGGGTGTCGAGACGTTAATTATACCAAATATACCTAACACATTTTCTTCTCTCTTAATGCGCAAGAGGTAGTACTTAACACCAATCGATAAATCCTGAAGCCCTTCCATGGGATGCATTGTTCCCTTGCTGGCGTTTGTCATCACATAAGGAACCATGGCGATGACGTTTAGCTTATCTGTAATACCATAGTTACCCATCCACACCAGACTTTGTGTAGTGATTTTACCAATGTTACCGTTATCGCGTTTCAAGGTGCCTTCCCAATAGTCTTTCCATTGATCGTGGGTGTACAATATGCCAGTACATAGGTCGCCTTTCCTCATCATCAGTCCATCGGTAGTGGTTTGTGCGAAGGTGAGGGTTGGAAGTAATCCCGCTATAATTAGAAAGTAAATTTTCTTCATAGACTTATTTTAGGGTTATTAAAAATTTAAAATAATTATTCAATGGGTATGCAAGAGTTCAGCTTGCAGATAGTATGAAAAAAAATACCTAGATGGTTTTAATAAAATTTGAAATGAAATTTTAATTCTGGTGAAACTGCAGAACAGTTGAACCAACATGTTAAACACGTTTTGTGTGTAACATATAAAACGAATTATCCTCGTTCTGGGGGATGAACGATTGATACTGAAAATGAACTTAACAATACAACGGGACTGCTGCTAACGCCTACTTCCTGTGTCCATCCCATGGAAGAATTTTCAACAGAAAATGATTGAGGAAGGTAATCTTTAATAAATGTTGAGGTAACATTCGTGTTATGATGACTTGCATTGGTGGGCTTATCGGTGAACGTTTTTACATAATCAGCCAGTGCTTTATTGAGACGTTTCCCTTCTTTATCCTTAATGCAAACAATGTATAATGTATCCTTTTCTAATTTCTGTTTTACAAGGCGATAGAATTCTCCTTGATGTTCAATTTCGCCATCTACCCGTTCATATTCTTCTGAATCGATGTGATATGGTATGGCCATTGGTACTTTAAGTGTGACAGTTTCATCGTCAGAATAGTCAAGCCTATCAAGTCGCTGCACCAGATCCTGACTGGTCTTATAGCGTAAACCCATAAACAAGCCAACGAACCCCAACGCATTAAAGAGTAGGAGAAGGACTAAGAATATGGCAATTGGCTTTTTCAAATCAGGCAATAATTCTAAGCATAGGTATTAAAAAAAAATAAAATATCAAAGAAGCCCTGCTTTTAGAAACAAAATATTGCCAGTCCGCAATTCCGGAAATTAACTACAACGGCACGTAAACCACTTTTTTGGTTTCGAAAAAATCTTCTTGAAAATAGTCGGTCAGGTCAAAAATCTGGTGAGGTTTTTTCAGTTCAGCCAACTCCTCAGTAAGATCCCCTCCTTTTAAATAGAGTATTCCATTATAAAGATCATGCTGAGATTGCTTCGTCACTTTGCGATTTACCCAACCATAAAATTCCTTGAAGCGAGTAACAGCACGGCTCACAATAAAATCATACTCATCCTTAATTTGCTCCGCTCGAACCTGTTCAGCTTTAATATTCTTCAGTCCCAAACCATCTGCAACATTCTGAACAACGGTAATTTTTTTTCCAATGGAATCCACCAAATGAAAATTAGTTTCCGGAAAAATAATAGCTAACGGAATCCCAGGAAAACCTCCACCTGTTCCTACATCTAAAATTTTTGCACGAGGTTGAAACGATGTAACTTTTGCAATGCCTAATGAATGGAGTACGTGGTTTACATACAGATTGTCAATATCCTTACGGGAGATAACATTGATTTTACTGTTCCATTCTTCATACAAAGAATAGAGCTTTGAAAACTGATCCTTTTGCCGGGAGGTAAGATCAGGAAAATAATGAAATATGATTTCGGTAGTTTGCACGAATTAAATATGATCGCGCTTGTTCTTCACCATCTCGAACATGAGTTCGCGCGCACGGTGTAACTGAGCTTTTACGGTACCGAGAGGTGCTGGAAGTTTATCGGCAATTTCCTCATACGAAAGTTCATCAAAATAACGCAAGCGAACCAGGCGCTGATACTTGGGCGGAAGCTTGTCAACAAATAATTGGATGAGCTCTATTTTTTGTGCCTTGATGGTCTCTTCCTGAGGATCAAGGTTCTCATCTTCAACATCGATGGAAACCGATTGACCGTCATCATCGGTATAGGTATTTTCAATACTCATGGTATTGAGTTTCTTCTTCCGAATGTAATCGATGGTATTGTTGGTAGCAATCCGGAATAACCAGGTG
>JBKJOF010000199.1:0-9624 GCA_046595655.1 Chryseolinea sp. | reverse complement strand
GGATTGAATTTGAATGCAAGGTTTTTGAAGGATACCTTTCATTTACCTTGCACTTCGTTATAGAAAGATTTTTCAAAAACCGGAAAGTGATACCAAAATCAAAAGCTTTGCACCTATTGTTACTTTTTCAGCAAACCCTAGATAGCATGATTGATGCAACACCCTCTATACAGCATCTAATCCGACATGAATGAACATCTATAGCCAGAAGCCAGCTACACTGAAGCTAGACTAACAAGCTGAACGGAATTATGACGTTGAAAACTATGGAACTACACTTACCTAAAGTCAGATGTAAAACTCGAATTGAAACACGGCATCCTGACCACGTTGTTGTAATGGATTAATGGCCATGATCTGTTCTTCATTATAGGCTTTTATGAATTCTGTACGGCTGATGCGCAACTTGCTTTGACCAGGCTTAATGCGATGATATTGCATTCGACCGGATGTATTAGCAGTAGCGCTAAAAACATAGCTAAACTGGAGTGGAATAGGAGATGGAATGTATCGCATGACTACTGATAGGCATTTCGGTATTCCACGTGCAGCAATGTGTTTTGCTTTTCGTTGTACTGACCCAGTAGCGCATACGCCCAAGTTGGTACATATTTAAATTCATCTTCTAGCTCCTCAATCTTAAGGCATAACTCGCGCACATAAAATCTAATCTGTTCGAGGTTCCTGCATTCTGATGGTTTTTCGAAGTTTTTGGAGGTGAATGATTTAAGCTCCAATTCAATCTTTTTCCGTTCGTAGTCAGTCATAAAATTGTGTATTGTTGCACAATTATAGTACAATCATGGTGTTCAAAGCAAGTAAATTTGTGCATTTTTACACATTCTATTTTGACCTATTATTTCGATCATCCTGGCAAGTATCAAGCTATAATCGATTGGTTTAAAATTGATTAAAAGATTTTAAGTATGAGTTTGATTTAAACTTTTGATGAGACAGAACCATTAGAATTATCGGGGTTCATTTCAAATTATCGCAATGAAATTGGCCATTGGGCTAAAGCCGTCCTCAGTTGTTTACACTTAACCGCACACTTCAGAGCGTGAATGTTCAAATCTCTCCGGATCGACTTCAGTGCAAACCGACAGTTTGAATTATGATCGATTACCGGTAACACAATTCAGAAATGGTTTTAATGTTTATATTTAAACGCATAATAAAATCTATGGAAACTTCAGGTACTTCTTCGTTCTTAAACTACTGGCATGTATTTATGATTATTGGCTCCATCGTGATGGTGGTAATTGGTCTGATCATATATTTTGTACATAACATCAAAGTCTCCACAGCAAAGGAGTTCAAGGTCAAGTATGACATTATCAATGAGCAGGAAGTGAAAAGCTACAAGAAGGTTTTTCTTTGCTTTGGTATAGCAGTATTGATGTTCATTAACCTTTATGGAATTGGTCAACTAAAAAATATAGGCGTTTGGTTCTTTGTCTTGTTCTTTATCTCCATTGCGGGAGGGACACTTGTGGCATATGTATCCTCCCTTATTCTTGATTTTTATTACCCCACCGTGATGAGTAAGAAATTACGCAAGTGGAGATACATGCCCAGAATTGGAAAGAATGGAAATAAGCTTCGGCTGTTAAGTGAAGAAGAAGAAGATGTACATCTTCAGGAGGGAATGAAGGCTGAGGAAAATGTATTCTCAATTGATTATGATGTTTGGGTTGATGAGAAAACAGGCGAGGTTCAGATCGACAAATATCCTGGTCATTTACAAGCCTACAAATGCAACAGCTGTGGATTTCATACTATGAAAATTGTTCGCGAGGAGATTACAAAGCAACCAGAAGGTAGTGACCCTGGAGAATTAATCAAACACTATCAATGCCTTTATTGTAAGTCAGTTAGAGCTACTTCATTCAACATTTCAACGAAGGAAGCTAACGACTATAAAAACGCTACCAAAGTTAGCTTCCTCAAGAATAAGAACATTGATCTGGTTCGCGTGGAGATCCATTCTTCCGTTGCCGGAAAGAAATTCTTTGAGTTTCCAACCCTTGATCAGGCACAAAAATTTTTGGGCGAATACGACTCAGAAAAAGTGAATTAGAACTTAAATCCAATTAATGCGTTCTTCGAATTTAAGAGGGCATGCATTTTGTCCTCAGTCCAGTAAATAAGTGAACATGAAGAAATCAATTTTAGTAAGTTTTGCAATGCTGATTGCTTTTGCATCGGCTCATGCTTTTAATATATCGGATACAACGCAGTTAAAGCCCAAAGCCATCTATGGTAAAGAAGCCAAATCTGTGGTGGCTATTTTAGACAATAACCATTACCGTAAACTTACCCTCAACGACTCGTTATCGTCTGTTATTCTAAATGAATACTTCACAAGTCTAGACAATAACAAAGCCTATCTTCTATCGTCAGATTTAGTCGGTTTTGAAAAGTACCGATATCAGATTGACAATTTAACCCGTGCAGAGAACGTGAGTCCTGCATACGAAATCTATTCGGTGTTCCGAACTCGTTTTGAGCAGCGTATGGATTATGTAATCAAGAAACTTATCCCACAACAATTTGACTACTCTGCTGACGAAGTATATCAATCAGACCGGGACAAAGAACCTTGGTGTAAGAATGAGGCAGAGTTAAATGAGATATGGCGAAAAATTATAAAAAGCCAAGCCCTAAGCTTAAAGCTTACAGGCAAGCTCCAACCCGAAATAGAAAAGATGTTGACTGAGCGCTATGAGCGTTTAAAAAAATCGCTTTCTCAATATAACTCCGAAGACGTGTTCAGCATGTACATGAACACCATTACAGAAGCATACGATCCTCATACAAATTACTTTTCTCCAAAGGCGGCTGATCTTTTTAAACAAAGTATGAGCCTTTCGCTCGAAGGTATTGGAGCACGCTTACAAACGGAGAATGATTATACGAAAGTAGCCGAAGTAATTGTAGGCGGTCCGGCTGACAAGAGTGATCTCATTCATGCAAACGACCGCATCATTGGCGTAGGACAAGGTGAGATTGGTGAAATGGTGGATGTAGTGGGGTGGAGAATTGATGAGGTAGTGAAACTCATAAAAGGCCCTAAAGGAACTAAAGTAAGACTGCAAATATTTCCTTCGGAGACAGGAATAGCGGGTCCATCGCAGATGATTACCATTGTTCGCGATAAGGTAAAGCTTGAAGATTCGCAGGCTTCTAAGAAGATGATTGAGTATAAGCAGAATGGAAAATCAATGAAATTGGGAGTTATAACGTTACCAACTTTTTACATGGACTTTGAGGCTTATCAAAAAGGCGATCCAAACTACACCAGTACAACCCGTGACGTAAAACGATTGATCAAAGAACTTCAAACGGAAAAGATGGATGGTCTTGTGTTGGATTTAAGAAACAACGGTGGAGGTTCACTAGCAGAAGCTATTGATTTGACAGGATTGTTTATTAAAGACGGACCGGTTGTGCAAGTGAAGACTTCAGGAAATAAAATTGAAGTAGGATCAGATGATGATGCTACGATTTCCTACTCTGGCCCCCTTGTGGTTATGACCAATAGATTCAGTGCCTCTGCATCAGAAATCTTTGCTGGTGCTATTCAGGATTATCACAGAGGAGTAATCGTGGGAGAATCAACGTATGGAAAAGGAACAGTGCAAACCGTAATTGATTTGAGCCGATACATTCCAGGTCAGCAGGATGAAGTAGGACAATTGAAACTTACCTTTCAGAAATTTTATCGCGTTACCGGAAGCAGCACCCAGCACAAAGGTGTGACGCCAGATATTTCTTTACCGAGCGCATTAGATGCTGAACAATTTGGGGAAAGCTCTCAACCCAGCGCATTACCTTGGGATGAGATTAGAGGTACATTGTATCAGAAAACGCCAGTGATCAATGACAAGGTAGTATCATCGCTCTCAAAATCATATCAAACAAGATTGAAGACCGATCCTGCTTTGGAAAAATATGTGGAGGAAACGGCCGAAACTCGTAGAAGTATAAATGAAACAATCATCTCTCTAAACGAAACCGTTCGAAAGAAAGAGATGGAGGAGGCTGAAAAGAAAAAATCGGCCAACGATAAACTCAAAGCTAAAGTGGGTGGCGTTGAAACAGGAAGCACCACTGATCTTGAAAAGTTAGATGATGAGTACCTCCGCGAAGGGCTTTTCGTTTTGCACGATCTGATTCTTTCAAAGATTGGTTAGTACTTATAATGGATTTCTATTTTTGTAGCGTTTAACGAAAGCCATGCGTCAGTATTTAGATTTAATGAATGATATCCTGAAGAACGGAGCACATAAAAGTGATCGTACGGGAACAGGTACCCTTTCAGTTTTTGGACGTCAGCTTCGGTTTAATCTCGCTGAAGGCTTTCCATTAGTCACAACCAAAAAGCTCCATTTGCGCTCCATCATTTATGAGTTGCTTTGGTTTTTGAATGGAGATACGAATATTAAGTATTTGAAAGACAATGGTGTTAAGATCTGGGATGAATGGGCGGATGATAATGGAAACCTGGGTCCTGTTTATGGATATCAGTGGCGGAGTTGGCCGGCTCGTAATGGCGGTAAGATCGATCAGATCACAAAACTTATTGATCAATTAAAGCAAAAGCCAGATTCAAGAAGACACATGGTTACAGCTTGGAATCCAGCAGATGTGGACGACATGGCACTTCCTCCATGTCATGCCTTGTTCCAGTTCTATGTAGCGGATGGAAAATTGTCTTGCCAATTGTATCAGCGGTCGTGTGATACTTTTCTTGGTCTGCCATTTAACATTGCGTCTTATGCTTTACTCACCCATATGATAGCTCAACAATGTGATTTGGAAGTTGGAGAATTTGTTTGGACAGGGGGAGATACTCACCTGTATTCCAATCATTTGGATCAAACAAAACTTCAGCTTGAGCGAGAACCTTTTGCCTTACCCACTTTAAACATAAAGAGAAAGCCGAGTTCGATTTTTGAATATCAATTTGATGATTTTGAGATTTTAAATTACCAAGCACATCCATCCATCAAAGCACCAATTGCAGTTTGATTTTGAAATCGGTTATTGATTTTTTGAGAATCAGTAAAATGGGAACGTAGAAACTTACATCATACTGGTGAGGAGAACGTTGTTATCCTTTAATTTATGAAGGAAAAGCCTAATAATGACGTATATTTGTCAGTCGATTAGCGAATGATAGGAGTTTTTTGGTCTTACTTTCGGAACTAATCTTTGATCTTAACATGTTAAATGCCCAATGAGACAACTAAAAATTAGTAAGCAGATTACGAACCGGGAGAGTCAATCCCTGGATAAGTATTTACAAGAAATCGGAAAGGTAGATTTGATTACCTCCGATGTTGAAGTAGAACTGGCGAAAAGGATTCGTGAGGGAGATCAGATTGCACTTGAGAAGTTGACGAAAGCCAATCTTCGCTTCGTGGTTTCGGTTGCTAAGCAATACCAAAACAACGGTCTTACATTAGGTGACCTGATCAACGAAGGTAACTTAGGTCTTATCAAAGCAGCGAAACGCTTTGACGAAACTAGAGGATTTAAATTCATTTCATATGCTGTGTGGTGGATTCGTCAATCGATCATGCAAGCTCTGGCTGAACAATCGCGTATAGTTCGTTTGCCTTTAAACAGGGTAGGATCACTCAATAAAATTTCAAAGACATTCTCTGATTTAGAGCAAAAGTTCCAACGCGAGCCTTCTGAAGAAGAGTTGGCAGAAGTATTACAAGTAACCACGGATGAAGTGGTTGATACCTTGAAACTTTCAGGTCGTCACATTTCTATGGATGCACCATTTGTTCAAGGCGAAGAAAATGGTTTGCTAGATGTTTTGACCAACGATAATGAAGAAACACCAGATGCAGGTCTGATGGTAGATTCATTGCGCAGAGAAGTGCAACGCGCGCTTTCTACCCTGACTCAACGCGAGTCTGATGTGATCGCGTATTACTTTGGCTTGAATGGTGAACACGCACTGACACTCGAGGAGATAGGAGAGAAGTTCAGTCTGACGCGTGAACGCGTTCGTCAGATTAAAGAAAAAGCAACAAGGAGATTGAAGCAAAGCTCACGAAGCAAAACCTTGCGTTCGTATTTAGGTTAATAATCTAACAGCTTTTGAATTATAAAAACGGCAACTCTAAAGGTTGCCGTTTTCTATTAGGAGTCATTTGTATTTTAGTTTGGTAATGCGAATGAAAAAACGGATCCCTTTCCAATTTCACTCTTCACCCAAATACGTCCGCCATTCTTTTCAATAAACTCTTTGCAAAGAATCAATCCAAGCCCCGTTCCTTTTTCGTTGGCTGTACCTTGGGTAGAATGTTTGGTATCAATTCTAAAAAGTTTGTCCATCACTTCAGGAATCATTCCAACACCTGTGTCGGCAATGGCAACGATCGCTTCATTACCTAATTGCTGAACTGATAAGGTAATGATGCCGCCTTCTGGCGTGAACTTTATCGCATTCGAAAGTAAGTTTCGTACGACTGTATTAACAGATTGTTGATGCGCCTTGACAATCATCCAAGTGGTAGCTTCACTTACAATGTTGATCTTTTTATTTTGAGCTTGCGTATTGAGCAACTCTTTATTCTGTTGAAGTACTGCCGCAAGATCAAATGATATTGGTGTGAATTCTATATTGCCGGTTTGAGACCGTGACCATTCAAGCAAGTTATCCAAAAGTGTAAAAAGGTTTTTTAGGGATTTGTCAAGATCCTTTGCCAGCATTTGAATTTCTTCTTTGCTCAGACTATCGAGGTGATTGATTAACAAACCCGAAAAAGAAGTAAGCGAATTTAGTGGTCCTTTTAAATCATGACTGATGATGGAGAAGAATTTATCTTTGGTATTGTTCAGATTTAACAGTTCCATGTTCTTCTCGTTTATCTGATCATTGGCCATCTTCAATTCCTTGTTGGATTTCCTTTTCATCAGGTATAAGTAAATTCCCAACAAACTGATGATTACACCCAATGCAATAATGATCACTAAGAAGTCTTGAATTTTCTTTTGAGTCTGAATTTCCTTTTCACGTTGTATACGATCTGATTCGAGATTATTAATCTGCGTTTCTTTTTTAGTCAACACGTATCGGTTTTGGGTTTCTAAAAGCTGATTGTCATTTTTTTCGTACTGAATAAAATCATGAATGGCGAGAAGGAGGTCTTTATACTCTAGCGCTTTTTTATAATCGTGCACAGCAGAGTAGGATAACGCTAGGTACTCGTAGCTCTTTCGTATTTCTTCCTGATGCTGAGCCTCCTGCGCGGAAGCGAGGCCGAGTTGTAAATTAGCAATGGCTCGCTTCTGGTTTTTTTGCTGATGGTATAGGGCTCCAATATTATTATACGATTGGGCGATTCCTTTCATATCCTTCAGTCTCTGCCGAATTTCTAATGCAGCAGTATGATTGGCCAAGGCGCGTTCATTATTTTTCATTGATTGATAGAGCAGACCAATGGTATGTAGGGATAAAGATTCCTTCTTTTTATCCTTACCATTTCTTCGAATGGTTAACGCTGTCTTATGATTTTCTAATGCTGAGGTAAACTTACCTTGCATCATATCCAGATTTCCAAGATTGAAATACACTTCAGCCTCTGCCTCAGAATCGCTAAGTTGATCTTTGTATTTTAGTGCTAATTCATATTGCTCAAATGCTTTGTCGATGTGACCCATCGCAGCATGATTTCTTCCTAATGTATTCAGAATCAAGACAAGTATGGAAACGTCTTTTGATTCTTCATTGAGCTTCATAGCCTGCTCTAAAAACTGAATGCTTTTTGGATAGTCGCTTACCTCTTCAAATATTCTGGCGATGGAGATGTAAGTAAAGACCTGTTCATGATGTAAGTTCAGCGAGTCTTCAAGCGTAAGTGCCTTTGTAAAATAATCCATGGCCCTTTCGTAATTATTGACTTGCGCTAAATGAATAAGACCAAGTTCAGTCAGGAGTTTTGCTTGTGCAGTATAATTACTTTCGTCAACTGCTTTATTTAATTGAGAATGACTGAATTCGATATTCCTCTCTGCAGACTTTCCATTATTATCTTCAAACAAATGATTGTACCATCCAATATCATCGGGGAGGTGCTCCTGTGCTCGTACGGGAATTGAAAAGACACTTATAAGGCTGAAGATCCAAAGTATTTTTATCTGAAGATGCACTCTATCAAGTTTGTTCAAATGTGCTGAAAAAGTAAGAGGATAATAAACGAAGCTTCACTTAAATCTTACACTTGATTTAGCTTGTTGCTGACGGCTTCTGATAAAGTAACGAATGCCCTTGCGCTATAATTTTATTTGCAATAGATTGTCTTCATTCTTCAACAATAAATTCAAATATGAGCCTAGAACAAACCATGCGATGGTATGGACCAAAAGATCCAGTGAAGTTATCCGACATTCGGCAATCAGGATGCACGGGTGTTGTAACAGCCTTGCATCACATACTGGTTGGCGATGTATGGACAGTTAATGAAATCAGCAAAAGAAAAACGGAGATTGAAAATGCTGGCATGACATGGACGGTGATCGAAAGCTTACCCGTACACGAGGACATTAAACGACAAACGGGTGATTACCTTACTTATATTGAAAATTATAAGCAGAGTTTAAAGAACGTAAGTCAATGTGGATTGAAAGTAGTTACCTACAATTTCATGCCCGTGCTCGATTGGATGCGCACCGATATTTCATATTCAATGCCTGATGGGAGCAAGGCTTTATATTTTGAGCGCACTGCTTTTATTGCCTTTGATTTGTATTTGCTGAAAAGACCAAAAGCGGAAAATGACTATTCTGACGCTGAGATATTGAAGGCAAAAGAATACATTGAAAAAGCGAGTGAAGATCAAAAGAAGAAGTTATATCGAAATTGTCTGTTGGGTTTACCTGGCAGCGATATTCCCTTTACGCCATCAGAGATTTTATCGGCTTTGAAACAATATGAAGGCATCGATGCAAAAAAACTAAAAGACAATTTTTTTTATTTCTTAAAGCAAGTAATACCTGTTGCAGAAGAGGTTGGTGTAAAGATGGCCATTCACCCTGATGATCCTCCTTATCCAATTTTGAGTCTGCCGAGAATTGTAAGCACTGAGCAAGATGCGCGGCAGTTAATTGACGCTGTACCCTCTCCATCAAACGGAATTTGTTTTTGTACTGGATCGTATGGAGCTCGACCTGATAATGATTTACCTGGAATGGTAAAACGGTTGGGTGATCATATTCACTTTCTTCATTTGCGTAGCACGAAACGAGATGCAAACGGAAACTTTTATGAAGCCAATCACTTAGAAGGAGACGCTAATATGGCAGAGGTAATGAAAGAAGTTGTGCGCTTAATGAAGCGAACAAAAATTTCAATCCCCATGCGCCCAGATCATGGACATCAAATGTTAGATGATCTACACCGCGAAACGTATCCTGGGTATTCTGCAATTGGACGATTACGTGGATTAGCAGAGCTTCGCGGTTTGGAATTCGGTATTCAGAGTTTAATTACAGACTAAATTACGGCACCTCTAAGAACTCATTTTTTAATGACTTCATCAGTCTCCTTCTCCCGATAGGGAAGGATAAGCGGAGTTTTTGGAGATGCCTTAAGCAGTCTTG
>JBKJOF010000168.1:0-3488 GCA_046595655.1 Chryseolinea sp. | reverse complement strand
GCTGCTGGTGCAGGAATTTCTACCTTAGTTTCTGCTTTCGGTGCAGGAGCCGTTGCGCCTCCTCCTTCGACAATCTCACAAACTAATCCACCAATCGGAACAGCTTCACCTTGTTGTTTTACAATTTTCAATATTCCCGCTTGGGGCGCGGTTAATTCAAAGGTCGCTTTATCTGATTCGAGTTCAGCGATTACTTCATCCATATTCACTGCATCGCCATCCTTCTTAAGCCAATTGGCGATAGTTACTTCTGTAATCGATTCGCCTACGGTAGGTATTTTTACTTGGATTGCCATATTTTCTATTTAAGATTTTTGATTTTCAACTTATGAATATCAGGTTTCAAGTTCTTTGTAGTAAAGTCTAACATCTAAATACTTGCTACTAATGTCTATACTTCAAATGCCTGATTTACAATTTTTTCTTGCTCTGCTTTATGAACTTTGTTATAGCCCGTTGCGGGTGAAGCACTGGCTTTACGCGACACAAAACTGATTTTGTAATCCGGCATCATTCGTACGATATATGATAGGCAGCCCATGTTCGATGGTTCTTCCTGAGCCCAAACCAATTTGGCGTCTTTGTATTTTTTTAACACTGCCTTCAATTGTTTCTCGGGTAATGGATGCAGTTGTTCCAAACGAACTATGGCGACATCTTTTACTTTTCGCTTTTGTTGAGCTTCCAGTAAATCGTAATAAATTTTTCCAGAGCAAAGTATTACGCGTTTCACTTCTTTTGCTGTTACCGTTGCATCATCGAGCACTTCAGTAAATGTTCCCGAAGTAAAATCTTTAATAGGAGAAACAACCAACGGATGTCTCAATAATGACTTAGGAGAAAATACAATACACGGCTTACGGAATGGCCAAAGAACTTGTCTGCGCAACAAATGAAAAAAGTTTGCAGGGGTGGTGGGATTTGCAATTACCATATTATACTCAGCAGCTTGTTGCAAAAATCTTTCAGGCCGACAACTTGAGTGTTCTGGTCCCTGACCTTCATAACCATGGGGCAACAACATTACCAACCCGTTCATCCTTTGCCATTTCGATTCGGCACTGGAAATAAACTGATCGATCATTACCTGGGCACCATTCACAAAATCCCCAAACTGTGCTTCCCAAAGCACCAACGAACGAGGTGTTGACATGGCATAACCATACTCAAACCCAAGCACACCAAATTCTGAAAGAAGAGAATTGTAAATATGGAATTTAGATTGATCCTTATCTACATTATTCAAACCGCAATATGGTTCGTTTGTATTGGCATCAAAGAAATAAGCATGACGATGCGAGAATGTGCCACGCTTAACATCTTGCCCTGACATGCGCACAGGAGTTTTTTCTACCAATAAAGAACCATACGCAAGTAGCTCTGCCTCGGCCCAACCTAATATCTTACTTTCAAAAAATGCTGTGGAGCGATCTTTCAAAAGTTTTTCAATTTGCTTTAACGGTTTAAATCCTTCCGGAACTGTTGTTAACGCTTTACCTACCTTTTCAATCAATGCTTGCTTAATATTGGTAGCAGGCGATTGATCAAAATCTTCGGGTTTAGCAAAACGCAGTTGGCTCCACTCCTCCTCCATTTTCTGAGCTATGTATGGAAGCGGCTTTTGCTTCACTTCATTTAATCGATCTTGAAGTTGATTGCGGAAGTTCTTATCCATCTCATCTGCAAGAGCAGCATCAACATCTCCCCGTTCAATTAATTTTTTAACATAAATTTCGCGTGGGTTTTCATGCTTCGCGATGATGTTATATAATTTAGGTTGGGTGAATTTTGGTTCATCACTTTCATTATGTCCGTGTCTGCGATAGCAGAGTAGGTCAATGAAAATATCTTTACCAAATTTCTGTCTGTATTCAACAGCAAGATTTGAAGCGAAATTAACGGCTTCGGCATCGTCACCATTTACGTGAAGCACTGGTGCATCAACGATCTTAGCAATATCGGTACAATAAATACTTGTTCTTGCATCATCATAATCCGTTGTGAATCCAACTTGATTGTTAATAACAAAGTGAATTGTTCCTCCGGTTGTATAACCAGGTAAGCCTGACATTTGTACGACTTCATAAACAATACCTTGTCCTGCAACCGCAGCATCACCATGAATTAAAATCGCCATGGCGGTGGACAAGTTTCCTTGATACTCATCATCAATTTGTCCGCGTGTATAACCAATCACCAACGGATCAACCGCTTCAAGGTGAGATGGATTTGGTGTAAGCTTAACGTAGATCTTTTTTCCTGAAGGTGTATTGATATGACTGGAATATCCTAAGTGATATTTTACATCACCATCACCCATCGTCTGATCAGGACTTACATTACCTTCAAACTCTGTAAAAATCTGTTCGTATGTTTTTCCTAATATGTTCGATAGCACATTTAATCGGCCGCGATGCGCCATGCCGATTACAACTTCTTTTACATCAAGCTCTGCAGCCTTGTTAATAATAGTGTCGAGTGCAGGGATCGTATTTTCTCCTCCCTCCATAGAGAAACGTTTTTGACCAAGGAATTTAGTGTGAAGGAAATTCTCAAAGACGACCGCTTCGTTTAATTTAGACAACACTCTCTTTTTGTCTTCAATAGCGGGATTATAGTTGAAGTATTCCTTTTCACATTTCTGAAAAAACCACTGGCGGATTTCGTCATTGCGAATGAAGTTGTATTCAAAACCAATGCGGCCGAGGTAAACGATTTTTAATCGCTCTATGATTTTTCGAAGAGATGTTCGGCCCATGCTGATTTCAGCACCTACATCAAACTCTAAATCTAAATCGGCATCCGTGAGCCCAACACTTTTGTGATCAAGGTTAACGTGATGGTTTCTCCGCGCACGCACTGGGTTTGTATCCGACTTTAAATGACCAAAAGAGCGGTAGGCAAAAATTAAATTCCGGACTTGCGTCTCCTTAATAGAGAGAGAGTCTTCACCAGCGGCTGTATTTCCATTCGTTCCATATCGTTGGGATGAGAAATCATAGCCTTCGAAAAATTTTTGCCAGGTACTATCAACCGTGTTCGGATCGGTTTTATAACTCTGATACATTTGGTCTACATAACCAACTTCAGCATTTGAGATGTACGAATATTTATCCATGATTGTAAAATGTGGTTAACAAATGTATAGAACGTGTTTTATTTAAAAAAACTGAATAATCGCGTAAGCAAATATTTATTAAAATGAAACTACATCAGCATTCTTCGGGCTACGGATTGTCCTGCACGGAAATTCCTTTATATTTGCGATCCTAAAAAATGGACGAGATCCAAAATTTAAAAAGGTAAACACACATGGTAAAAATTAGATTAGCCCGCAGAGGGCGCAAAAAACTCGCATTGTACGATGTAGTCGTAGCAGATGCCAGGGCACCACGCGATGGTCGCTTTATTGAAAAGATCGGGACTTACAATCCTATCACAAACCCAGCAACAATCGAATTGAATGACGAAAAGGCATTCACTTGGTT
>JBKJOF010000094.1:0-14367 GCA_046595655.1 Chryseolinea sp. | reverse complement strand
GAAAATGTTTTTGGATTGGAAGAATTACGTGCTTCCCTAGCTCCTGCAGTTTTTAAGAAGGTAAGTCAAGCAATCAAAAATCACGAAAAGATTGATGAAGTAACGGCAGATGCAGTTGCATCGGCAGCCAAAGCCTGGGCGTTGAGCAAGGGTGCATCCCATTTTACCCATTGGTTTCAGCCGATGACGGGTGGTACTGCAGAAAAACACGATTCTTTTTTTGATGCCCTTGCCGGTATTGAGCGATTTAAAGGTAGCGAGTTGGTTCAGCAAGAACCGGATGCTTCGTCTTTTCCAAGTGGAGGTATTCGTAGTACATTCGAAGCCCGTGGTTACACAGCTTGGGATCCAACCTCACCGATGTTTATATATGGTGTTACACTTTGTGTTCCAACCATCTTTGTTTCTTATACAGGTGAAACGCTAGATACAAAAGCTCCTTTGTTAAAGGCATTGAAAGCGGTTGATCAAGCAGCAACCCGTGTTTGTCAACTTTTTGATAAAGACATTCAACACGTTGTCGCGTCACTTGGTGCAGAGCAAGAATACTTTGTTATTGATAAGGCATTGTTCATGGCGCGTCCGGATTTAGTAATGGCTGGCCGTTCTGTTTTTGGCCATTCACCAGCCCGTGGACAACAATTGGAAGATCATTATTTCGGAACCATTCCTCCACGTGTATATGATTTCATGAAAGAATTCGAAATCGAATCGTGGAAGTTAGGTATCCCGGTAAGAACAAGACACAACGAAGTTGCGCCAAGTCAGTTTGAAGTTGCACCTTTATTTGAAGAGGTTAACGTAGCAAACGACCACAATCAATTGATGATGGACGTAATGAATCGCGTTGGTGAAAAACACGATTTAAAAATCCTTTTCCATGAAAAACCTTTTGCAGGATTGAATGGATCGGGTAAACATAATAACTGGTCGTTGATTACCGATACCGGTGTGAACTTGTATGCACCAACCAGCAGTGCGCGTGATAACTTAATGTTCCTTACATTCTTCATTACAACTATTAAGGCAGTTCACGAACATGGAGAACTTCTTCGTGCAAGTATTGCTACAGCAGCAAATGATTTTCGTCTTGGAGCGAATGAAGCACCACCGGCAATCATGTCAACCTTCATCGGTTCTCAAATGACTGCAGTATTGGATGAGTTGGAGAAGAAAGGAAATGTAAAAATCGAGAAAGGCGACAACATGTATATGAAGCTTGGTATCGATCAGATTCCAGAAATTATTTTGGATGCAACTGATCGTAACCGTACTTCACCATTTGCCTTTACCGGAAATAAATTTGAATTCCGTGCAGTAGGAAGCAGCGACAATTGTGGAACTGCTATGACGGCATTGAACGTAGTCGTTGCAGATCAATTGGATAAATTCCACGAAGCAGTTACAAAGGAAATTGAAAAGGGCGAAGAGAAACGCTTGGCGATTGTTAATGTACTTCGTAAGTACATTAAAGAATCAAAAGATGTTCGTTTTGAAGGCGATGGTTACTCTGAAGAATGGGTAAAGGAAGCTGCGAAGCGCAAGTTGGGTAACGTTAAAAATACACCACGTGCTCTTGAAGCATATTTGACTAAGAAGTCAGCTGATTTATTTGAGAAGCATGGCGTAATGTCACAGAAAGAAAATGAAGCTCGTGTTGAAATCAGACTCGAGTCTTATATTAAACACGTTCAAATTGAATCGCGCGTAATGGGCGACTTGGCAATGAACCACATTATACCAACGGCCATTGCTTATCAGACTAAATTAATCGACAATGCGAACGGTTTGAAAGGTCTTGGTGTAGATAACAAGGCCGTTGTTCAGACGATCAAAGAAATCTCAGGGCATATTGATACAATCAAAACCAGCGCACGTGCTATGGTTGAAGAACGCAAGCGTATCAATAAAATCGCAGACACTCATAAGCGTGCTATTGAGTATTGCGACAATGTTAAAGAGAAATATTTTGACGTGCTTCGCGATGCTGTAGACAAACTGGAATTGCTGGTGGACAATGAAGATTGGCCATTAGTAAAATACAGAGAGATGCTTTTCTTACGCTAGAATACCTACCTAAACCTAATCTAGTGTGTAAACCCCGGCTTGTCCGGGGTTTATTTTTTTAGTGAAGTGTCTGCTGTGCTGATGATATGATTTTCCTGATGAATGATTCGAAGAATTGCATCGCGAATCAATTCCGGATTTGACCAGGGAACAAAATGATCCATGTCTTCTTTGAATACGAATTCAACCGGAGCATTCACCATCATCTTTTTTGCAAAGTCAGCATTGGCTGCCGGTACTAGAGAATCTTTTTTTCCTTGAATGACAATAACAGGACATGTAATTGTAGGCCACATCGAAATCATTTTTTCTAACTCAGGTTTCAGCTGATAGATTTCTTCATTAGAGGAACGAAATGATCGTGGAAGAATCCAGCTTAAAAAAGGAGTTGCCAATGGTGCGCGAAACCAAGTCTCATCAGGCTCTAACTCAGGATCAATAGAACCTGCAACAATAATTAATCCATCAACAAGTTCAGGATAATCCATTGCCATGCGCGCAATGAGTGGACCACCCAATGAATGCCCAACCAAAATAATAGGTCTGTTCTTCTTGTACTCTTCTAATATTGGTTTTAATGCTTCTGCTTGTTTTTGCAAGGAAGGTTCAGCGTTTCCAAAATTTGAATAACCAAAGCCAGGGCGATCAGTCGTGATGAGTAATGTTTTGGGTAGGAGAGCGGAGTCGGCTAAAAATCCGATGAAGGCACTGAGTGATCCGGGAGAGCCGTGCACAAAGAGAATCAATGGCTTGGAGTCATCACCAGCTTTCACATAATGAATGGTTCGAAAGCCTGTCTTGTATTTGTGTTGTGTAGCCTTAACCTTCTTTTCTATAAAATATGCATCCAGTTCTTTCGAACTCATCCGAAACGTCATGCATGAATGAAGGGTAATCATGATGCATAGAACAACCAGACCAATGGCCCAACGTATTCTTTTTCTGCGGACATGATTCATGTTATTGAATGTTGAGGAGCTTTTTGTATTGATCGTTGTTGTGAAGTAACTCAGCAGCTTTTTTAATATCGCTGTCATATTTAAAACCGGCTTCGATGGCTCCTCGCTCTAAATGATAACGTGCCACAATTTCTTCTTCCAACAACATTTTGATTTCGTCTTTGTATAATGTTAACTCGTTCTTTTTGCTTTCAGTAATGCGCGCGTTTATTGCATCGAGCTGTGACTTTAAATCAGAGAAGTACTTTTCTTTTTTTGCTTCTTCTGTAAATTGTTGAAGCTCATACTCCATATACGATTTGTATGCATAGTTTTTGTCTTTCATCCAAGTGATGAACTGTTGATATTCTTCGTCTGATAATTGGAATAATTTAGCATCAACAGGTTCCGATCTTTTTAATGTGTATTGTGAAGCGTAGTCAAAAAGAAAACCCTTTTCAAATAATACTTGTGTTAATGCATGGGCTTCGAACGCTATTGTTTTTATATCCGGATCAATTCCACCTCCATCAAGTACCTCACGTCCGTTGGAAGTTTTAAATGCTTTCTTAAGTGAATCAGGAATAGATCCAACGCTGCCATCTTCTCTGCGATGTCCATAATCCAAGACTTGAATACATCTTCCGGTTGGAGTATAATATTTAGCAGTGGTAACTTTTAACTGTGAATTATAAGAGAGTTGTCTGCTAACTTGAACTAAACCTTTTCCATATGATTTCTCTCCGATGATTAAACCACGATCATAATCTTGCAATGTCCCTGCTACAATTTCAGAAGCGGAGGCGCTGCTTCTGTTAATCAAGACAGCCACTGGTATTTCAGTATCAATTGGACTGTTTAATGTTTCGTAGTTTAAATTGTTCTCAGGAATTTTGCCTTTGGTGCTTACCACCATTTTACCTTTTGGCAGAAAAATATTTGTGATGTTAACAGCTTCAATTAATAATCCGCCAGGATTTCCTCTCAAATCCAAGATTACTGCTTTAGCACCTTGTTCTTTCAAAATTACTAAAGCGTTTTTGACTTCTTTCGCGGCATCAGGGGTAAAGTCAGAGAGTTGAATGAGCGCCACATCTTTCCCTACCATTCCAAAATAAGGTACGTTACTTACTTTTATTTTTTCCCTTTTGAAATCAAGTTTCAGCGGTTGAGTTTCTCCGATTCGTTTTACGGTTAAACTAACCGGTGTGCCCACTTGTCCTTTCATAAGTTGGCTAGACTCTTCGCGAGATAATTTACTGAGTTCGATGTTGTCTATTTTTAAAACTTCATCACCGATCTTTAATCCTCCTTTTTGCGCGCCATAACCTTCCATGATCATCGTAACGATGGTGTGGTTTCCGATTTCTCTTGTGATTGCACCAATACCACCATACTGACCAGTATTCATTGTTCTAAAATCTTCTACTTCATCCTCGGGTATGTAGTTGGTGTATGGATCAAGCGAGCCGAGCATTGCATCAATGCCGGTACGAACTAATTTATTGGGATTAACTTCATCAACATAAAGAGCATTTACCTCTTTAAAAAGAGTAGCAAAAATGTCGAGGTTCTTCGCGATTTCGAAATAGCGTTCACTAGGTTTGGAGAATGAAAACAAAACGATTACAGCGGTGATGGCGAGTAAGCCAAGGAGTTTTTTCTTCATACGTTTTGACTTATCTGTTTCTGAACGAAAACGAAATCGTGATGTTATTCAAGCTGCAATTTATCCTTAAAGATAGTACTCAAGCGGTTAATTTTCAGGGTGAATACTACATGTCTATTAAAACTAAACAGGTTGTTTAAAATTTCAATCTAAAGGACTCAGTATTTATTTCCAAGCATTTCTAATGAAACGCAGCCAGTTGCCGTGCATCACGTTTTCAATTTCTTCCTTCTTGTATCCTCGTTTGGATAAAAGTGCTGGTAAGTTTTGAAGATCGGCAATGGTTTCGATATCAGCCGGTGATTGTTCTTTACCGAAGGCACCATCCAAATCAGAACCAATCCCGATGTGATTTGCATTTCCGGCAAGCTGACAAATATGATCCATGTGATCGATCAGTTTATCCAACGTGCAATTCATTTCAATTGGCGTAGAAACATTTTTTATCCAATTCGGAACCATCATCCAGGCATCCATTACACCACCAATAACAGCTCCACGATTGATAAGTTCTTTTAACTGATCATCACTAAACTGCCGGTTGTGATTCACCAGCGCGCGAACATTATTATGACTCGCCCAAACATGACCATGAAAATTCTCCATCGCTTCCCAAAAGCTATCATCACACAAATGAGTTGCATCTAAAATAATATTCAAGCGTTCCATTTCTTTCAAGAGCGCTTTGCCATCATTACCAATTCCGCCAGTAGCATTCGTTCCTTGTGCATATCGCCCAGGACCATAGTGACCAGGGCCAACTGCACGAAGACCATTCTGATATGCCTTCTCTAAATACTTTATCGATACAATTGAATCTGCGCCTTCAAGACTAAGAATGTAACCAATAGCTTTTTTCTCTTTTTGTGTTGATGAGTTCCAACCTCTAAGATGGTCTTCGAGTGTTTGTAAATCATGTACCTGCACCATTTCGCCTTCATCTTCCATCGCTCTATACCACGCTAACTGTGCTTGCGTTTGCGCCCAGGCTTGTTGTGGTGAATGCCAACCAGGTAATGTATTCTCAAGCGAAATGTACCTTGCTATTTGTGTGGCTACTACTAAGCCTATATTTCCCCTTCGAAGTTCGGGAAGACTAACTACACCATTGCCGCGATCTGGTTTGTCTGTCATTCCTTTTTCGCGATTTCGAATTTCATGAAGGGGTCTGCGGATGTCGCGATTCCATTCCATGGCATTCATGCTTAAATCTAAGTGAGCATCAACAACAAACATGGCCGAAATTAAAAATATGTATTAAAGTTTGTAAGGAAGAAATTGAGAGACTTCTCCACCATAACGATGTACTTCACGAATGATGGAAGAACTTATCCATGCCAGCTGAGGAGTAGTGATTAGAAATACGGACTCCATCTCATCGTACAATTGGCGATTGACTTGCGAGATGCTATTCTCATATTCAAAGTCGGTGGTATTGCGCAAACCTCTCAGTAAAAATTTGGCTCCGTTTTTTCTTGCAAATTCAGCCGTCAACTCTGAAAACGGTGTGACCTTGATGTTTGGATATTTTTCAAATGTCTTATTAATGTAATCTACCATCATATCAATCTCAAAATACCTTGTGCTCTTCTTGCTGTTGTATCCGATGCCGATAATAATTTCATCGAATAACTGAAGGCCGCGGAGAACGATGTCTTCATGACCCTTTGTAAAAGGATCGAATGAACCGGGAAAGAGTGCGATGCGTTTTGTCATGATGTTTTAAATGTCGGTAAAATCATAAAGAATTACCAATACAATAATTTGACTAGGCCGACAGGGAAAGATTTAAAACTGAAATAGTTTTAGTCGATTAGACTGATGCTAAACAGATCAAAGAAATGATGTTCTTGAACTTCATCAAACATATACCCGAAGGTTATATGTTTTGGCCGACCTCCAAAGGTTACATTATTAATATACTTATAGAACTCAACGTAGTGAGGAGAGTTCTTTCCGATATAACCCCACAACACAACCTGACTTGACTCTTGAGTAAGATTAAGCGTCTTCATCACCATCATGATATACTTGATATAGTCAGAGAATTGTTTGATGGCAAACTGGTTATAATACAGCAGCTTCCCATTCTTACACGATAAGATGTGCAACTTGAAACGGTCAATGTAAACGTAAAGCGGATTATCATTCTTCCCTTCCGAGAACTGCATCATTCCTTCTATTAATGATGCAGACTGGTGTGTGAACGTTGGAGGTGAGTTAGGATAGATACTGATAAGCCACTCTCTTAATTCTTTGTTGATTGCAAAGACGGTAACGGCTTCACACCGCGGATTAGGAGAAGCAAAAAAATCTTCAGTTGCAGGATCTATTGGTGCATTAAATTTAAGGTATTCTTCTAATGATGATTCCGAAAAAAGTGCCTGAGGTACCTGAACAAATTTTTGGTTTTTAAAGGAGACTTTGACTTTTTTCCAGAAGCCGGCTTTGAGTACTGCATGCGAGTCAAAGAGTTGATCCAACATGATCAACAGCTCGCTCAGTGTAGAGATACCCGGTAAAACAAAATCCTCCAATAAGAGGAGCCGATTTTGATCAGGATCAACAACGAGTAACTGAAAATCACGTGTCCCAATGTGTAGGAGTAGATGATATTGATTAATCAACTCTTCATCAAAGCGATCGTCTTTGATTTTTTTTATAAGCTTATACTGAAGGGCTGAAGTTTGCAAGTTCATTAGGAGTTACTACTGTTGTCTACATCCACGTGATATCCAAAACCGAAGAGTGCTACTGATATTTTTGTCAGGTTGACGGTTCCATGCTTAGACATGTACAATAATAAATATTTTAGAGGGGAAATCACAAAGTGGTTTTTATGTATCGGTACTTAGATACGGTAAAATCCACTTAATCTTTCGATTTCTGTTTTGGTGTGATTTGCATGAAATATACTATGAATGTTAGTGGTAGGAATTAATTTAATCTCTTCTGCCGACATAAACCTAATCTCCTCGATTAGTTGAAGCTCGGGATCGTATCCGCTCTTCGCTTCTCCATCGTGGCTTTCGATTTGATAAAACAGCTCAATGGCGTGAAGTGGATTTTGAATAAACTCACATCCAAATCGAAATGCTCCAGGGTTGATTGAAAGGCCGGTTTCTTCTAGGAATTCCCTCTTTAATGTTTCCTCAGTACTTTGGCCGAAATCAATGCCACCGCCAGGTGGACTCCAAAATCCATCTTTCTGCAACGACTTATGTTTTACCATGAGCAACCTATCTTCGCTCCAACAAAGTCCACAGACTCTCACTCTAACTCGTGATCCGTATATATCTGTAATTTCTTTTTCCATTTGGGTTGTTATTTAGCTGATTCAGTATTACCCGCACTTAGGATGTCAGAAATTTCGTTAATCTGGCAAAATTGTTGAAGGAAGGTTCTTAAATTTGTAAAAAAATAAAGTATGAAGAAATTTTTGGTATTCATTGCTGTGTTAGGATTGTTAGCACCAGCATTTGCGCAAGAGGCCAGCACAAAGGTGGCAGGTCCTGTTATAACCTTCGAAAAGAAGACTCACGATTTTGGGGATATTTTTCAAGGTGACAAGGTAGAAGAGACCTTTAAGTTTACCAACACTGGAAATGAACCGTTGATCATTACAAATGTTCAGGTGACCTGTGGTTGTACAACTCCGAAGGGGTGGCCAAAGGAACCGATTCAACCAGGTGGTAAGGGAGAGGTAACATTGGCATTCAATAGTGCAGGTAAGATGGGGCGTCAGGATAAGACGGTAACGGTAGTATCAAATGCAGTGAATGTAGACGGGACCCAGATTAAGTTTACAGCCAACGTGTTGGATAAAAAACCTCAGTAACACGGTATAAAATCCGCCACTTTAGTAATGAAAAAGGCTGTCTCGAAAGAGCAGCCTTTTTATTTTATTCAATCACGATAATTCTATCGATACATTACAGCCTTAACGGCTCTAACAGTCTTCTCAACATTCGGTAGAATCACTTCGATTAAAGAAGCCGCATAGGGAAGCGGTGCATCAAAATTATTGATTCGATGAATGGGAGCATCTAAATAATCGAAGGCGTGCTTCTGTACGTGGTAAGTAATTTCTGAAGCGATGGAAGACAAAGGCCACGCTTCTTCAACAATAACCAAACGATTGGTTTTCTTCACCGATTCAACCACTGTTGCGTAATCAATTGGTCTCACTGTACGAAGATCAATTACTTCTACGGAGATACCTTCTTTATCAAGTTCGGCTGCAGCAGCGAGCGCTACTTTCATTATTTTACCAAATGATACTATCGTTACATCCGTTCCAGCTCTCTTTATATCAGCCAATCCTATTGGAATAATATATTCTTCTGCCGGAACATCCATTTTATCCCCATACATCATTTCCGATTCCATGAAAATAACCGGGTCGTTATCACGAATAGAGGCCTTAAGAAGACCCTTTGCATCATACGGATTCGAGGGAACAACTACCTTTAACCCCGGACAGTTGGCATACCAGTTTTCAAAATTTTGAGAGTGTTGAGCTCCCAATTGTCCTGCATTACCAGTAGGCCCTCTAAATACCATTGGAGCACTATATTGCCCACCTGACATGGAAAGGATTTTAGCCGCACCGTTGATAATCTGATCGATAG
This sequence comes from Chryseolinea sp., assembly GCA_046595655.1. GTDB lineage: Bacteria > Bacteroidota > Bacteroidia > Cytophagales > Cyclobacteriaceae > Chryseolinea. Next base: position 5,062 of record JBKJOF010000094.1, on the reverse strand, counting down.
CAACCAGCGAAAAATTGAAGGTCATAAATTCAACTATAGGACGAAGCCCATTCATTGCAGCACCTACACCTATTCCGGCAAAGCCAAGCTCAGCAATAGGAGTATCCAAAACACGTTCTGGACCGAATTCGTCCAGCATTCCCTGGCTTACTTTATAAGCACCATTGTATTCGGCCACTTCTTCACCTAGTAATATTACGCTGGCATCCCTGCGCATTTCCTCGTTCATGGCCTCACGTAAAGCCTCTCTAAATTGAATTTCTCTCATAGTCTGTTTTCGGAAAGTGTGTAAAAATAGGGGCAGGATTAACAGTATAAAAATATTAGAGGGATTTTTCTTAACAGAGTACAAACAAAAAAGCCCCGGTTGTTCACCAGGGCTTTTTTAATCCAATGAGAATAATTATTTCAAGGCGTTTCTGAAAGCTTCAGTTGTAGCAACTTTTGCGAATTCAAGATCTCCCAAAGCAGCTTCCTTCAATGAAGGATCAATTTTCACTGCTTCAGTCAAGTGACTAACCACACCCTCAGCGTTACCTAATCTCGCAGAAGCGATTGCAGCTCCGTAATGTGCGATGGCTAGGTTGCTGTTCTTGGCAGTTGCTTCACCAAATGAAGTAAGTGCATTTTGATAGTCTTTGTTCAATACTTGAGCCAAGCCTTTGTTGAAAAGGTTATCAGCGTTATCAGATGCAGATGATTCAGAACGAACGGCATCAGCATAAAGAGCTTTCACGATTTCTGCTGCACCTTTCACGCCACTAACACCAGCAGCGTTATCGCCAGTAATTCCTGCGCTTAGCGCTTTGCTTGCATGGTTGTATGCTGCATATGCATTTCCTTTAAGGGAATGAACAGAAGCTAAGTTAGCATGAACTTCAGGAGCTTCGTTAAGTTTTGCAGCGATCTCAAGCTGAGCAAGAGCCTTATCTGCTAAACCTGCTGCGTTGCTTGAGTTTTCAATTGCTTGTGCAATGTAAGTTGCACCTAAGTTATTGTGAGCTGCCCAGTTAGTACCTTTCTTAGTTGCGGCTTCGTAGATCGTTGCCTTTTCTTCTAATGAAGGAGTAAGTGTTGCTGCATACATTATTTCATCGAAAGAAAGTGTGTCTGCGTTAACAGAGCCTTGAGTGATTTGCTTCGCTAAAACAGAAATCTCAGCGTCAGTCTTTTTGTCTTTAACAACGAGAATTTCAGTTTTTGCAGTTCTTAATTTAGGATAAACATCTTTGAAGATTTTCTTGTAAGTCTTCAACTTCTTCATTTGTTTCTCCTGATCTTCGAAAGAACCACCAGCATTGATGATGTTTAAGTACTCTGCTTTTTCTTCAGAAGTAACTCCTGCGTAAGCATCCAATTCTGTTTTGAAAGTAGTCCAATCCTGAATGACTGGTTTCAAGATAAAGTTGATGGAATCAGCCTTGCCTTTGTAATCGTACTTCTTCATTTCTGTACGATAGAATTTCTCAATAGCAGCAGCACGTTCTGGTGATAACTTACCGTTAATTCTTTCAGCACCTTCTGGTGAGTGAGTACCAGTGATGGTTACAGTGCGGGTAGCGTTTTTAGAGGCGATGAATGCATCTAATTCTTTTCCTTTTTTGCTTTTTATTTCAGTCGTTCTTAAAACTGAGCGACCTTGTTCGAAGATAAAATCAGGGATAACAACTGGAACCAATTCTTCTTGGTTGTTATAGCTGTGTGCAGCAAAAGCAGCAAAATACACAGGCTTAACAAGTTTAGAAGTAGTGATAATACCAGCGGCAACAGGAAGACGATCCGTCTTTTTTACTTTTGTTTTCTTAGAAGCTACGCCTTCCACTTCAAGGTTACCACTTTTCATGGCTGGTTGGTAAGGGAAAGAGAAAGTCTTTGTAACGCGGGGTTGTTCAGAAGAGCTATTTGGATAATCTTCAGCTTTAAAGGGAATTGGATCGAGCGCTAATTCGCTTCCACCATATTTGTAGAAAGAATTCACTGTATAAACAGTACCTTTCTTCAACATTTTTACAGGAAGATTGACGGCCATTTCGTAAGACACTGTGTCTTTGTGAACTTCTAGCGGATTTGGAGTAACCGTTAGGTTCTGTTCCTTAGACATTTTAACCATCTTAGGCAAACTACAGCCCGCAAGGGTTATGGCTCCGATGATTAGAAATGAGTAAACTACTTTTCTCATTGGGATTGGATTTAGATTATTGGTTTGTTTAAACAGGGTACAAAACTATATATTGGTACAATATTTTTTGCAATTATACTCAAAAAATTAGGATTAAGACCGTCATTTTGAGAGAGATAGGAAGTTATATTTGTTAGACGGATTTTTGATCGTTGAAATGACTTTTTAAGATGTTGAAGAACATAATCAGAATAGCACTATGAGCGAAGCAGTAACTCGGATTCAGGATTTTTTTGAGCGTTATGCATTTGGTGTGTGCACGCAAATGGGCGAAAAGTTGGGAGTGGCTACATCCAGTATCCGGCTGTTTTTTATTTATGCCTCTTTTATCACGTTCGGCTCACCCATTATAATCTACCTTTCGCTGGCTTTTATAATGAATATGCGGAAACATTTGCGTAAGAGAAATGCCATCTGGGATTATTAACGATACTGTTTCTTTCCTTTCAGATAATAATCAACAAGAATGCTTCCAGTGGAAATGACAGAGCGAGGATACGTTGGGTAATCTTTATGAATTGCTTTTCTCTTTGCTTTATCTCGTCTCACATTTTTGAGGAAATGCAAATGGGCGCGCAAAATCGCCAGGGTATTTGCGGGTTGAAACTTAGTTAGGAAGATAATTGCTGCTAGCCAGTCCAGCAGAATTCGGAGCGGGAGTTTGTATACTATTTCAGCACTGCCTAAATGTTTAAAGATTAACGAAAGTCCGTTTCTGAAATTAAGGTAAGACTTTCGAGGGCTACTGTAATCAAGCGTCCCAGCTCCTACATGATAAACCGTACTCTTTCCTGAATAATAGATTTTATAACCACCCCGATGAAGTTTCCAACACAGATCGATTTCTTCCATGTGCGCGAAAAAATCTTCATCGAGACCGTTAAACTGATGATAGAGTTTTGATCGAACAAGCATACAGGCACCGGTTGCCCAGAAAATTTCAACTTCATCATTATACTGTCCTACATCTTCTTCAACGTGATTAAAGATTCGTCCACGACAAAATGGATAACCTAATGAATCAATTAATCCTCCTGCTGCACCGGCATGTTCAAATTTATTTTTCTGATGGAAGGATAGTATTTTAGGTTGTACTGCAGCAATCTTTTCATTCTGGTCGAGCAGAAGAATCATCGAATCCAGCCAGTGAGCAGTAACCTCTACATCTGAATTCAGAAGCACATAATAGTCAGCATCAACCTGTTTCAGCGCACGATTATAGCCACCGCAGAAGCCATAATTTTTATCTAGTGTGATGACGCGAACAGAGGGAAAGTCGCGTGCGAGAATAAGAAGAGATTGATCTGTTGATCCATTATCGGCTACAATTATTTCTGCCGGATGAGAAAGTTGAACAACACTGGGTAGAAACTGTTGAAGTAGTTTCTCTCCGTTATAATTTAAAATAACTACAGCCGTGTGGCTCATCCCATCATCGAGCTAAGATCCAAGCCGGGTATATTGGGCAGTAAGCCTTCCGTGCTCTTCTTCATCTCTTCTTTTGCAAGTATGTCTGCTTCTTCTACAGCTTTGTTCACAGCGGCAATTACTAAATCTTGTAATATAATTTTGTCTTCTGCTTTCAGCAATGATTGATCAATGTCTAGCGCAACAAGATTTTTCTTTCCGTTTACTGTCACCTTCACCATGCCGCCACCAGATTCACCATCAGCGCGCAACTTCACTACATTATCTTGAGCTTCTTTCATTCGGGCTTGAACTTCTTTCATCTTGCCCATCATTTTCATCATATCGAACATATATTCTGGTGTTAAGTGATTTCATTGCAAAATAACAATCTACAAAGCAATGTCGTTTAGTTAAGGTTTTTTTATTACCTCATGTGGTTCCTCTTCGCGAGAGAGAATAAACACGGAGTTTAACTAAGCGACATTATTCTACAAAGTGTAATTTAAAATTGAGTGAGATGATTAATAATAAAAGTTTATTATTTCTTGAGTAATACAATTGTTCCGGATCGATCGGACAGCCTTTTCTCCATGTCTGTAATCTTAGCGGTAAAAACATAAGTACCTTCCGGCATCAGATTTCCTTTATACGTTCCATCCCAACCATTATCGAAATTGTTAGTGTAGAACATTTCCTGACCCCATCGATTAAAAATTCTCATCTCAAAATTTGAAATATAGAGGTGGCCAGCAATCTTGAAAATTTGATTTTCCACTACACTACTACGAGGTGAAAAGGCAGTGGGGTAGTTAAAGTAAGGTTCTTTTGTTATGGTAATTGCATTTGACACAGACTCTCCAATCCCTCCATCATTAGCGAAAGCTGTGATTACAAAGGTGTAGGTTTGATTTAAGAAATCATCTGGTTCAGGATGAGTCGTAGCGGTACCATTATCATATGGCGTTCCAATGGGTTGTCCTTGTGAATTAAACTTCTGTATCACATAATTCTTCACGCCATTTTTCCAGCCGGTATAATCAGACCAGGAAAGCGTAATGTCATTATTAGGTTGCAACGAACCAGCAAGTCTAATGGGGCAGGATTCATCACTTAGCAAACTAGAATTTAGGCAAGCATCTACATAAGAGATTTTATAGCAAGAAGAAGACTCCGTTAAATACGTAGGATCAATATATGTCGGTGTGGCGGTTTTGTCGAGAAAACGATAACTGCCATTCGTTGATTTATTGATTGTATATTCTGTTGCAGTAAACATCGGATCTTGAATCCAACTTAATACAACTCCTGCTTCATTTACAGACGCTGATATATCTTGAATAGGTGATGGAATCCCATTCGAAAATGACTTCCCGCATTTTTGAAGAGAAATGCTTTTGCTTCCGTTGATGTAATTCGTTGTTAGTTGATAGCAATAATCTGTATTGCATATAATATCGAAATCATCATGAAGAG
>JBKJOF010000213.1:0-4191 GCA_046595655.1 Chryseolinea sp. | reverse complement strand
GGCAAAAATCTGTTTGTGAAAAGTGACGAAAATTTACCTTCCAATAAATAACCTACCGGGATAAAAGATAAAGCATAATTTTCTGCCTTCACTTCTTTGCTTAGTTGATTGACGTTTACGTTAACCGGAGCCGTTACTGTTCTTGTAAATTGTGACGTGAGCAGTAAAGGTTTTTTTACAATAGCTTCTGCCTTTACTGTGTCGATACTGCTGATAAATCGGGTAACAACTGCATCAAGATTTCGGGTGATGGGATGATCTGCATAATGATTGATGAGTGGAAAGAATGGCCACTCAATTAATTGCATGTTGGGCTTCCCTCCTGTTTGTCCGGTCACAACGGGATAGAAAGACGAACTTTTATCTTGAATTAAATCGGGATTGATGCGAACTCCATATTTAAAAAGTAGGTCGTCAAGATTAAGGTTATAAGGTAAAGCAAAGTAATCTTCGCGTGATGCACTGTCCATGCTCGCATCCATCTTATCGATTAGGAACATTACCTTTCCTCCTCGCATAATGTATTGATCGAGGTTAAACTTATCGATCGGAGAAAAAGTCTGAATAGGTTTTGCAATAATCAGTGCGTCTAATGTTTTCAATGACGTGCTATCGTGAAGGCTCACATTTGAAATCGCGTAAACCTCCATGGCGTCTTGCTGAAACGCAGCGATATCCAGTCCATCTAACTCACCATGCCCTTTAACAAATCCAATTTGCTTTTGATTTGTATTGGTGAGTTTATAAATAGCATTCGCCAATTCAAATTCAATACCTTCAATAGATTGATTGATCTCTTCTTCCTGCGAAGATGATTTGTTTCCCTTTAGCAACATCACTCCGGTCTCTAAACCTCCGTACGAAATAATAACACCGGGAAAAATTATTTTCTCGACTCTTTGACCATCTTTCTTTTCAATAACGTTGGTGGGTTGAATGCCGCGCGCTGAAAGATCAGCCATAAATTCGTTCCGCGCTTTTTGGCTCATCGCGGTAGTCGGATCGGTGACTACGTATTTTATTTTGTTATTGGAGTAGATTCTAAACTCTCCTAAGGTTTCAATAATTGATTTTTGAAATCTGTTAAAGGCCGGATTCAAATCACCCTCTAAAAAAACCTCAACATAAACATCATCGTCTATCTTCTGAAGAATCGATTTGGTTTGATCTTTTAAACTGTATCGTTTTTCCTCAGTGAGATCAATTCTAAAAAAATAATTGGATACAACGATATTGATCAGAATGATTGCCACCACTCCGTTGGCAAACACCAACACATCACCTAGCATTCTGCTTTTCCAGTTTACCATTGTCTGCTGCCCAGGATTAGTTTGGTAATGGAAAGCATTATAAAAATGACACTCAGAAAATAAAGTACATCGCGCGAATCGATAAGACCTTTGCTCAAAGAATCGTAGTGATAGGTAATGCCGAGTTGTTTAATGAATAAAGCATTCGCTGAAAAGAAATTCAACGAAGCCAATGAATCAAAACCTGTAAAGAAAATAAAACATAAGAACGCAGCGCACACAAACGCCACAATTTGATTCGGTGTAATGCTGGATGCTAAAATTCCTACAGCACAAAATACCCCAGCGAGTAAACTCAACCCAATGTAAGAACCCATCACACCAGGCGTATCAATATTACCGACTGGATTACCTAAACTATAAATTGAAAAGTAATACACTACGGTAGGTAGCAATGCAAAAAGAACAAGTAAAAAACTAGCAAGGAATTTTCCGAGAATGATATCCCAATCTGTCAAAGGTTTGGTCAATAGCATCTCCATCGTTCCCGATTTTCTTTCTTCAGCAAAACTGCGCATGGTAATGGCCGGCACTAAAAATATAAAAACAAAAGGTGCAACAGAGAAAAGCGTAAACATATCGGCATAGCCTGAATCAATAATTGAAGTGTCTGGAAATACCCAGGCTAATAAACCCACGCCTACCAGAAAAACGCCAATCACCACGTAGGCGATGAGCGAGTTAAGGAAACTTTTAAATTCTTTGGAGAGTATCTGAAGCATTTCTCTGGCTGTCGTAATTATGATTCAGTTTCAACTGGTGTTTGAGCAATGGTAAGCTCTCTGAAAATATTTTCCAATGATGCCTCTTCTTGTTTCAATCCAACCAATGATAATTTTTTATCCGCTGCAAAGCGAAACAATTCCGGACGAATGTCAATACCCGAAGAAGCCACTACACTAAACTTACCTTTTGCTATTTGATGCACTCTCACCACACCATTTAAATCACTCAACTCTCCTACTTCAACATCCCCTTCGAACTCCACCACAACCGATACACCTGCATCATTTCGTTGCAACAGATTTTGAAGAGAATCATCTGCAACGATTTTTCCTTTGTTAATTACGATCACACGGTCGCAGAGTGCTTGCACTTCCTGCATAATGTGCGTGGAGAAAATAACCGTTTTGTTTTGACTTACCTCTTTAATCAGTTTTCGAATTTCAATCAATTGATTGGGATCTAGTCCTGAGGTAGGTTCATCTAAAATTAAAACTTTGGGATCGTGAATAAGCGCCTGTGCTAATCCAATTCTTTGCCGATATCCTTTCGAAAGAGATTCAATTTTTTTATTCTGCTCGCGTGTCAAACCACAGCGCTCAATCATCTCGCCCACTCGCGACTGCAATACCTTTCCCTTAATGCCATACAATCCGCCAATAAACTCCAGGTATTCATGAACATACAAATCAAGGTAGATCGGATTGTGTTCGGAAAGATAGCCGGTCACTTTCTTTACCGCCATTGGGTTGTCCATCACATCATACCCTGCCACGATTACCTTTCCCGAAGTGGGCGGCAAAAAGCAAGTGGCAATTTTCATGGTGGTTGATTTTCCGGCTCCATTCGGTCCGAGAAACCCAACGATCTCCCCCTCCTGCACATCAAACGAAATATCATCGACCGCCAATTGCTGGTCGTATCGTTTCGTTACCTGTTGAATTTGAAGGGACATAGATCGTTTGAATGCGCAAGATTAAAGTTTATAGTTTAAAGTTCAAGGTTCAAGGTTCAAACTTTCGATTAAAGGTTGGCAGATAATCGTTATTCGTGAGGTGATATGCCACATGAATGGTTGAGAATTCCCAATCTCTGATCTCAAAATTGCCTTTAACAACTAATTAACAATTAACGCTTACCTGCCATGGCTTACCAACTGCGAATCCCACTTATTAATTGCTGTTGAAATGATCAATGTTTTTTAGAACTTTACCACTCAAATTTACTTCTATGCGATTTATCAAAATAGCGCTCCTCTTTTTGCTCGTTGCCAATGTCAGTTTTGCTCAGCAAGGGTATAACATCAAATTTAAAGTTGTGGGATTGAAAGATACCACAGCCTACCTCGGTCATTATTATGGAGAAAGCACTTACCTAAAAGATACGGCCAAAGTAAACAGCAAAGGAGAGTTCGTATTTGATGGAAAGAAAACTTTATCTCAAGGGGTCTACATGCTCGTGCTCAACACCACGCGGGTAATGGACTTCGTGATTGGACAAACACAGCATTTCAGTTTCGACACTAAATCGGAAGATTACATTAAGAACATGAAAGTTACGGGTGACCTTGACAATAAACTGTTTTTTGAAAACATGATCTTTTATGCGGATCGGCATAAAGAAGCTGAGCCTTTCATAAAAATTATTCAGGACAGCACATTGGCTGAAGACAAAAAGAAAGAAGCACGCGAGGGGTTTGCGAAAATTAACGACAAGGTAACAGCATTTAAAAAAGATATGATTGCTAAACACCCCACTACATTAACTGCCCGAATTTCTAAAGCCAATTTACCTGTTATCATTCCTGAGCCGCCAAAGAAAGCAAATGGTTCCATCGACTCGACCTTTCAACTTCGGTGGTATCGCGAACACTTCTTCGACAACTTTGACTTGCCTGATGATGCATTCATTCGGATGCAAAAACCACTCTACTCAGAGAAGATCATTGAATACCTCGATAAATTATACGCACCTCAAGCCGATACCATTTCTAAAGCCATTAATAAGGTTGTAGCAATGGCGAAAAAAAACCAGGAGACCTATAAGTATTCTATTTTCACAATTATGCGTAAGTACCAAGAGCCCGAAATTATGGGCCTTGATGAGGTGTATGTAAATCTCTATGATAAGTATGTTGCTACAGGCGAGATGGACTTTT
>JBKJOF010000005.1:0-3424 GCA_046595655.1 Chryseolinea sp. | reverse complement strand
CGTACCACTCAAAAGAAGACAATGGTATGAAGGCCTATTCTCAAATATTAAAAATATAAACCTGCCACTAAGTCTTACGGGTTAGTTCAGAATAGCTCTATTGCAAAATCTCGGTTTAACAATCAATCCAGACAATGCCGATGTCCAATACAAAAAAGGCTTGATTTTGTATTATCAGAAGAAGTATGATCAATCCGCTCAAACATTTACAACCCTTTTTGAAAACGATCCAACCTACTTTGATGCTTTGCTAAAACTTGGAGATGTGTATTATGATCAACAGCGTTATAACGATGCACTAAAATATTATGATCAAGCCTACGAAAACGGTTTGCGTAACAATTGGATCTGTTACGTACGCGGATACCTTTATCAGGAGAAAGGAGAAACAAAAAAAGCAATTGAGTTATACAAAGAAGCGCTGAGTTACGATAGTTCTGTTGTTGACATTTATGGACGCCTTGGAGTATTGCTTTCAGGAAGTGAAGGAGATTTCTTCAGAGCGAAGGCGAATGAGGGAAGTCAACAGTAATCAGGCAGCGAGCACATCCTGAAATTCTTCTGCTTTATCGAAAACCGATTTAGCAAAACTACAAAGCGGAAGAATTTTTAAATTATTTTTTCGCGCATAATCCACCGCAGCGGAAACAAGTTGTTTGCCAACGCCTTTTCCACGGAGCACATCATTCACCTCTGTGTGTTCAATGATGATTCGGGTGTCACCCGCTTTACTAAATGTCATATCAGCTAAACGTTTTCCGTTTTCCTCAATGAAGAATGCGCCTTTGTTTCCGGTTTGGTCAAATTTAATTTCCATCAGCTTGTGATTTATATCGTATTCCCAGAAAAATCATTGTAATAAAAAGAAGTAACACAATACCTAATGCGAATTGTAATGTTTGCCAATTCGCAATAAGACCAATGACGGGCGGGCCAACAAGAAATCCTGAATAACCAACGGTAGTTACCATCGCTAAAGCAACACCGGGAGGTAAACTCTTTGCATTGCCAGCAATACTGTAAGCAATAGGAACGATGGATGACAGGCCTAAGCCAACCATAAAAAATCCGATGATAGAAGTGTAGGGGAGCGGAAATAAAAGTGCTATTGATAATCCGATGACGGCTAAAATTCCTCCAGTGATAATCATTTTTCTGTCGCCAAGTTTTAAGCGTATACGATCGCCAAAAATTCTTCCAATCGTCATGGCTGTAGCAAATGCAGAAAGTCCGATGGGTGCCAGCGATTGAGAAGCATGTGCAATATTTTCCATGTAGTTCACACTCCAGTTCGACATCGATCCTTCTCCTAACATGCAACAAAAGGTAATGACACCAATACTGATCAACGCTACATTGGGTAATCGAAAAAGAGGACCGTCATGTTTTATTGAGCGATCCGGTTTATCACGAACAAGATTTCGGCTTGCCCAACCTACACCTACCAAAGCAATGACGACTATAATAATAAAATGATTTAACAAGTCGAAATGAAGATCAGTAAACAACGCACCACTCCATGCGCCAACCATCATACCAATACTGAACAAAGCATGAAAGGAAGTCATAATGGGTTTGTTGTACAACTTCTCTACCATAACAGCCTGAGAGTTCATCGCGACATCGAGCATGCCAGTAACAATGCCCATTATAAAATACAATGCAATGAGAGCAGCGATGCCCGGCATAATGGGAATGAGTGGAACGATTACACAATACAACAGAACAGCAACCAGCGTAATTTTTCTACTTCCATTTTTAATGATTACCCAACCTGTAAAAGGCATAGCACCAACCGCGCCAATGGAAGAAGCTAATAAAACAAAACCAATGATTCCATCATCAGCCTGATACAACTCCTGAATGCGCGGCAAACGCGATACCCAATTGGCATAAATAAAACCGTTGATAAAAAATGCTATTTTAATAGCAATGCGATGGAGGAGCACGTGGAAATATTTTTATCTCGTTCAGAGTAATGAAAGTTACGCAGAATTTCTGTTTATAGAAATCGTTTAGTTATTGTAGTTCTTCACAGTGACTCTACTTGTTGCGTGACCAGCCGAAACTATTTCGGAAAGAAGAGGTAATAACTCATATTACTGTTGCAAAATATTAATAATAATTAATTTTCTGCTAGCGACTATTAGCAAAAAAAAGACTCCTTAACGAGGAGCCTTTTTTTTTCGATGTTAATGATTTAGTCGAGCACGTGTTAAGAATCATGCTAGTTATGGAAGTGTTTCCTTGTTTGGCTTACCATTACTTCGCATACGCCACACTGCGCATCTCTCTGATTACCGTTACCTTTACTTGTCCTGGGTATTGCATATCGCGTTCAATTTTCTGCGAGATGTCAAAACTCAATTGACCAGCACGTTCATCAGACGCACGCTCTGCATCGACAATTACACGGAGTTCACGACCCGCTTGAATAGCGTAGCATTTTTCTACACCATCAAAGGTCAACCCAAGTTGTTCAAGGTCTTTCAAGCGTTTGATATATTGTTCCATTACCTCGCGTCTTGCTCCTGGTCTTGCTCCGCTTATCGCATCGCACGACTGCACAATAGGAGAGATTATGTTGGTCATCTCAATTTCATCGTGGTGAGCACCGATGGCATTACAAATTATTGGGTGCTCCTTATATTTTAAAGCGAGTTCCATTCCTACAATAGCATGTGGCTTTTCAAGTTCTTCGGGCCACACCTTTCCGATGTCGTGAAGTAAGCCGGCACGTTTAGCTTGTTTCACATTCAAGCCTAATTCAGCTGCCATGATCGCACAAAGATTCGCTACCTCACGTGAGTGTTGTAATAAATTTTGTCCGTAGCTTGAACGGAAGCGCATGCGTCCTACCATTCTTACCAGTTCTGGATGAAGACCGTGAATACCTAAGTCGATCACGGTACGTTCGCCAATTTCTACTACTTCATCTTCAATATTTTTTGTTGTCTTAGCTACAATCTCTTCAATACGTGCAGGGTGAATACGACCATCTTGTACCAGTCTGTGTAAAGAAAGGCGAGCGATTTCCCTGCGAACAGGATCGAAACCTGAAATGATAATTGCTTCAGGAGTATCATCTACAATAATCTCCACACCTGTTGCTGCTTCTAAGGCGCGGATGTTTCTTCCTTCACGCCCAATGATTTTTCCTTTTATGTCATCACTTTCAATATTGAAGATCGACACACAGTTTTCAATGGCGTGTTCTGTTGCCGTGCGCTGAATTGTTTCAATAACAATCTTCTTCGCTTCTTTCGTTGCAGAAAGCTTGGCTTGTTCCATAATGTCTTTCACATAACTCGATGCATGTGTGTGCGCTTCATCTTTTAAGGTAGCCAGCAATTGTTGACGCGCTTCGTCAGCGGTAAGCTTCGAGATGCTTTCGAGAACCTGGATTTTTTGCTGATTGAATTTG
>JBKJOF010000132.1:0-19052 GCA_046595655.1 Chryseolinea sp. | reverse complement strand
CATCATTACCGTGTTGGAAGGATTGTGGTATTATGTTGCTATGGGACTTTTTATTTTGCTTGTAGTAACCTTACGCTTTGAAGTACTTGGCCTTTTCGGATTATCAGATAAGCTTCCAGTCATTGGCATTTTAATTCTGTATATTGTTCCGAGTTTTTATTTCAACAGGTTTAAAAGTTCAACGCCATTCATCGTCAGGCTTCTTGTATTTTTCTTCGTTACATTTCTGCTTGGTCTAAGCATCTATTTCTTTTCCAGTGTAGGTTATCCTATGTATCATCTTACCTTAACTGGTTACACACCGGCACTCATCATTAGTGTCATCTTCATCATTACGGTTGCGCATGAGGTGTTTGGTTCGTTCATCTACGTGGTTAGTCAGGGGTCGACAAAGAGCTTGCGTCATCTTTCCATCATCAGTGTTATTTACTTTGTGAATCTGGTGATTACATGCTTCCATGAATTAGGAGCGTTTCAATGGAATTTTATTTACCTCAATTTATATTTGCTGCTTTCTATGTCAGCGGTTTTGGGCATTTGGGGTTTCCGCCATCGCGAAGAGATTTATGGAAACATTCTACCCTTCAATCCTTTCGGAGGATATTTCTTTTTAGCGATGGGTGCTATTTGTTTTGCTACAACCGCCCAGTTACTCGGCAATTCGAATGATCCTGCATTAAAAATTATACGCGATACCATCATCTTCAGCCATACCGCGTATGGACTGATTTTTTTGGTTTATATCTTTTCCAATTTCGTGTTAATGTTGGCACGTAACCTGAACATTTACAAGGTACTTTACAAACCTACGCGCATGCCCTACTTTACCTATCGGTTTGCAGGATTGATCGCGATGCTGGCATTCATATTTTATTCGAACTGGAGAGAATATGTATTCCACGGCTTGGCTGGTTTCTACAACACGACTGGCGATTTATACACCTTGCTAGGTAATGAACAGTATGCCGAATCTTTTTACGATCAAGGTAAAAGTGAGGGTTTTCAAAACAACCGATCGAACTATGCATTGGCCAATTTAAAAGCTACTCGATTTAATTTTGATGACGCTCACGAAAGTTATGAAGACGCAAATGCGAAACGTCCGACAGAATATTCATTAACTAATGCAGGGAATTTATACATCTGGGAAGATGACACCTTCAATGCTATTGATGCATACAAACGTGCTGATCGAAAATGGCCAAACTCAGGACCGATCGAAAATAACCTGGCCTTCAGTTACGCTAAGGTTCACAAAATCGATTCTGCCGTATTGTATTTAAGCAAAGCACAGGAACGCAACATTTCGAAATCCTCGGCCGAAATTAATTTCATGGCGATGGCCGCGATGGAGTTTCTTCCCATCAAAACAGATTCGGTGCTCAATCTATTTGGCACGGATGCTCCCGGTGTATTGAGTAATGCTATTGCTCTATCCATCGTAAATCATCAAGAGCTGAAAACGAAAATCGATCCGTTAAAAACGAAGTCGTTAAATCTGTACACCGCTACGTTACTCAACAACTACATTCTTAAAAATGCCAAGGCGTTAGATACAACGTTTACTAATGCAGCTTACGCTATTGCATCTGATTCATTGAATAGTGATTTTAATGAAGCGATTAAATATTCTCTGGCATTTGCGTATTATCATCAAGGTAATGTTGCAAAAGCGTTGTCCTTATTGGGTGAGCTGGCGTACATCAGTCAATCGTATCAAGGAAAATACAATTATACCATGGGACTTTGGGCATTGGAACAAGGTAATCCAGAATTGGCGGCTGCTTATTTCTCTTATGCCGATACGTACAATTATAAGCAGGCCAAGTTCTATCAGGCCATTGCATATTCTGAAGCGAACAAAACAAACGAAGCATTGGTAGCATGGGATACCGTTTCGAATAGCAAAGATGAAAACGAAAGATACATTGCTGTTAAAATGAAACAGGTGTTATCCATTCCATTGAAAGAAGCTTTATCATTGAGTGATCCGGATAAATATCAATTTCTCCGCTATCGCATGGGCATAGAGGATTCACTGGTGTTCAATCGAATGGCAGAAACGTTTACCAATGCAAACTATAAAGCACAAGGCATTCTCGATTTCAGCAAAAAGTATTTCGAAGCTGATCAAATCAAACCCGCCATTCATTATTTCAACCGACTTGCCGGACTTCAACTAACCGATAAAAAATTATATGAAGATGTTCGTTATACTGAATTGCGCATGCTTGCCTATCGCAAGGATGTGCGAAACCTGGCAACGCAGATCAACAACGGTATGGTGTTTGATCATTCGCGTGAGCTTGAGAAATTATTATATGGAGCATTACTTGCCGAGATGAATGGAGATGTTGCTTTGGCAGGAAAAAATTATTCGGTGTTGGGTAAATACAATCCCTATTTCGAAGAAGGAATAATAGCGGCTGCCAACTTTGCGCGAAATCAAAATGAGAAAAGCATGAATGCATACAACCTACTGGCCGAAGCAATTCAGATTAATAATAACTCCGTTCGATTGTTGAAGGCCTACATAATGGAAGCCTCACGCCAAGGGTTTGATGAATACGCGCAGAGCGCGGTGGAGATGTTGAATAAACTAAAATAGTTTCGAGTTTAAAGTTTCGAGTTAGTTGATTCGTTAAACTCGAGACTTTAAACCCGAGACTTATTTCTTTTTCTTCGTTACCTTCTTTTTCTTCACTGCTTTCTTTTTCTTATCAGCGGCTTTCTCTTTCTGTTCTTCCTTCTCTTCTTTCGCCCAAAGCTTGATGTTCTCGCGGATTACCTTCCAGTAGTCAGCTCCATAGTCAACAAAGATTTCAGCTTTTGCCGGAATGTCTTTCTTGGCTTCAATGTAGGCCTTGGTTCCTTCGGTAGCGTATTCACAGTTATTCAATAAACCTTTAACGCGGCCAATGCCACGGGCATCATTCGCATATCGAGCCAATGCCTTTAGGGTTGGAAGGGCATTGATAACGTGGTTTCGGTTTACGTAAAAGATGTAGCCATTGCGACCTTCATCATGCTTCACGTCTTTCCAGATCGAAATTTTGCCTTTGTATTCTACGATCTTGGTTCCCTTGGGAATGAATACTTTGGTGAACAAACCTTTTCCAGAGTTCGGAATGGTTGAAGTCTTAACGACTAAGTGTTTTTCTAATAATGCCATAAAAAAATTGTGCGCGAATATAATGGTATGATGGAGATTATAAAAATGAACCTTTGAAGATCGAATCATTCAAATCGCTGCAAGGGGTTAGCATACCAGAGCTAAAGCCCATTCCATTTTTTACGTAATAACCACGGTGTTAAGACGGTGGTTATTACTACCCTTTTGAATGGACTTTCGTCCAAGGCAACAATCTAATATCTCTAGCCTCGCAGCATCTGCTTGTGTAACTTCTTCGGATTATAGCCGTCTTGATGGGGGTATCATACTGAAAAAAAACCTTTTAAGCTCAAGACAACATATTCAATTATTTTCTTTGACCCCACGCAACCCCTGTTGATACAATTGCATCTTACCTTTGAAATCGATTAAATGGAATTCAAAATTTACCGGGCAACAGAAGATGAGCTGATCAAGGGATGTGTGTCGCACGACAGAAGTGCGCAGAAACGACTCTATGATACCTACTCATCAAAAATGTATGCGATTTGCTACCGGTACGTTCGCGATGCTGCTGAGGCGGAAGATATTCTTATTGTTGCCTTTACCCGAATCTTCGAAAAAATAAATCAGTTTAAAGGCGAGGGTAGCTTCGAAGGATGGATCAGGCGCATCATCGTGAACGAGGCGCTTACACACCTACGCAGAAATAGATCGATGTACCTCGAAACGGATTTGGAGCAAGTCGATCGTGAACCGGATTATGACAAACAAAAGGATCATCTCGAAGAAGAAGATTTACTGAAGATGATTCAGGAATTACCTACGGGATATCGAATTGTTTTTAACCTCTTTGCCATCGAAGGCTATTCACATAAAGAAATAGCAACCCAACTGGGCATCAGCGAAAATACTTCCAAGTCGCAGTTGAGTCGCGCGCGGGTGTACTTGCAAAAGATGCTTTTAGAAAATGATTGGATTACAGATCAAAAAATCAGCAACGATGAATCAACAACCTGATAAACTCTTTCGCGAAAAGCTGGAAGGTTTTCAAAAGCCTGCGCCAGCAAGCGCCTGGGATAAAATTGAAAAGAACCTGGATAACAAAAGTCCGAAAGGATTGTGGTGGAAGATCGCAGCTTCTCTCCTCTTGCTCGCTGCGGCTACCTATATAATCTGGCCAAAGAACGCTCAGCAAATAGAGCACTCTATCGCAAACAAGAAAACTGAAGAAACGAAATCATTACCTATTCCGAAAGAAGAGAAGGTAAATGAAGCGTTATCAACTCCAGTTGAAAATTCAATTATACCTCCTCAATCAATTCAAAAAAATAATGTAGCGAAGGTTGATAAACAGAAAGCTCAACCAAAAGAAAAAACTAAAAAAACTCAAATCGTTGTTGAAGAAACTGTCGCAAAAAATGAGGCTCCTTTAAAGGAAATTATTCCTGTATCCGAAAATGAAATACAGAATACTGAAGTTGCCGCTGTTGAACAAAAAGTAACAACAGAAAAACCGAATGAACGCATTACTTTAATTGTAACAGCCGATGAAGCCAATAAGTATTTAACAAAAAACACAAACACCGATGCAACCTCTGATCGCAAAAAAACATCTTCGTTGAGAAAGCTGCTAAGGAAAGCTGGTGACCTGACGAATGATCAACGTCCGCTTGCTGACTTGAGGCAGAAGAAAGATGAAATTCTAGCATTGAATTTCGATTCTAAAAATCAACGTGGACAAAACAAATAAAAAAATGAAGAAGACTATTTTATCCGCCATCCTTGTAGGAATTGCAACAATAACAATGGCGCAAAAACAAGATACCGTTATCGTTGCGCTGGCAAATACAAGTAAAGTTATTTTCACAATGAAGGATCGTAAAGATCTGGAAACACTGAAGCACTATAATTTCCAGGCACTCTTTGATGATATTCTCGCTAAAATTGAAAAAGCTGATACTTCAAAATTGTCTGGTCCTGATACTACAAAAGCTATCGCGAAAGATGAAGATTGGAGCAACCATCACAACAATGATGATGACGATAATGATGATGACAATTGGACTGATCATGAGGATAAAAAACATCATCACAGAACCCACCAATCGTTTAACATTGATCTTGGAACAAATAATTTTCTTACCGATGGAAAATTTCCCGACAGCAACAATGAGCAATACGCTGTTCGTCCCTGGGGATCATGGTATGTGGGACTCAACTCCATTCAACGTACCAAGCTGGCAAATAAATTCTTTTTAGAGTGGGGCGGTGGTGTAAGCTGGTACAACTTTAAATTTCAGGATGATCAAACCTTAATCACCAAAGATGGAGTAAGCACTACTTTCAGTGTTGATCCTCGTGCTGCTGATCCTGACTATGATTTTAAGAAAAGCAAACTAACTGCAGTCTATATCAATGCATCCGTTGTACCTGTACTTGATTTTGGCACCAAGTATCACGAACGCAATCGTAAGAACAAGTCACGCGTATGGGATGGACAAAGCAATGGCTTCAGAATTGGAGCAGGTCCATACATTGGTTACCGCATTGATAGTTATTCAAAACAAGTGTATGAACTGAATGGCGACAAAAAGAAAGAGCGAGATCATAACAGCTTCTATCTTGAAAACATTCGGTATGGTGTACGGGTGCAGGTGGGATATCGTGGAACTGATTTGTTTATGAACTACGATCTCAATGAAATGTTTACAACCAACAAAGGTCCGAACGTAAATGCCTTTAGTTTTGGTGTAATCCTGTAAAAATTGGCTGTACGCTACAGGCTTCACGCTACAAGCTTGAGGCCTGTAGCGTGAAGCTTTTAGCCAAAATCACAATACCACATTCACAATTCTTCCTTGCACAACGATTACCTTCTTCGGTGCCTTTCCTTCAGTCCATTTTTGAACGATCTCTGAAGCGAGCACTAACTTCTCAACATCTTCCTTCGGCATGTCTAATGCAAAATTCATTTTCGCTCGCACCTTTCCATTGATGGAGATTGGATATTCAAACGAACTCTCTGTTAAATATTCTTCGCTCCATTTCGGATAAGAAGAATTCAAAATAGAATCATTGTGTCCTAACAATTGCCAAAGCTCTTCAGTGATATGAGGAGCAAAAGACGAAAGTGCAATAGTAAGCGGTTCAAGAATAGCACGCTTGTTACATTTCATTGAGCTCAATTCATTGCAGCAAATCATAAATTCACTTACGGAAGTATTGAAAGAGAAATGATCGATATCGTATTCAATCTTCTTCAACGTTTTGTGCAACACCTTTAACTCTTCGCGAGAAGGATCAGCATCCGTGACTACAACATTACCTTGCTGATCATGAAAAAGGTTCCAGAATCTTCTCAAGAATTTAAACACACCGTCAATACCACTCGTGTTCCAAGGCTTCGACATTTCCAACGGACCAAGGAACATTTCATAAACACGCAAAGTATCCGCACCGTAGTTATCTACAATCTCATCAGGGTTAACAACATTGTATTTGGACTTGGACATTTTTTCTACTTCGGAATGACAAATGTAATCTCCACCATTATTGGGAATAAATTCTGATTTGTTAAGATCTTCCCTCCAATTCTTAAAACCCTCTAAATCTAGAATATCATTACCAACAAGATTAATATCAACATGTCGCATAGAAAATTTTGCAATGGGAAATTTCGCATAATCCTCGAGTATCTTGTATTGATTGTATTTCTCAAGCAGACTCTTTAAAAATGCGTTGTTTTTTCTGTCCTTTTGAATCTCTTTAACAAAGTCATAAGATATATAGAGGTTTGTTAATCTTTGTGCATGAAAACTCAACGGGTTCTTTTCATCCTCTTCAATATATAGTTCAAGTTTGAAGACAAACTTCGACACTCCCTGAATATGCCCCTGATTTATCAACTTCTTAAACGGTTCTTCAGAATCTACATAACCCAGATCTTTCAACGCCTTGCACCAGAAACGAGAATACAACAAGTGACCCGTTGCATGTTCTGATCCACCGATATATAAGTCAACATCTTTCCAATACTTAATTGCTTCTTTGCTAGCAAACTCTTTTTCGTTTTTTGGATCCATATAACGGAACCAGTACCAGCTTGAGCCTGCCCAGCCGGGCATGGTGGTTTGTTCGAAGGGGAATGTAGCCTCCCCCCCAGCCCCTCTCCGGGGGAGAGGGGAGGCCGGATCGATTGAGGTTGGTTTGTATTGCCAGTCTTTTGCGCGGGCTAAGGGTGGTTCTCCACTTTCAGTTGGTTTGTAGGCATCAATTTCTGGAAGTGTGATGGGTAGGTCCTTTACATCCACTAACTTCGGAATTCCATTTTCATAGTACACGGGGAATGGTTCACCCCAATAACGTTGTCTACCGAAGATGGCATCGCGCATGCGGAAATTTACTTTGCGCGTTCCAATATCTAATGTTTCTACTTTTTGTAAAGCGATTTCTATTGCTTCTTTCCAATCTAATCCATTGAGGAAATCAGAGTTGATCATCTTCCCTGATTTCGGATCGAAATTATCTTTTGTTATATCACTGGTTGATCCTTCAAGTACATCGATGATCGGTAAATTGAAATGTTTCGCAAAAGCATAATCACGGGTGTCGCTTGATGGTACCGCCATAACTGCACCTGTTCCATATCCGGCCAATACATAATCAGCAATCCAAACCGGAATCTTTGCACCATTGAATGGATTGGCTACATACGCTCCAGTAAATGCTCCGGAAATTCTTTTTACTTCCGTCATGCGCTCACGCTCGCTTCTGTTCTTCGCGATCGTTACATAGTTTTCTACTTCTGCTTTCTGCTCAGCAGTTGTAATTTTTGAAACGAGTTCATGTTCAGGAGCGAGTACCATGAAGGTGACTCCATAGATGGTGTCGATTCGGGTGGTGAAGACGCGGACCGCCTCACCCCAGCCCTCTCCGGGGGAGAGGGAGGTAGATTCTTTAATGGAAGGAGATTTTTCTAGTGTTGATGTTATCTCACTTAAAACTTTCTTGAGATCGTTTACAACTTGTTGGTTGGTGAAACGGATTACATTAAAGCCTTCGTCTTTTAAGAATGCTGTTCGGGCAGCATCGTATTCTTTATTATCAAGATGATATTCACCATCAATTTCAATCACCAATCTTTTATCAAGACAAACAAAATCACCAATAAAAATACCGATGGCGTGTTGCCTTCTTATTTTATAACCAAGCTTACTATTCCGAACCTCTTGCCATAAAATACTTTCGGCCTCAGTCGGGTTACTCCTATTTTGTTTGGAAAAGTCTTTCAGTACATGCCAATACTTTTTCTCAGCAGTCTCTCTACCCCTATCGTGCATTCCTCCCTCTCCTCCGGAGAGGGCCGGGGTGAGGCTTGCACTATCTACTTCAAAATCCAACTCACACCCAACACTCTTACCAATCCAATTGCGCTGCATTTCTTTCACAGGCTCGGGCCAATCTATTGTGTCAAGTCCTTTTAATAAACGTTCAGCGTAAGCGGTGATGCGCATGCTCCATTGCCACATTTTTTTTCGCTCAACCGGATATCCTCCGCGCTCACTTACTCCATCCTTCACTTCATCATTTGAAAGTACAGTACCTAATGCGGGGCACCAATTCACCATCGTGTCGGAACGATATGCGATGCGATATTTTTGTAAAAAATCTTCTTTTGCTTTTTCATCAAAGCTATTCCAATCAGCAGCTGTGATATTCGGAGTATCGTCATCACAAACAGCATCAATATTTTTGTTGCCGTTCTTTTCTAACTCAGCAATTAAAGTTGAGATGGGTTCTGTCTTTCCATTAGTCCATGGTCGATAGTCCATAGTCGATGGTGGGCTGTCTATGGACTTTGGACTATCGACTATCGACTTCTTATTATACCACGCATTAAACAACTCCATAAAAATCCACTGCGTCCATTTGTAATACGATGGATCACAGGTTTCTACTTTCCGATCCCAATCGTAAGAGAATCCGATTTTGTTGAGCTGCTCAATGTAAGTAGCAATATTTTTCTCTGTAGTAACAGCAGGATGCTGACCGGTTTGAATGGCATATTGTTCAGCCGGCAAACCAAAAGCATCGAAGCCCATTGGATGCAAAACATGAAATCCTTTCAGGCGCTTGTAACGCGAAACTATATCGGAAGCAATGTAACCCAGCGGATGCCCCACGTGTAATCCCGCCCCGGATGGATAGGGAAACATATCCAATACATAATACTTTGGCTTGGTTGAATGATTTTCAACCTTGTAAACACCGCGCGTTTTCCACTCCTTACGCCACTTGTCTTCAATACGCTTAATCTCGTCTTTGCTGTAATCCGCCATTGTAATGCTGTTTCTATCGAAATGAAACGCAAAAATAATGCAATCCGGCAAAATGCCTATCCCTTCCCCACAACAACTCATCATTCTTATTTAACGGTTCGGAATCCTTTCCTTCAATCTCTTACTCATCTATTCAATCTTTATCGTGTAATCGATAAAAAGATCATTATGAAAATACTTCTTAGTCTTCTATTGTCAACCTGTATTTCACTTGCAATTGCTCAAACAAATGTTTCAGGCAAAGTCACCGATGTTCATGGCGAGTCAATTCCAGGAGCAAATATTTCTTTGATGGATACGTACGATGGATCAAGTACCGATGCTGAAGGTAATTTTCAATTCATAACAACTGAGACTGGAGATAAAACTTTAGTCGTGACGTTTATTGGCTACAAAGGATTTAAACAAAACGTAACACTGAACGGCAGTCAGATTTCCATCAACGTGAAATTGGAAGAGGAAGTAAACCAACTTGAAGCTGTTGAAATTACAGCTGGTTCATTTACTGCTAGTGATGTTTCGAGAAGGACAGTTTTTCGTGCCATTGATATTGCCACCACCGCAGGAGCCACAGCCGACATTGCAGGTGCGCTCAACACATTACCTGGCACGCAAAAAAATGGTGAGAGCGGAAGATTATTCGTGCGCGGTGGTGATGGCAACGAAACCCGCACCTTCATAGATGGTAATGTAGTGCTGGATGCTTACAACCCTTCCGCTCCTAACACACCATCACGTGGAAGATTTCTTCCCTTCATGTTTAAAGGTACAAGTTTTAGCACCGGTGGCTACTCTGCTGAATACGGACAAGCACTCTCGTCAACTCTTGTGCTGGATTCCAAAGACGATGGCGGAGCTTCGCGTACTGATATTGGAATTCTTTCGGTTGGTGGTGATGTTGCACATACACAATCGTGGGATCGTGGTTCTGCTTCCGCGAAAGTTCAATACACCAATCTTCGGCCGTACATGGGATTGATTAATCAACAAATGGATTGGAAATCTGCACCCGTATCGATTGAAGCGAGTGGGGCACTCCGTCAACATGTTGGTAAGAATGGAATGTTTAAAGTGTATGGAAATTTTAACAATTCAAACTTCTCCTTGTATGAACATAGTATTGCGGATTACAATCAGAAATTTTTATATGACCTCTCCAATAATTATCGCTACCTCAATGGTGTGTATCAAAATACATTGAATGATAAATGGTCGATGCGTAGTGGCTTTTCTTATAGCTACGTTCAAAACGATGCAATGGTAGACAATGATAATATAGTTGAAACGCAAAAAGGTTTTCATGCAAAAACTGTCTTTGACGGATCAATTACAGACAAGTTTGAAATAAAGTCGGGAGTTGAAATAATTCAACGAAATTATTCACAGAATTTTAATTTCAACGATGGCACATCGCGTTCACTTGCCTTTGACGAATTAATTGCTGCTGGTTTTGTTGAAGCCGATTTTTATACGAGCAATAATTTTGTAATGCGTGGTGGTGCTCGCATGGAATACAATGATTTGATTAACCAATTCAGTGTTGATCCTCGTGCGTCACTCGCCTACAAAATGGGGAAGAAAGGTCAGTTCTCGTTTGCTTATGGAAAGTTTCGTCAAACCGCAAAGAATGAATTGGTGCGTGTGAATCATCAACTCAATCCTGAAAAGGCCGAACACTTTATTCTCAGTTATCAATTGGTGAACAACAAAAGGACTTTTCGTGCCGAGACGTATTACAAAAAATATGCAAGCTTAGTAAAGTATGTTCAAGGTAATACCAATGTATTGGATAACTCCGGCAATGGTTTTGCAAAAGGTTTTGAATTGTTCTGGCGCGATAACGGAACCTTAAATAATATCGACTACTGGATTTCATACTCCTACTTAGACACTAAACGAAATTATTTAAACTATCCGAACGAAGCTGTTCCCACCTTTGCCTCTAAACATAACTTGTCGGTAGTAGCGAAATATTTTATTCAGCCTATTCAAAGTCAGTTGGGTGTTACCTATTCCGTTACAAGCGGGAGGCCTTACAACGATCCGAATGCAGATAAATTCAATGGAGGCAAAACACCTACCTATGCTGACTTAAGTTTCAACTGGAGTTACTTACCCAAGCCTTCGCTGATTATTTATTTCTCCTGCACCAACGTATTGGGCCGCAACAATGTATTTGGATACAACTATGGTTCAACACCTGATGCGAATGGAGTATATGCAAGTCGTGCCATTACACAACCCGCACCTCGCTTTTTATTTCTTGGAGTTTTCATTACGCTATCAAAAGACAAATCAATGAATCAACTGCCAAACCTATAATTAAATAGACTTTAGATTTTAGACTTTAGACACAAGACTTGAAAAATACAACTACTCAGTCATCTAAAGCTCAAAATCTAATATCTAATGTCTAACGTCTAATATCTAATGTCTAATGTCTAATGTCTAATGTCTAAAATCACAAACAAAAAACAAATAACCATTAACTAATCAAACTATGAAACAACTAACCATCATCCCAATCCTGATAGCAGCATTTTTACTTGCTATTGTAAAATTTGGTTTTGCTAACGACAACAAGTATGCAGAGGCCATGCAGAAAAACATTCATGCGGTGTACACCGTGCAAACCATTGAGGAACTTCAAGCAGCAGCGAATACCTTTGAACGAATCGGATCAACCGAAAAAACAAAATGGGAACCTTACTATTACGCGTCATTCGGATATGTAATGATGGCCACGCGTGAAAATGACGCAACAAAGAAAGATGCTTACCTGGATCTCGCGTTTACTGCGCTTGATAAAGCCAAAGCGATTGCTCCGAATGAATCGGAAGTAATTGCATTGGAAGGTTTCAACTATATGATCCGATTGACCGTTGATCCCGCTTCTGGCGGTCAACAATACTCCGGACTAGCTATGGGAACGCTTGGAAAAGCATTGGCACTGAATCCGGAGAACCCAAGAGGACTTTTCTTCATGGCTCAAATGCAATATGGCACTGCTCAGTTTTTTGGATCTCCAACCACCGAAGCCTGCGCTACGCTCGCTAAATCTTTGAAAAAGTTTACCACTTACAAGTCTGAAAATGCTCTTGCTCCTGTTTGGGGAAAAGAAATGGCCGAGGGTATGAAGGAAAAATGTAAGTAGAAATGTATAGTTTAGGGTTTAGAGTTTAAAGTTCGAGGTTCCAAGTTCCAAGTTTCGAGTTTAAAGTTTCGAGTTCTAACATGAACTCGAGACTCGAAACTAATTGTATTCTATATTCCCAATACGGAGGCTCATGGATCAGAACATATAGAAGAAAATTAGAAGAAGGTATTCCACTATCGAAGTTGGTAGAGTTAAAACGATAAAGCTTTTTTTGTAGAGAAATAGAAGATGAAAAAATTCTTGCAGGAAAATTGGAAGTTGATGGCGCTCATGGTTTTGGCAGGATTTGCCATGCCTACCTTCGTATGTAATAGTTGTTTATCCTCCTTTGCGTTATACACTAAAGTTGGATTACTCAACGCGGTGATGTGGATCGCGCTTTGGATGGGCAATGATAAATTAGGCTGCTGGATCAATACAAAAATCTCCTGGATTGAGAGACCCGTAACGCGCTTTCTTGTTGGGATGATTAGCACAATTGTGTACACCATCGGAATCATCTACCTCATTCTTCTCATGTTCGAATGGGCATTTCAGTTACATCTTCTCGGTGACAAATTAACCGATACCTTTCAGATTGCCATTGTCATTACTTTCATCATTAGTTTTTTTATGCACAGCCGAACTTTCCTTCTAAACTGGAAGCAGGCTACCGTTAACTCCGAAATTCTTAAGAAAGAAAACATCGCTGCCAAATATGAAAGCCTAAAGAATCAGGTAAACCCACATTTTCTATTCAACAGTTTTAACGCGCTTTCTAATTTAGTATATGAAGATCCGGACAAGGCAGTATCGTTTATTAAACAACTTTCGGAAGTTTATCGATATGTATTGGATACCCGAGATAAAGAAGTAGTGTCTATAGAAGAAGAAAAAAAGTTTCTGGATTCGTATCTCTACCTGCAACAGATTCGCTTTGGTGACAAGTTAAAGTTGGAAGTTAAACTGGATGGAATACAAAGTATGGTTGCCCCTCTGGTGTTACAGATGTTGGTTGAGAACGCGATCAAACACAATATCATCTCTGAAGAAAATCCACTCACCATTCGCATTTATAGTCGCGATAACTTTATTATGATTGAAAATAATCTGCAAAAGAAAACAATACTATCGGAAGATTCGCCTGGTATTGGTCTTGAGAACATTCAGAAGCGCTACGAATTTCTAAGCAATAAGAAAGTTGAACTTATTCAAAATGAAATGTTTGTGGTGAAGCTTCCTATTATATCTGAATCCAAATGAAAGTTCTCATTATAGAAGACGAGCCACAGGCTGCCAAACGAATGGAATCGTTGATTAGTACCTTAGAGCCTCAGGCAGAAATATTAGATAAAATAGATTCCGTAAAGAATGCTGTTCAATGGATCAAATCAAATCCTCCACCCGATCTGATTTTCATGGACATTCAATTGGCCGATGGCATCAGCTTTCAAATCTTTGACCAATGTGAAGTTAAATCTCTTGTCATCTTTACAACAGCGTATGATGCGTATGCTCTGAAAGCTTTCAAGGTAAACAGCATCGATTACATTCTGAAACCGATCGATAAAGATGAGATGAGCGCAGCACTGAAAAAATTTCATTCCGTAACCAGAAACAGTCAAGAATCAAAACACGTGCTGGAAAATATTGGACAGGCCATTCAAATGCTGACCAAGAAATATAAAAGTCGATTTGTGATTAAGGTAGGTGAACATTTAAAGTCAGTTGAAATAAATGAAATTTTATTTTTCTTTAGTCTTGAGAAAGCTACGTTCTGTCAAACCAAACACGGAAGAAAAAACATTTTAGATTTTACATTAGATCAGTTAGAAGAAATTCTCGACCCGGCACGTTTCTTCCGCATCAACCGAAAACATATTGTTGCTGCAGATTCTATTCAGGATATGATCAGCTATACCAACAGCAGATTAAAACTTATACTTAAAACATCGGATGATAATGATGTAATTGTCGCGCGCGAATGAGTTCAGGAGTTTAAGGATTGGTTGGATAGGTAAATCTAATGCATTAAACTCTGCGTACCTCTGCGTTCTCTGCGGTGATATTTTTAACCGCAGAGGGCGCGGAGTTACGCAGAGAAAATCAGAATGCTCTCCAAAAGTCATTGCGCCTTTGCGTGAACTGCATTACTTTCGCACCAGAACAAATCCATTACACTATGAGCAACAAAACACGATCAGTCATTAAAGGTATTGCCGTTATTCTTGTCCTACTTGCCGTGTTAATGCATATGAGTTGGATTATTATTCCTGCCATTAGTGTTTACAGATTTTGGATTGTAGTTATTGCTTTCGGCATGCTACTCATTGGCTCAAAGTAGAGCCTTCACCTTTTGCACCATTCTGTTAATGGACGGATTGTAATCGGTTAAGGATGGAAGTTGATCAAAGTTTATCCAGGCCACATCAAACGATTCATCCGAAAGAATCAATTCATCCTCAGCATTAGCCTGAATCAAATAGCGGATATCATAATGTAAGTGATCCTGAAAATCTTTCCGATTCGGAATGGGGTGAATATCCAAATCAAAAATACTATAGGATAAGATTTTAAAATCCTTCACTCCTGTTTCTTCCTCTGCCTCGCGCAATGCAACACGCAAAACATTTTCGTCACCATCTGCATGTCCACCCGGCTGAAGCCAACGGTTTAATTTTGCATGATGAATAAGGAGGGCATTTTTTCTTGTGGAATCAATGATCCACGCAGAGCCCGTAATATGTCCTGGTAAATGCGTGCGTTGAAAAGCATCGGGATGCTGAAGCAGTTCGATGAATTGTTTTTTCAATAGAAGCTCTTCACTATAATCGGAAGTGTATAACTCCAACTGCTCAATTAAGGTAGATCGATCCAATGTATCCTGTCTTACTGAATAACGATCGTTACCTTGTTGATGCGATTCGCTTCAAGCTTACCGGTTTGTTCACCTCCACCGCTGTTGTCGTTGTCTCCTTTACGCGCAATTACATAATAAGAAGCCGCTTTTAATTCTCTAAACTTAACAACACCTTTCGCATCGGTCTCGTCTTCGGCAACCACATTGGTTTCTTTGGTGTAATCTTCCTCCGTTTCAAACAGCATTACTTTCACACCTTCTTCGGTATTCCCCACCTCATTGCGAATGGTAATAGCAATTTGAGTTTTGATGATTTGAAACGAAACTAATGCCATCATAAAAAGGATTGCGAGCGATATTTTTATTTGCGTTTTCATATTTTTTGTTGTCTTAGGTTTACCACGAATGCACGAATTAAATAAAATTAAAACCTTGCTGCCAGCAGCAACTCAATGTTCTTGTGTTTCAATCCAAACTTGCGGGCAACGTGCTCATTTGTTAGGCCACCCTTATAGGTATAAACTCCACGCAAAAACCATTTGTGTGCAAAGATCATGGCGTCTACTCCTCCCTCTTCGGCTGCTCGCAAAATTGTTGGTGTAAAAATATTACTCAATGCACTGGTAGCAGTATGCGCAACACGAGAAGCCACGTTCGGAACACAATAATGTATTACACCGTGCTTGTAAAAAATCGGTTTGCTTAAGGTTGTAATTTCGGATGTCTCAATACATCCACCCTGATCTATACTCAAATCAATAATAAGAGAATCAGGTTTCATTTGGCTCACCATCTCATCCGTAACAACATGGCGAGGTCTACCTTTCTCAGCACGCAAGGCACCAATCACAACATCAGCTGCCTTTAATGTTTCGTTCAGTGTAAAGGTATCGATGGTCGATGTATAAATCTGTTGTCCCAATAAATGTTTAATGCGTCTGAGTTTATATAAGTGATTATCAAATACCTGAACGTTGGCACCAAGCCCAAGTGCAGCACGACCTGCATACTCGGCAACTGTACCCGCTCCAATAATTACTACATTGGTTGGTGGCACTCCAGTAATACCTCCTAGAATTACACCCTTACCGTTGTTAGCTGTACTTAAATATTCAGAGGCAATTAATAAAACAGAGCTGCCCGCAATCTCACTCATCGCGCGGACGATCGGCATGCCGCCTACCTTATCTTCAATAAACTCATAAGCCAATGCAATGATTTTCTTTTTCATAAGCGCCTGCAATACTTCTATTTTTAAATGCCCGATTTGCAAAGCCGAGATAAGCGTCTGCCCCGCATGCATCAATTCGGTCTCTTCTAATGTTGGTGGTTCAATTTTTAAAATAACATCAGCCTGATAAACTTCGTGTGGCGAATACACAATCTTAGCGCCCGCATCACTGTATTGTTTGTCGGTGAACTTCGAACCGTTGCCGGCTTTCGTCTCCACCCAAACATCGTGACCGTTGTTGACCAGTAACGCCACGGCATCAGGCGTAAGGCTGATGCGATTTTCTTGTAGCGAAACTTCGCGCGGCAAGCCAATGAAAAAAGCATGTCTGCGCTTGCGCACTTCCAGCGATTGCTCCTGTGTCAGTAGGCTTGTTTTGGCTAATGCTTCAAAGCCTGTTTTCTTTTTCTCCGTCATGTAAAGAAAGGACTATAGTTCGGTGTATCTCGTCTTCAACTTGAATGGAAACTTCAGCATGCGTTAACGGAATAAGAGAAGGTATTTTCTCAGCCCACTCGATAAAGCAAGGGTGGTTTGAATAAAAATATTCTTCCGTTCCAATATCGATCGCTTCGGCTTCGTTCTTTATTCTATAAAAATCAAAGTGAAAAATTTTCTCATTATCCTTCGATTCGTATTCGTTCACAATCGAAAACGTAGGACTGCTCATATTATCTTCCACACCAATCGCAGAGCAAACTTCTTTGATCAATGTTGTTTTGCCCGCACCCATTTCTCCATGAAAGAGCCAGACTTTGTACTGATCGACATGTTTGGCAATTACCTTTGCCACATCCGTTAAATCAGCAAGCGTTGCGCTGCTAAACGTATTTACTTCCCGGATCATCAGGCATTCTTCGAAGTTAATGAAATTAAAGGTATGATCATCTCTTCCATGCTTACGCCACCATGCTGAAAGGTATCTTTATAAAAATTAACGTAGTAATTGTAGTTGTTTGGATACGCAAAAAACTGATCCTCCGTGGCAAACACATACGATGTAGACACATTTAACTTCGGTAAAAAGAAACGCTCCGGTTTCGTGGTTTGAAATACCTTGTCCCCTTCAAAGTTTAAGTTCTTTCCTTGTTTGTAACGGAGATTTGAGTTCACGCTCTTATCGCCAATAATTTTAAACGGTCGCTTCACGCGGATGGTGCCGTGATCTGTAGTGATAATTACCTTCACATCTTTCTCTGAAATCTTTTTTAGAATTTCTATCAGCGGTGAGTGTAGGAACCATGATTTTGTGATCGACCGATAAGCCGATTCATCAGGAGCAAGTTCACGCACCATGGCCATGTCGGTGCGAGCATGCGAAAGCATGTCAACAAAATTATAGACGATTACATTTAAATCGTTCTTGAAAAGATTGTTCACCGTGTCGGCCAGATCACGACCTGCTTGCAGGTTTTTAATTTTATGGTACGATGATTTAATAGAAAGATTATTGCGTCTTAATTGACTCGTAAGAAATTCGTGTTCGAAATTATTCTTTCCTTCATCATCATCCTCGCCTACCCAAATGTCAGGGTTGGTCTTTGCCATCTCGGATGGAAGTTGACCTGAAAAAATTGCATTACGTGCGTAAGCAGTTGTGGTGGGCAGAATCGAATAATATGATTCTTCTCGTTCGATATTAAAGTATTCAGAAAGTTCAGGCTCTATTACTTTCCACTGATCGAACCGAAGATTATCAATCAACAACACAAACACTGACTTCTCCCCTAACTCTGGAAAAACTTTTTTCTTCATAATCTGATGCGACATCAATGGCTTATCTGATTTTGGATCGTTAAGCCACGACTCATAATTACGAATGATAAATCGTGCAAAGTTTGTGTTTGCCTCCGTCTTTTGCATATCCAAAACTTCCGACATCTCATCATTATCGGTCTGATCAATCTGCAATTCCCAATGCACTAATTTTTTATAAATGTCGGCCCATTCTTCATGATTCATATTATCCTGAAAGGCCATGCTGATTTTACGAAACTCCTGTTGGTAGTTCAGGTTCGTTTTCTCAATAATCAATCGCTTATTATCCAAAATCTTTTTTACCGACAATAAAATCTGGCTGGGGTTCAAAGGCTTGATGAGGTAATCGGCAATCTTCGATCCTATCGCCTCCTCCATAATTTGTTCCTCTTCATTCTTGGTGATCATCACTACCGGCAGGTTCGGCTTGTTTGCCTTAATTTGACTGAGCGCTTCTAACCCCGACATACCCGGCATATTTTCATCTAAAAAAATAATGTCAAAGTTCTTATCGGCACTCATCTCCACAGCATCCGATCCATTGTTTACCGGAGTGATATCATACCCGCGCTGTTCTAAAAAAATAATATGTGGCTTCAACAAATCGATCTCAT
>JBKJOF010000161.1:0-6505 GCA_046595655.1 Chryseolinea sp. | reverse complement strand
GAACCTACAATACAGCATATGTTTTATAGCTTTGGTTAGGCTGATGTGCTTTTTTTCATCATTCTGTCGCCCACTTTCCTGTATTCTTTGCAATGTTAATGAGTGACTGGCCGTGTGGTGTCATTAAACCATTTGCAGTCATTTTCATAGCTCTTTCAATATTTCG
This sequence comes from Chryseolinea sp., assembly GCA_046595655.1. Taxonomy (GTDB): domain Bacteria; phylum Bacteroidota; class Bacteroidia; order Cytophagales; family Cyclobacteriaceae; genus Chryseolinea. Next base: position 6,339 of record JBKJOF010000161.1, on the reverse strand, counting down.
TTTTCCCCATTTACTTTTTGGATTTCGTGGAGTAAATTTCAAATAACAACTTTCTTTGTCTCTGCTGTTTGCTTTACTGTCAACCCACCCGTAGCAAAGAGCATTTTCAATTGCATCGTGCCAATGAACGCTTGGTGTTTTACTTTTTTTATGATAAACAATAAGGCAAATAGACTTTTCTGTTTGGCAATTATTATTTAACCATTCTCGCCATTCTCCTGTTGTCTTTGCATAAAGAGTTTGCGTTCCGTCTTTGGTTTCCATATTTATGAAAAACTATAATTTTTTAGTTGTGTTCCATGTCTATACTGACTCTACATGAGGTTGGTAAGCAATCATTACCTATCCCGCATAAGCGGGATCTTTGCAAAGCACTTGGCCAATAAACTTGATGGAGAGGATACCGCAGGGATGGGAGGAAGGAATTGGCTCTTTACTCAACTACTATCAAAAAGTTGCGAATGGGTTTAGGGTAACTTCACTTGAAGACTTCTGAGTCGCGGTTCCGGTAAGTGTATTTGCGGGCGGGGCAACTGTAAACTACTCTTGTAATTTACAACTATGAACTGCTTCAACTCTAAGGGGAGGGAGCAGCTCTTCTTTCTAAGCTTGGGTTTGTGCGGTGGAATGGCGCGGCTTTGCAAGAAGTGCTGCGGGAGCGCGGCTCGCTTCTTAGTTGTGCGAACTCGCAGCATCAAGATTTCTTTCCGCAGGAGCAAACTTCGTAGTGGCAGGAGCGAGAATCCTTTTCGCAGTCACGAACTTCGTATCCGCAGGAGCTTACTTTCTTTCCGCAGTCACGGGTTTCGTGTCGGCAGTCGCTAGTTTTCTTTCCGCAGTCGTGAGTTTCGTGTTTTCAGTCCCCTTAATTCCTTTCGCAGCTGCTCCAATTCTAAATGGAGTTGCTCTATTTCCACTTGCAGGCTCAAATTCCCTGTTTTTTAGTGCTTTGTTCCCGTCTGTTCAGTCAAGTGGGTCAGTTGTTGGTCTTTCTTTCTCATTCTCTGCAGAGCAGTTATTAAAAAGAACAGGGAGAACTTTCGCCCTCCCTGTTTGGTGTAAGGCCTCACCCTAAATCCCTCTCGGGGGGAGAGGGACTTTCTTAATCTCCTTTAATGGCTTTGAATTGCAGTCCGCTTATTTGTTTGTATTGTGGGCTTGATGCTCCGAAGAGCGACTTTGCATATTGCTTCACGTCTCGGGCAATGTCAATCAGTCCGATGTCGTCCGAGTACATCACTTTGTCACGAGTAATGCGAGCGTTGCTTAATGCCGTGGTCGCAGTTATTACGGCAGTGTTCTTTGCTTTAAAGTCAGCGAGTAAAGTATTTAGCGTTGCAACTTTTAACTCATTCTCATTCGGAAGGTATTTGGCTTCGGCTGTTAATGTTTGAATGAGTTGTGCGAAGTGATCAATCAACTTGTCGTAACTCTGTTGAGAGGTGGAAGCTGTTTTGACAGGGGCAACTGCTACACCCACTGCTGCGGGTTCGGGTTTTTTAATTGTCTTTGCTCTCTTCCCCTGAATTTTAGTGTTCGTGGATTTAGCATCGTCAACGGTCTGCGATGTTGCATCGGTGGAAGCCAATGCGTTGATGATTTTTGTTGCTAACGGCTTGAGTGGTTTGAAAGCAACTTCGCGTGCGTTGGTTGCATTGTCGTAAGCTGTCTTTGCAACTTTCACTGCTTGCAACGCTGCGTTTGCACTTGTTAATAACGTGCTCAATCCTGGAAGCTTGATTGAAACTTTGGAAGGGTTGTAAGTCACTCCATAGCCTGTGCAAAAGCTAATGAGGTCTTCGAAGTTTGCCGCGTTTTTTGCGTGGCCGGTTTCTGAGGTTGATGCCATACTGATAACTGGTTTAAGATTGGTGAAACATTTTATTGTTTCCGCTAACGGATTTACAAAGTGTGGCGAAAGGCAATTTGCCTATGAGAATGCTACAACGAGTTTATCTGATAACGGAATAACTAGAACGAAAATAGTAAAGGTTAAGTGTATGTGCAAGGTGTGCGGTTTAGAGTTTGACGTTGTTTGAAGTCTAGGGTGGGACTTGAAAGTGAAATCTTTAGCGTCTAAGCGAACGCTTGAAACATGGGAGCATAAGCGGGACCTTGCGCTAGTGCGGGTAGAGAGTTTCCTCTCCGAGTTTCTTTAGTAATACCTTCTCCATAATAATGCTCTAGGATTTATAAGTCTACCGAAGGTTTTACTTTTTTACCCTTCTTTACCTTCACTTTTGTAAACAAGTCTGCTGTATATTTTTCGTAGAGTTCAAATAGGAACTCCATACGTTTTGCTTCAGATGTAAATGGTTGGGAACGGTAACATGTGTCAACAAAATTATCTAAATCGTGATGGGCACGAACTAGATCTGCTGGCATAGTAAATGGATCGTACAAATCGGCTAAAGAACTAGTTGGATACCGCTCACGAACTTTTAATACTTGCTGTGCTAATTTTTCAACACCTTGTATTTTTTGCGTTGGCAAATCTTGAGGCCAAGGAAAATTATTGTAGACAAGATCTTTTGAATATCTTATATCACTCTTAATTCTTCCTGAAACGTACTTTACCCATGTCATGTGAATTTCAGACTGAAGAATACCGAAATGAAAAGAAGTTGCATTAGGAAGTGAAAGACAGGAGTCGCTTACAATTGACTCTTTTGAAAAAAAACCAAATGGAATATATTTTCTATTTTCAGATGAATGTCTTGGAATTACTATATAAGAATTTGGCTGATTTCGATCTCTAAATAGTGATGGTGTTGAAGCAAACTTTCTCGTAGAAGGGGCTACACTCGCTAAGCGAAATTCTTTAACAAGCTCAACTCTTTTTAAAACTTCAGGAAGTTTTTTAAGTTCATTTGGTTCTGCATTAACTAACCATAAACACCACCTTTTCTCACCATTAAGAAATTCGTATGCAGAAATTAATGGTTTAATAAATTTTTTAGCTTCAGGTTCTTTTTTCAGAAATTCTTTCTTCTCTTCATCTGAGAGGATTAAGTTTCCTCCATCTAAAGGCATGTTCCCAAAACTCATTTTAGGCACATTGCAAATCGGGTTGGACTTTTTTTCAATCAGAATATCTTTGGCATCAACTAAATAGGGATTGATGTTTTTCGCCTTAATCTCATGAGCCTCTCCTTTGATGTCTTCATATTCAAAAATGTTTTTGTCCAAAGTGTCAAAATTTGCAAAGCCTATTATTACACAATAGACAGCGGCATTTCCTTTTGCTTCATTACTCCACTTAAACGTTCTGTGTGCAAATTGAATTTTTATTTCATACTTATGGATCATGTGACCCCATAGAATACTTGTTTGCTCACCTTGAACTATTGAGTTGGTTGAAACAAACGCTACTTTAATTTTTGTGTCTTGTATATACTTAGCTGCCTTTATGTACCAGCCAGTTACATAATCTAAAACACCACTCCCATCAGCTTCCCCAAATTGTTTGACAATCTGATCACGTTGGGATTGCTTCATTATTTTGGATCCAATGAATGGAGGGTTGCCTAGAATGAAAGAGAGCTTATCTTTTGCAACAATTTCCTCCCAATCTTTTTCTAAGGCATCACCATGCACAATTGTCGCTGCCTTCTTTAACGGTAATCGAACAAAGTATTGACCAAACTCATTGCTTATTTCCATGTTCATCTGATGATCAATCAGCCACATTGCTACTTCGGCAATGCGTGCAGGGAACTCTTCATATTCGATTCCATACATCATGTCCACATCAAGCCAAATGATTTCGCGTATGTCTAGTACACCTGTTCCTTTTTTATTCAATGCCCTTAACACTTCAATTTCCAGAAGGCGCAATTCGCGGTAGGTTATCACTAAGAAGTTACCGCATCCACAAGCAGGGTCGAGAAATTTTAAGAGACTAAGTTTCTTATGAAATTCAGGAAGTCTGTTCTTGTTCGTTTTGATTGTTTCAAACTCTTGCCAAAGTTCATCCAGGAATAACGGCTTAATAAGTTTGAGTATGTTTTTCTCGCTGGTATAGTGCGCCCCTAAGTTTCTCCGTTCGGTTGGGTTCATTACACTTTGAAACATTGAACCGAAGATGGCAGGTGATATTTTACTCCAATCGAGATAACAACACTCCAATAGGCTTTGCCTCATCTTGGTATCAAAGCTTGCACTAGGCAATGTTTCTTCAAATAGCTTTCCATTTACATACGGAAATGCGTTAAGCTGTTCGTCAAGATTTTTAAATCTCTTTTCGGTTGGCGTATTAAGTACTTGAAATAACTCCTGAAGTTTCCCCGCTAAATCACTGCCGTCTTCTGAGGTGCGATGTTCAATGAATTCCTGAAATTGTTGCTTTTCAAATATGGTTGTGTCTTCTGCAAAGAGTAAAAATAGAATACGCACAAGATAAATTTCTAAAGGGTGTCCTTCGTATCCGATTTCTTTTAATCGGTCGTGCAGCTTCCCCATTAACTCTGCTGCCTTAATGTTTACAGGATCTTGTTCTTTATACGTCCGCTTTTGGTAGCCCGCTATAAATCCAAAGTGCTGAATATTACTAACAAAGTCTTTTAGCTTAAACTCAATTGTATTTGCTTCCTCAAGGTCATACAGTCGAAAGGTTTCAAAATCGGAAACGAGTATGTATTTAGGCAGTTCGTGTTGTTTTATTCCGTGGAGATAGTCTTTGGCTTGTGTAAAGGCTTTATCGAGATTCTTACCCCGACTTTTCATTTCAATTACTAATGTCCCCTTCCAGAATAAATCTATATAGCCATCATGCTCACCGAGTTTCATTACTCTCTCTTCGAAAGTCGCGACTCTCTTTCGGCTTACGCCAAAAACATTAAAAAACTCAACTAAAAATGGTTTTGCGTCTGCCTCTTCGTTTTGGGCGTCTGCCCATTCTTTAGAAAACTTGAGTGCGCGATCCTTGATTTCATTCCAACTTAATGCTGCCATACAATCGATATAAACTAATAGTCCTCAATTTAATCAATTATGGATACTCTCAATAAGTTGGGTGGATGGGTTTGGCTCTTGGCGGAGCTTGGAATGTGTGTTGGGTTTTGCGCGGCTTCGGCAAGTGCCAAAAGCGTGGGGTGAGAATCTTAATTAAAGTTGCTGCGGGTAGGTATTAGTTGCAGTCACTATCTACTTTCTACTTCATTGTGCAAGTTAAGTGTATTAAATTTCTTTTGGATGGATGCAGAATTTTTCCAGAAGCATGTTTGGTAACGTTTGGGTATTGGCGAAGAAGGTGCATTTGAAAAACATCAGCGTGGATTATGTACCAACGCCCAATAAAATTACAAATGTTGAGGCTTGTACTTCAGCCCCTTTTTGCCAATACCTTGATAGCTACAGTACTATTTTTTCAATTCTTTAATAACTTGATTTTCTACCCGAGTTAATAAATCCATCAAAACTGTATGATTAGTCTCAGGTAAATTATTAAAATCACGTAGCCTGTGTTCAAATTCTTTTTTTGGATATATGTCAACAATCGTTTTTCTAATCATTTGCAGAACAGCTTTTCTATGATCATAAGATCCAGCTACTTCAACTGAGGCTGTATACAAAGCACAAAAAAGACTATATACTTGATTTTCAGTATCGTCATTACATTTTCGATCATCGTTTCTATTCCAATGTTTTTCATCTTTAAGTAATGCAATTGTTTTCCTAATAATCAACAAATCTGATTCTGTGGTAGGTGGATCTGGATCATTATCCATTTCAAATGTAAGGCTATCGCTTTTTATCTTGAGATTATCCATCACAAACCATCCATCGGATGTCTTAATAAGGATTTGAGGAAATCCTTGACGATTGGTCAATTCATACTTTACCTCAAGTTGATAATCGACTTTTTCTTTTGAATTGGGTACATAGCTTACTCTTGCCTTTCCAATTAAGGGAAGCTGTTTAAACAAACTGATACTATCCAATGTTGGATTAGTCAAATTAATTTCAAATTCCGTAAAAAAACTCTTTGTGCATTGTCCCAACAACTTACCATCTTTTAATAAAAGTTTGCAGTATGCTGTTCTATTATCAAGAATAAATTGCTCTTGAGCAAGGAGTGTTGTTGACGTTTTAAATAGAAATAGTAATATAATATAGAATTTTAATTTTATAATCATTTGGTTCATTTTATTGTAGCTAACGTTTGTGTATGTGACGTTGCGGGCTTTGAAATACTAAACTGTCCCACACAACAAAGCGTTGTTTGAAAACGAAACTAACAAGTTAAACTGAACCCCGCAATGGCACATATATTTTGTGTGCGCCCAGCATGAGCGCAGGTATCGTAAGATACCCATTATTTCAGAGAGTGAAAGTCTC
>JBKJOF010000057.1:0-93962 GCA_046595655.1 Chryseolinea sp. | reverse complement strand
TTTCATCTCCTTCATTCCCCCCCAAGGTGTTACTAACTTATCCGTGTAGTGGTGTTCCATATTCAAAAATAGGACACTTTGTCGTATTTATTTCCTACTGCAAAATCTGGGTTAAAGAGAATCTTTAAAAACTTCAATTATCATTTTCATTTGGGAGAAGGACAAAGAAGGAGGTTCCCATAAAAGTATGAGAAAGTAGATTGTCCTTTTAATAGATTGCTGATCAACAAAAGAAGACCTTAGTCAGCTATTAAAGTTATCTTGAAAGTAACGATGTTTTTTCTTCACTTAATTCCGTCTGCCTCTACTAAAACTCTTTCTCGGTGGACCGTTGCTTTTTCGTTTTGCTCTAGGATCGTAAACGGGCCCTTCGCCAAGTGCTTCCGGTAAAGGTAATTTTGGAATCTCATTTCCAATGAGTGTTTCAATGCTCAAAAATTTGCCTTGATCTTTTTCATTAATAAAGGTAATGGCAGTACCCGTTGTTTCAGCACGGGCTGTTCTACCAACACGGTGCACATAATCTTCTGGATCGGGTGGTACATCATAGTTGATCACCATACTAATACCTTCTACATCGATGCCGCGCGAAAGCACATCGGTGCCTATCAACATGTTTACCTGTTTGTTTTTGAACGCCCGCAAAAGTGTTTCGCGTGCAGGTTGATCTAGATCGGAGTGAAAGGCCTGCGCTTTTAATCCCGCCCGTTGAAAGTCGACATCCAGTTTCTTCACCATCTCTTTGGTGGAGGCAAATACAATGACGCTATTCCATTGATTGGTTTTCAATACATGTTTAATGAGCGCGCCTTTCTGTGTATCATAAACCGAATACGCTTGCTGCAAAATTCCCGCAGCAGGTTTGGAAATAGAGAGCGTTACTTCTTCCGGTTGATTTAAAATTTTGTTTGCAAGAGCGCGAATTTTTGGAGGCATGGTAGCCGAGAACAAAAGTGTTTGCCTGTCTTTGGGTAGGTGGGCAATGATTTTCACGATGTCGTCATAGAATCCCATGTCGAGCATGCGATCAGCTTCATCGAGTACCAAATGTTCCAGATGATCCAATACAATTTTTCCAGTGGCGAGTAAAGCGATTAATCTTCCCGGAGTCGCAATGATAATATCTGCACCTTGCTCTAATGCTTTCCGTTGCTGATCCCAGGTCGCACCGTCACCTCCACCGTAGATGGAAATAGAACTTACTCCTATGAAATAACCGAAGCCTTCAATTTGTTGATCAATCTGTTGTGCCAACTCTCGTGTAGGAGCTATTACTAAAGTATTGAGATGACGCTTTTCTGCGTGCAGTATGTTATTCAATATGGGTAATAGGTAGGCAGCCGTTTTACCAGTTCCGGTTTGCGCGCAGGCAATCAAATCTTTGTTTCGAAGAATTATTGGTATGGCCTCTTGTTGAATGGGGGTTGGGGTGTTATAACCCATAGACGTTAAGCCCTCCAAAAGCTTTTCGTCAAAATTAAAATCGTTGAATGTCAAGCGTAGAATTATTTACTATACTAAAATTATTTTGCACAGATAATGTTCAGTGCTAACATTATCATATTCAGAATTACCTTGCAAATTACCGCTAATTACTGAAGAATCAATATGGAGCTTTTGGAGAGTAGGGATAGAAAGGTTAAACCGCAGAGCATCCAGAGAAACACAGCGTTTATACCAAAAATCAAACAGTAGGATGCTTTCATCGCGTCAACAAAATCCTCTGCGAATCTCAGCGGTTCATAAAGAATTTTGATAAACAAAAAAGCCCCGGATAAATCCAGGGCTTCCATTGTATTTTCTTATAACTATTAAGCAGCTTTCTGTACCCTCTCTACGGTTAATTCTTTTGTCTTCACAATTTGAATGATGTTCAACTTGTTTAACACTTTAATAACCTGATAAGTAGGGTCAATTTCGTGCCAACGAATACCACCAAAGTTTGCGCGATTACCATTTTTATGATGATTGTTGTGATAGCTCTCGCCCATCATCAAAAAATCAACCGGTAAGAAGTTTCTGGATGTATCTCCTACTTCAAAATTTCTGTAGCCATACTTGTGGGCGAACCAGTTAATAACCGCACCATGGATTGGAGTCATGATAAATTGTATAGGAAGAAGCAACCATAAGTACCAAGCAGTAGCGAATTGCCAGTAAATGGCAGTGTAAATTAGCCCCCAGAAAATCCGGGATACCCATGATCGAGCAAACTTATCGAAAGCTTCCCATTGCGGAACTCCTTCAGTAAAACGACTCTCAGGAACCAAGATCTTATTAGCGATGTCTGAATAAATCGTTTTGGTTTTCCACATCATTTTAAAAACGGTTTCGTCATACTTTGGCGAATGTGGGTCGTTCTCCGTATCCGCGAAAGCGTGATGCATACGATGCATTACACCATATCCATAAGGGCTCAAATAGTTTGGCCCTTGAAAAAACCAGGTTAGAATGTAAAATACTTTCTCAGTGGTGTTGCTCATCGTAAAGGCCTTGTGCGAGGCATAACGATGTAGAAAGAAAGTCTGGAAGAATAGCGACAAATACCAGTGCGCTATAAAAAATGTTAAAATTACTGCCATGTTTAAATCCAGGTTGAAGGTTTAACTTTCATTGAAACACCGGTTTTGGGCTGATGTTTTCTGTAAGACAAGGCTGTCTGGTTTTTGTGACAGATCAGCTAATATATTTTTAATTATTTTTTTGAGGATGTGTAGATATGTCCTTTTTAAGCTCAGACAGAAGCTCTGTAGGATTACCAAAATGACAAGCGTTCTTGAAACTCTCGATGAGTTTGGCGCTATCAGGTAGATCAAAATTTATTTTGGAGGTTTCTTCACTTAATTTCTTCTTCGCACGACTAAACAACTGACGACAGTGTTCTTTTTTCTTGTCAAATGTCTGTTGTAGTTCATCGTATTCAAAATCAAAAACCTCCTTCAAAACATATACAGCACGTTCTAGAGGCTCAAGCTTAGTCATTAATACCTTAAAGGCGGCTGATAAATTAACATCGAGATCAAGATGAGCCAGGTTCGTTTCCTTGAAGTTTTTGATCACCTCCGACACGTTTTCCATATATTCTTCTTTCTTTTTACGCAGAGAAGAAAGATGATTAAGGCAATTATTGGTTACCGCTTTAATAAGGTAAGCCTTGGTATTTTCTATCTTTTGTTCATCAACACTTAACCACTTTATGAAGGTTTCCTGTACGATATCTTCCGCGTCTTCCTTACACCTCACAAGGTTATAAGCAATGCTGTGGAGCATCGGCTGATAAAGTGCTATGGTTTTGGCGTGACTCATATTTAAAAATCTCCGCAAGATAACACCAAATGTTAAAAATTGATTTAGTGATGCATCATTAATTAAAAAGTTTTGAACTACCGCACACTTGTTTGCACGTGAATGGATTGGAGTTAAAAGAGTTCGTTTGAATTGAATACACTAATTTTGAGTTTAGAAAGAACGTGGCGATAATTTTTACGATTATGAATCAAACAACTGTATCCCCAGAAATACGCAGCAAGCCAATCTTAAAACAGGAGATTGCTTTTGCCCTTATTCATTTAATGCCTCTAGCTGCCATTTATACAGGCGCTACTTTATTCGATTGGATTGTGTGTGCAATCTTATATGTAACAAGGATGTTTTGGGTAACGGGCGGATATCATCGCTACTTTGCTCACAAGTCATATAAAACTTCCCGTTGGTTCCAATTTGTTATCGCCTTTATGGCGCAAACTTCAGCACAGAAAGGTGCATTATGGTGGGCCGCTCATCATCGTCACCATCATCGACATAGCGATACTCCAGCCGATCCACATTCAATGAAAATTTATGGATTTTGGTATTCGCATATTGGTTGGATTATCGGTCCTGATTTTAAAGAAACAGATTATAAGGTAATTGGTGATTATGCTAAATATCCAGAGTTAGTGTGGTTGAATAAACATTATTTGGTAGCTCCAACATCATTGGCTGTTTTTGTAATGGCCTTGGGCGGGATTGTAAACGGAGGAAGAATACTTAACATGTTTACATCTGCCGGATTCTCTACGTTATTTATTGGATTCTTTTTGAGTACTGTGATTTTATATCATGGAACATTCTCCATCAATTCGATTATGCACAAGTTTGGCAAGCAACGTTATGAAACTGGCGAAGAATCAAAGAACAGTTTGTGGCTTGCTCTTATTACATTAGGAGAAGGCTGGCACAACAACCATCACTATTATGAGACAGCATCACGCCAAGGATTTTTTTGGTGGGAGATAGACATTACCTGGTATGTATTAAAAGCATTCTCATGGATGGGTTTGATTTGGGATTTGAAAGGCGTGCCCAATCATATAAAGTTTTCAAAAAACAAACAACATGCTCGCGAACTCAGGCAAGAGTTTGAAGAAGTTCAAAAATCGGCCTAGATTGCGCAAAAATTTAGACTCCTTAGCTCAGCTGGTTAGAGCTACTGACTCTTAATCAGTAGGTCCAGGGTTCGAGTCCCTGAGGGGTCACAGCATTTTTTGTAGAAAGGTTGCATTTTTAGAAACACTCGCTAAATTTGCACTCCCTTAGAGAAATGAAGAAGGAAAAAAGCGGGAGTAGCTCAGTTGGTAGAGCACGACCTTGCCAAGGTCGGGGTCGCGAGTTCGAGTCTCGTTTCCCGCTCATTAATTGGTTGATCGTTATTCGTTGATGGTTAATCGCAGAAAAGTGTGGGATCAACTCACACTTTTCTGTTTTAAAAGTCGAATAATAAATCACTATTCACGAGCAACGAATTGCCCGCCCGGGTGGTGGAATTGGTAGACACGCAGGACTTAAAATCCTGTGATCGCAAGGTTGTACGGGTTCAAGTCCCGTCCTGGGTACACAAAACGAGCGTCCCGCATTTATGCGGGACGCTCGTTTTATTTCTGCCTGTCCAATCTTAATTCTTCTTTTTCTTCAGCAGGTTCTGTATTTTTTTCTTTGCTTCTTCAGCAGCTTTTTTCTGAAGGTCTTCTGTTGTAGTAGGTAAAACTGTCTTCGTGCTATCGGTTTTCAAGGAGTCCTTTTTATTTCCACCCAACAAGCCTCCGATTATTTTTTCGGCATCAGTTCCTTTCACTGCTTTCTGAATTGCCTTAGTTCCCTCTTCTTTCACAGCGTTTGTTACGGCTTCTTTTACTTGTTCTTTCTGATCGTCCATTAATAATTTAGGTGATGGATTGTTGTAGTTTCCACCAAGACCAATGGTGAGCGGAATCTTTGCATTGGGGTCATTTTTTGTGCCACTATATTTAGATAATAAACTATTGTACTCCGCACCCAATTTCCCAGCAGGTACGTCCATTTTTAATTTATAATCAAGAGATCCATCCAGGCTTGTGCTCCCCGCAATGTTTGTTGAGTAATCGCCAAACTTTACATCAAAAGGCTTCACGGTTAATTTTCCGTCTTTAATAGATGCTGATAAAAGCACATCTTTTAATTTAACCGTGCTTGTATTATCTAATTTCGTAAGAGCGGTGATTCCCGAAACAAGCTTAGAATCTTTCAACGTGGCTTCAATAATCTTAATAATTCCACCGGCATTGACAGTGGCAAGATCAGGCATCATGTCTTGCTTTAATTCACCATTGAGTTTAAAATCTGTTGAGTAGTTTCCTGTCATCAAACCAGCAACTGGTGCAAAAGACTTAACAATAGAAGATGCGTCTGCCGTTTCTTTAATGGATGCATTTTCAATTTTCAAACCCAGATCATATTTGGGATGCTTGAGGTCCTTAGTGTTGTAAGTTCCACTTATTGATATAGTACCTCCCAGCATATTGAATTTTAATCCATTCAGGTTTGCAATGCCATCTTTCACTATAATATCACCAGAGGCATTGCTCATGATCAGATCCATCATCTTCACTGTTTTAATAGATGATTTCAACACAAATTCAATATTTTCCGGAACGGGAATTACTCCATAACTGGCTGTATCTGTACTGGTGGTCTCTTCTGCATCAGTCATGAATTCATTAAGATCAAACAGAGTAGAGTTAAAATTAACATTACCCTTAATCTTTTCATTTTTACCCAGAGCGTAGCCAAGGTAATTGAACACCGAACCATTTACCCGGAAATCGCTTTTACCAATTGTGCCGTCCATTTTCTGCAAATCAATTTTCTTTGGATCGAAAACCATGGAGGCTTGCGATATTGCAACAGGTGGCAAATCAGCAGTCTTGTAGGTAAAGTTATTTAAAGACGCTGTACCGCTGGTGGGGAGTTTGTCGTAACGCTTTGCTTCGAGGTCAGAATATTTTCCTTTCGTCTCAATATCGGCTTTCACTTTTCCGGTTAAGGTCATTCCTTCAAGCGGAAAAATCTTTGTCATTTTTTCCAGATCGATTCCTCCTTTTGCTTTTAAATCCCAGGTGTAGTCATCCAGATTTTCTAATAATAGATCGGCAGTAAATTTTTCGTTGTCCAACATCATCGAAAGATTTTTAACAACGATAAAGGTCTCCGCCATTTTTCCGCTGGAGTTTTTAACTGTAGAGTGGAATGCTAAATCCTGAAGAGGCAAAGGAAAATCAGATGACTTTACAAATCCATTTGCCAAAGACATGGTTGCATCAATTGCTGGAATGGTTTTCTTCAAACTGTCGTAAACTCCTTTTGCAGAAAGATCGATGGCATAATTACCTTTCATTTCCAGGCCTTGCATTGGAAACATTTTACTGAGTTCGGCAAGGTTAAGTTTTGCAGCGATGTTTGCGTCTAATTGTGTTGGATACATTTTGGTGATGAGCGCGCGAGCATCCACAGGATTGGTTCCAAAATCAAGATGCATTTTCTTTAAGTTGATAATAGTGTTGTCTATGATGCCGTCTTTGTTATCGATTAATAAATCAACATTAATGTTGTTGACGGCTGTAGGTAGCTCAGGATATTTAAACATCGCATCCGTTACTTTCAACGCTACATTAAATGCAGGCATTTTCGTTTCGCTGTAGGTGCCTTTTACAAACCCATTAAATGCTAAGTCACCCTTTGTTTCGATGTTACCAAAACTTGAAGTATAAATTCCGGGCACAAGCGACAACAAACTTTTGAAAGAATTTTCAGGACTACTAAAAGAAATGTCCATTCCATAATCAGCTTTATTCATTTTGAAAGAGCCATCAAAGCCCATCGCAAAATCATTCAACTTCACACGGTTGTCTTTAAAGGTATACTTCGTGTACTCTTCGCTAATAGAAATGATCATATCCATTTCCAAGCGCTTGTTGGATAAGTAAGCTACTCCACCGTACTCGGTGGTAAGCGTATCGACAACTGTATGAGTTGTTAAATCAAAAATATCTTGTGTAAAATCACCGCTTCCGTTGTGGTTCAATCCTTTCACAGAAAGTAAAAATGGAAGGGACTTATCATCATAGGTAACATCACCATCAATAATTTCCCAATGGTCAATACCAAATGAAAAATTAGAAGGTTCGTCTGTGGTGGTAACCGTATCGGTTGATGGAATAGCAATATCATAATTGGCTCGTCCATCTGCCAATACTTTAACATTGATTACCGGGTTTACCATCGTAATCCCTTTAACACGAAGTTGATCGCCAAACAAAATCTCTTTTAAATTTACTTCTACTTCAAATTTCTCTACGGCAAAAAGAACATCACCAGCAAAAGGCTCGCGGTTAAGCACACCAAGATTTCCCATCTCAGCTGTAATGTTCGGAAAGTTTTTAAAGAGTGTGAGATTGAATTTATCAACATCGAATACAACATCTGCATTCACAGATTTTGCCAGTTGATCATCAATCGCTTTTTTTATATCGTCTTTGAAAACGATGGGGATGATAAAGGCCGCAGCGATTATAATCGCAAACAAACCTCCCACAACAATCAACGTCCACTTTAGTGCTTTTTTCATTTCAGTCCGTTTTTAGAAATTATATTTCAATCCCAAAATTACAAAATGAGGAGGTGAATTATTGGGTCTTCACCGAATGCAAATACAGGTAAGCTTTAAAATAATTTAAAGAACCAATCCATCAATTTTTTTGATAGGGTGGTATAGGGTGGATAGAAGGCTTTGACAGACGTAAGGCCGTGTTTTTGTTTCAAAACTGGCTTTTCGTTGGAGAACGCTAAAAATCCAAAATGCCCGTGCGATTTGCCGATGCCGCTGTTGTTCACTCCACCAAAAGGTAGATTGTGATGCAGGAAGTGAATTGCGGAATCATTGATACACACCGCACCAGAAGATGTTTCGTTTAATATCTTTTGCTGAACCAATCGGCTTCTGGAAAAAATGTAAAGTGCGAGTGCTTTAGGTTTGGAGTTAATTATTTGGATTGCTTCATCTAGATTTTTATAAGTAACAATTGGCAGAACAGGTCCAAAAACTTCTTCCTGCATCACCCGACTGTTTAACTGAACCTGCGAAAGCACCATTGGATGAATAAAGTTTGTGGACGGATTTACACTACCTCCAAACTCTATTTTTGCTCCGGAGGTCAAAGCATCTTTTATTAATTCATTTATGTGTACAAAATGTTTTTCATTCACAATGCGGCAATAGCTGTTTGATTCTTCAAACGAACCTTCTGCGTTCGCGAAAAGCTTTTTAGTTTGTTCAATCAATGCGGAGGTGAACTTCTCTGCTACCTTTTCATCTACTAAAATGTAATCAGGGGCAACACAGGTTTGTCCGTTGTTGATAAACTTGGCAACTGCTGTTCGCTGTGCTGATTCTTCTATTCGCGCAGTATCTGTAATGATGCTGGGCGATTTACCTCCTAACTCTAATGTAACAGATGTTAAATTTTCGGCAGCAGCTTTCATTATGGCCTTTCCTACTGTCGGACTTCCGGTAAAGAAGATATGATCGAACGGAAGTTTAAGTAGGCGTTGTGATACTTCAGCGTCACCTTCAAAAACAGAAACGACTGTTGGTTCAAAAAGAGTTTCCACCATCTGTTTGATGAGTGCTGAAACGTGTGGAGTCATTTCAGATGGTTTCATTATTACGCTGTTGCCTGCAGCCAAAGCCGAAACCAGTGGACCAATGCAGAGGCTAAATGGATAATTCCAAGGTGCAATAATCAAACATACACCACGTGCTTCATATTGAATCCATGAACGGGTTCCAAACATTGTTAATGGTGCATCAACTTTTGTTGGTTGAACCCATTGATCCAAATTATCTGAAGCATATTTGATTTCATTCAACACGTGAAAGAGTTCGGTGCCATCAACCTCCACAGCGGGCTTGCGAAAGTCGTTATACATCGCTTCGTGTATGGCGGTGCGATTGGCGTGGATCCAGTTTCGTAGGTTTTTAAGGCGCTCTTTTCTGTTCTTAATTGGCTCGTTTCGCAGGGCGATTTGACCGCTACGGTGTGCTTTGAAAACCTCGTCTATATTGTTAAAGGCCGCATTTTTCTGAATTGTTGAATTCATAAAGAAAAGATATCTAAAGTCATCTGCCTGGCCTAATGTTACCAAATTGTTAAGCTCATTGCACAATGTTACTAAAATGTTAATTTTAATATATAGGTTATTAACATTTCGGTAACGTGAGATTGAATATAGTGATCTTCCTAGTCTTTTGCATGCATGTTCTTATCTCTGCACAGAATAGAGAGGAATCTTTTGCTGCCGAGGGAAGAATGGATCAATACATGAACCTGTATTTATCAACCGATAAGTCAAAAACACCATCGACAGAAAATCTTAAAACCTTTGTTAAGAAATTAGAATCTAAAAAACATTCCTTTCAAAAGGAGAATGATTTTCTTCAGTATATCTTCAATCAGACTCATCGAAAATTTCTAAAAAATTATAAGCAGTATTGCACCTTTACTGAACTGGTAGATGATGGAACGTACAATTGCTTAACCGCAACAGCACTCTATGCATTGTTGCTTGATCATTTTAACATTGATTATAAAATTGTTGAAACGAACTATCACATTTTTCTTCTCGCCAAAACAGAACAAGGAACTATTTTATTAGAGACCACAGATCCATTGAAAGGTTTTGTGAGTAATGCTGATCAGATTGAAAAAAGAATTTCGACTTACAGAGAAAATGAATTAATGCAAACTGACAACAACAAGGTTTCTTATGCCTATCAATTTAATTTGTTTAAGGTTGTGAATTTAGATCAGCTGGTTGGATTAATGTTTTACAATCTTGCTATAGATGCATACAATCATCAGGAAATTCAGGATGCTATTACTTTTTTAGATCTGGCGATTTTGCGTTACCAATCTCCGCGTATAGATGAATTTTCAACTATTATTCTGCTCACCCTTCAAGAAAGTAAGCTAGAGGCCTCGGTTAAAAAATCGTATGTGCAAAAAGTGAAGGCAATCCAGACAAGGAAATTATCTGGATTAGCGGGTTATTAATTCTGCTAAGTGATTAGAAAATATACCGTAGTCCAACTCCACCTTGCGTGCGACTCCATCCCGGATCTTTGTAGACATCCACAAAATATTCCAACTCCATAAACGCTGAGATCGGTAGTTGAAAATAAGAATATTCAATTCCCACAATACCTTCCGCTCCTATTGTAAAACGGGATTGAGAAATTCGTCCGGGTCTATTCTCTGCATCACCTAACAGAGGATCTGTTTCATATAAATAATCATACTCCAACGAAGTACGCTTCAATTCAATACCAGCGCCTATATAAAATTGAAGTCCTTCTGAAATCTTTTTGGCATCGATTTGATATAAGACTTTGGTTTCGCCCACAAAATCTGATTTAACTTTATGGGTTAGGTAATTCACACTTGCTCCGGGAGATAGCGTATCTGGCCGTTGGTAGCTGGCAAATTGCTCCCGAAAATACCGGTTGTATAATCCGCTTGACGCTTTGCCGAAGTCCACTACAAAACCAAGATGTTTGTTAGGATAGAATTTAAACGTAGCGGCAAATGGATCGCCTAGTTTTACTCCTACTCCAAAATAGGGGTACTTGCTGTTCTGAAAAATGGGGCAAATGGTTTTGGCTTTGGCACCTCTAACCCGTGTGGAGGAATAATTGTAACGCGTGCGTGTGTACATGCTCTTACCTGTGTTATGTCCTGGTTGGGCAAACACTTCATCAACAGTGATCAAGAAGAAAATGATCAGCAAGAGTATTTTCAAAAGTTGCATTGAAGCAAATATAACCCTTTTGCATGGTGTGTGAGCAGGGGCGAATTTATTGATCGGGAATACGATTAAGCCAACTCTTTATACTGCATTTTGTGGAGCTGAGCATAATAACCATCCTTTACAAGAAGCTCATCATGGCGACCAGATTCCTTTATTTCACCGTGATCGAGCACCATAATTTTGTTCGCTTTCTGAATGGTTGATAGTCGGTGAGCAATGACAATACACGTTCGGCCACTCATCATTTTTTCAATGGCATTTTGAATCATTTCTTCTGTTTCACTGTCCACCGATGAAGTGGCTTCATCCAACACTAAAATTTTTGGATCATACACCATAGCACGAATAAATGAAATAAGCTGACGCTGCCCAACAGAAAGCGTTGCTCCTCGTTCCATTACATTGTAATGAAGCTTTCCGGGTAATCGTTCGATAAACTTTTTAGCACCGACCAGCTCCGCTGCATGCCAAACCATTTCTTCTGTAACGTCTTTATTGCCGAGCGTTATATTATTCAAGATTGAATCAGAGAATAGAAAAACATCTTGTAATACAACACCAACATTTTTGCGCAAGTTGCCCAAGTTGTATTCTTTTAAGTCAACACCATCTACTCGTATTGAGCCTTTGTTGATTTCGTAAAAACGGTTGAGCAAATTAATTATAGACGACTTTCCGGCACCTGTGGCACCGACAAGGGCAACGGTTTCTCCTGGCTTGATGTCGATGGTAACATCTTTTAAAACATAATTTTCTTCATTGTATGCAAACCATACGTGATCAAATTGAACAGCTCCATTGATATGATCGGGGCGATGCGTTCCGTTGATCTGAATATTTTCAGTTTCATCTAACAAATTCATGATGCGCGAAGTACTCACGATTCCCATTTGTAATGTGTTGTATCGATCGGCAATCATTCGAATAGGACGGAAGAACATCTGGATATACATGATGAAAGCGATAAGCTTACCAATTGTGATACCGGTCTCTTCATAATTAATTACACCTCGCGATCCATACCAAACCAACAAACCAATACCTGCTGCCGCGATAAGTTCTGCCACAGGATAGTAAATTGAATAATATAAAACAGAGCGTAGGTTAGCTTGCTTGTGTTCCTCGTTGATTTCATTAAACTTTTCGAACTCGCGTTTCTCACTTCCAAAAATCTGTACGATGTTCATCCCTGTAATATGCTCTTGAACAAATGTATTCAGATTAGAGACCGCGTTGCGCACATCACTAAAAGCAACCTTAATTTTTTCTTTGAATACATATGTACTGATTAGTAATAATGGAATGGTGGATAAACTCAAAAGAGCGAGTCGCCAATCTTCATAGAACATAAAGCCTAGAAGAAAAATAATTTGCAAAAGGTCGCCTGCCATTGCCGCAATACCTTCACTAAAAACATCTGCCAAGGTTTCGACATCAGAAATGGTTCGGGTTACTAATCGACCAATTGGTGTTTTATCAAAAAATCGTAATCTAAGACTGATGATATGTTCGTAGAGTTTTGCCCGGATATCGCGAATAACTTGCTGACCGAGCCAACCGGATAAGTAGGTATGAATGTATTGCGTAACGGATTGAAAAATAAGGATGCCAAGCAAGAGGATCATCATCTTCACCATGCCATCGTAATTTCCAGAGGTTACATCATTATCAAGAGTATATTGAACTAAGATGGGACGAGTTGGGGCGAGAACACCTAATAAAACCGTTAGAACAACGACAATAATGAAACGTCCATTATAGGGTTTGACGAAGGTTATCAATCGTCTGAGTACCGACCAATCAATAATATTTCCGCTGCTTACTTTTTCTTTCTCCACAATTGAACTGGTCGTTGCTTTTAATGTTTAATGAAGGTATTGGATGGATATTTCACATGCGTTAAATACAGTCCGTAAGGAGGAACGTTAGCCCCCGCTTTTTTTCGATCGCGACTTTTAAGTATCTGTTCAAACTCTATCATCGAAGTTTTTCCACTTCCTACATCTAATAAAGTTCCTACAATGGCGCGTACCATTCCGCGCAAAAATCGGTTTGCTGTAATCGTAAATTCAAGCGTGTCACCTTCTTCTTGCCACTCTGCTTTTTTAACAGTACAAAGAAAGTGATTTACGTCTGTTTTTACTTTACTGAAACATTCAAAATCGTGTTCGCCTGGTAGTAACGCAGCAGCAAGGTTCATGGTTTTAACATCGGCTGGTTTAAAATAATGCCAAGCCAGTCCTTCTAGAAACGGATTTTTCTTTCGCGTGATGCAATAACGATACGATCTTTCCACTGCATTATAACGTGCACTCGCCTTAGCCATAACCTGGTGGATGGATAGAATAGAAATATCCCTAGGAAGAAATGAATTCAGTTTTTGAATGATGTTCTGAGCCTCAAATTCTTTTTCAATATCAACATGAAAAAATTGGTGCTCACAATGAACACCGGTATCCGTTCGTCCGCTGCCTACAATCTTAATTTCTTCGCGAAACATCTTTGTCATAGCCGATTCAACAACCGCTTGTACACCCGTAGCATTTGCCTGACTTTGCCAGCCGGCATAGTTTTTTCCGTGATATGCTATTTCGAAGAAGTATCGCATTAAGAATTATAGAGAGTGAATTTGGTAAAAATGAGGAATAGTTAAATCATTGTAAAGAACAGATGTACTCTTAAAGAACTATCGAATTTACAGTTACGATGTTTATTGTGATTTGCTTCATGTTGGGAAATGTATAGGTTTGCAAGGCATGAAATTATCAGTTTTTTTATCAATCGTTGTTGCTAGTTGTATCCTACAGCCAGCAAAGGCTCAGAGCAAGAAAAAATTGTATTACACTAATCGTTGGGTGCTAACCACTGAAGATTCAGCTCATTACTACAGGCTTTGTGCTGTAGATGCACTTAAGACCCAATTTACCGGAGAGGTTGCCGATTATCTACTAAATGACCAGTTGGTGATGAAGGGATATTATGGAAATGGGATAAAGAATGGTGATTTCATTTCATACTATCCAAATGGCCAAATTGAATTTCAAGGTCAATTTCAGAATGATAAGCGTTTTGGTGTCTTGAAATACTATTTCCAAAATGGGAAAATATGGCGAGAAGTAGCGTTCAGCGGTGATGATTTTATTGTGAATTCTCTTTATGACGCTTCCGGTAAAAAGCTGATCGATAACGGCACTGGTGAATGGCAGTACGAGTATGAATGGCCAGGATTTGAATTCACGTTCATTGTACAGGGACATTTTGAAAATGGTAAGAAACAAGGCGAATGGCGATGTTCAGCAAGCAACGGAGATATTCTGTACACGGAGACTTTCAATAAAAATAAATTTAAAAAGGGGATTCTTTTTGAAGGTGGAGTGAAAAAAGAATATGCTAAAGAGTTCGAGAATAAATTTCTTCTGCCCTACAAATTTCAGGTGACGGAACAGTTCATGCATTCAAAGTCCCTTACTAGAACACATTATTCATTTCTAAACTTCTTGCCATTTCCGATCAGAAAATTTCCCACTGAGATAGATACGACAGGAGTCGTGTTCGCATTAGTTGAGCAACAAGCAGAATTTGCTGGTGGCATTCAGTCCATGTCACAATTTCTTGGAAGGACGATGAAATATCCATCGGAAGCCAGAAGGCGTGGAATTCAAGGCACTGTTTTTCTTTCTTTTATTGTTAATACTGACGGAAGCATTTCTGATATAACTCTCGTAAAGGGCATAGGAAAAGAATGTGACCAAGAGGCAATACGAGTAATTTCTCTTTCGCCTAAATGGATTCCAGGTACGCAAAATGGAAAAGCGGTTAGATCAAGATTCGTGTTGCCTTTAAAATTTAAATTAGCTAGATAGAATTTGGCTCAGACGATCTTCTTAAACTTCAAATATAATTGCAGCACCCTGCCCTACACCAATACACATCGTTGCCAATCCATATTTCACTTTCCTTTTTTTCATTTCGTGAATTAGGGTTGCACTTATTCGCACACCACTACACCCAAGTGGATGACCAAGAGCAATTGCACCGCCATTTACATTTACTCTTTCTGGATCTAATTCAAGATCTTTTATGCACGCCAATGATTGTGATGCAAAAGCTTCATTCAATTCAACCAAGTCAAGATCTTTAATACTTAATCCCGCACGCTTCAGCGCTTTTTGCGTTGCGGGTACAGGACCAACACCCATGTAAGCAGGATCAACTCCCGCAACAGCCATCGATACAATTCTTGCCATAGGCTTCAGATTATATTTCTTTAGCGCTTCTTCACTTACAATCAAACACGCAGCGGCTCCATCATTAATCCCCGAAGAATTTCCGGCTGTTACACTACCATCATTTTTAAAAGCTGGTTCTAACGTTGCTAATTTTTCTATTGAGGTTGTCCGAGGATGTTCATCTTTATCCATCACAACGATTTCATTTTTTTGCTGAACAGCAACGGAGATTATTTCATCTTTAAATTTTCCGTTAGCAAATGCCTGTTGATATTTTAATTGCGACTGATGAGCAAAGACATCTTGCGCCTCGCGACTTATCTTCCACTTCTCAGCAACATTCTCTGCTGTTTCTCCCATGGAGTATGGATAGTAAAGTGATGATAATTTTGAATTAATAAAGCGCCAACCTAATGTAGTGTCATACATTTCTTTTGAGCGCGAGAAGGGCTCTTCTGATTTTGGAACAACAAAAGGTGCACGACTCATACTTTCTACGCCACCGGCAATGTAAATATCTCCGTCACCATTCATAACGGCACGCGAAGCATCCATAATTGCTTGCAAGCCTGAAGCACAAAGTCTGTTTACAGTAACACCTCCCACTTCAACGGGAAGTCCAGCAAGAAGTGATGCCATGCGAGCCACATTACGATTGTCTTCTCCTGATTGATTGGCCGCACCCAAAATAACATCTTCAATTAGTTTAGGATCGATTGAAGCATTCCGTTCCATTAATTTTTTGATGGCATGAGCCGTAAGATCATCTGGCCGCACGGAAGCAAGCACTCCACCATATTTTCCAATAGGTGTTCGAAGAATATCAACAATGTAGGCGGTTCTCATTTCAATTCAGTTAATCGCTCCAAAGAACGAGTTAATTTTTTATTCAGTGAAAAGGTCGCATTTTGAATTGCGGCAGTCTATTAGAAGTGCTAGAGAAAGCCCTTTTTATTTCCGGCAATAACTATGGCCTTAAGGCGGAGTTGCACACTAAACTTAGCCAGTTCTTTAGCCGATGACACGACAATTCGAAACTCCCCCGGTGAAATGAATTTTAAAACAGTTCGGAATTTAATACGATTGGAGAATCTATTTTCTTTTTACTTTTACCACCAAGTTAACGCAACCTCAACATGTGGCAAAGAATTCAAACTGTATTTCTGGCAATCGCTATTTTAAGTTTAGTAGCAACTATTTTTCTTCCCATCTGGGTTTATCAGGAAGCACCTGAGAAATCTCATGCTCTTTATGCACTACACTATAGTACAATTGAAAATGGTGTGAAAACCACAACATATTTTCCATACTCAGTAACAGCTATCCTCGCCATTGCTGCTGCCACGCTTGCCTTGGTAGAAATAGGAAAGTTTAAAGACAGATTGTTGCAAATGAAGTTAGGAGCATTGAATTCGCTGTTTATGGCAGCTACTATTGGTTCTGCTGTTTTCTTTGCCAACCAAATGTTTAACACTTACAAAGGTGGTAATTATGGATGGGGCTTGTGGATTCCGGGAATCGCGGTAGTCTGCAATCTTGTAGCCAATCGATTTATAAGAAAGGATGAAAAACTAGTGCGCGATTCTGACAGACTTCGATAGCAATTTTAGAATTTTACAATTAGTATTAAGACAGCAGGCACTGTAAATAAAAACTGTTTGGATTTGTCAGATGTCTCTTCAGGAGGACTGAACGATGTTGTGGTCTTCGTGCTATTTTTTCCAGCTCGAAGATAATAGGTGCTTTCTGTGGCTAGTAAAATGCGGCTGGTTATTTTATAATTCAGAGTAGCGCGAGGGCCAAAACCCCATCCTTTTGATTTAGTTTCAGATTCGAAAGTAGAGCCAGTGCTAATATTTTTTGTGTCATTTTTTTGATTATCGTTCGTGATATCCAAGCCACCACTTAAAATCCAATTCCTGCCAAGGTTTGTTTTCTTCTCAAATCCTACACGGAAAAAGTAATTATTGATATTTGTTTCCCGTCTATTGAAAGCATCTCCATCTTTAAACTGATTGTATGTGTAGCCAAATCCTATGTTTAATCCCCAGCCCGTATTAATAGAATTGAGAGCGTAAACTAATAGGTAGGGATTATTGACAGTGGAGGTGGAGTTGTTTAAGTTAAACAACTGTTTGATTAATTGATTGGCCTGAACTCCAATATATTGATTTACTGTTTTAGATGTACTGTCTTGTTGTGCAAAAACTACAGAGCTACAAAATAGAAGCACAACGCTCCGCCATAATTTAAATGCCATGCTTACTTCGTTTTAAACGGGTTAGAGTATTTGGAATCGGTCACCATTGTATAATCAGTCAGCGTATTCAGAAATGCAATGATTGCTCTTTTGTCATTTTGCGAAATATTGAGCCGCAACGGTTCGCCAGTATTACTGCGAAGGCGGAAATCAAGGTTCGCATTGTCTTCAAGTCCGACACTGTAATGTTCAATCACCGAATCCAAACTTGCAAAACGACCATCGTGCATATAGGGTGCAGTTAAGGCAATATTTCGCAGCGAGGGAATTTTAAACTTACCAGCATCTGATGAATTATTTGTTACTTTTTCAAGACCGGCATCCGCATAAACGGGATCTAAACCAATATTGGCAAACGTACCAGCGAATACGTAACCAACAGGGTCTTGAACTTGATGGCATGCGTTACAATCATAAGTATCCGTAAATAACATCTGACCTTGTCTTTCAAGGCCAGAAAGTTGAACTTCTCCATTTCTAGATTTGTCAAACTTGGTTTGGTTGGAATTAATGCTTTCTAAAAAGTAGCTAAGGGCATCTGAAATTCTTTCTACTGTTATACCCTCTGTTCCATAGGCTTTTAAAAACAAATCATTGTAGTAAGGCACGGTTTCCAATTTATCTGCCAGTTTATCTAAATCGGAAATTCCCATCTCAACGTGATTGGCAATAGGCCGAAGAACCATGGAACGTAAATTATGTTCGCGTCCGTCCCAAAATAAAGTTGGGCCTGAGCCAAAGATGATACCGCCTTCATTAACAAACCCGCTATCAATAGGTTTGTCTCCTTCGACTGGTAAGAAGATGCCGCCAGAATTAAATGAATTTAGATTTTGAATGGGCATGGCATTTCTGGAGGTAACCCTATTCTCGAAACCCTTGCTAAAGCGTGCATTATCAGCAAAGGCAAGCGATTGCTTGTGACAAGAAGCACAGGAAACCGAATTATTAACGGAGAGTTGCTTGTCGTAGAACAGCACTCTTCCTAGTGTCGGAACCTGATCGTTTACCCCCAAATCATACTGATCCAAAGTGGATGGCAATTCAAGATAACTGGTTTTAAGCTGTTGGTCCTCTGGGCTACACGACAACAACAAGGTTGCCATTGCCATGAGAGATGCTACTACTATTTTTGTTTTCATAACTGACTAATTTTGATAACTGATCTAAGAGACACATAATGTAGGTGAAAAGTATAGAAACCAAAACTTCTTTCCAAGTCGTATGCCAACCTGTCAGAAATAGCGAGTTGGAACAGCTTTTGAAAGTCGGGTGAGCCTATAGAAATATACTTTATTCCTCAATAAAAAAACAGAAACAAACCACTATGGCAGCAACGACAGAAAAAGGCAACATCTCGATTCATACCGAGAATATTTTTCCCATCATTAAAAAATTCCTGTATTCCGATCACGAAATCTTTTTGCGAGAGTTAGTATCCAACGCGGTAGATGCTACGCAAAAACTAAAGAAGCTTGCTTCTATGGGTGAGTTTGATGGCGAGCTGGGCGATCTCAAAATTGAAGTGAAGTTCGATAAAGAAAAGAAAACCATCACCGTAAGTGATCATGGTCTGGGAATGACAGGCGAAGAAATCAAGAAATACATCAACCAAATTGCATTCTCTGGCGCTACTGAGTTTGTGGAGAAATTCAAAGACAAAGGTGATGCGAAAGATATTATCGGAAAATTCGGTCTTGGATTTTACTCTGCCTTCATGGTGGCCGATAAAGTTGAGATCATTTCACGCTCATATAAAGTTGGCGAAACAGAAGCAGCTCGTTGGGAGTGTGATGGTTCTACTGAATTTGAATTGTCTCCAGCAACAAAAGACAGACGTGGTTCCGATGTCATTCTTCATGTTAATGCCGACTCTGAAGAGTTTCTGGATGAGTGGCGCTTGAAAGGTATCCTTGAAAAATACTGCAAGTTCCTTCCAGTAGAAATTAAATTCGGCACGGAAGAGAAAAGTGAAGACGATGGCGTTGATGCCGAAGGGAAAGCAAAAACAAAATCAGTAACGGTTGATCGCATCATCAACAACCCTGCACCCCTTTGGGCAAAGTCACCAAAGGAATTGACGGATGAAGATTACCTTAGTTTCTATAAAGAACTTTATCCTTATTCTGAAGATCCATTATTCTGGATTCACCTCAATGTAGATTATCCATTTAACCTTACGGGAATATTATACTTTCCGAAAGTGAAGAATGATTTCGAAGTACAGAAAAACAAAATACAGTTATACAGTCGCCAGGTATTTATTACTGATGAGGTAAAAGATGTTGTGCCTGATTTTTTGATGTTGCTGCACGGTGTGCTTGACTCTCCTGATATTCCATTGAACGTTTCGCGTAGTTATTTGCAAAGTGATGCAAGTGTAAAGAAGATCAGTCAACACATTACCAAGAAAGTAGCCGATAAACTTTCGGACATGTTTAAGAAGGATCGCGCAGAGTTCGAAAAGAAGTGGGATGACATTGGCATTTTCGTGAAGTACGGTATCATCAGCGATGAGAAGTTTTACGAGAAGGCAAAAGATTTTGTGCTGTTGAAAAATACAGACAAGAAATACTTTACGCTTGATGAATACAAAGTACACGTAACACCAAATCAAACCGACAAAGACAAACATCTTGTTTACGTCTACACTTCTGATTTAGGTAAGCAAGACAGTTTCATTCAGGCAGCGAAAAACAAAGCCTATGATGTCGTTATCTTGGATGGTCAGCTGGACAATCACTTCATCAATACCTTAGAGCAGAAACTGGAAGGAACGCAAATCAAACGTGTCGACAGTGAAACCGCGGAGAAGTTGATTGATAAAGACGAAAAAATAGAGAGTGTGCTTTCAACTGATGAACAGGAATTGGTGAAAGGTATTTTCGAAAAAGCCATCAACAATAAAAATATGATGGTCGCTGTAGAATCCATGGCGACAGATGAATTGCCCGTGGTCGTTACCATGAGCGAATTCATGCGCAGAATGAAAGACATGGCAAAGATGGGTGGAGGAGGTTATTCCTTTATGGGTTCGATGCCGGATAATTATAATGTAGCCATCAACGCAAATCACAGCATTGTTCAAAAAGTAATTAAAGCTGAAACCGAGGAGCAGAAAATTAAATTGGCGAAGCAGGCCTATGATCTTGCATTGCTTTCACAAAATATGTTGACAGGTGCAGACTTGACTAGCTTCATTAAGCGAAGTGTAGAATTAGTAAGTTAATAGGTTTATAAAATTCAATGAGTCGTGCCTTCTGAAATAGTGAGGCACGACTTTTTTATTTTAGACTAATGCAATGCATTCTTATAAAAAGGCTGGTTCATACTATTTAATTTTTTCGAAAGAAGAATCTTTCATGTGTCGATAAAGTAAAACTAACTTATCAAAATCTTTTGCAATGGTCAGTGTAATGGTATCCGTGCTCAAGTCAAATTCTCCTGGCGAATATGTTCTTCCGATGATAAAATCATAATACATCCAGTCATCAGAATTTGTAAATCCCCAAAGAGACTCTGCATTCTGAAAAGTTTCTACGTTAATTTTATCGCCAGCAATTTCAATCCAATAACCAACACCGAGTCCAACAAGAAGTTTAAAGAATCCATTTCTATATTCTTCGTCAATCATTTGTTGTCTGAAAAATTCACGATCTTCTTTACTGCCGCGCTGCCTCCCAACAACCAACCAGTTTGCAACTTCCTTTTGTTTGATAACAACCTGCAGATTCATGAAGTCACTAAGCTTGGCTTCAGGATAATATTTGTTCAGTTCCGCTTCAATTCTTCCATAACTAATCCACATGGAGGAGAGCTTATGATCCAGATGATATTCTGGATTAAGACTACTTATAATGTTGTTTACATCACTGTCTTCCTGCAGTTTCAATTTGTGCATTTGCCCTTTTATGGATTCATGCAATTGCAAAAACTTTGCTTGCACGGCCGCTCTTTCAGCTTGAAATTCTGGTGTGTTTAAATTTGTTTTACTGTTTGCAAACGTTAGGTAATCTTCTTTTTTGAAAAACTGATTTTTGAATTTGATCGCATCCCAATTAAATCCTACTGTTGTTAACTCAATAAATTGTTTTTTGTCTTTTCGTGATGCAATATCTCGCAGTTTTAATAGAGGAAATATCAATTCATATTCCTGAAGAATGCTTTCTGTTAATGGCTCTGAGAATTCATAATACCCCGTAAACCACGACTTTAATGCTTCAATCTCTTTTGCATCTGTGATCTTGTAAAATAATTCTTCACTATCCTTAATCCCTTCGAGTGTAAAATTTCCGGAGCCTACAAAGGCAACTGCTTTTCTGTAGGGCAAGTCAAAAAGATAGACGTTGGCATGAAAGAAGTTTCGGGTAAAAATATTGAGCGTTATCCGATCCTGATAATTTCTCCATATTCTCCTCAATACCTGAGGTGACGTTAATACATCCAACCCGGTTACGATTTCTATTTTACATTTAGGAGGTATGCGACTTCTGATAAAATCGAAACCTGCTTCTGAGATGGCAGCAGTGGCGACATAACAATGCTCAGCTTGAAATAACACTTTGTCATTGATCAATGGAACGGCCAGTTTTTTAACTATCATAATTAGAGGATCGTGATAAGCTTGCGAATTACGATAAGTACTTCATAACCGCAAAGAACGCGGAGTTTCGCAGAGGATTTAGTAGTATTTCCTCTGCGGCCTCTGCGGTTATGCCTTTATTTTTGACAATGCTTTTTCTATTTTTACAATACATTTTTCATTCAGTCGTTTACTTGCATTATGAAATGGAATTACCTCATCATTCTTTCAGGCTTACTTGCGCTACCTTTATTAACAAAGGCGCAGGACGAAAAACCCGATGAGCAATTTTCAATAGACACTCCTGTAACACTCGATTTTAAAAAAGAGGAGGAGAAAGAAGAACCCAAAAAGAAAAAGGTAAAAAAGAAAGTCTTCTACGGAATCAAGACCAAGAAAGGATTTACCCGCAAAGGTTTTGGAGAGCGTGTTACCTACGAAACATTTTTCTACCTAAAGAAACCCGATAGGCCCCAGGCTTTTGTTCGTGATATCTATTGGTTTGATTTTACACGAAAAGAAATTCGTAAAACCTCAACGTTCGATCCTACAAAAGGAGTTTTGCTTCACGGTCCATACGAGAAGCGCATGGGCGCACATATTCTGATGAAGGGAATTTATTACAAAGGAACAAAGCACGGCCGATGGCTTGAATACGATCGCGATAGTGTGCTAACGAATAAGGAAAAATATTACAGAGGTTGGCCACGCGAATCCACAGTGAGTTACTACGATCCGCAAGAGCGCAAACACATGAAAGAAATGACACCTGTTGAGTTCGGTGAGAAAGAAGGATTCTATTATTTCTTCCACGACAACGGACAGCTTGCCGTGCAAGGCGAATATCAATGGGATGAGAAGGTAGGCGACTGGACCGAATATTACCCCAACGGAAAACGAAAAAAAATTATAACCTACAGCAAAGAGGCCTTCGACAAAGAATTAAGCCCATACATTAAAGTGGAGTGGAATGATAAGGGCAAAGAGATTTATCGGAATAATAAGATGGCGAATTGATTATTGTTCAGGTGCAAAGTTTAGATCTTAAGCCTTCATTTCCAATCCATAATTTTTCAGAGATTAGATATAAACCATTTTATATAATGAAGATTAGTCTATTGTTTATTTTTCTTTTAGTTAATACATATTGCTATTGCCAAAAGTTTGATGGTTTTGTTATTACACAAGAGGATTCGTTGTTTAAAGGATACATGATATTTTCCTCGGCAGGAGGTAAAGGCACACAAGTTTTAATCACAAATGACAAAAAGAAAAGGCCAAGATCATATTTGGTTAAAGACTTGAAATACTATGCATATAAAAAAGACACTTTTGCATTGCTACATGCATTTTACCCTTTTGAGGGAGAAGACTATATGGCGTCAGGCATTGAAGGGAAGTTTGTTATAAGTAAAGGAAGCGTCAAACTTTATCACGCAGAATTCCCCGACTATAATAAAATAATTGCAGGCCCAGGTTTGATGGTAGGAATAGGTGGTGTTTCTGTCGGGGTTGGTAGAGGCAATAATAAAGCGCCATATTCGACTTATGTTATAAGGGACAGAGAAGGCAATTTACACGGCATTAAAGGGAAGAAGGAGGAATTTTTTAGACTCATTGAGATTGCGCTTGGGGACGATTTTGAATTAATGAAGAGAATTCAAAGCAATGAATTAGGATATAAAGACATAAAAGAGATTGTAAAAATCTATAACACGAATCGATTGGTTCACCCTTAATGCAATCTTATCTAACACAAATAAATATCTCCTTATTATCTTGATCAGCGAGAGTCACTCTCTTTATCGCCAGCACTGTTTTCTTTAATCAACTTAACAGACATAAAACCAAGAATTATAATCACGAGCCCAATAGCAACCCAGATAATAGATTGACTTGTAAAAATGGTTGTGCTGTGTTGCTCTCCTTTCTCTTTGAAAATGGTCACTGCTCCGATGTAGAGTAGTTGTGATTGAGCAGGAATTTTATCTTTGAAGAAAGCAAGATCATAGGTAGGCGATTGAAGGTTATCATTTCCTATTTTTAAGGTGTATTGATTTCCTTTCTTTAACCAAGCTGTAAAGTATCGGTTTAATTGAAACGCTTTTATTGAAGCAACATCCAATGGAGGGTTGTCATCATTCTCAACGATCAGCAAAAGCTCTTTTACTTTTATTCCGGATAAAGCAATAACTGAAGTTTGCTTCGAGGTTAATTCAAAATCGTAAAGCCGATCGTAATAGTACTCTGTCTTTCCTTTTTTAGTTTTTCTCTGCTCTTTACTGTAAAGAGAGGCTCTTCGTAAAAAATAGGGCTGACCCGACATCGTTATGGTAAGCTTGTCAACAACCCTTGTTGTGTCTAAGGTAATCTGAACGAAAGTCTTTTTTTGTTTTGTGCTGTCTGATTTGTTTATGCTTAATGAAGAAAGCGCTTCATATTTGCCATCTTCAGTATTCGCTTCATAATAACCAGCACTGAGAATATTTATGGGCGCACTGGTAGAGTCTTGTAGTTGTAAAAGATAGTAGGTGTAGTTGCTTAAGGGGAAGTCTACTATTTTAAGTTCGGAAGTTTTATTTTGATTGTTGATGGCATTTAAAACGAACCGTTCCTTCAAGGCGAACCAGTTTAGCTTGTCATCACTACCTAGAAGCGTGGCGTGCTTTGTTACCTCTGCATTTTTAATGGAGAGACTGATGTTGTTGATGGCATGGCCATCCGGGTTTTTGAGAATCAACGATGTGCAACAATTCTTTTCTTGCTTCTTCTCAACAATTTCATATTCTTTAAACTTCTCAGAATGATAAACAGGTTCTTCCTCCTGATACAAGTAAGGCACTTCCGTATTCTGCTGATCGTAAATGCGGATGTTTGAAAATTCAGAATTGAAATAAGGACTTGCCTCTGGGGAGATTATGATTCTATAAAACCCATCTGCATCAACTGAAGGTAAAGGCGCTTCACCTTTGAACTGCTGACTGAAGCCAAAGCATGATATGCTTAGAAAGAATATTAGAATTAAGGTTCGTTTCATGATGGATTTTCCTTTTCAGTAGAATCAATAACAGATTCGTCCGCCAACAAAATATTTTTCAGACGCTGGTACATAAACGAAACCACAAGCAATAAAACACCGAGAGATATAAAGGCCGCTATTTTTCCGCCCTCCGATATTCCCCTAATATCCATCGTGAACAGTTTTAAAATAGTGATCAGGAAAAGAGTAAGCGAAATAATGCGCAGGTGTTTCTTTTTGGTTTTAAGTCCGATGGCAATTAAAATAAAAGAGGTAATACCCCATAAAATAGGGAACCCGATTTTATGATTCTGTGTCAGTATATGCTCCATTGTTTCAGATGTTGCCCCAGCCGAAAGCATAACGATGTGATCTAACTCGGCACTGGCCAGAAACACAAAGAAGAATACATAGAACCAGGAATATAGATGATATGTCTTCTGATTGAATTCGGTGAGTGTCTGTATTTTTTTCAGGCTTAAAGCAGCAACCAATATTAGGAGGACGATCAATATGTAATGAAAAACAAAACCAGTGATGGTTGATCCAACGAATAGAAAATCATTGCGTGTGCTAATAATCTGATCATGATAATAGAACAGGTAACTCAGCATCGCCAAAATTCCCCAAAACGAAAACGCTTCTTTGATGTACTGATTATTGATCCACTTTCTTTCAGCCAATAACAATCCTAAAATAAACAGCATGTTGTAGCTGCCGATAATAATATTTTGTGTGGCATAATCGAAACCATGTGAATAAAGTTGATGTCTCAGTTCAAGAAACTGAGACACGTACAACAAAATAACACCTGCAAACAGAAGCAAATTTTTATAGAGATGAACGGACTCTTCATCTTCTTCTCCTTCATTTTTTAATAAATAAAAAGTAGCCGCAATAGAAGCGAGAGAAAACAAACTCGTAATATATCCTTTGTTCAATATGACATTCAAAGAAGATTCAGTTTCATCAATGTAAATCTGACTCCAATCCATGATGAGACTAATCACCATCAGCCCCATGATCAGCAGAGATGCAAACTTCATTAATCGAATGCCCGATTTCTGTGACAGCCAAAGCAACAACACGGTTTCAGCTGACCAGAAAAGAGTGATGTAATTTCCTTTCAGTTGAACCGGAGCTGCAAGACTGATGAAGGTAAGCACAAGGCCGATCAACAAGAACACAAGATTTTTATCAACGCGATTGTTTTTGTACAACGCGTAAGCAAAAATGAAATTGAAGATTCCCAAGGCCGCAGTAAACAATCCTTTAAAGTCTTCACCGATCTCATTGTTTAATATCATCATGCCCGCTCCATAGTAGAAAAAGGTATTGCTTAAGAGTATGCTGATTTCAATTCCTTTAAAAGGCAAACGCTCTTTAATGTTGTTCACAATATTCATGGCGAAGAAAACCAAATAGAATAGTGTGGCAAAAATTAACGCTCCAATAATCATCGAAGAATTTTCTCCATCGAACTTCGAACCCAACCACGAACCGAAAAGTAAAATGGTAAGCGCATAACAAATAATGTTTACAAGATTCCATTTCTTAAAGTAGGCAAGCACCAACATGCCCGAATCCAGAATAAGAATGTAAGTGAAGAGAACGGTATAATTTCCTTCGCCTGTGCTCACCATAAACGGAGAAGCAAAACCACCGAGAATAGAAAGAATGGCTAACTCAATACGATTGTATCCAAGAGATAACACTACAGCGAAACTCGTAATGCCGAGCATCAGCAAAAACGCGGCAGTCTGATTAAAGATTTTGTATTCGTGAAAAGCAATGGCAATGGTTAAATACAATACAGCGATTCCACCGCCAACAAGTACTGAGCTAAAGGCTGTAAAGGTTTTTCGTAAACGATGTGCTACACCCAGTAGAATTCCTCCACATAAAATGCCGATAAACACACGACCAATTTCATTAATCCACTCTTGATCGATGGCATACTTCACAAAGAAGCCGATACCCAATACTAAAATTCCAATACCAATTTTGTTGGCCAGGTTTTCACCAATAAATTTTTCAAGATCAGGATTGCGTTCAAAGAACCCGGGCTTCGGTGGCTTGTTAGGTTGTGATGCAATAGGTGGACGTGGAGGTATGGATGTTGAAATAGAAGTTCTGCCTTCTGGATAAACATGCGTAGGTGATGGCGTAATACTTTCTTCTTTTTTCTCAGCCGGAAATGCTAGAAGATCTTCTTTTGATTTTACTTGCTCAGGCTTTACTACAGGTATCGGAGCCTTCTGTTGGATCGCGATTTCTTCGAGAGCAGATATCTTTTCAGTTCTTATTTCTTCTTTCTTGAGCTCTTCCCGTATGCTCACTTTTCTTTTTAGTTCTTCCGAAAGCAAATCTACCTTTCGATGAAGCAAATCCATTTTTGAAGTGAGGCTATTCTTCAGGGTAATAACAATAATTAAAATAACGATGAGTAAAACGATGAGAAAAAATTCCATTGAGAATGGTTTGGTTTAAGGAGCCAATGTCAAAACTACTAAAACTATCAGAATTTGAAATATGAATTGAAAAGTAGGACCAGATGAGTTGAATGCACAAATTGATTTCCTAACGCCATTAAGTCTTTCATCAATTCCGAAACATTCATTAACACTTCTGCACATCGACTAATTGACAATCAATTAATCGCGTCTTCGAAATGAACAATCTCTATTTTTCCATTGTAGCCTAGTTTAACCGATATAATATCAAATCGAATGTGGCCTTGCCAATCGTTTACAAAAATGTATTCTTCGGCTGCTTCAAAAACATTTTTGCTTTTATGATGATCAACAAAATCTTCTGGCTGACCATACGAAATAGAGGTTCGGGTTTTTACTTCTATAAAGAGCAACCAGTTTTCGCGTTGGGCGATCAGATCAATCTCAGCGTGTTTGTGACGGAAGTTTCGCGCCACAATTTCAAATCCTTTTGCTTGTAAAAATTCGGCTGCGAGATTTTCACCCTTCGCTCCGGTTTTGATTTTATCGCTCACAATTAAATTCTACCTTTGAAATCGAAGTTACAAATATGTCGACCACAAAAAAAAACATTGAAGGCTTTACACTTCAACTTGCAGATGCTTTAAAAATCGGACAATCGTTGGACCTCGATCGGCCGGGCAGCGACATCCGAAATATTGTAATCGCGGGCATGGGAGGTTCGGGCATTGCAGCCAATTTAGTTGAGTCGCTTACGTTTGGAAGAATTCCGATTCCCATCATTGTTTGCAAGAGTTATAACATTGCACAGTTTGTTAGTCCACATACTTTATTCATTGCAGCATCTTACAGTGGCGATGCAGAAGAAACCGTTTCGGCAATGAACAAGGCGTTGTTGAAACGTGCACAGGTAATCGCGATTGCATCAGGCGGCAAGTTGCTCGACATCTGTAAAGAATATAACCTGCATTATATTCAATTGCCAGCAGGTTCAGATAATCCGCGCGCGATGTTGGGATACAACATCATTGCGTTAATGTATGTATTGTATCACACCAATTTAATTGGCGCGGCTTTTATAAAAGAAACTGAGAACGCGATTGGTTTTTTAGATCGTGGCGAAAAAGGGATTCAATCAGAAGCAGAACTCATTGCAAAAAAACTGAAAGGTAAACTCCCCATTATTTATTGTGATTATCGTCTGCACGCAGTGGCCATGCGTTTTCAACAGCAGTTGAATGAGAATGCAAAGCAGATGGCGCACGTTAATACCTTTCCAGAAATGAATCACAACGAATTGGAAGGCTGGCGTTTCCCGGAAAATTTAATGCCGATGATGCAGGCGATTTATTTGTATTCAGATCACGACCATGAACGTGTTGAGAAGCGCATGGAAATTTGTCGTGAGATTTTCGAAAAGAAATCCAATCCGATGATTGATGTAATTGGTGAGGGCGCATCTTTATTGGAGCAGTACTATTACCTTATTCACCTTACCGATTGGATTTCATTTTACCTCGCGAAAGAAAATGGAGTAGATCCAGATCAGTCTGATTCGATACCGAATTTGAAAATGGATTTGCTGAAGTCAAGATAGTTATAGGATATTGAAGCAATTAATTCTTCGAATATGCGGCATCGTTTTAAATTTACAATGTTGTACCTTGTATTCGTTTGAAGGTTGGATTAAAAAATTGTGATTTCCATAAG
The DNA here is from genome assembly GCA_046595655.1 of Chryseolinea sp. Classification (GTDB taxonomy): domain Bacteria; phylum Bacteroidota; class Bacteroidia; order Cytophagales; family Cyclobacteriaceae; genus Chryseolinea. Next base: position 64,549 of record JBKJOF010000057.1, on the reverse strand, counting down.
CATCAGTGCCATGTAATCAAAAAAATGAAAATCATAGGGGTTAATGATTTTCTAAGTTTAAACCACTGAGAGAAAACATCTAAAGTATCAGTAGTCCGATTCTTTACCGCTGATACTTTAAATGTCTAAATTAACTTATGGGTTTTTCTTTCTTGTCTAAAACCCCTTAATAATCTCAGTAAATTCTCTCGATTTAAGTGAAGCTCCTCCTACTAATCCTCCATCTACATCGGGGCAAGAGAAAAGTTCTTTCGCATTCGCGGCACTAACACTTCCTCCGTATAGAATAGAAATGCTATCAGCAACAGCTTGTCCGTATTTAGTTGCAAGGTGTTTGCGTATTACCGCGTGCATATCTTGTGCTTGTTGCGAGCTGGCTGTTTTACCAGTGCCAATTGCCCAAACGGGTTCGTAAGCAATCACTACTTTTTGAAGGCTGGCGGCATCCAAATGGAAAAGACTTTCTTCTACTTGTTTTTTTACGAGTGCTTCGTGTCCGTTGCTTTCGCGAACTTCCAATGGCTCGCCACAACAGAAGATCGGAAACAATCCGTGCTTCAACGCTGCATCTACTTTCTTTGCTAACAAAGCTCCGTCTTCTCCAAAATATTGTCTGCGTTCGCTATGGCCCAAAATCACATACGGCACTCCGATTGATTTTAACATTGGGGCAGAGGTTTCTCCTGTGTATGCACCGGCTTCATGCTCGCTGCAGTTTTGTGCTCCAATAGAAATACGCGTATTGCTGCCGAGTAAATTTTTAATTGCTACCAGATAAGGAAAGGGAGTACAAAAAATAACGTGAGTATCGCTCTTTACTTCATCGGCTACCATGCCCATAATTTCAGAAGCCAGAATGTTTGCTTCTTCAAGGGTCTTGTTCATTTTCCAGTTGCCGGCTACAATTTTCTTACGCATGATTTAAATTGGTTTTTCGTTTGGATCAAAGATATAAAGTAAAGGTTGAAATTTTAATGTTCACCGAAGAGGGCACAATTCAAATTGACGCGATGAAACAGATCTGTTGGGCTAAAGCCCCTTGACTCGTGTAGCTTATAACCCCGCACTTAAGTGCAGGGTTATTCAAATCCTCTCCCGATGGACTTTAGTCCAACGCGACAAATTGAATTGCACCCCACAGGACGAAAGGGTGCAGTGAAATTCTTTGGTTAATCTCTGCGTATCTCTGCGCCCTCTGCTTTTAAATATATTTATCTCTTCTTCGGTCTGTAATTCGATTCTCTGAAGAATTGTTGTGCGTCACTTATTTCCATCAACTTTGGAAGCGACACAAAGTAGTTTGTTTCAGCATATCGGTTTGCAATGCGCCAGCCTACCCATTGGCCGATTCGCCCCGGACATTTTTCTCCGACCTGAATGGTGGTGGGTCGTTCGCCTAAATAATCTTTTTTTGTTTGCTGGCTTGTCGAAAACAAAACCTGATCTTCAATGAAGCGCGCCCAAATCAGATCTTCGTTTTTTCGTGAGCCTTTTATCTCTTCTGGTGTGTACCAAATAAAAACACTATCGGGCACACATGGCAACATGTGTTTGGCAAAGTAAAATGATTTTCCATAGGCAATCATATCGGCCAAAACGGTTTTATCAGTTGGATTGGTTTTGTTAAAGCGATCACCAATTCCATAGATCAACATGCACGATGGTACAATATCATTTGGATCATACTTGCGCATAAGGTAATCGTAAACTTTCGGCCTGTATTTTCCTTCCTTACCTAAATAAAAATCGAGACTTATAATGATGAGAGTATCACTCACCAACATATCGTTACCTAAAAGTCCGGAGACAACTGTTTGTATTTTGGGCGGATAAAATCCCGGATAGTAATAGGCAATATTTTTAAAGGCTTGTTCGAATTCACTTTCCAAAGAAGAAAGATCACCAAATACCTTTTTTGTTTCCTGTAGTAAGGTATCAAGATGAGGATTTGTAAGCCGAGCGTAGAGTTCATTTATAAAAACAGAATCATCTGGAAATTCTGAACGCCTAAAGATATAATCACGAATAGCAGGTTGACGCGTTAGCAAAGCAACCAAGGCATCTCTTGAATTAACGTTGACCAGGGAATCTTGAAACTGCTCAATGTCTACTTTTATTTTTACATCCGATGTTTCCGGAACAAAAACGCAAACCTCCTCTTCTTTTTCACATCCCGAAAGGAAAAGAACAAACGCCAATGATAATGCTGAAAGAAAACGCATAGAAAAAATTAATGTGAAGATCGGATTATTTGCCAGACACCGAAACGCTGCTAGTCTGATAAAATTATTTGCCATCGAAGGTCAGCTTATCAGATTGTTTTTCGTTCGTTAGACGAAGGCTTCGTATGCTTCCGCGAACAGTAACATGTACTAAGTTGGATTGGTCGTTGTGTATTTCCATCAGAATGTCGTTTTGCACCTGAATCATTTTCATTTTTTTCACATTACCTACCTCGATGTAGAAAATGAAAGCTTCTCCTTCCATCTCATGCCCAAGGTATTTTGTCTGCTGCGGTTTAGCCTCCAGCGAAATCTTGAAATGATTCTTTAAATACTCACCCATCATCTGATCTACTGTCGTTCCTTTTGGACTCATAATATCCAACTCCGGTTGGTTGAGTTGTTTGCGCATGGTGAGCTCCAGGTCGTCAGCAAACACACGCATCATAATTTCTAATCGCTTTTCCTTCTCGTCAAATTCAATTTCCGTTACCGACACATGGAGAGGATGAAAAGAAAAGAACGAGAACAGACAAATGAGGAGAGTTTTCATAGAACAAAGTTAATGTACAATTTTCGATTTACGAGGTACGATTACGGGTGTGGTTTTAAATTGAAAATTGTACATCGTAAATCGAAAATTATCCATGCGGTTCAAACAGAAAATTGCCACCTTTGCTCAATCAAAAATCAACCCACAACATTGAATTCTGATCGCTACGCCCAACGCGGAGTTTCCGCTTCCAAAGAAGATGTTCATCAGGCCATCAGCAAACTCGACAAGGGTTTGTTCCCTAAAGCCTTCTGCAAAATTGTACCTGACTATTTAGGGAATGATTCTGAATATTGTACAGTAATGCATGCCGATGGAGCCGGCACAAAATCATCGCTTGCCTACATTTATTGGAAAGAGACTGGCGACCTCTCCGTTTGGAAAGGTATTGCGCAAGATGCGATCATCATGAACATTGATGATTTGCTATGTGTGGGCGCGACTGAAAATATTTTGCTTTCCTCCACCATTGGCCGAAATAAAAATCGAGTGCCGGGTGAAGTGATCTCGGCCATTATAAATGGAACTGAAGAAATTCTTGAAATGCTGCGTCATCACGGGCTCAACATTATCAGCACCGGTGGTGAGACAGCCGATCTCGGAGATTTAGTGCGTACCATTGCCGTTGATAGTACCGTGGTGTGTCGCATGAAACGTAACGATGTGATTGATAACAGTCGCATTCAAGCGGGCGATGTTATTGTTGGACTATCCTCGTATGGAAAAGCTAATTATGAAGATGAATACAACGGTGGCATGGGCAGTAATGGATTAAGTTCTGCACGCCATGATGTATTCTATAAAGAATATGCATCCAAATATCCCGAGTCGTTTGATCAAAGTGTTCCTACTGATCTTGTGTACTCGGGGAAATATAAAGTAACGGATTCCATCCCAAATGTTGATGTCAATGTAGGTAAGCTCGTACTCTCACCAACACGTACCTATGCTCCTATTATTGTTAGCCTCTTAAAAAATCTACGAAGCAAAATTCACGGCATGGTGCATTGCAGTGGCGGTGCTCAAACTAAAGTGATGCACTTTATTGATAACCTTCATATTATTAAAGATAATCTCTTCGATATACCCCCGCTTTTTAATCTTATACAGGAACAAAGCGGAACGGAGTGGAAAGAAATGTACAAGGTTTTCAACATGGGGCATCGCATGGAGATTTATGTGAGCGAACAACATGCTAAAGAAATCTTTTCGATCTCTGAGCAGTTTGGTGTGGCTGCAAAGATTATCGGACGGGTAGAAGCTTCAGAAATCAAACAAGTAACCGTTGTTAGTTCGAAAGGAAAGTTTGTGTACAATTAACTTTTAAATAGATAGTCCTTCCTTCTTTTAATCGGCCGAAAGTAAATTTCGTGGATCTCCATGTCACTTTCCTTTCTTACTTTCATTTAGTTAACATCAAAACAAACAGCTGCTTAGAACCACTGCAGGAGATTGTTGTGAAAAGCTTACGTGCTATTTTATTCAAAGATTAAGGTAAGCAAGCGTTCCAAACTAAAACAAGAGATAATCTATCCTCCCAATATTATTCCTTGAGGCGTTACTGAACTTTAAAGACAGCTATTAGAGCTTTTAAGAAACGTGCGTTTAAACATGATAGCATATGTTCTATTGATAACCCGCTCCTTTTTCAGAGACTATCATTGGTGTGATGTATAGATGATTATGTTGTTTCCTAATGAGTGTAAGATTTGAGTGGCCTTTCTGGAAAATTATAAATTCTGAAAGGCAAATTTTGTCCTACAAAAAAACACCAATATGAAAAAGATTCTTTACTCTGCAATTTGCATGGGATTGCTGAGTTTCTCCGTCCCATCTTATTCGCAGGAAATAGAAACGAAGCCGGAAGACGACTTGTTTGTTCTCTCGCTTGAAGAGTTAATGAACACACCAATCAGTTCTGCATCTAAAAAAGAAGAAACGTTGTTTGACGCTCCGCTATCCAGTTATACTATTACCCGTTCTGATATTGACAAAGCAGGTTCAACGAGTATTATGGAAGCGCTGCGTTTATCTCCCGGTGTAATTGTCCGCGAACAAACGAATGGCGTGTATGATATACACATTAGAGGAATGGAAAATCTCTCTAGAACAGATGGCGCATTTCTCAAGGCCAATAGTTATACACTAGTTATGATCGATAACAGACCTGTGTTTAATCATGCATTGGGAGGTACCTTTTGGGAATCACTCCCTATTGACATTAATGATGTGGAGAGAATAGAAATTGTGAGAGGTCCTTCGTCTCCATTGTTCGGACCTAATGCTGTAACCGGTGTAATCAACATCATTACAAAACGGTTAGGTAGTTCAAAAAATATGATCAGTGCAAATGTTCAGCAAGGAACTTCAAACACATCCATAGCTAACATGAGTCTTGGAAGAGCATTTTCAGAAAAATTTAGTGTAATTATTTCTGGTAATTATCAGAATCGTGAACGTTTCGATACTAATTATTATAAAGATTCAACGGGCACCTATGCACCTTTGGATGAACTGATCCCGAATGCTTTTGATAGAAACAGGCGCTATCCTAATCCTTCTCGTTCGTTAAATAAATGGGGAGTTAACACATACTTAAATTACAAACCTTCCGAAAATATTTCAATTGATTTATCATTGAGTACGCAAGGTGCTTCCTCACAAAGAGTTTTTACCACCAATCCTATACAATACAGTAGCACTAATAATACTGCAGCAAATCTAGCTGTTAAAATACATGCGTTGAAGATTAGAACCTCTTATCTGAATGGTTACAATGCCGATATAAAATATTCCGTTCAACATGGTGTATACGATTATCAGGTGCGTGATGTGATTGCTGAATATGATTTTAAAATTGGCGAGAACTATACCATAACACCCGGAGCAAGTTTTCAATCTGTACAATTTGATGATAGAAAATATAGCGATCCATCGCAGGGCGTATTTGTATATTTTAAGAATGAAGTAAATATTAATACCACCGCAGGATTTATAAGATCTGATTTAAATTTTACAGATAAATTCAGGGTAATAGCAGGGTTGAGAGTTGATAAATTTTCAACACCAGACAAAGCATACTTGGCTTATGAATTACTCGGCACTTATAAACTCAATAAAAACAATTTAATACGAGCGGCTGTTACGCGTTCAAACAGTGGTTCATTTATCGGATACAATTATTTAAATATTGACATTCCTGGTGTAAGTACGATTGGTAACCAAAACATGAAGTTGTTTACACTGAGCATGATTGAAATAGGATATCGTTCGCAACTTTCAAGCAAACTTCAGTTTGATATTGATGTATTCAGACAAAAAGGAGAGAACCTTTCAGTGGTTTCTTTAATCTCTGTATCGCCAATAGTACAAACTCAATTCAACAATACACCAACTACAGCTCTGCAAGTAGGTACTACATTTTCTTTTAACTATGTACCCAATGATAAATTACAGTTCAAACCGTTTGTAACATTGCAAAACACTAAAACGAAAAACCTTCCTTTAACTGTTGGGTATCCCATCGACTATGTTGATCCGAAACTCGCACCTGTTACTTATACCAATAGCGATCATGATTACACGCCAAGCCTTTATGGTGGATTCTATTTAAACTATCGCCCTGTCTCTAAATTAAATCTTAACCTCAATAGTTATTTTTTAGGAAAGCAATCTCAATATGATCTTTCGTGGAAAGAAGGCGATACCTCAAGGCCTAATCAATATGCACAAGGTCAAATCAAAAGCAAATTCATGCTCAACCTAAAAGTATCTTATGAAGTGATAAAGGGTTTAAATGTCTTTGCTAATGCACGCAATCTCTTCAGTACTAAGACACGCGAATTTTATGCAGCCGATCAAACCGCAGGACTTTATACAGGTGGGTTAACTTACAACTTGCTTAAATAAATTTTAAAGTTCTTTAGATGATTGAAAAGGGACGCAGCTTGCGTTCCTATTTTTTATGCCGTGTTCAGTACTAGATTTATATCTACATCATTTTGAGAACACGCTGTAGTTCGTCAATACAAACAAATATTTAACTGCTTAATTAGGGTCTGCTGAAAAAGTCAAAAATTCATTTCCCGCTGATTTCGCAGATTAAATACACGCAGATTTGCGTAGAGATTCTTGCATGCGTTAACCAGCGGGAGCATAGTATGATATGGGGAGCATCGGGATTGAATTTGAATGCAAGGTTTTTGAAGGATACCTTTCATTCGCCTTGCACTTCGTTATAGAAAGATTTTTCAAAAACAGGAAAGGGATACCAAAATCAAAGGGTTTGCACCTATCGTTACTTTTTCACCAAACCCTAATTAATTCGCAGCTCCGCCTTCATACCTTTAATCTGATTGAGCAGCGCTTGTTGCCAGGTAAGATCAGCATCCCATTTATTTCCAAAAAAAACATTTCCTGAATCGATGTGTTTAAAATAAAATTTAAACACCGGTGTGTCAGTAGGAATATTTTTTAGTTGTTGTTGGCCATTCGGATAGGTAACAGAAACCAATGCGCTTTCAGATTTACTCATATCATAACCCAGTAATTTTTTGGCTACGCCATCTCGCAGATATACATAACACAAAATGTAGAGGCTACCTTGTTTGCGCAATTCTTTTTCTGATAGACCAGGTTCTGTTAGTTTAAACTTTAGTGGATAGTTTGTGGTAAAAATTTCTTCCAGTTGTTTATCAATGGCCTCATCGCCTGTTTTCGGCACAGACAAAGGGTCTACTTTTAAATCGGATGCATAAAATTCACTGCGTCTTCCTACGATCGGGTTAATCGGTAGATCGGTTTCCGGAACGTCATTGATTAACAGGTTTTGTTTTTTCTGTTGGTTTGCTGCCGTTCGGTATAATTCTTTAAGTGCCTCTGTTAAAACTTTATTGCTGATTGACCACGCATTTTGTTGTTTCTCAATAACCGTTTCTTTTTTGTTGAATGTTGTGAGGGAAAGCCGAAAATCCATTTCGCCCTTTTCAATAAAAACAAGATTAGCAACGTCTCGATCTTCTAAATATTTCGCAAATGTTTTTGTGATATCGCGACTGGCCATTAGTTTGTCGAGCTCGAAATAAACAATTGCATCTATACCTGTGCGTTGAAAAGATTTTTGAACATCTTCCATTTCCTTTGCTGTCATGGTATACGTGTAGAAAACCACAGAGCGAGTGCTCAATAATTTTTCTGGTAAACCACCTTTCATATTTAATTGCTCAACCCATTCCTTTGCACTGAAGGAAACTTGTGCTACAGATTGGGTAAATGAAAACAAAAGAAGTAAGAGAAGAATACGCACTGTTAGCATTTTTACAAAAGAAGTCATGAATGAAAGAACGAATGTAAAGATGAATCTATTTTAAATTCCAACAAAAAAACCAGATTCATCAATCTTCACAGAATAGGTAATCAAATCACGACAATCCGAATCACGCGCTTTTCCGGATTGAAGATCAAACCTATAGTGGTGCCACGGACAAACAATTTCGCCCAGGTAATTTACTTTTCCTTTGCTAAGCGATTCCCCGCTATGAGGGCACGAATCCTGAATGGCAAAAAAATTATCGCCATGCAGCGACAGGCAAATTCTTTTTCCAGTTAAAATCAGCAACTGCAGTTTGCCCGAAGCCAATCGTTGCCTGGCTTCTGCTTCAGTCGAAAATATTTTTATCCATTCCATAAATAATCAGCGCCATGAAGTTAGGATTTTCGCCAATGATGAACACTACCCTGTTCGTAACTGCACAGTCCGTTTTTGAAAAATCTTTATGCCGACCTGTAACGCAGGTTTTCAAGGCTGGCACTTCGATTGACGGAAGAAACAATATCAAAATATACTGTGCGTTAAAACGAGCATGCAGAAAATAACTTCTTTCTTCTGGATATGTTCTGGAGCCGATATTTCACTTCTTGAAAAGTGTTCGACCGAGAAAAGTAAATACACGGGTATTGGTGCTACTATTTTTTTTACGGGATTGTTTGCCGCTCTTTCCGGAGGTTATGCGCTGTACACCATTTTTGATAACATTTGGTTCGCTATGTTATTTGGCATTCTTTGGGGGCTGCTGATTTTTAATCTCGATCGCTACATTGTTTCGAGCATGCGCAAAGACGGAAAAGTAGGGCGTGAACTGCTCATGGCTTCTCCTCGTATTTTTCTCGCTATTCTCATTTCAATTGTGATTGCCAAACCTCTGGAATTAAAAGTTTTTGAAAAAGAAATTCAGCCCGAACTAGTTGTGATGGAACAACAGGTTTATGCAAAACAAGAAGATCAGTTAAAATCACGGTTCGTTCCCTATAGTGATAGTTTGAAAGCGGAAATAGAAATCCTAAAGGGAGAAGTCATAGCAAAGTCAATTAAACGAGATGAGCTATTCAGCATTGCTCAACAAGAAGCAGATGGAACGGGTGGAAGCAAAAAGAAAAATTTAGGCCCGATCTACAAAATAAAGAAGGCTGATGCCGATGCTGTGCAAACAGAACTGAATCAGCTCATCACACAAAATCAAGAGCGCGTTAAAAGATTAGAAAATAGAATCTCTTCCAATGATTCGAGCATGTTATCTGAGTTAACTACACTTGAGAAAAACAAAAGAAATGGATTGGCCGCGAGAATTGAAGCGCTTGACCGATTAACAAAACAAAGTAATGCCATTGCTTGGGCGCATTGGTTTATCGTTCTTTTATTCGTTGCTCTCGAAACTGCCCCCGTTTTTGTAAAACTGATTTCTTCAAAAGGTCCTTATGATAATCTTCTGAAAATAGAAGAGCATACTTATATAAGTCGTGAGACGGAGGAGCTTGCACGGATTAATGCTCAAACAAAAGAAAGAACGTCTTCTTTTCCTGCACATGAAAAGACTTTTGTTGAGGAGAGGTTGGATGCTGCGTTGAGATCTTAAGTGTTTTTTCAAGAGCGAGTCTTCAAATTTCTTTTGGCTCCCCTTCTGTGTAATCAATTATCTCGACATTCAACATAGTTGATATATCCCTCAGTTTTGCAACCAAATCTTTCTTACTGTCTTTTGTTAGCAAGTGAATCTTTTCCTCCTCAGAAAATTTTAGATATCCATCATACACTTGTTTGTGAATGGTTGAACTTGAAACTCTTAGTTGCATTGTAGTACTGACTCTGTTCTCCTTTAGGAAAACATATTCTATTCGTTCAAATTTTTGCTCGCCTCTATTCTTGAAACTCATAATCCATAGGTAATCGCGAAACACTTTATTATCAAAATCAATAGTTAACCGATAGTGAGTCGTTAATATGAGTATGCTTAGCAAAAGAAGAATTAATCCAAAACCAATTTTTACAAAAAGTGCCGGAAGTGCAACAACGAAAAAGGCAAGTCCAAGAAAAATGATATTTCCTGAAAAATATCCTGAGGTTTTAAAGTCGACTTTTTTCATCTCATATTTTATTTAAAAAGGAAGATAAGGTATCGTGAGCTTTAAGTCAATCCTTTGCCAAGCCTACGTTGTAAAGAAAAGTTAACGAATTGTTTTCACATCGAGTCATGTTATCTTTGCCAATTCTTTCAACCATGCGCGACCGTCTTCTTTTGTTTATAAAGCTCTTCGGCTTCTGGATGTTTGTGATGACAATCGTACGAGCATGCTTCCTTGTCTACAATTATGATTTAACTTCTACTCTCACAGCAAATGAAATCATATTAGCGCTGCTATATGGTTTGAAAATGGATCTGAGCATGACCGGTTATGCCATGGCACTCACGGGTTTGTTGCTCACCATTTCTGTATTCATTCGGGGTCGCTGGATTGTGTATAGCATCAATGTCTTTACGTCTCTGTTTTTAATAACCTGTGTTGTCATCGTTATTATTGATATGGAGTTATACAGGCATTGGGGTTTTAGGATGAACACCACACCCATCTTCTACATGGGCTCCGAAGCCATTGGAAGTATCAATGGTTGGGTCGCGATTAAAGCCATTTTCATTGGTGCTTTACTTTTATCGGGTTTCGGTTGGCTCTACTTTAAGAAGATTGCTCCTTTGGTAAGAAATTTAAAAGTAGCAGAGAAAAAGGTTGCTTTCGTTTTATTGCCGATTACTCTGTGTATGTTTTTCTTTATTCGCGGAAGCGTCAGTGTTGCTCCCATGAATACTGGTTTCGTCTACTTCCACAAAACAAAAATGTTTGCCAACCATGCTGGCATTAATGTGATGTGGAATTTTTTTAAAAGTGTAAGTGGAACTTCAATACCTGAATACTCTGAAACTTTCTTCGACCAGTCATTGACAGAAAAATATTTTAGTGAATTAAAAACAACGCGCGATTCAACCGTTTCTATAATCACCAACAGCAGACCTAATGTAATTCTCATCATCGTAGAAAGTTTTACAGCAGATGTGTTGGAACCTCTTGGTGGAATAAAAGATATTTGTCCTCGCCTTAATACTCTTTGCGGTGAAGGTATTTTGTTTGATAATTTTTATGCAAGTGGTGATCGCACCGATAAAGGTATTGTAAGTATCCTCAGTGGTTATCCCGCTCAGCCTAATTCTTCGATTATTAAATATCCTCAGAAGAGTCAGCATCTTTCTTTCTTAAATCGGAACATGATGGCACTCGGTTACAATACTTCTTTTACCTATGGAGGCGATGCTGACTTTGCGAATTTTCGTTCCTTCCTCACCGCATCTGGTTTTGGCAAAATAACGGAGACTGATGATTTTGATGACGATTTGAACACATCAAAATGGGGAGTACATGATGGCTTTATGTTGGAGCGTGCCCTCGAAGAAATTGACACAGCCCATGCGCCCTATTTCAAAGTGATTCTCACACAAAGCAGTCATGAACCGTTTGATGTTCCTATGAAACCCTTTCTCCCTCCAACGAACGATGAAAATATATTTTTGAATTCTTTCCATTACACAGACAGCTGCTTGGGGTCTTTCATTGATGTATTGAAATCAAAACCAAATTGGAAGAACACCTTAATCCTCATTACAGGAGATCATGGACATGTACATCCGCGCAATAAAGCTTTGGAGACTAAAGAACGATTTCACGTTCCGTTTTTATTGTTAGGTGGTGCGTTGTTGAAAGATTCAGTCATCCATACCATTGGAAATCAAACCGACATTGCCAATACATTACTAGCCCAGCTTGATAAAAGAGACGATGCTTTTGTTTTTAGTAATGATTTGTTTAACCCCAACTACAATCAACATGCGGCATTTTTCTTCACCGATGGTTATGGATTTATATTACCGAACAAATTTTTAGTCTACGATAATATCGGTAAGCAATTCATTAAACGAGAAAATAGTACAATGCATGATGAAGAGCTGAGCAAAGCATATCAACAGAAGTTGTATAGTGATTTTAATAAAAGATAATATTGAGCAGGAGTTGCAAGTGGTGCTACCAAGAGTCGCTGGAGCCACCTCCACCAAAACCTCCACCTCCACCAAAGTCGCCACCGCCTCCTCCTCCACCCCATGAACCGGAGCTTCCACCAAATCCTCTTCCTAACAAACCTCCTGCTGCTGCAGCGGTCCAATAACCTCCGCCACCTCCGCCACCACCTTTTCTCTTGCGTGAGGAAATAATGATAATGGCGAGAATAATTAAAATCGTAAACAGTGGTGAGCTCTTCTTCGATCTTCTTCCTGTTTGTACAATAGGTTCGTCATTTACATATTCTCCCTTTATGGCCTGGATAATTGCTGTAACGCCTGTCGTTACACCACCATCGTAATCTCCCTGACGAAAATATGGAGCTACTTCATTGCGATTGATTCTACTGGAAAGTGCATCGGTTAAAACACCTTCTAATCCGTATCCTGTTTCAATGCGTATTTTTTTATCCTTAATGGCAATTAGCCACAATACTCCATTGTCTTTTTTCTTGTTTCCAATTTGCCATTTTTCGGCAACACGAAGTGAAAACTCTTCTAAGGATTCGCCTTCTAAGGAAGGCACAATTAATATGGCAATTTGATTTGATGTTGAGTCGCGCTCCGCTTTTAACATCGCTTCAATTTCATACTTCGCTGAAGCGGATAACACACCGGCCTCATCGTGCACCCAGACGCCACCGTGTTCAGGCACCGCTAGCTGCGCTTGAGCTGTAAGGCTTATCACTAAAAAGAAAATAAGGAAACGGAATATCATATTAGGTTTCGAAAGAAAGTGTTGGATTGTCTGCATTAGTCTATTCTCAAATCGTCACTCAATTCATTTATGTCGTCATCTGCTTTTACAAAACCTTTTTCAAGCAGAATTTGTCCACAGGTTTTGATACACGTCTCGAGGCCTTCTACTATTTTTTCGTTTCGGATGCTAAGCAACAAATCTGCAACAATCTTATCCCAAACTTTTTGTTCTACTACTTTGCTAATCCCCTTGTCTGCTACCACCATCACTTCACGTTCAAAGAATGAGATAAAAATCATAATACCTGTACGTTGCTTTGTGTTAAAAACTTCCTCTTCCAGGAAGGCACATTCAGCGCGTTGTTTTGTGGAGTTATCTAGATGCTGACGAGTAACCAATGCTCTTTTTATTGGGGCCGAAATATTAGGAAGCACTGCTCCAATCATTCCCCCCACGGTGGCGATGAAGAAAATAAAAACAGGATCGTAGAATAAAGCATTCTCAACATCGGTAAAAATATAACGATCCAACAATACGAGAATTAAGAAGCTAATAGAGGCTCCTAAAATTCCTCCCTTGTAATTGGCTATAGAATAATATCCACTGCGTTCGACTATAACCGGTACAATTTCTCCTGAAATAGTATCTTCTGCATTTTTCACGGCCGCTTTGATTCTATTTAGGTCGCTATCGGTAAATCTCTTTTTCAGGTTCATGGCAATAGTTTATGTTCAAAGATACCAAGGCAGGGGGATAAAACAGCAAGCGAAGACATTATTGAAGCTGACGCAAATAAAGCTGTATCGTGTTTTCCAAACCAAAATAAAGCGCATCACATATCAGTGCATGCCCAATCGAAACTTCGTGAAGATGCGGTAAACTTTGTTTCAGGAATTTCAAGTTATTCAGGTCAAGGTCGTGGCCAGCGTTGATACCAAGTCCTGCCTGATGAGCAACCTTTGCACTTTCTACATAGGGTTTAACTGCAATTTCCCTATTCACCAAAAAGTCAACAGCATATGGCTCCGTGTATAACTCTATTCTATCTGCTCCCAGTTTAGCCGCAGCCTCCACCATGCGAGGTAATGGATCAACAAATAATGAAACCCGAACGTGGCTTGCTTTTAATTCAGCAATAATATCTTTTAATAGTGAGGCTTGTTTTATGGTGTCCCAACCAGCATTCGAGGTAATAGCATCTGGAGCATCTGGCACCAACGTGGCTTGTTCGGGTTTTACTTCGTGGACTAATTTCAAATACCTTTCGTCAGGATAACCTTCGATGTTGAATTCGGTCGTGACTCCCTTCTTCAATTGGAGAACATCAGCATAGCGAATGTGTCTCTCATCAGGGCGAGGATGCACTGTAATACCTTGCGCACCAAAGCGCTCACAGTCCAGAGCGGTTTTAACCACATCCGGATTATTTCCTCCGCGTGCATTTCGGAGTGTTGCAATTTTATTAATATTGACGCTGAGACGAGTCACTGAATTATGGGTTAGTTTATTAAACTGTTTGGCAGTCGATTTGGTTTCTGAATGCAACGTTAAAGAAAAACACAATGAGCTTAAAACAACAAATTGATACCGACATTAAAAATGCGATGTTGGCACGAAACAAAGAAGAGCTGGAAGCGCTGCGGAGCATAAAGTCGCTCATCTTATTGGCCGAAACCGAAAAAGGTGTCGTGGCCGAGGTCTCCGGTGAAGTAGAAAATAAATTGTTGATGAAGGCAGCCAAGCAGCGCAAAGAATCGGCTGACATCTTTCAGCAACAGGGACGCAAAGATTTGGCTGATAAAGAGCTGGTTCAGCTGGAGGTCATCAACCGCTATTTACCGAAACAACTCTCGGAAGGTGAGATTGAAATTGCGGTTAAAAAAATCATTGAACAAGTCGGTGCAAAAGGTCCACAAGATATGGGTAAGGTAATGGGAACCGCTACTAAGTCATTGGCTGGTCAAGCGGATGGAAAAGTTATTTCGGAATTGGTTAAGAAGCTCTTGGCAAGTTAGTCTCTCAATTAATAATTTTTATTTCCTTTTAGAATTGCCGGGAAATTGACGTCACAACTTCATCAAGCGCATCGGCAGATTTTTAAGTGGTCCACACATTCTTGCGATTCTGGTGTTTGAGGTAATTTGTCTATCGGGTTAACAACGCCCAGTATGCTAGCCTAGGGACTTCTTAATTTTTTTTGCATTGATAAAGGGATATTCCTCCAACGCTTTGTTTTTCTTTGCTAACTCATCTGTTCTTTTTTCGCCAGTACCTCAAGGTGCTCATGCATATGTTGTATCTCACTAGACTGAGCTTGTACTTCTTCTGACTGAGTCAAAATTCATTTCCCGCTGATTTCGCAGATTAAATACACGCAGATTTGCGCAGAAATTTTAGCATGCGTTAACCAGCGGGAGCATAGTATAATGGGGAGCATTGGGATTGAATTTGAATGCACGGTTTTTGAAGGATACCTTTTCATTTGCCTCTTGCACTTCGTTATAGAAAGGTTTTTCAAAAATCGGAAAGTGATACCAAAATCAAACGCTTTGCACCTGTTGTTAGTTTTTCAGCATGCCCTAATTTAGAAGCCTGTTAAATATAAAACCCCAAACTTGCGCCCGGGGTTTTAATCAGTTTAGTTTAAAGCTTCTTAGAACGGATACTCTCCTTTTTCAATTACATAGTTCGCTACCTTCCTACGAGCTTCTTTTAAATTAACCGGATCAATTTTAGTAAAGCGTTTCAAGCCCATCAACATCAGGCGAAGTTCATCTCCTTCAGCAAACGAAGTTATTGCCGACCTTCCTGCTGATGCTGCCTTTTCAATTGCATAATGCAAATAAATGATGGCCATTTCTTTTTGAATTTCACATGCCTTTTCACCTCTCAAGCCAATCAGTTTTTCAACACGCAACAATGTAGATTCTGCTACATAAGCTTCTATAAGCATGTCCGCTAAATTCATCAACACTTCTTGCTCATCCGATAATTTCATCATGAACTTTTGAACGGCCGCACCAGCTGCCATAAGTCCTGCTTTCTTCAGGTTGCGAAGCGCTTTCTTTTCTTTCGCGAATAGAGCGGTGTCTTCATCCGCACCAAAATAAGGAATAGACATGAGGTCTTTTTGAATGGCCATTGCCGGAGTCATTAAATCAAGCGTTCCTTTCATAGCGCGCTTCACCAACATATCAATTGTCAAAAGACGATTGATTTCGTTTGTGCCTTCAAAAATTCTATTGATACGAGCATCGCGATATGCGCGATCCATTGGTCCTTCTGCAGAGAAGCCCATACCTCCATAAATTTGGACACCTTCATCCACCGTATAATCCAATACTTCAGATCCGTGTACTTTTAAGATGGCACATTCAATTGCATATTCTTCGAGTGATTTTAATCTTGCTTTTCCAGATTCCATGCCTCCCGCAATAAATCCGTCATAAGCATCATCAATATTCTGACCTGCACGATAGTGCGCAGACTCTGATGCAAAAATGCGCGTTGTCATTTCTGCAATCTTATGTTTGATTGCTCCAAAGTTTGAAATAGAAGTTCCAAACTGCTTGCGCTCTTTTGAATAGTTCACCGCTTTCGACATTGCGAACTTGCTTCCTCCAACGGCTCCCGAACCTAATTTTATACGACCAATGTTCAATACATTAACCGCGATCTTAAATCCGTTCTCACGCTCTGACAACATATTTTCAACGGGCACTTTACAATCATTAAAGAATATCTGACGAGTAGAAGATCCTTTGATACCCATTTTCTTTTCTTCTTCATTCATGGTAATGCCACCGAATGATTTTTCAACGATAAAGGCAGTAAGGTTTTTATCATCACCAATCTTTGCAAATACAATCATGATGTCTGCAAAGCCTCCGTTGGTGATCCACATTTTTTGTCCGGTGATGAGGTAATGTTTACCATCAGCAGATAGAACAGCTTTTGTTTTTCCGCTGTTGGCATCTGAACCCGAGTCTGGTTCGGTTAAACAATAGCTGGCCTTCCATTCACCTGTAGCAAGTTTTGGAACATATTTCTTCTTCTGTTCTTCGGTACCATAATATAAAATTGGAAGTGTACCAATACCTGTGTGTGCACCATAGGCTACTGCGAATGAATGCGCGCCACCCAAAACCTCTGCAACCAACATGGTTGTGTTAAACGACATACCAAAACCACCAAGACTTTCGGGTACAGATGTGCCGAGTAAACCAAGTGCACCTGCCTTGTCTAACAATGAAGGCATCAAGTTTGGATCTTTCATTGAATCGATCTCATCCAAACGTGGTGTAATTTCTTGCTTGATAAAATCCAAACACGTTTGCGCGATCATCTTCTGTTCTTCATTCCATTCTTCCGGAATAAAAATTTCGTGTGCTTCGGTTTCGCGAATGAGGAATTCTCCTCCTTTAAGTGCGGTTTTGGTTTCTACTACTGCTGCCATTTTCTTTAGACGTTAGAGGTTAGACAATAGACTTTAGACAAGCGTCTTAAATCTTTTGAGTTTAGCTTTTTATAATTGATTTTATTAACCCGTAAATCATTTTTTGAATTTCTTCCAAAGAAGAGTTCAGGTCATTCATTTTCTCCTCTTTTATTAACTCTAGATCAAAAGAAAGAAAAATCTGTCTTTGCAATTCGTAAGCCGATCCAAGTGCTATGTTCAAAAAATGAGAGAAATCTTTATCCGTATTTCTACCACTTCCTTCTGCAATATTTGAAGGTATCGAGACAGCACTTCTTCTCATTTGAGAAATCAATCCATATTTTTCTTCTTGAGGAAATTTGCTTATAGCGATGTAAATCTCCTTTACAAAGTTTCTTGCATTTTGCCAAATCTTCAATTCTTTAAAGTTGTGCATGTATTTTACTAACGTCTTACTACTAATGTCTAAAGGAGTTCATATATTCCAGCAACACCCTGACCTCCGCCAACACATGCTGTTACCATTCCATATTTTTTATTTTGTCTTCGAAGTTCATTGAAGAGTTGTACAGACAAGCGCGCGCCTGATGAACCAAGAGGGTGACCCACTGCAATCGCACCACCATTTACATTTAGTTTTGATCTGTCTATTCCAAGTTCCTTTACTACAGCCAATGATTGGGCCGCAAACGCTTCGTTCAATTCGAACAAATCAATGTCTTGAAGTTTTAAGTCTGCGATCTTCAATGCCTTTGGAATTGCTGCAACGGGTCCAATACCCATAATGCGTGGATCGACTCCTGCCGCTGCGTAACTTACCATCCGTGCAATTGGTTTTAAATTCAATTGCTTTACCATGCGTTCGCTCATTACGGCAACGAATGCTGCACCATCAGAAGTTTGTGATGAGTTGCCTGCCGTTACTGATCCGCCCACTGCAAACACCGGTTTTAATTTTGATAAACCTTCAACGGTTGTGTCGGCACGAATACCTTCGTCTTTATCTACAATATATTCTCGTGTTTTCTTTTTCATGTTCTCATCTACATAAATTTCTTTTACAGTAATGGGAATAACTTCACCTGCAAATTTTCCTGCCTTCCATGCTGCCGCAGCTTTCATGTGCGACTCATACGAGAATTGATCTTGATCCTCGCGTGAAACATTAAATTGTTTTGAAACTTCTTCCGCTGTTAAACCCATGCTCGTGTAATAGGTAGGATGGTCTTTTGCAATAGTATAATTAAGCGCTGTTTTAAAACCCATTACCGGAACGAGCGACATGGACTCTGTTCCACCTGCAATAATTATATCGGCTTGTCCTGCATGGATGCGAGCGCTTGCAATTGCTATTGCCTCCACACCCGATCCGCAGTAACGATTGATCACTAATCCAGGAGCGTCAAGTCCAAGAGCCAGTAGAGCAATCATTCTTCCCATCTGCATACCTTGTTCTGCTTCCGGCACCGCATTTCCTACGATCAGATCATCCACCATTTTATTTTCCAATCCTGGAATGGACTTCACCAAATGTTTAATTACATCCGATGCTAAATCATCTGGCCTTGTGAATCGAAAGCCTCCTTTTTTTGCCTTACCTACAGCTGTTCTAAAACCTGCTACTATGTATGCGTTCATGTTCGTTGTTGGTTGATCGTTAATAGTTGTTCGTTATGTGATGATCGTCTTGGCTTCAGTCGAACAACGACCAACCAACAACGATCAACGATTCAATTTCTCAATGGCTTTCCTCCTGTCAATATCGCCTGAATTCTTTCCAGCGTTTTCTTCTCACCAGTCAGAGACAAGAAAGCTTCGCGCTCGAGATCAAGAAGGTATTGTTCGGAAACTTCTTGAGGAGAAGTAAGATCACCACCGCACATGATGTTGGCAATCCACTTGGCTACTTTTGCATCGTGTTCAGAAATGTATTTGCCCATTAACATACCTTGAAGTCCGGCAAGGAATAATGCCTGACCCGTGCGGCCTTGCACTTTTATATTTTTGGCTTGGGTTGGCATAGTGTAACCCGCATAGGCTAATTCAATCACTGCTTCTTTTGCATCAGGAATCTGGCGGTCTTTATTCATAGACACTCGATCCAATTTTTTCAGTATACCTAACTCGCGAGCTTCTTCAGCTGAAGTAGCCACTTTTGCTGTCGCGATGGTCATGAATGCATTTTGAAGTGCGTTCAATTCAACATCGCCTTCTTCTAATGCATCGCTCACGCGCTTTGTAAATTCTTTTGTACCTCCTCCGCCAGGGATTAGTCCTACACCAACTTCAACTAAACCAATGTAGGTTTCAGCTGCAGCTTGGGCAATGTCGGCATGCATCGTCATTTCACAACCACCTCCTAATGTTCTTCCTTGCGGAGCAACGGCAACCGGAACTGATGAATAACGAATACGCATTACTGAATTTTGGAATGCGCGGATCATGAAGTCGATCTCATCATAATCTTGTTCGATGGCATACATAAACACAAGACCAAGATTAGCACCCAATGAAAAGTCAGCGCCTTGATGTCCAATCACCAGACCTCTGTAATCTTTTTCAGCAAGATCGATGGCTTTGTTCATTCCTTCAATCACGCTGCTTCCAAGTGTATAGCTTTTTGAATGCCACCCGAAGTTAAGAACTCCATCACCCAAGTCGATGATTTTTGAATCGGCATTCTTCCAGACAATATTGTCAATCTTATTTTCAAGAATGATGAAGTTTTCTCTTCCGGGAATAGACTTGTATGTCTTTGTTGGTATGTCGTAATATTTTTTCTGGCCAGCTTCAACTTTATAAAAGGATTTGTTGCCTGCGGCCACCATATCATAAACCCATTGATTTGGTTTATATCCGGCTGCTTCCATCTGCGGAATACTTTTTTCTAAACCTACGGCATCCCACGTTTCGAAAGGACCTAGCTCCCATCCGAAACCTCCGCTCACTGCGTCATCGATTCTGAAAAGCTCGTCACTGATTTCTGGAATTCTATTCGTAACATATTGAAACAATCCAAAGAATGCATCACGATAAAAATCTCCTGCTTTATCTTTTCCCGCTAACAATACCTTGAATCTGTCTTTGAGGTTATCTATTGTCTTGGTTGATTCAAGCGTTGAAAATTTTGTTTTTGCTTTTGGCTTGTATTCAAACGTTTTTAAATCAAGTGTTAGAATTTCGGTTTCACCTTTTGCGTTTTTGGTTTTCTTATAAAAGCCCTGGCCAGTTTTATCGCCTAACCATTTGTTCTGTTCCAATTTTGTTACAACATCGTTTAGTTTAAATATTTCACGTGCCTCATCGTTTACCAACCCTGCATAAAGGTTGTTGGCTACTTTCACTAATGTATCAAGACCCACAACATCTGATGTTCTGAACGTTGCTGATTTTGGCCGGCCGATAACCGGACCGGTAAGCTTATCGATCTCATCAACATTCATATCGAACTTGTTCATCGAGTCGATCACTTTCAACAAACCATAAATACCTACACGGTTCCCAATGAAAGCCGGAGTGTCTTTACACAACACTGTAGTCTTACCTAAGAAAAGATCTCCATAATGCATCAGGAATTTTGTTACCGCTGCTTCTGTCTTTGTTGTTGGAATAATCTCCAACAGTTTTAAATATCGTGGAGGATTGAAGAAGTGTGTACCCGCAAAATGTTTTTGGAAATCTTCGCTACGTCCTTCCGCCATTAAATGGATTGGTATTCCAGATGTATTCGATGTAATGAGTGTACCGGGTGTTCTGTACTTTTCTACTTCTTCGTAAACTTTCTTTTTAATATCCAGATTTTCAACAACGACTTCTATGGTCCAGTCTACATTTTTTATTTTGGACATATCATCCGAGAAATTTCCAAGCTTAACACGCGAAGCAAATTTTTTGCTAAACAACGAAGCAGGGTTTGCTTTTAAGGTGGCATCAAACGCTGCGTTTACAATTCTGTTTTTTACAGCTGGATGATCTAACGCCAATCCTTTTTTCTTTTCCTCTTCTGTTAATTCTTTTGGCGCGATGTCTAGCAGCAAAACATCAACGCCAATATTGGCGAAGTGACACGCGATGCGCGAGCCCATAATACCTGATCCTAATACCGCTACTTTGCGAATGGTTCTGTTCATAATAAGTGGGTCGTTGTTTGTTGATCGTTATTGGGAATTTTAAAAGACTCAATTGCCAACAACGATGAGCGAAGTTAACTATATGATTTTTCGTTAATATTATTTTTCTCTACTACCTGATTAATATTTTGAAGCACTTCAAAAAAAACGGCCAGTTTTTGGCTGCTCACTTGTTCGCGTACGCTTTCATTGAAAGTCAGCACTGTGTATCGCGCTTTCTCTTTTTTGTCGTGCCCTTCTTTCGTCAATAAAATTCTTACTGATCGCTTATCATTCTTATCTGATTCGCGGTAGATCAAACCTTTTTCTTCCATTGATTTGAGCAAACGGGTAAGGCTCCTTGCTTCAAGGCCCATCATGGGTGCGATCTTAGTTGCTGGTGTTCCTTCTTCACTGTTGATGTTCAGCAAAACAAAACCCATTGACATGGTGGCGTCATACTTCTGAGCTTGCTGATTATACATCCTCGAGATAGCATGCCAAGCTGTGCGAAGGTTATGATCTACTGTTTCTTCCTTTTTCATTCCGTTTCAAACGATGACGAAAGTAGAAAAAAGAATGTTATGCGTGCATACTAGTTGAAAATTTTTTTTATCGAATTGAGACGTTTCTTAGTTTTTAGTGCAACCTGTTTGAGTGGGGAGGCGTCTAATACCTAAATCACTTAGGTAATAAGACAATTATGCATTCTCCCGAATTATTGAAAGGCACTCTTCAAACCATCGTTTTAAAAGTATTGAAAGACCATGGAAGAATGTATGGCTATGAAATTACACAGCGAGTCAAAGAATTGTCACTAGGCAGCATTTTATTAACAGAGGGTGCATTATACCCAACTCTCCATCGATTGGAGGGTGAAGGCCTTTTAAAGACTGAAACGGTCATGCTGGGCAAGCGCATCCGAAAATACTATACCCTAACTCCAGAAGGTAAGAGTTCTGTAAAAGAGCGCGTGAGCGAGTTTGTTGATTTTATCAAAACGATGGGAGATGTATTACAAGTAGAAATGACTTAATCCTTGAAACTCACAGAAGACCATATTACCTACATCATCAAAGACCTGAACTATCGGGGTATCGTACTCGAAGGTTTTCAGGATGAAATGATCGATCATGTCTGTTCGGCAACAGAGGAAAAAATGTCTAAGGAGGAAAATTTTATTGACGCCTATCACGAAGTTTTAAAATCATTCAAGCACACAGCCGGCCTTCGGCAAACACAAAAGCAAACATTACAAGTTGAAAATCAAAAGACTAAAATTATGCTGAAAAATTATTTTACAATCGCTTTCCGAAATCTGCGCAAGCAGGGTTTTTATTCTTTCATCAACATTGCCGGGCTCGCAGTGGGTGTGGCTGCGTGTCTGGTTATTGTTTTGTTCATTCTCGATGAACTTACCTACGATACCTATAACACAAAAGCAAACCGCATTTATCGTGTTAACAATGAGATCAAGTTTGGAGGTAATCATTATAACATGACCTACAGCTGTGCTCCAATGGCTCATGCGATACAACAAGATTATCCAGAAGTGGAAGCCACCGTGCGATTCCGTGACTACGGATCATCCCTGGTAAAATCTGCTAACGCAACAGAGAGCATCAAAGAACAGAGAGTGATATGGACCGACAGCACATTCTTCAAAATTTTCTCTATTCCTGTTTTAGAAGGCGATGCGGAGACGGCTTTGAAAGAACCGGGTAGCATTGCGATTAGTAAACTAACAGCTGACAAATATTTTCCGAATACAAGCGCGATTGGTCAATCGCTTATTCTGGACAATAAATACAATGCGAAAGTAATGGCAGTTTATGCAGACATGCCGCGAGCATCTCATTTTCATTTTGATATATTGATTGCCATGGTAGGCAATTGGCCGGCCGCAGTAGAAGCTCAGTCTCCGGTTTTTTTAAGCAATAACTTCAATACCTATTTATTGCTAAAAGAAGGAACAGATGCAAAAGCATTTGAGGCAAAGCTTCGGGGTTTCTTGGAAAAATATGTAGGACCGCAACTGGCTCAGGTTCTGGGGGGCGATTTCACGATGAAAAAGTTTAACTCTTCCGGAAATAAATACGAGATGTCAATGATACCCCTTCTCGACATTCATCTCCACTCTGATCTAAAAGGCGAGTTCGAGCCTAACGGCAGTATGACTTATGTTTATCTATTCGCCACCATAGCGCTTTTCATTTTGGCAATTGCCTGCATTAATTTCATGAACCTCTCAACCGCTCGCTCCAGCAACCGCGCGAAAGAAGTTGGCGTTCGAAAAGTAATGGGTTCAATGCGTTCGCACTTAATCCGTCAGTTCTTAACTGAATCAACGCTCATTGTTCTGTTTGCTTTTGTTGTCGCCATTGGTCTTGCCTATTCTTTCTTACCAATGTTTAACAACTTGTCCTTAAAACATCTTCAATTACCTTTTGGCAATCCTATCTTTTATGTCTGTCTCATTGCTGGTTCTTTAATTATTGGTTTGATGTCGGGTCTCTATCCTTCGTTTTTTCTTTCTGCATTTAAGCCCGTGAATGTGCTAAAGGGTCATGTGTCTTTAGGAATGAAAAGCAGTTTCATCCGAAGTGCATTGGTTGTCTTTCAATTTGTGATTTCTATTTTTCTAATCATTGGTGCTATCACCGTTAACCGGCAGCTCACATACATTCAAAACAAAAAACTCGGATTTGAAAAAGATCAAGTCATTCTGATAAAAGATGCTTACGCTCTTCGTCCGAACGTTCAAAACTTTAAGGATGAGGCAGCAAAATTAAGTTCGATTGAAAGTCTTACTATTTCTGGTTTTATTCCGGTAGAAGGATACACAAGAAGTTATTAGCGCTCTGCAAGGAATCTGGAAACGATTAGCACCAGGTCAACCTTTTCAATATTCTTTTTTAGATGAGGACTTTGGAAAGATGTATGCAGCTGAACAACGCTTAGGGAGAATTTTTGGAATCTTCGCAGCCTTTGCCATTCTGATTGCTTGTTTAGGTTTGTTCGCGCTCACTGCTTTCACCGCAGAACAGCGCACAAAAGAAATAGGTATCCGAAAAGTATTAGGCGCATCTGTTAACAGCATCATTATTCTTCTTTCTAAAGAATTTGGTAAACTGATCATCATCGCGTTTGTGCTTGCTGCACCAATCGCATGGTTCGCTGTTGATTGGTGGTTGAAACTTTATACCTACAAAGTGGAGATTGGAATTTTTGTATACCTCTTGGCTGGATTCATCTCGTTTGCAATTGCCTGGCTTACCATGGGGTATCAATCCATACGCGCAGCAACTTCTGATCCTGTAAAATCTTTGAGAAGTGAGTAGTGCCTCTTTAGATTTTTGAAATATTAAGTCAGAGTTGTGGCTGGCTTTCTTGATTTGCAAAATCTCCACGCAGAAAACGGAATCTTTTTCGTGCCTCTGCAGCATGAACGCTACCGGGGTAAACGGTTAGAAAATCTCGATAAACCTCCATTGCCTTTTCTTTATTATGCAATTGATTTTCGTAGATATCACCCTGCAGGAAATATGCATCGTCCGCCAAAATATCATCCGGATAATCATCTCTGATTTTTTGAAGTAGCGTGATAGACTGATCAAAGTCGCCCTGCTTCATTCTAATATTAGCTTCGAGCCAGTATACATCATCCAGTATTGTTTGATTAGAAATATTCACAAAAGTTGAGTCTCCGTTTTGCACCAATCCTTGTTTTAGCAATTCTATTTTCTCCAGAGCCTCACTGGTTTTGTTTTGATACAACAACAACTCTATTGCTGAATATTCCTTTAAAGCCTCACCGATTGAATCGATCATTATATTTTCCTTAATCAAAATACTCAAATCGAGTGCATCATTTGCAATCTCTCGTGTAGTTGCTTGTTTCAAAATATCCAGGTGCTCTTGTGCTAACCGAAAGTCTCCGCGGTAATATGATAGTTTCGCGTTTTTTAATTTTGCTTCATATCCCAGTGGATTTTCTTTTTGCACTTTTTCAACCTGTGAGTAAAGCAGTGTTGATTCCCATGGTTCATTTTTGAGAAGGTAAATATCACCGAGGTCTATTTTTGATTTTGATTTCAAGTACTGGGAGGTTCTTCCATTCGAAATCAAGGAAGAAAGAAGTGCAATGGCGGTATCCTTTTGATCGAGGTAATAAGCAAAAAGCAAGGCTTCACTTCTTGCAGCTTCCAACGAGTTTCCATTTTCAGGATGTTGCTTTATAAAACTTTTGTAATCTTGAACGAGAAGTTTTACTGAATCCTTTTTTACCGGAAAGCTTTTTTTAACACGCGCTTCACGTGTATGAATTAATCCAAGTTGTGCCTGTAAGTAATTTTCACTCTCAGTATATTCACGAATAATGTAACGGTAAATTTTTGTTGCATTATAGTAATCTTCGTTATCTAATGCTACTCGCGCAACTTCCATGCTTCGTTCTCCTTCGCGTTTGTAGCGTTTATCGTAAGCTCTTGCTTGAACAAAAGCTGAGGAGAAATTTTTCTGTTGAAGGTTAACCCAAATCAATAAATCAGAATAGACTTCAACATCTGGGTATTGCTGTACTTTCACGAAGAGCAGTTTCTCAAGACTTTCCAGTTCGTCCGGCTTTGTTAACAACGCCTGCATTACATTTTTTACATATTGAATGTTGGCTGCATTTTGTGTTACATAACTTAAATATTCATTTACCATTTCGTCCCGACTGCCTTGAATGCGATAGAGCATTGCGAGATCAAGACAGAACAAATATGGATTTCCTAAAACTTGTCGGCTTTGTGTGAGAGCCAGAATTCCATAGTCGACCAGTGACTTTGGCATAAAATAATCAGAGATCTTTTTGATGTGTTGAACGCTGGTTTTGTTTTCGGCAATTACATCTTTAAAAATTTTATCTGCCTTGTTTAAATCACCAGCGCGTATGTAGATTAATCCGGCATCAAGCCTGCATTCCAAGTTGTCTGGTTCTTTGCGTAATATTTTTTTAACATATGCATGGGCTTCATCATAATTTCCTAAGTCTAAGAGGACGTTAAGGTAGTTATTATAAATGAAATGATTGTTAATAACGGACTTCGCGAGTTCGTTATAAATTTCGCGCGCCTTTTTTTTATCACCTTTTAAAACATACTCGTTGGCGAGTTGAATCTCATTTTCATTTTGTGCTGCAACTTTTGTCATCGTAATTAAAAGTAGTGTACACACACACACAGCCTTTAATGTATTTATATTATATATTATTTTATAATAGTAATTAAGCATGTTGATATGTTGATAAACGTTCACACTTTTTCCTGTGTATAGGTTGTTGAAGTTATACATTTTTTAAATTCTTATTTATCAATACGTTATATAGTTTGTTAACAATCTTTTTAGATGTGGAGCATTGGCTTGTTAACATCTTTAGAAATGCATCGTGTTAGTAAGTTTATTTCTATGAACATGATTAAGGGCGTTTTGGTTTTTCTGAGTTGTTTTTGCTTTTAAGTCAAAGTTCTGCTCATTGTATGCACAATATTTTAGTACTTTATCAACAGAGGACCAAGTTCAAAGTTTGCTCTCAAATTAATGAGGTTACTCCGTTTTTCATTTTTGTAGAAGATTAGTTTTTCGGGTTCTTCCCTGAAATAAAAGTTTCCCGGAGTCCATTTTTTATTTTTATCACTGTCTATAATAAGTCTGATCATATAATCTCCAGGAGATAAATCCTCGAACGCAATTTTCTTTTCGTTGTATTTTACCTCAACTAAAGAGAAATCTTTTTTTAAGAGTTCAACTATAAAGTCTGATTCTTTCGTTTCGATGGTGACGAAAATTATTCCGGTTTGATCAAGCTTTGTTGGCTTTATGCTTTCCTTTATTTCGCTTGTGCTATCTGATTCGATACTTATGAAACTAGCTTTTCCAATGAAGAGTTGATTTTCAATACTTTGTTTTGCTGGTTCTATTTTTTCTGTTGGTTGTGTTTTTAGAGCTTCTGATTTTTCTTTGACTTTTGAATCCAACTTTTGTTCTTTCACCAGAAGAGCTTTATCAAATTTCTTTTTTATGTAGGCTAGCCCTTTTACTGTGTCTATTTTTAAATCTTCTTTATTGATTTTTAGTATTTTCAGAGAATCAATTTTGTAAAAGATGCTATCAAAATTAATCTGAAGTATCGGTTTGTTAAATTTTAAAACTCCTGTAATAAGTCCCTTGTTATCTATTATTCTGAAGTCTCTGGTCTTAAAATCTAGTTTTTCTGGTTTTGTGTTTTGCTTATTAAATTTTATGTAGAGTAATGTGTCTATGCTGTTTCCAATACTATCAGTTAAGTTAAGTTTTATTGATGCACTATCTTTTTCAACTAGGGTATTGTATATTTTTATACTTGCGTTATCATCCCCCAGTATTGAATAAGGTATAACCTGGTCTGACGTTAGTTTATATGATACTATACTTTTTGTTGTTTTTATATTGAAATACGTATTGTAAGGTCTGGCGCTTGATATTTTAAGTGTACGCGCATCTAGTTTAATAAGTGATAGATCAATATTTTTTTGATTATATGTAAGTGAGAGAGAGTCTCTTAAAAAAGCATATGATTCTGACTTACTATCTGCAATAAGGTTTCTGCTTTTGTCATCAATAGCATAGATGTAGTACTTTCCTGTTTTTAAGTTTTCAATTATAAACTTTCCTGTTTTGTCGGATTTCGTAATATAAGCAGCTTTATGTTTAAAGATGTCGAATGTATCTGTTTGGAATAAGGCAATGGTAATGTCTTTTAAATCTTTAGATGTGAGAAGATCGGTTACTTTTCCTTCTATAGAAAGTGAGTCTATGTAGTTACCAGTACTGAACGCAAGCTTTAGATTGCGTGCCGGATTTTGTTCATTCAGATCAACAATTGCATCGCGAAAGCTGAAGGTATAGGTGGTGCTATCTTTTAATTTCTCGTCTAGCTTTAGTGTTACAACTTTTTTGTTGAATTCGACTTTATAATCTTTTCCAATATCTGGAGTTACAATAATTTGTTCTTTTTGATTTTTGAGGGAAATGTTTTCTGAAAAGAATAGTTGAAGTTCTTTTCCGTGATAGTTAAGAGTTTCTTTCTCTGGAATAGATTTTATAAGGATTGGAGGAATAGTATCTTTTGGTCCCCCAGTTGGTGAAGTTGTTTTTGCGCAGCACATCATGAAGAGAGGATACAAAAGCCAATGTAGTGCTGTGAAACGTTTCATTTTTTAATGATGTAGATTAGACTTGAATACTCTCCGTTTTTTCTTGCTTTCCAGTTTGATCTTATACCATTAATGATTGCATTAATGTAGCCCGTCAAGGTTGTCGTGTTTTTAGATTTATATTTTTCACTTAAAAGACATACGTAATATGAGTCTAATTTCATACCACAAATATCTATAAGGTTCAAATTGGTTTTGGCTAAAAATTTTTTCATAGTATCGGATGAAAAATGCCATAGGTGACGAGGGACATCAAAGCCTGCCCAATCATTTTTATAATATTTTCCATCAAAACTTTTATGGTTTGGAACGGCTATAAACAGAAGGCCATCATCAGTTAGTTTTGATTTTAGTTTATGAATTACCTCTTCGAAATTAGGAATGTGTTCTAATACATGCCACATCGTAATAATGTTAAACTTTTGTTTTTCAAGCCCATCAATTGATTCTTGGATTTTGATTTCGTTTGTTTCGGATGATTTAGTTCTAGCATTTACAGATGGTTCAACCCCTGAAATTGTAAAGCCGGCATCTTTGCATGATTTTAAAAATTCTCCTGTGCCACAGCCGTAGTCCAGGATGTTAATTTTATTTTGACTCCTATAGTATTTCAACATTAGATTGACCTTCCATTGGAGCGTAAATCTTCTTGCCAAGAGATAAACTCTATCCAATAAAGTTGTAGCGTTGTTGGAATGAGATATGTAGTTGTCTGAGAGATAATAGTCACCAAGTTTACTATCCTCTGGTCGAGGGTATGTTAATGTAAAATCACAGTTTATACATTTAATAATCTTAAATGTTTCATGTGAAACAGTATTGTCGACACAAGAGGTTAAAGCTGAAAATTGTGATTCCTCACAGACAGGGCAAAATTTAATCGTTATCATTTGCCCATGTAAACAGTTAATACAGAGAGGTCTGCCGGTGATACACCACTTATCCTTGAAGCTTGTCCAAGCGTTTCTGGTTTTACTTTTTTTAGTTTTTCGCGCGCTTCGATTGAGAGAGTTTTAATTCCATCATAGTTGAAGTCGGTACGGATTTTATAATTCTCAAGCGTTACCATCTTCTCCACCAATTTTTGCTCGCGATCAATGTAACTCTCGTACTTGATATCAATCTCTGCCTGATCTAATTCTTCTTGAGCATAGTTTGAAAGCATGGAGTTTAACTTACCATCAATCTTTTTCAATTCTTGAATACCTATTTCTGGCCGTCTCAAAAGATGAAGTGTATTTACTTTTTCTCTTATAGACGCAGTGTTTAATTCTTCAAGTCCTTGATTTACAATTTCAGGCTCCACTTTATATTTTGACAATAGACCAACTAGAGAATTAATATTACTTTTTTTCTTTTCAAGAGTCTCCAATCTATCCTGACTAGCCAATCCTATTTTGTGACCCAGTCCAGTTAACCGTATGTCTGCATTATCCTGACGGAGGAGAATTCTATACTCTGCTCTGGAGGTAAACATTCTGTAAGGCTCTTGCGTGCCTTTATTTATTAGGTCATCTATTAGTACCCCAATATAGGCTTCAGATCGTTTAAGTACGAACGGCTCTTTATTGTGAACTTTATTATGTGCATTTATTCCTGCCATAAGTCCTTGGCATGCCGCTTCTTCATACCCGGTTGTACCATTTATCTGACCCGCAAAGTACAGATTACCAATGCGTTGTGTCTCCAATGTGCTGTTTAATTGCGTAGGTGGAAAGAAGTCATATTCAATCGCATAACCCGGACGAAACATCTTTGCTTTTTCAAACCCTGGAATCTTTACAAGGGCTTGTTGTTGAATGTATTCGGGCAAAGAAGTTGAGAAACCGTTAACATATATTTCCACAGTACTCCACCCTTCAGGCTCTACAAAGATTTGATGTCGATTTCTTTCTGCAAACCTATTTATTTTATCCTCAATTGAAGGGCAGTATCTCGGACCAATACCTTTAATCCTACCTTGGAACATTGGAGACTTTTCGAACCCTTTCTTGAGCTCAGCGTGTACATCCTCGTTCGTATAGGTAATCCAACAGCTTAGTTGTTTAGTAAGTTGTTTGGTATCAGTAAATGAAAACTTTGAAGGATTTTCATCTCCAAACTGTTCTTCCATTTTTGAATAATCCAAGCTTCTTCCATCTACTCTGGGTGGAGTTCCCGTTTTCATTCTTCCTGATTCAAAGCCGAGTTGAACAAGCTGCTCAGTTAACCCTGTTGCTTCCTTTTCTGCAGTTCTTCCGCCACCAAAGCTCTTTTCTCCAATATGAATCTTTCCATTTAGAAAAGTACCATTGGTTAATACTACCGATTTGGATTTTATCTCAAGACCTAAGTTTGTCTTAACTCCTACAGCTCTGCCATCCTTAACAAGAATCTCTTTTACCATCTCTTGCCAGAAATCAATGTTTTTAGTTTGCTCCAATGTGTTTCGCCACTCTTCTGAGAAGCGCATTCTATCATTTTGGCTTCTTGGACTCCACATAGCAGGCCCTTTTGACCGATTCAACATTCTGAATTGAAGCATGGACTTGTCTGATATTATCCCTGATTGTCCTCCCAAAGCGTCAATTTCCCGAACAATCTGGCCTTTGGCGACTCCGCCCATAGCCGGGTTACAGGACATTTGGGCAATGGTGTTCATATTCATTGTCACCATTAGAACTTTTGATCCCATGTTCGCAGCCGCAGCTGCAGCTTCACAGCCAGCATGACCAGCACCAACCACAATTATATCATACTCAGGAAACATAGCGACGTATTTTTTGATTCAATTAAGTTTCACGTGGAACAAAAACTTTCCCACAAAACAATCCACATTTCCACAAATTTGGATTCGTGTATAAGGAAATAAGGTTTCACGTGGAACTAGCGCAAAGATAAGTAAGCATCTTCTTTTTTGCGCATGATGCTTTTTTTGTTTGTGGTTTTATCTGAATATCCAATGAGATGAAGAACCCCATGAATAATTACCCTATGAAGCTCGTCATTCATTTCTTTCTTGAATTTATAAGCGTTATCTCTTACCCTGTCAATACTTATGAAGATATCGCCAGATATAAGGATTTCCTCTTCGCTTGTATCGAAGGTAATAATGTCTGTAAAGGTGTTGTGTTGTAGGTAATCAATATTCATCTGGAGAAGATGATTATCTGAACAGAATATGAAGCTCAATTCTCCAGGTACTTTTTTTTCCGCTTCGATTGTATCTTTTATCCAAGAGATTGTCTTTCTCGAATTTTTTAGCTTGAAATCAACGTCTTCACAAAAGAATTGAATGGCGGGTTTAGGCATTCATATAAAAGCTTAATTCAACGATTCTGCCATTTTCTTTGAAGTTAACCTCATCCGAAAGGTGCTTCATCAAGAAGATACCTCTTCCTCCGGGTTTCTCTAAATTTTCCGGTGCTGTTGGATCTGGCAGGTTTTGATAGTCAAAACCTGACCCCTCATCCTTAACAATAAACTGAATAAGATTTTCGTGAAGTGAAAGACTTAAGAATACATTCTTTGTTTTATTTCCTTCGTTTCCGTGTTTAATAGCATTGTTTACAGCCTCCGTAACGGCAATCATGATATTTCCATAAATATCATCGTCTAGCTGGTAGCGCTCTTTTGCATTGTCAATAAAGCTTTCAATCATGCGAATGTTTTCTGTGATAGAAGGTACTTGGATACTGATCGTGTTCATTAGTTGAAAGTATATTTATTGATTGCCAATTCTCTTAAAATATTCACTAACCTCTTTTTTGTAATACGGGTATAATTTTGGTGGAACTGTTTTTAGCAATTCTACTTCTTTTTCTTTTAGGCGCAAATATTCTTCAAAAGCCTTTGGTATTTCTTTATCGTAATCTTTTGCAGTTTCTCCCTTTCTTTCCTCTTCCTGATCTTGTTCACGAAGTGATTTCTCCGTTTCTAACATTCGCGTAAGAATATCTTGCTGTCGCTTAATCATTTGATCTGTAATCTGCTTGTTAACCAGATCCATTTCAGTTTGTTCCATTTTTGAAGTTAAATCGCCACCAGGCATTTTACCGTCCTTCATTTTGTTCTGCATCTCTTGCAGAGCCCTTCTTATCCTCTCCTGCTCGGCAGCCATTTCGGCTAACTCTTCTGATAATTCTCTTCCACCTTTTCCACCTTTTTTAAGATCCTCTATTTTTTGGTTCAGATTTTTTTGAAGCTCGCTCAAACTTGGCTTCTGGCCTTTTTTCTTTCCCTTCGAGGAAGATGGTTTTGCATTGGCCATCATTTGCATCATCATATCAAAGTGGTCATCCAGTAACAACGCGAGATTATTAATAGATGTCATGCTCAATTGCATTTCGTTTGATGCCTGGGGTCTTCTTCTTTCCTTATTGGCATCTATTACATTATCAATATGTCCGTTAAGTTCACCAACCTCTTTGGTAACAATAGAACCCATAAAAACATCCTTCTTTGAAAGAGCTAATAAGCTGTCTTCCATTACTTTAACATCATCTTTGAGCTTTAATTGCTGCTGTGCAAGCGTGTTAAAACGAGGATCATTCTGTGCTAAATCACCAAATGTTTTTAAAAGATTTTCCTGATCGTAAGAGATTTTCACCAGTCCATGAATAATCTGGCGTAACATTTCAAGATTCTGCAGATCAACTTCCATCTCCATAGAGTTTTGAGCACCTTCCATTTGCTCCTGCATTTTTTGCATTTTTTGAAGCGCTTTCTGCTGAGCTTCTTTAGATTTTGAAGGACTGTTTTGCTTTAGTTGATCTTCACTTTCTTTTTGATCTTGTTGAACCTCGTCAGTATTTTCTTTGTCAGGTAGTTCATCGTTTTTTTTCAGCTCTTCACCAAGCTTCTTTAGCTCCTCAATTTTCTCTGTGGTTTTCTGGAAATCTTCCTTAACCTGTTCTTGTTCTTTTGCTAACTCCTGACTTTCTGTTTTTTTCTCTTCGCCAGCTTTGTTGTTTTTATCCTCTCCTTTATGAGACTTTTCTCCATTATTCTTCTTATCATTTTTATCGGAAGATTTTTCTTTTTCTAAAGACTCTGTCTTTTCCATTAGTGCTTTTTGATCTTCAATCTCCTTCTTGATATCCTGAATGGTTTGATCAAACTTAGATTCGTACTGTAGTTCCTTATACAGTTCAAGCATTCGTTCTAATTCTTTTTCCAGGTTGGATGTTTTTTGATCGAGCTTATCTAACAGTTTTTGAATTTGCGAAGAGTCTTTGTTTTCATTTAGTAACTTTTGAAGTTCTTCAAATAACTTCTTTGTTTCTTCGTCTAGAAGTTCATCCATTAATTTTTGTACCTGCTCTGCCTTTTCACGAATGTGTTCGTCTTGTTCTGTAAACGCTTCTTTCTTTTCCTCCAGTAATTTGTTTTGAGCTTTTAACTCTTCTAACATTTGATTCAAACTTTCTTTCTGCTGAACAATATCTTCCAGCATTTTTTTGTCTTGCCAGTCCAGAGTTTGATTGCCTTTGAGTTTCTGCGCTGCTTGTTCAATCTGATCTTGAAGTTTATTTGCCTTGGCAGCGCTCTTGTCTAATTTTTGTTCAGCCTGTGCTTGTGATCGGTTAATGTCGGCAACAAGATTATCCTTTGTAGGAATAAGAAAAGTATAGGTAGACGTCTTGGTGGATTTCCTTCCATTTACCCCATCATTATCCCAGACCTGTAAATAATATTCTAACTGATTTCCAGCATCAAGCTTAAGCGAATCAAGAGACCAGTTGTAGAAGAAATTTTGTTGTAATTGATTTTTACTAAATGGAACATTTGCTGATCCAGAAGAAATTTCTTTTTGATTTTCATCTCGAATACGGAAGTGAAGGGAAAGTTGACTGATTCCATAATCATCACCAATACCTCCTCCTAACATAATGCGTTTGTATAAAACAGAGTCCTTTAAATTGCTTACGCTGATTTGAGGAAATAAATCTTTGATAACATCGATTCGGTACGCAATCTTTTCTTTGTTTTTACTCTTGTCGTTTTCAAGAATGATTTCATAGTTGTCCGGATTTCGAAATTCGTTTTTGAATGTAAACAAATCGTTTTGAGATTCGTCAAAACCCTTTAGGCCCGGATCGGACGACAACTGAAAATGAACTGCATTTGCATCTTTTGTATTTAGATTCCAGGTAACTGATGTTCCTTCTGGTATTTCAATATTGCCCGTGTTACGTAGCACCTCATTCTTTCTGTTTAAATACCTGGGAAAATCCAATGCAATCTCAAGTCCAGTCAATTCAGGACGGTTGGACAGCGTAACATGATAAACATCAGAATAAAATCCAGCGGCCTCTAGTTGAAAATCAAAACCGTTTTGAATATTTTCAAATACATATTGAAACTCCTCTTTGTTTGAGTTCAACATTTTTAAGCGAAGATTTCCGGTAATTAAATAAACATCCTGGGGCAAAGCGTCTCCTGTCAAAGTTAGATTGAGCGGAAAGGCTTCGTTATAAAAAGCGAGAAGGGATTCATTTTGGACTACAAAATTGAAAGGTGCCTGCGGGGAATATTGACGATTAAAGTGGACGAGTCTTTCGGTACTTTTTGTAATTACGTTTTTGTTGATGATTAAAAGAGAAAGAATAACGGCAACAGGAATAATGAGATACTTTAAATATTTTCTATTGAGATTAAGATCAATGAATGAATCAAAAGAAAGAGATTGAAACTCAAGCGACTTCTGTTGAATACTAGCAAAGGCTAAAGACGAGTTGGATTTAGAAGATGATAACTGAATAAGATTTAGTAATCGGTCTTTTACAGAGGGCAAAGAGTTTCCAATAATCTTAGCGCTTTCTTCCGCTGTTAAACCTCGTCTTACAAACCA
The DNA here is from genome assembly GCA_046595655.1 of Chryseolinea sp. GTDB lineage: Bacteria > Bacteroidota > Bacteroidia > Cytophagales > Cyclobacteriaceae > Chryseolinea. The sequence goes on along the minus strand of JBKJOF010000057.1, from coordinate 29,020 downwards.
CCACATAAGCGGCTCTTTCAAGAAATTATAAAGACACCAACCGGCAATCGTTATAAACAAAAAGAAAATAAAAAAACGGACCCATGAACTAAACCAAAGATTGTATTCAACAAGTGTGGCAATGAGAAAGTAACTGAAGAGAATCGAGAGCGTTAGAATTGCCCCCTTCACAAATAGATTGAAGTAGTACTTTCGTTTGAAAGACCGGATTTTATTTTCGATGCCCGTTGCTACCTGATCCATATTCACCGATTACATACTATCAAAACGCAATATGATACATCAAAGTTGAAGCCGTTCGAAGATAGTAGCTAATCAACGCAACAGCAAAAAATTTAATACATGAGATACGGAAAGTTGCTTACGAAGGATCGCCCGACAAAGACCAATCAAATTCCTTCTCAAAATATTCAATCACCAGCATTTTCAAGAGCTTCTCTTGCTCAAGTAAATCAAAATGGGGTAGTTTTTTGACCAATTTCCAATGTGGCCAACCATCTTTATCTAATCCTTCAAGTTCATAATAACCCGGAAGGCTGAGCACTTTGCAAATTCCAATGTGCATTAGGTCTTGCTTCTCTTCCTTTTCGAAAACTTTTCTCCCTTGGCCCAGCTCCTGAACTCCAATAAGAAATAGCACAGCATTAAGGTCTTTTGGTTTTTTGCCAATGAGTTTTTCGAGAGCTGTTAGTAATGATGCCCACGATTTTTCTTGTTCAAGATCGCGCCTAAACATTTTGAAGCTCCTCCCAATATTCAAAAGCTCTTCGCAAGTGTGGAATCACAATAGTTCCGCCTACTAGTGTCGCAACCCCCATTGCCTCGTGCACTTCCTCTGTTGAAAACCCCACTTGCTTGCAGTTCCCAAGATGATACCGAACGCAATCATCGCAGCGCAAAACAAGAGAACAGGTGAGTCCAATTAATTCTTTAGACTTTATATCCAGATGCCCTTCTGCGTAAGCATTTGTGTCAAGATTGAAAATACGTTTTATAATCAGGCTATCAGAAGCCATGATCTTCTCGTTCATTTTGCCTCGATAGTCATTGAAGTCTTCTACCATTCCCATATATCGGATTCTTTTATTATTTTTAAAATACAGTTGTTGGCAAATATATTTCTAAAAGATGAATACTGCTCTTCATGAAATTCTCAAAGACTTTGCATCCCTCTTTTTTCCTAACTATTGTTTAGGATGCAATGATACGGTGGTAAAAGGAGAAGAGTTAGTTTGCACAAGATGCATGACAGAAATGCCCACGACCGATTACCATCTAGATCATGAAAATGGATTAAAAACAAGAGTCGGCTATAGGATTCCAATAGTTTACGCCTTGGCATTATTCAAGTTCGCAAAAAGTAGCAGAGTGCAGCACCTTCTTCATGCTTTGAAATACAAAAATCATCCAGAGATTGGTGTGATCCTTGGAAAACTTTATGGTACAAGGCTAGTTGATGCAGGTCTTTCATCAGAGTTTGATCTTATACTACCCGTACCTCTTCACGAATCAAGAAAGCGAAAAAGAGGTTATAACCAGAGTGCAAAATTCGCTGAAGGGCTTGCAGAGAAAATGAAAATACCCTTCTCAGATGATTTTTTGAAGCGAAGCACAAACACACAAACCCAAACAAGAAAGACAAGGCTCAATCGATGGGAAAATGTAGGTGAGGTCTTTCGATTGCATGATAAAGAATCAATTACGGGAAGACGAATATTATTAGTTGATGATGTAATTACAACAGGAGCTACGATTGAAGCTTGCGGGCAGACTTTGATTGCAAATGGATGTAAGAGTTTAAGCATAGCTTGTTTAGCGGAGGCGTAAAAAAAAACCCTAGCATAAGCCAGGGTTTCTGTATAATTGAATGGATCCTAATTAATAATTTGAACCAGCCTTTATCATTGCACAGCGGAAACCAACTGTAGCTGTCGCAGAATCCTGATCTAAATATCTTCTTGTTCCAGGAGACATCCAGTATGCTACATCTTTCCAAGATCCACCTTTGTAAACACGGGCACGATCTGTAATCAAAGAAGTAAAGCTTTCTGGATTCTTTTCGAAATCACTATTATATCCGGAGTTCGTTCCAGAAGCAGGGTCTAAGAAACCATCTCTACGTATTGGGTTAAGATCATCAAAATCCTGGTATGACATCGGACGGTAAATATCCTGAACCCACTCACTTACGTTACCAGCCATATTGTATAGACCATAATCGTTTGGAGGAAACTCATAGATGTAGGAAGTAATCAACGCACCGTCATTTAAACGACCAGCAATCCCCGCATAATCACCTCGACCGCGTTTGAAGTTCGCTAACATAAAGCCCATCTCTTTGCCATAAGGATTACGAACAGCGTGTCCATCCCAAGGATAGATTCGTTGGTGGGTTTGCATTTCTTCCAACCACTGAGTCCCGATAAGCGCCTGTGCAGCATATTCCCACTCGGCTTCGGTAGGTAGACGGTAAGCTGGTACAACAATACCAGACTCTAAAGGAATACGACCATCGCTTTCCGCATAATCCTCTCCAGCATTTTCTGCCAGCTTAATGTTCACCGCACGCGTTCTCCATACTGCATATTTGCTGGCTTGGCTCCAGGTAATTCCCACAACAGGGAAATAACGGAAACCAGGATAGCGTAAATAGTGCTCAACGTAAGGATCATTAAACGCAAGCTTTCCTACCCAAACGGTAGTATCTGGCAATGCAGCCTGATACGCTTCTTGAGAAGAGTCCTTTGCTAAGTAATGCATGTATTCCAACCAGTGAATGTTGGCAATTTCAGTTTCGTCCATAAAAAAAGATGCTACCGAAACAGTTCTTTCAATGTTGTCGCGAGAAGACATAACGTCTTCTTCGAAAGAGCCCATAATAGCACGACCTCCTTCAATGAAAACCATGTTTGGTGCTTCAGGCTGCCCTTCATAAGGGTTAACCATAAAACCACCTTGATCTTCATCGTTGTAAGCTAAGCCCGTGGCTGAGCTAAGTTGCCCCGGATTTTGTGCAGTTGGTTTTCCACCTTTGCCAAACGAAAAGCAGGCAGTCAGGGCTACCGATCCGCCCACGACATATAAAAGACTCCTGAAAAAATACTTCATTTCATTTCGAGTTTAAATCAAATGCTAATTAAATAGATAATCGCATGTTTTCCAAGCAGTCGCAGTTTTATTGATAAATCTACGATAGAAGGATTACAAGCAATTTAAGTAACGATTAATACTCGTTGCTATTGTTTCGAGAATGCCTTATCCAATTTTGGGAAGTTGAATTAGCAGTAACGTTGATTAATCAACAATCTGAGGGGATAAGGGGACTGGCACAGAATTGTAGTTCTGTACTTTCAAATACAAAGCACCATGTTTACGCTAGATGATTTCAGAGTAATGCCCTTCGAAAAAAAATGTGATGTTATCACCTTTCAGGGAAGTTATTTGCTTCAACGCATATTAGGGGATTGCAAGGTTTTCTTGTACTCATTTGAAGGCTTCTACATTGAAGTTTTTTATTCAGCCAAATATCAAAAGGTATTGATGATAAATGCTTTTGATAAATCCATTGGACTAGATCCCTACGTAGAAATGATTTCGCTGGAAGATTTACTTTCTAAGCCAATCATTTGAGTTAGCAATTCTATAGCAGCATCGACAGTTTTTATTTCTTCGATGATGAGCATGGCCTTACCAGCCGAATCTTTCATCTTACACTGTCGTGGATGTTTTTTGATAAAGCTTAAAATCTGACCAAAGATTTCGGAACTAAAATATTGGTCTTTAGTGCTGACAAAGAAAGCTCTTACCTTTTCATTTTTCAGACTTAATTTCTCAAAACCAAGTCGTTCACCCAACCAACGTAGGCGAACAGAATTTACAAGTTCCTCTACCGAGGCTGGTAACGAACCGAAACGATCCCTTACTTCTTCTGAAAATTCTTTCAATTCTTTTTCATCTTTGATATTATCCAGACGAGAGTAAAGCTGAAGTCGCTCGCTAATATTGTTGACGTATGTTTCTGGAATAAGAATCTCTAGATCCGTTTCAATTACACAATCTTGTACAATAAGCTTTGCTTTTTCTGCAAGCTCAGCACTGAACAACTCTTTGAAATCTGTTTCTTTTAACTCCTGAATGGCATCGTCAAGAATTTTATGATAGGTATCAAAACCAAGATCAGTAATGAAACCGGTCTGTTCACCACCCAATAAATTTCCAGCACCCCGAATATCCAAATCTCTCATGGCCACTTTAAATCCATCACCTAATTCAGAAAATTCCTCTAACGCAGCAAGACGCTTTCGCGAATCGCTGGTGAGTAAAGAAGCAGGTGGAGTGAGCAAGTAACAAAACGCTTTTTTGTTTGATCGACCAACTCGTCCTCGCATTTGGTGCAAATCAGAAAGACCAAACATGTGGGCCGAGTTGATCATGATGGTGTTGGCATTCGGAATATCGAGGCCCGACTCGATGATGTTAGTGGAAACCAAAACATCATATTCGCCATCGATAAACTTCACCATTATTTTCTCCAGCTTGTCACCATCCATTTGCCCATGAGCAATGCCAATGCGAGAATCTGGAACGAGTTTGTAAATGGTGTTGGCAACAGATTCAATATCGCTGACACGATTGTGGACAAAGAATACCTGGCCACCTCTTCTTAACTCATAACTGATAGCATCCCGAATTAACACTTCGTTGAAAGTATGAAGTTCCGTTGTAACGGGCTGGCGGTTTGCGGGAGGCGTTGAGATGATGCTTAAATCGCGTGCACCCATCAAAGAGAAATGTAATGTGCGAGGTATTGGTGTGGCTGTTAATGTAAGTACATCAACATTTACCTTTAATTCCTTCAATCGATCCTTAACCTTCACACCAAACTTTTGTTCCTCATCGATGATCAAAAGACCGAGATCTTTGAATTCAATGTCTTTGCTAACAACTCGATGAGTTCCGATTAAAATGTTAACCTTACCTGATTTAACATCAACCAGAATTTCTTTAATTTCTTTTTCCGTTTTGAATCGGGACACATATTCAATGTTTACAGGGAAGCTTGACAACCTTTCACTAAAGGTACGATGATGCTGCATCGCCAATATGGTAGTAGGCACCAATACCGCAACTTGCTTTCCTTCGGAAGCCGCTTTGAATGCTGCGCGAATGGCAACTTCTGTTTTTCCAAAACCTACATCACCACAAACTAATCGATCCATTGGATGAGGTTGTTGCATGTCGCGTTTTACATCTTCTGTAGCACGGGCTTGGTCGGGAGTGTCTTCATACATAAATGAAGACTCTAACTCGGCTTGTAAAAAACCATCGGGTTGATAGGGAAAACCTGGAGCAGATTTTCGTTTTGCATAGAGAGCAATTAATTCTTTTGCAATGTCTTTAACCCGTTTTTTGGCTTTCGACTTTTTATTTTCCCATTCCGTACTTCCCAATTTGCTAATAGCGGGAACAGCACCGTCTCTTCCTGAGTACTTTGAAATTTTATGTAAGGCATGAATGCTAACGTAAAGCAAATCGTCATCCTTATAAACTAATCGAATTGCCTCCTGCTGATGTCCGTTCACTTCTTTTTTCTCAAGGCCAGCGAACTTTGCAATACCAAAATCAATGTGGGTTACAAAGTCTCCAGGTTGAAGCATCTGAAGATCGCGAAGCGTTAGCGCTTTTGATTTAGTGAATTTTTCTTTTGCGCGATAGCGATGGAAGCGTTCAAAAATCTGGTGATCGGTATAACAAACAATCTTCGATGTCTGATCTACAAAACCATTTCGCAGCGCGAAATCGAGGGGTTGAAATTTTATCTGCGAATCAATCTCTTCAAAAATTCCTTTTAACCGATCTGTCTGTTTTGGCATATCGGCAGCAATAAAATTGCTAAACCCCTGCATTTGCTGATCGTGAAGGCTCTGCGCCAACAACTCAAAATTTTTGTTGAACGATGGCTGAGCGGAAGATTGAAACTCAAATATTTTTGGATCCGCCAACGCAAAACGACTTCCAAATTCGATGCGCAAGAATTTTGCTGAATCCTTTTTGAAAGAATCACTATCATCAAACAACTTTTCAGGAGACGAAATGATTTGGGTGTTGCTCGATTTTAAAATGGTATCAAAGGAAGCTGAAGCTTTTTCAAAACTCTTTTCAATTAAATCGACAGTAAGTTGAAAATCTTTGAACCATAATTTTGTATCGGGTGAAATAAATTCAAGGAGCGATTGACGCTCTTCCATCATTAACTTCGACTGTACATTTGGAATGATGTTTACCTTTTTAAGTTCGTCAACCGAAAGTTGAGAACCCGGATCAAACGTTCGAATGCTATCAACCTCATCACCGAAAAGTTCTATTCGATACGGTATTTCATAAGCGAAAGAAAAAATATCAATGATGCCTCCACGAATGGCGAACTGCCCGGCCTCATAAACAAAATCTGTTTTCTCGAAATCGTAGTTGTGAAGAAACTCTTCCAGAAAGGAAACATCCAGCTTCTCTTTTAGTGTGATGGTAAAGGTATTCGTAGCAAGTGATCGCTTTGTAATTACCTTCTCGCTTAAAGCATCCGGATAGGTAACAATAATTTCTGGCGCTGTTTTGTTAGCGAGGCGATTCAATACCTCCGCGCGCATTAAGATGTTAGCGTTTTCAATTTCTTCAAATTCGTAAGGGCGCTTGTATGACATGGGGAACAGGAGAATCTCCCGATCCAATAAATTCTGAAGATCGTTCTGAAAATAGGATGCCTCCTCTCGATCTTGTAAAACAACAATGTAATCGTGCGCGTGAATTTTGAAAGTAGCAGCAAGAAGAAGTGCATCCAGACTTCCTGAAAGTCCCTTGATGCGAATGTTGGATGGTGTTGACGTTTTGATCCCTGCGGCCACGGTCTTGATTAAACCATCCGCGCGGTAAATACTTAAGAAATCAGCCGCCTTCAACCTTGTAATCTATTATTCAGTAAACAGTCTTCAATTGAAGACTGTAATAAAGTGCGCAAAGATAACGGACGATTCGCCTCGCGTCACAGAAGCTGAAAAAAAAATCTGTTAAATTTATCCGATGAAAATTCTGCAATCTCTTTTACTCTACACAAGTTTAATCTCGCTCTTCTTTTTATTGATCGGATTGTACAAACCGTGGGTAATGTTGTGGTGGCAAGATGCGCAAAACAGAAGATGTGTGATTAAACTCTACGGTAGTATTGCCTTACTCAGTTATGGACTATATTGGCTTTTGTTTTTAATATGAAGAAGATGACATTGGTGATTTGGATGATTATTGAGGCGAGCGTTTTGTTTTGTTGTAGCACTTCTGCGGATAAGAAAACAGAAAAAGACCAGATAAGAGCGGCAAACGATTTGCCCAACATGACCATTTCGTTTTTGGACGGATCACAAATGCATGCGAAGAAACTGGAAGGTAACACCATCATCATTTTGTTTTTTCCTGATTGTGATCATTGTCAGCGCGAGGCCACTCAAATCCAAAACAATCTTGGGCGTTTTAAAAACTACACCTTATACTTTGTTGCCACAACTCCTAAGCAAGAGATTGAGAAGTTTGCGATGGATTATAAACTCAAGAATTATAAGAATGTTCGCTTTGGCACAATAACAGTTCAAGAAGTATTGTCGAATTTTGGATCGGTTGCCACTCCATCGCTTTACATTTACTCAAGCGAACACAAGCTGGTTCAAACCTTTAATGGCGAAACGGATATTCAAACTATATTGAAATACATTAAATAGAATTCAGAGTATCGACTATTTTTATGATCGTGTTATCTTAAAATTACTTACCAAACTTTTTTACATTTAGTGTGTCTGTATAGTAGTGAAACCTAAAGCATAATGTTGTGAGAAATAAAACTCTAGTAACCTTCTTCTTTTTTGTTGGACTATCATCCACGGTACACGCGCAGGTATATGTTTTTTCTGGAGCCCATAAAAGTTATGTTCGAAATGAAGTGTTAACCAATGAATCACCAATTTACTCATGGCATGTTGGCGGAGGTATTAATCTATATCCCAAGCTGGATTGGAAAAAAACCTCAATTAACGCAGAGCTTGCAGTCATTCAAAAAGGATACGATCAACATCTTGGCAATCAGCAATTCGAATTTCGTTTTAGGTACATAACCTGGCAAGGGACTTTAAATTATGAGATCCTTCCTTTTGTCTCTGTAAAAGGAGGAATAAACCTAGCTTTCCTTTTCGCTACGAATGTAGAAAAGGGAACCGAGACCTATCAACAGTTTGATTTTGGTCTTGTTGGCGGACTTGGCTTTTTAGAAAATAAAAGAGTCAGTTTTTACACCCAGGTTGTTTACGGACTTTCTCCGATGCTGAAGTACTACGACATTGATGCCTTGGGAAATTTTAACGGAAGAATTCATGATTTGAAGAATACATGTTTTATGGTTGGCTTACGTGTTAATGTTTATGATAAAAAAATATCTATTCAGAAGTAGTTTTCTGATCGTTTCCATTTCTATAATCGTTTGTTCGTGCGATGTAGTTTATATTCCTGATCCGATCGATCCGAGATTACCTAAATACACAGAAGATGGCAATAATGTAGGCGGAGCACTGATTAATGATCAGCTCTGGAGATCAAATGGCTATTATAACATCTTTTGAATAATTTCGAGCTCCCCACCAAGTATTTACTATAACTCTGTTAATGATAGCTTGTCCTTTGGGTTTGGAGGTAAATTAGAGGATGGATCATTCAGAAGAATATCTTTTGGCTTACGTGACTTTGGTGTTACAAATCTTGCTGAAATGACAAAGTTAAATGGCCAAAAAATTACACTCGATGGCATTAGAAATGTTGCTTCCCTAGAGGCAATTCCTGACAATAATTGTCAGATACAAGCACTTGGTCAACTCTACCTTCGTTCTGTAAAATACAATTCCGATAGTGAAAATTTAACAATATCGGGAACCTTTGGATTTAATTACGATGGTCCGGATTGTGATAAGGTAGCAGTTACCTATGGCAGATTTGACTTTTCGACAGACTCCTTTTATCCAAAGTAAAAGGAAATGTAAAACGAACAATCAGGTCAACTAAAAATCCGTGTCATAACGCCTAGATATTTTGCCTTTACTCCCGAAAACCCAATCAAAAATTTATCTCCTCCATCTTTCAGTCCTGTCTTCTTTTTTAATTCATCAACACTCAGCGGATAATTTCGTGTTGTAATGTTGGCTTTCCCTTCCGGGAAAAATTCTTTTAATGTTTTGCGATCAGGTTTTACAAAGGCTTCAATCTTAAATTTCCTTCCGGGAAAGTTTTCAAGGTATTGATCGGATGTATAAAGATGTGTGTTCGGATGAAGTTTGCAGAGGTTGAATTGAACACCTAATGTTTTAAAAGCTCCTGCTTTTAAAATTGATGCGTTTGGTTCATAGAGATACGTGAGAGGTTCGGAGAAAAGTATTTCTGTTTCGCGCTCTTGTGAAAACTGGAAGGAGAAAGAATCAATACGATGGTTCGATAAAATATTGACGGCAACAATTACAGGTTCGTCAGCAAAATTCTTCACGCAATGAAACAGAACTTCTTTGCATTCATTATCAACCGAAACAACCAATACCTGTTGAACAAACCTGAGTTCTTTTAATCCTTGTTGAATATCAAACAGAGGCGATGCCTTTATCAGCAAAAGATCAGCCTTTTCAAAAATCACATCTTGAAGTTGAACAATGTTCGGTTCGCAATCCGCAAGCGAATATACTTTCTGATTTCCTGCTACTCTGCGACTTGGATCGATATAAGCAACATCGAATTTGTGCTCTGCTGATTTTAGAAAATCTTCCGCACGTGCGTTATTGTATTGAATGTTATCCGCGCCAAGCTGATGATGATTATGCTTTGAATTTTCAAGGAGACTTTGATTGGGTTCAACGTATTGAACGGTTTTAAAAATCTTGCTGAAGAAAAAACTGTCAACACCAAAACCGCCTGTGAGATCGACAATCGATTTTTTCTTTAAGGTATCTGAATCGTGTTGCTTGAAAATATTTGCTTTGTACTCCGCAGTTTGTTCAGAAGAACTTTGCTCTACATTAACTCCGGCAGGAAAGACAATACCTTTTGTTTGATATAAAGTAGGTAGTTTTTCTTTAGCCTTTCTTCTTCCATTTAGCTGATCGGCAATGATACTCGCAGGAATTCCATGAATCAATTTGTGTTTCAGTACGAGTTGTTTCACATCATCATTTTCATGCTGATGAATAAACGATTGAATTTCGGGGGAAAGTAAATCGCTGGGCGAAATCATTTCGTTAAAGGTAATTCGTCTTTATGAAGCGTTTTGCGATGAATTAGAATATTGCGCACATAAACAAAAATACCCATGCCTTGTGCTACCAGCAAAACCGGATCGAGACGATACGAAGCATAAAATAAAATCAGTACCGATGCAATTGTGCTGATAATCCAAAAACCAATTGGAAGAATGGAGCTTTTATACTTTTCGGAATAATACCACTGGTATACAAACCGAAGGTTTAGCATGAGCTGACCGATTGCACCCATAATTATAATTGGATTTGATAAGTCGGTCTTGGCAAAAATAGATTCAAAGTTATGATGCTCTCCCAAAAACATCCATGCAAAAGCAAACACCGGAAGCAAAAGCAAAAACACACGGAGGGCTGCTGGTATTTTTATCCAATCGTTTTTTAACTGAAGGTTTCGAACATAAATAAAGAAGGACAACGTTTGACCGATTATGATAATGACATCATCGCGAAGAATGCCATAAATCAAAAACATAAATGACGCGATGAGGCTAAGCTGCCAGAAAAGTGTAGGCGAAGCTACCTTACCTTCTTTTTCAGAATAATACCACTGCACAATAAGCCGGGCACCAAATGTGGATTGGGCAAGAAAACCCAGTCCGTAGATCCAATACTTTTCCACAAATTCCATTCGTGCGCAAAGATGAAAGGATTTATGGAATTGGTGTTTATGCCATTGTTAAAAATCGAGGAAGAAGAGTTTTCTATTCAAATCTTCATTTAGTTTTGGGCTATGCAATTCGATTTAGTGGTTATTGGAGGAGGAGCTGCCGGATTTTTCGGAGCTATTCAGGCAGCGGAAATGAAGCTTGGCTTAAAAGTACTTATCCTCGAAAAATCTCCCAAGCTTTTATCAAAAGTGAAAGTTTCCGGTGGAGGCCGATGTAACGTTACGCACCATTGCTTCGAGCCGATTGCCTTAGCGCATCATTATCCGAGAGGCGAGAAGCCGTTAAAAAATCTCTTTCAACTTTTTCAAGCGGAGGAAACTGTAGCGTGGTTTGAATTAAAAGGAGTTGATTTAAAAACTGAAGATGATGGACGAATGTTTCCGACAACTGACAATTCAGAAACCATCATTAATTGTTTCATGGATCAAGCCACGCGCTTGAAAATAAAAATCGAAACAGGTAAGGGCGTGACTTCCATCGAGCCGAAAGAAGATCAATTCAACATTACCTGTAGTACAGGAGAAATTATTTCAACTCAAAAGATTTTGATTGCCACCGGTGGAAATTCCAACCGACAAGGTTACGATTGGATGATGAATTTGCAACACACTATTATAGATCCAATACCTTCTCTTTTTACTTTTAATGACACAGAGAAAAAATTTAGTGACCTTATGGGTGTGGCTGTGCCAACGGCTGAGGTGAGAATAGCGGGATCGAAATTTTCGCAAGTTGGCCCTGTACTCGTTACGCATTGGGGATTGAGTGGTCCGGCTGTTATAAAACTTTCGGCCTGGGCAGCTACCTACCTACATGAAAAGAAATATCAATTCACAGCATTGATAAGTTGGATTGGATCAGTAAAAGAAGAAGCCCTTCGCGCACAATTGGCGGAACAGAAAAGTAAACGAGGCAAACAAAAAGTAATTACGAATCCATTGTTCGCTCTGCCTCAACGATTGTGGTTTCGATTATGCGAACTCTCAGAAATTGAAGAAACAAAAATCTGGGCTGAGCTTCCTCAGAAAAATATTAACAAGCTGGTTGAATTTCTTATTCGTTGTCCGTTTCAGATTAAAGGTAAAACAACGTTTAAAGAAGAGTTCGTAACGTGTGGAGGGATTGACGTAAGTGAGATTAATCTTGAGACGATGGAAAGCAAAAAAGTAAAGAACATCTTCTTTGCTGGCGAAGTGCTAAACATCGATGGCGAAACCGGAGGCTTTAATTTTCAAGCTGCTTGGACAACTGCTTTTGTTGCGGCTAAAGGCATTACAATGTAGGTTCTGGAATTAGCGTGCGCGTTGATTAAAAAATTATAATCTTCATTACCTTGATGAGGAATTTTATGGAGAAAAAATCAGCATCAACAAAGCTTTACTTTATTGGCATTATTCCACCGAATGATAGTTATGATGTGGCATGCCAACTCAAACATTATTTTAAAGAACACTTTAGCAGTAAGGCTTCGCTAAACTCTCCACCGCACATTACCCTACACATGCCGTTTCAGTGGAAGGAAGAAAAGGAAATTGACCTCATTGCAAAGCTCAAGCAATTTTCAGCAGAGATAAAATCCTTCAACCTTCAACTTTCTAATTTCGGAAGCTTTCCTCCACGCGTTATTTTTATTGATGTTCTTCCGAATAATCCTTTAGGCGAACTGCATAAATCACTTCATCGCTTTGCCAAACGTGAACTGAACTTGTTTAATGCAAATTACAAAGACCTTCCCTTTCATCCGCACATTACGCTTGCTTTCCGCGATCTTAAAAAACCAATGTTTGTAAAAGCGTGGGAAGAATTTCAAACAAAACAATTTCAAGCTGACTTTAATGTTGATCGTTTTGCATTGTTGAAACACGATGGAAAAGAGTGGGAAGTATACAAAGAGTTTGAATTGGATAAAGTTTGATGGTCAGAGTTTCCTCAATCTTCCTATCAAGCTCTCTGGATTTTAAATCGCTTTCAAACCACTGTTAAATTTTTATTCATCATCTCTCACAAAACGAACCCTTCGCTACCCAAAGGTTTTTGATTGATAAATCAAGCAACGCCTCCTGAACTCCCGGATCGTTTTCGAAAAGTTCTTTTGTAACGCTGCCTTTCATAATCAGAATTCCTCCATCATGATCTCCGAATGTTCCTTCAGCGATTACATTTCCTGTAACATTGAGCTGTTTGATATATTCATCATGTCGATGTAAAATTTGAGGGTAAGTAGAGGCGGAGAATTTTGATACTGTTGCCGTGAAGCGAACAAAAGAATATTGTATCATTTCATACTTTTCTCCTACCGCACAAGCTGAGCCAATGCGGGGAGTAAAAAGAAGAAATTCAATATTCCATCTATTTGCCTGAATACCCGGATCTGTACTCAGCCAGTCTTTTGCTTCATCAACCGAAGTTGTATTCAGAATGAAAATGCCTCCGCCTCCATCAAACGGTCCGGCAACCAACAGCTTACTTTCTTTTGCCAGGCGCTTTATGTTGGCCATGTGTCCTTCCATTATTTTATCAACTACCACTTTGGGTCTTTCCGGATTTTCTTTTTTGTTTAGAAAAACTAATGTGAATTGTTTCTGCTGCGCGAACAACGGCAATGAAAAAATGAGGAGCAAAAAAGTTAAGTATTTCATACAATCAAGTTAAGAAAGTTCTTGCGGTTAAGTAAGGTAACTTCTTTAACGACTTCTTGCAACGGGGTAAGATCAAGATACCGATCTGCACGAATAAGAAAAACCAGAAACTGTTAAGGCATTAACTCCGCACTACCAACCGTTTTGTTTTCTTTGCACAGTGAAAATTCTGATTCTTCATCAACACTTCAATACCCCTCAAAAAGGTGGAGCCATTCGCTCTTATTATCTCGCAAAAGCGCTAGTCGATAAAGGGATTGAAACAATTGTGATCTCAGGTCACAATGAAAAGAATTACAAAAACGAAAACATTGAAGGTATTGATGTTCATTTTCTTCCTATCGCTTACGACAATAGTTTCGGATTTTGGAAAAGGAGTTTTTCTTTTTTGCATTATGTATTCAGTGCAGTAAAACTGGTTCGTCAATTTAAAGATGCATCAATCTGTTATGCTATTTCGGTTCCGCTCACCATTGGTTTAGCAGCACGCTGGATTAAGTTTCGTTATAAAATTCCCTACATTTTTGAAGTGGGAGATTTGTGGCCGGATGCTCCTATTCAAATGGGTCTTGTGGAAAATTACTTTTTCAAGGAACTCCTCTATCAATTGGAAGCATCCATCTATCGCGATGCCAAATCGATTGTGGCATTGTCGCCCATGATAAAAGAGGCCATCGAAAAAAAGGTAGCGAACAAAACGGTTTACTTAATTCCGAACATGGCCGATATAGATTTTTATAAACCGGATATCAAGGCAAGGGTTGTTGAACAAAAATTTGGGGTAGAAGGAAAATTGGTAGTGTCATATATTGGATCGGTAGGTGTCGCGAATGGACTGGATTATTTTTTGGAATGCGCACGGGCAAGTTTAAGGCGAAGTCAGAATATTCATTTTATTGTCTGTGGAGAAGGAGCCGTTTTGGGTAGATTAAAAGAAGCTGCTAAAAAGTTAAATCTTTCAAATTTAAATTTTCTTGAATTTCAAAATCGTGAAGGTGTGCGTGAAGTGATCAGTATTACGGATGCCGCATTTGTGTGCTATAAAGCAGTACCTATTTTGGAAACAGGTTCACCCAATAAATACTTTGATGGATTGGCAGCGGGCAAACTGATCATTGCCAATTTTGGAGGATGGATTAGAGAGGAGATCGAAACGAATCAATGTGGAATTTATGTTAATCCCAATCAGCCAACCGATTTTGCAAATAAGATTGAACTATTTCTTAACGATAAAGATCAATTGATGCGATATCAAAAAGCATCGCGATTGTTGGCTGAGACAAAATATTCAAGAAGATTGTTAAGCGAACGATTTGTTCAGATTTTTAATTACTAACAGTAGAAATTAATTTGAAGTGCTGAACACTACATTAATGTTTGTGTAATATAAAGTTGTTGTGCCCTCAAACCCTGAATCCGTACCGACAATTATCCACAACTCGCCTGCGCTGTTACTCCTTGCCATAAAGGGAGCATACTGATTTGTATTATTTTTAGTAATGAGATTATACTCTGATGACTCAACGGCAATGTTTCCAATTACCATCATATCTTTTCCGCCACCATCCTGAATACCTTTGTCAATATTCATCCGGTAATAATTATTTGCGTCTACAATTTTTATGGGTTCAATCGCAGTAGCTCCAGCTTTTACAAAAACACTTTCTCCTGGAGCTCCGCCAATTCCTTCTTGATTCTTGAGAGCATTTGATGCGATCTCGATTTCAAAAACCACTGTGTATTCCGTGTTCGGTTGCAATCCAGCAACTTTCTTTTTGATGAACATAAATAGATCATCGCTGTGATTATTTCCAGAAATCAAAATGGCTTTTTTTGTTGAGCCTAATTCGTCTGGTCTGTTGGTATATTCAAGACGAAGCTCATAAAAAGAAGAATCATCCGGACCAGCCGGATAGTCTGCAAAATCACCTACCCACCCCTCTTGGCTAACGCTAAAATCCGCAGACTCTGAAAAAATTATAAAACCCAGACTCTTGTCCTCCATTGCACATCCTGCAGCAGTTATAAAAACAATCAAACCAAATAAAACCTTCTTCATTTCCTGTATATCAGTTCAATGTGCATAGACACGATTGACGAATATAAAGTTGCAAAAAATTCAAATGCACCGATTAAAGCTCGTTGATAATTATCCATTTTCCTGACATCAAAATTTTATCTCATGGATTAGCTACCTTCAACAAAACATTCTGTGTTATGAAGCAAAGCCTCTTCTTTATTTTTTTAGTTCTTCTTTCTTGCACGGAGATTACCTATAAAGAGCCTCAGCCTATAGGAAGAAAAAATCTTTTGGAAATGCCAGCCTCTTTGCGTGGAAGGTATTTGATTGAAGAAGAGACAGGAGACAGGAAAGACACATTATACATCAGTGAAACGGGATATCGAACACAAGGTGGAGCCATTGATGAAGGAACTCTTGGAGATAGTCTTGTGCTAAAAAAATACAAAGGCTATTACTTTTTGAATATAAATCAGAAACCCGAATGGGCACTTCGGGTGATTAAGCAGCAAAAAAATGGAGACCTTTTCTTCATGGCGATGGAAGAAAAAGATTTTAATTCTTTTCTGAGAAAACTCGGTAAGGAAATCAGAATAGATTCTACGTATGCAATAGATGAGAAATTGTATCAGATTGACCCTACACCGAAACAACTTGTTGGGTTGATCAAGAAGAAATACTTCGGTCAGACAATCCGCATCAGAAAGATTAATTGAGTTAGGATTAGCTTTCCGGAAAATTTGTTTTGTCGGTGGTGATGTTTTCGGCTTGCTTAATAAATGGAGAAGATTGTTGGTGGAGGCGAATGGCCTTACGTGCCAGCACAAACCCAACGATTAGTGATGCAATGGCGCCAACCCAGATTCCGGGTACGTAAGAAATGAACCAAAAGTAATCGTAAGCACCATGGAAAACAGTTGCCGATATGAGTGCCGCTAAACTGAGATAGAGTTGATTGCGGTGCGAGAACTTGGCCTTACCTAAAAAGAATCCCATCAATACAGCAAAAGTTGCATGTGCGGGTACAGCAGTGAACATTCGTAAGAAACCAGTTGCGTAACCATATTCAAAAACATAAATGATATTTTCAAGAGTTGCAAAGCCCATACTCACCATTACAGCATAGACAATGCCATCGAAGGGTTCATTAAAATTTTTGTTGTTAAAAAGAATAAAGCGAATGAAGATGAACTTACTAAACTCTTCTACAAAGGCGACTTTAAAAAAAGCATTTGCAAATTGTTCAACTACATCATCTTCGCGTGTTAAGAAAAACGCGTTGATTGGATATGAAATGATAAGCGTAACAGCGATGCTAAAAATGCCATAGAGAAAACTAATCATTAATAAACTCAACGGTTCGCGTTCGTGGTGATCTTTTAAGTAGATGTAAATAGCAATAGCAGCCCCCGGGGCTAAGGCAAGTGCAAGAAGAAACATATTGAATTATTTCCTGAAAAGGTAAACATCTCCAACCACAATCGGAAGCTAGAGATTATTCAAGCACCTCCTCTATTTTCTCCATTTTATCTTCGGTGAATTTACCACTTGTAGCGTACAGAATTTTTCCTTCAGCACTCAAAACAAAAAAGTAAGGGATATCTTTTTTCTCAAAGTCCAGCGCTTCTTTATACGGCTTCAATTCGCCCTTATAAAACAAAATGAAAGGCAATAATTGAGGATCAATATTTTTAATAGCCTTTCGTTTAGCTGTGCCTGTTGCCGCTGCATTAACACCCGTGAACATGGGTACGAAATACACATTTACATCGTAACCAAAACCAGACATGAGGCCATTTGTCTTTTGAATAAATTTTTGAAACACAGGTTGAAACCAGCTGTTTAGCTCATCTTCCGATTTTTTAGAGTACGCCAATCCAATCAGCGTATATTTTCCTGCTACATCTTTAGGTAGCATCACTTTTTTATCTTCAACATTTTCAGCCTCCATATCCGGAAATATTTTGCCGATTACCTGGGCTTGTGCAATAACAGTTGAAGCAAACAAGAGTGATGAAAGAAGGATGTATCGTTTCATATTAAAAAAGCGTTTGGTATGTAGAGATAATTGTAACGAACTTATTAAGCCCTTATGTTATGCTCAAGTAACAATATTAAAATTCAATCCATGTCATTTTCTCTTTCAGTGGTCGTCTTCTTCCTTCGGGTTGCATGGTTTTGATATGACCTACGTGAAAAAAACCCAGAAGCTTGTCGTCTTTTCCCAGGCCAAAGAGTTCTTTTGCTTCTTCGAAATAGGTAATACCTCCAGTACTTAAATATCCACCAACACCGTAAGCTGCAGCTGTAAGATGCATATTTTCTACAGCGCAAAACACAGCACCAATTTCTTCGATCTCTGGCAGAGACTTCTTTTCATCACGCTTCATCCCCACTACGATAATGTGGGATGATAACATCGGTTTCGTTAAAAGATTTTGGTAACGTTCCTCTTTGTAGGTTCCATCTGCACTCGTTAGTCGTTTGTATAATTCTGACTGAAGTGTTCCAAGCTTCTTCAACCCGTCACCTGTAAATACGACAAATCTCCAAGGTTCGGTAAGTTTATGAGTCGGTGCCCAGTTTGCGTTTTCCAACATTTGCTTTATGATGTTATCATCAACCTTTTCACCTGTAAATTGATTTTGAAAAACAGAGCGCCTGTTTTTAATCAATTCGTTAAACGACTCGGGAATCATATTCATTTTTTAATGATCATTTTTTTTATTTCAGAAACTGACCTGCATCAATGTTGGGAATAACCTTCAATGCATTTTTGTAATAAATTTTTTTCAATACCTCGTCCGATAAATCTAAACCATACATTCGCCAAAATGCATGATAGCGTTTGTGGTATGGGAAATAATCATCAGCCGTTTCCAAAACTCTGAAGTAGGTAGGATATTCTTCAGGCACCCACGAATCTTTTCCAAACATAACACGATCCTGATACTTTGTTAAAAAAGCTTTCCCTGCTCGCGGTTGTCTTCCAAGCTCTGCTATAACAGCACCGATCTCAGTATACATATTTGGAAATTGGTCCATGAACTCTCCCAATTTTTTCAGATCACTTCCATACCAACCCAAATGTGCATTGATAAATTTTGTCTTTGGATGTTTTTTGAAAATGTTGTGTTGTTCAGCAATAACCGTTTCCCATTTAAGAGTATCCTGATCATGTCTTCGCCCCGGATGTAATTTTAACTCGAGCCATCGTTCGTTATCCTTGTCGATAGGTTGCCAGAATTGTCTCGGATCAGCCGAGTGAATTAATACAGGTATACCGAGTTCGCCACATTTCTCCCAGATCGGATCAATGCGCGGATCATCGATATGTATTCGTCTGCCTTTACTATCCGTGTTGAACAGCCCCAGATCTTTATAAATTTTTAGACCATTGGCTCCCTTCTTCACATCGTCCTCCAATTGCTTCAGCATTCTACTTTGCCATTCAGGATCGTCAATTGCAGCAAAATTCATGTTGGTGAAAATTATGAAGCGCTTGGGTTGACTTGTCTTTACATTCTCTAATGTTTTTTCGAGATACTCTGTGCTACCTCTTCCGCGCCCACTTAAGTTTACCATAACGGCCATGTTCAGTTTGTCCATTATTTTGGTCAGCTCCGTAAGATTTTGTGTTGGCATATTCCATTGATGATTGTGTACATCAATAAATGGAAACTTCGATCGTGTTAACGGATGCTCAGGAACAACCAGCGTGGAGGGCGGATCGTAATCTGCAAAATCCATTTTTAAGTCAAGGGCTTTTTCCTGAGCAGATGCCGAAACCAGAGCAAATGTAAAGAAGGAGGCAGTTAATATTTTTTTCACAGTTTGTAAATTCATATTGGAAGATACGGTGATTGCTATGATACAGTTTGCAATTTTTTTTAAACGGATTAAACCTAGAGATGAGTCGAGCATCGAAACATCAATTTCCTGAAAATAAAAAGCTCACCAAGCAGCACTCAACATTTCAGAGGAGGCTTGGAGTATTTGTGTTGAGCAAGCCCATTTTATTTTTAACTTGGCTCTTGATTAATCCCAACAAATGAAAAACTTTTTGTTTTTATTCTTATCGCTTATTCTTTTCTCGGTTCAGGCACAAGATCAACAATTTGAAAGTGCCCGAAAAAAATTAAAAGCAAATGATTTTGCCGGAGCGAAAGCCGAACTGGCAAAAATTATTGACGGCAATGCAAAGAACAAAATTGCCCTAAGCCTTCGTGGAGAAGCGCGTTTTGGTCTGGCAGATTATTATGGATCGATTGGCGACTTCACCTCAGCACTTGAAATAGATTCTACCTATGCAGAAGCCTGGAATAATCGTGGCGAATCGAAAATGGCATTGGCAGATGATGATGGTGCCATAGTCGATTTTACAAAAGCAATTAAATTCAACGCCAAGTATTCAGAAGCATACAGTAATAGAGGGTTGGCAAAGTATAACATCGAAGATTTGCAAGGAGCCTATTTTGATTTCTCTAAAGCGCTGGAACTTGGCCCTGCTGATGCAGACAAGTATTTCAATCGAGGTGTTGTAAAATCAGAATTGGGGGAGTTCGTAAGCGCTATCGATGATTATTCGAAGGCGATTGAGTTAGACAAAACGGATGCAGAACTTTATAACTATCGTGGAGTGGCACACTATAATGTAGGTAATATCGATCAAGCCCTTACGGATTATAATGAAGCAATAAGACTCGATCCAAAGGACGGACAGAAATTTGAAAACCGCGCCTTGGCGCGTGGCGCTAAGGAAGATACAAAGGGTTCGCTCGAAGATTATACTAAAGCGATTGAACTAGTGCCCGATGAACCCGAAACATATAATTTGCGTGGAGTTGTGAAATATACTTTGCAGGATTATGAAGGTGCTATCGTAGATTACACAAAGGCAATTGAGCTCGATCCTGCAAACCCGGTGTATTTTGATAATCGTGCATTAAGCAAAACTGAGAAAGAAGATTATGCCGGTGCAGTAGAAGATTACACCGCTTCAATTGCTTTATATCCGAGTGATCCGGAAACTTTTTATCAACGTGCATTAGTGAAACTGAGCATGAACAACATGTATGATGCTTGTCTTGATTTTAAAACGGCCGATGATCTTGGATCACCCGAAGCGAAAGCAGCCATCAAGAAGAATTGTAAATAGTTTCAGATACCGGGTTTCAAAACGAGGAAATGAAAATCGCTATTATACTAAACGGCATTTCACTTGATAAAGGGACGCTCTATAAAAAAATACTTCCCAAGCTTTCTTCTCTTTTTTCAACGCAAGTTTTTGAAACATTAACGGTTAATGATGCCATTTCTCTTGCATCGAAAGCTGTCGATAAAAAGTTTGATGTTATTCTTGCAGCCGGTGGTGATGGAACGCTACACCAGGTTTTGAATGGAATTCTAAATGGTCGGGAACAAAGCAAAGACTTACCTATCCTCGGTGTTATCCCGATAGGCACGGGAAATGATTTTGCACGATCAATTAAAGCCGATAAAAATGTTGATCGACTTCTTGCTTTGCTTAAAAATTTTAAACCGAAGCAAGTCGATGTGGGAAAGATATTTTATACCTCTATAAATAAGGAAACAGATCTGCGATACTTTATCAATGTAGCCGATATTGGCATGGGTCCGGAGGTGATTAAAAAAGTAATGACAAGCAACAGAAATTTCGGTTCGGCTATTACATATTACTTCGCAATTCTCTCTACCTTCTTTCACTACAAGGTAATGACGGTTGATGTAAAAGCAGATGACTGGAAGTGGAGCGGGAAGTTGCGCACGTTGGCTGTTGCTAACGGAAACTATTATGGACACGGAATGAACATTGCACCCGATGCGTTGCCAAACGATAAAGTGTTTGATGTCTTTATAGCCGGTAATGTATCTGCGCTCTTTTTTATGTTAAAGTCCCATTTACTGAAGCAAGGTAAGGAGGTAAAACATCCCGAAGTTTTGTATCGCAAAACAACAACGATTGAGTTTACCTCGGAGTCACCTTGCTCTATTGAAGCAGATGGTGAGCTCTTGGGCGTATTGCCTGCACGAATTGAAATGATGAAAGAGACGATAAGGTTTTTGTATTGAAACAAACACAGTATGAATGTAAAACTCCAACGACTCTACGATCAACTGGAAGCAGATAGAAAAATGTTGTTAGCAAAAGTCGAACTCATTCCGGAAGAAAAATTCAATCGCCAACCATCTCCAGACAAATGGTCGCTAGGAGAAGTGTTATCGCATATTGTTGCATCAGAAGCTGGTTCAACCAGATATATGAAAAAGAAATCACTTGGTGTTGATCAGGTGGATAATTCTGGAATGGTTGAATCGCTGAAGCTTGGTTTACTCATTTTATCACAACGATTGCCGTTTCTTAAATTCAAGGCACCGAGAATAGTTTTAGATCATACACCACAGTTTCATTCAGTAGAATCAATTATCCGGCAATGGGATGAAGCGCGCACCGATCTCAAAACTTTTCTAGAAAAAGTAGAAGATAAAAATATTCGGAAGAAAATTTACAAGCATCCGGTTGTCGGCCGGTTGGATGTGGTGCAGGCCGTTACGTTCTATCGAGAACACATCATTCACCACTCACCACAGATCAAACGCCTCTTACATCAGCCCTAAGCTTATTAAAGCATTGTTTCTTTTTACTTAAGAAGCCTTAATATCTTGTAGCTCAATTTCTACTCACCATGAAGAAAATATTTTTTGCAGCACTTTGCTTTGTTCAAATACTTTCCACCTCAGCTCAGCAAAAGCTAATGACACCAAAAGAATTTTTGGGCTATGAGTTAGGTGATCGTTTTACACGCCATCATAAAGTAATAGAATACTTTAAGCATGTGGCTGATGTTATGCCAAACATTGAATTAAATCAATACGGTGAAACATACGAACACAGACCACTGATGTATGCAGTCATTGCATCGCCCGAAAATTTTAAGAACATCGAACAAATCCGTCTGGATAATTTGCGGAGAACCGGATTAGTAGAAGGCACTGCTAGTACCGATAGGAAAAGTATTGTTTGGTTGAGTTACAATGTTCATGGAAACGAAGCCTGCAGCATGGAAGCTGCCATGTGGACTTTATATGAATTAGCAAACACGAACAATCCAAAAACAGAAGAATGGTTAAAGAATACTGTGGTCATTATGGATCCATGTATCAATCCAGATGGACGAGATCGCTACGCCAATTTCTATAATCAATATTTTAATGCTCCTGCCAATTCTGCGGGCGATGCAAAAGAACATCACGAACCGTGGCCGGGAGGAAGAGCAAACCATTATCTTTTTGATTTGAATCGTGATTGGGCATGGCTTCAGCAGCAAGAATCTCAGCAACGATTAAAAATTTATAATCAGTGGATGCCACATGTGCACGTTGACTTTCATGAGCAAGGCTATAATAATCCATACTACTTTGCTCCTGCTGCAGAACCATTTCACGAAGTAATTTCTCCGTGGCAGCGCGAGTTTCAAAACAAAATTGGAAAAAACAACGCGAAGTATTTTGATGAACAGGGATGGTTGTATTTCACTAAGGAAGTTTTTGATCTTTATTATCCAAGCTACGGTGATACCTACCCTACCTATAGTGGAGCAATTGGTATGACATACGAACAAGGTGGAGGTGGTTTTGGTGGGTTGTCTGTTACGACACGCGAAGGTGATCCGTTAACTTTAAAAGATCGACTAACCCACCATCATACAACAGGTTTATCTACGGTGGAGATTACGTCACAAAACTCCACGAAAGTGGTGGAGGAATTTGAAAAATACTTCCACGAAAATCTAACTAATCCTTCAGGTACTTTTAAAACATACGTTATTAAAGGAGATAATAATCGAGATAAAATAAATCAGATTACCTCTTGGTTTGAGAAACAGGCTATTCAATATGGCCATCCATCAGCGGGCAAAACAGCAAAAGGTTTTGATTATCAGACGCAGACAACCAACACGTTTAATCTAACGACAGACGATATCGTTGTCAATATTTACCAACCCAAATCCAGGTTTATCACAACGTTGTTCGATCCGCTTTCTAATATTCCTGATTCACTTACCTATGATATTACCGCCTGGAATTTAATGTACGCGAATAATTTAAAGGCATATGCACTGAACGAACGGATTAATGTAGGCAAACCCTTTCTTGCCAAGCAAGCAGATAACTCAGCAGTACCCGCGAAACCATATGCATACCTGTTCAATTACCAAGGGGTAAAAGATGTAGCGTTGCTTTCAACATTTATGAAGAAGGGGATTAAGGTGCGCTCTGCCTCAGCAGCATTTAAAGTTAACGGCCAATCGTTTGATGCGGGCACATTGCTCGTAACCCGAAGGAACAATGAAGGTATT
Organism: Chryseolinea sp.; assembly: GCA_046595655.1. GTDB lineage: Bacteria > Bacteroidota > Bacteroidia > Cytophagales > Cyclobacteriaceae > Chryseolinea. The sequence goes on along the minus strand of JBKJOF010000057.1, from coordinate 4,984 downwards.
TCGGATTTTGATTCAGTGGTACAATCATTAGCGAAAGAAGCAGACCGAAAAATCTATACAACAACAACGGGCTTTGTAGAAAGTGGTAAAGACTTTGGATCGGGCGACATGAGATTCTTAAAAGCACCACGGGTGGCAATGTTGATTGGTGAACAAACATCATCCTTATCGGCAGGAGAAATCTGGCATTTCTTCGAGCAGCAAATTCAATATCCAATTACTCAGCTGGGCACAGAATATTTTAAAAATGTTGATTTGAAAAAGTACGATGTATTGGTGGTACCAGAAGGTAACTACAAACTTTTTGATGAATCAATACTTGAATCGGTTTCAACGTGGGTTTCGGGTGGAGGTAAGCTGATTGTTATTGCAAATGGCCTTAGCGCTTTCGCGGATAAAAAAGGATTTGCTTTAAAACTATACGCTACGGACGATGAGAAATCAGCAGCAGAAAAGAAGGAAAAAGACTTGAAAGAAAAAGAGATGTTAGCACATTATGATGAAGCCGAGCGCAAACAACTTTTAAGCGCAATTTCGGGGGCAATCTATAAAGTAACGTTAGATAAATCGCATCCTCTGGCTTTTGGTTTAAACGGATCGTATTATACATTAAAGACTAACGAACTTCGGTATGGCTTCTTAGAGCAGGGATGGAATGTTGGCGTTCTTAAGGGCAAGGTGAAACCGGTTCAGGGTTTTGCCGGAAACCTGATCAATAAAAAAATGGAAAACAGTTTGGTGTTTGGAGTGGAGCAAAAAGGACAGGGTTCTGTCGTTTATCTGGTGGACAATCCTCTCTTCAGATGTTTCTGGGAAAGTGGCAAAATGATTTTCGCCAATGCAGTCTTCGTAGTCGGACAATAAGGTAAGAGTAAAAGAAAATGCCACTAATTATTAATTAGTGGCATTTCTATTTTTACTACGAAGCAAGTACTTCTATTGATTTTGGAACTTCTTCAACCGATTTCTCGCTTAGATTGGGTTTGTAGATGTTGGAATACCAACGATCGTAATCTTTATACTGTAAACAGTTGCCCAAAACCTTTTCATTAATCAGAATCTTAATAAAGAGATCTTTGTGGATAGTTTGTAAAATTAACTCTTGCTGCACAAGGGGCAGTTCGTTCAGCTGAACGTATACAATTCCTTTAAAATTTTTTGCCAGGATTTTCATTTACCAACTTTGTCTTTCATTACACATCTTATAGCTTTTGTAACCGAAGGGTTAAAGCAAATTCAAAATTACGAAAGAAATTCTGTGCGAACATTATTATTAATAATCCTAATGTTGATTTTTGCTCAATATGACCTGATTTTTTGATGGCCGGATTTTTTGATACACCAATTGAGTTTTTAAAAGGGGTTGGGCCGCAACGTGCTGCACTGTTCAACAAAGAATTAGCCATTTTTACTTTTGGTGATTTCATTCAGCATTACCCATTTCGGTACGAAGATCGAACCACGTTTTATTTGATAAATGAGCTAACCGATGAACAACAGCATGTTCAGATAAAAGGGGTTATCAAACGAAGAGAGCTTATTGGCGAAGGATTTAAAAAAAGGTTGGTTGTTTATATTGCTGATCAGACAGGCGAACTGGAGTTAGTTTGGTTTCAGGGAATAAATTGGATCAGCGCAAAACTAAAACCGAATGTTCAGTATGTTGTTTTTGGTAAGCCATCTCGGTTTGGAAGCAAGCTCAGCATGGCGCATCCGGAAATCGAATTGGTTTCTGATCAACAAGAACAAGGAGGATTTCTTCAACCGGTCTATCCCCTCACGGAAAAACTTCGCGCACGCCACCTCGACAGTAAGAGCATTTCTAAATTGATGAAAGAGTTGCTTGCATTATCGAAAGAAAAAATCAGAGAAACGCTTCCTCAGTCTTTACTAACATCAGAAAAACTTTTATCGAAAAGAGAATCGTTGATTAATATTCACTTTCCTCAACAACAAGAAATCTTAACGAGAGCAATCAACCGATTGAAATTTGAGGAACTGTTTTACATTCAGCTGCGCCTAATTAAAATGAAGATTGTCCGGAAAGAAAAATTCAGAGGACAAATATTTCAGGATACTACTTTGCTCACAAGATTTTATAATGAGTACCTACCCTTTGCTCTTACCGATGCACAGAAAAAAGTAATCAAGGAAATTTATGCTGATCTGAAATCAGGGAAGCAAATGAATAGATTACTTCAAGGCGATGTAGGCAGCGGCAAAACTATTGTTGGGTTCATATGTATTCTCGTTGTTATTGGTAGTGGCGCTCAAACTGCATTAATGGCACCAACCGAAATTCTCGCTCAGCAACATTTTGCTAACCTAAAGCGATATGCCGATAATATGAATATCGCCATTGCTTTGTTAACGGGCTCATCAAAAAAGAAAGCACGCACAGAAATGCATGAGCGACTGCGAAATGGAGAATTGAAAGTTTTGATCGGAACACATGCGTTGTTAGAAGAGGAAGTTCAATTTCAAAATTTAGGAATTGCTATTGTAGATGAGCAACATCGCTTTGGCGTAGCACAGCGCTCAAAACTTTGGCAAAAGAATGCAGAAGTCTATCCACATGTGTTGGTAATGACCGCGACTCCAATTCCCCGCACCTTGGCCATGACATTATATGGTGACCTCGATGTTTCTACAATTGATCAACTTCCCTCTGGAAGAAAACCAATTAAAACAATTCACAAATTTGATTCACACCGACTTCAGGTAAATCAATTTCTTCGCGATCAGATTGCAAAGGGCAGACAAGTTTATATGGTCTATCCACTAATTGACGAATCGGAAAAACTCGACCTCAAACATTTAATGGATGGATATGAAAGTGTATGCCGGGCATTCACAAATGTTGCCGTAAGTATCGTCCATGGAAAAATGAAACCAGTGGCAAAGGAATATGAAATGGCGCGCTTCGTTAAGGGAGAAACAAATATTATGGTGGCAACAACGGTAATCGAAGTTGGAGTGGATGTACCCAATGCTTCGGTAATGGTAATTGAAAACGCGGAACGTTTTGGACTTTCACAGTTACATCAACTACGCGGAAGAGTTGGACGTGGCGCTGAACAATCGTATTGCATATTGATGACAAATTATAAGCTGAGTTCAGACTCAAAGGTGCGTGTTGGTACAATGGTAAAAACAACAAATGGTTTCGACATTGCCGAAACCGATTTGAAGCTACGCGGCCCAGGCGATTTAATGGGCACACAACAAAGTGGCGTGCTCGATTTGCTCATTGCCGATTTGGCTAAGGATGGTGAACTATTAATAAAGGCGCGGGAAGTTGCCATCAATATATTAGAGGCCGATCCAACTTTGGAGCAACCAGAAAACAATCTGATTCGATTGCAGATAGAATCCATGCGAAAGAGCGCAGTGAACTGGAGCCGCATTAGCTAACACAATAGGTTACAACCCAATCATTATCTAAATTTGAAGGAGGAGCTTTTGCATGCGCACTACTTTTTTAACTTTTCTGCTGCTCGGTTTTTTTAATCTCTTCAGTCAAACCGGCAATTATTTTTTGTCCCATTTCTCGCCAAGCGAAGAACGGTTCGGCAATGTTTGTTTTGATATGATTCAAGACGAACAAGGTATTATGTATTTCGCCACGCGTAATGGTGTAATTGAATTTGATGGACGCAACTGGAACTTGGTAGGAGGAAGCGGTGCAGTGTATTCTCTCCAAATCAACGCACAAAATAAAATATACTGGTCCGGTGCTTCGGGGTATGGTGTTATCGATTTTAATGATGCAGGATTTCACCAACTTAAAACACTTTCCTCTGCAAACACCAACGACTTTTTTCAAAGCCTTTCTGCAAAAGAAAAAACATTCTTTCTCTCTGATGGGGCAATTGATATTATAGATGCCAACCAGAAGCTGGAGACTTCTATCAAAGCCAATAAAAAAATTGGATCGTTCGCAGGAATTTTCGAATTGTTTGGGATAGTCTATGTCAACACACAAGATGCAGGCATTCAAAAAATTGAAAAGGATAAACTGGTTCCATCAACACTTGGGTTTTCTCCTGAAGACGAAGTAATCTTTTCGTGTGGTTTGGGAAACTATTATCTCATTGGCCTTGCCAACAACAAAATTTATATCTGCGGAGAGAATCTGAAACCGCGTGAAATAAAATTAGAAGATCAGGCTTATGCAGATGCCAGTGTAGTAGTAAGCGGAACGTGGGTTAACCGCGATCTATTTGTACTTGGCACATTGCGTGGTGGTATGCTTTTCATTCACACCGCCACAGGTAAAACCCAAGAGATTATAAACTACACATCGGGTTTACCCGACAATGAAGTTTATGCACTCATGAGTGACAAGAGCCAATGTGTTTGGGCTGCTCATGAGTATGGCTTTACACGGGTATCTCCGTTTATGCCGTTTCGTTCATTCAGTCACTATCCTGGAATTCAAGGAAATTTATTGTGCGCACTTTCTTATAACGATCAGGTTTACGCGGGCACCTCACTGGGTTTGTTTAAATTAGAAAAGGAAGAACAGTATGATGAGATTATCTATTATGTAGATGTGGAGATCGTGCCAAAGAAGACGATATCGAAAAAGCATCAGGAAATTAAAACCGAAGCGATAGAGGAAATAAAACCGCCAACTCAGGAAGTCGAGTCGAAGAGAAAAGGATTTTTAAGCTTTCTGAAAAAGAATAGAAGCAAAACAAAAGATCAACCGAAGGAGACAGTATCAACGACCATACCTACACCGAGTTCTGGCACCGTAGTAGAAAAAGAAGAAGCGAATCCAATAAATAATCCATCCTATAAACGCATCAAAAAAACAGAGCGAGTATTGAGACCCTCTACCTATGTATTTAAAAAAGTGAAAGGAGTTGATGCAAAGGTAAATCAACTGCTTGAAGTAAACGGACAGTTGGTGGCTGCCGGACTTGGTGGCGTTTTTAGTATCGATGGTTTAACGAGTAAACCAATTTTGGAAGAACCG
>JBKJOF010000185.1:0-2069 GCA_046595655.1 Chryseolinea sp. | reverse complement strand
GTAGTGGCGGTTGCCAATAGTACAAAGATGTTGTTTGAAGAAAGCGGCTTAGTACTGAAGTCAAGTATTGACCGGATGAAGAGTGAAGGTGAGCACATGAATATGAAAGGCTACTTTGATCAAATGGTTTCGTTAAACTTACCCAATAGTGTTTTTGTCGATTGTACTTCAAGTGCCGATGTAACAGCATTCTATGAAGGTATTTTATCGGCAAACATTTCCATTGTAACCCCGAATAAGAAAGCAAACTCAGGATCGATGGAGAATTACCTAAACTTGAAATCAATTGCTTTTAAGCGAGGCGTTAAGTTTTTGTATGAAACGAATGTAGGTGCTGGTCTTCCCGTTCTCAACACCATGAACGATTTGATTTTAAGTGGTGATAAGGTATTGCGCATTGAAGCAGTACTCAGTGGTACATTGAATTTTATCTTCAGTTCTTTCGAAGAAGGAAAAATATTCAGTGAGGTTGTTAAGGAAGCAAAAGCAAAAGGTTATACAGAGCCAGATCCCCGTGATGATTTAAACGGAATGGATGTAGCCCGTAAAACACTAATCCTTTCACGCGAATCAGGATTAACAATGGAACTCGAAGATATCAAAGTCGAAAATCTTGTTCCGGAATCTTGCAGAGGTGAAATGAAGATTGATCAATTCTTTAGCTGCATGGGAAAGCATGACAATGAGTTTGAACAATTAAGAAAGAATGCCGCGGATAAAAACGAGAAATTACGTTACATGGCAGTGTTGGAAAAAGACAAAGTAAAAATTCAACTCGGCTCGGTTGATTCGAAACATCCTTTCTATTCACTATCAGGAAGTGACAATATTATACTTCTCACAACGGAACGATATCATGATCGTCCGATGGTGATTCGTGGCCCAGGTGCAGGAGCAACTGTAACAGCAGCAGGAGTATTCGCAGACATCATTCGAATAGGACATTACACTCGATAGGTAACGATTAACAGATAAGAAAAATGAGAGCAATTAAAGCATTAGCTCCAGCCACTGTAGCGAACGTATCCTGTGGGTTTGATATTTTTGGTTTTGCCGTAGAAGCTCCAGCGGATGAGGTTATCGTTACCTTGCGAAATGAAAGTGGTGTGATCATCACCAACATTACTGGCGATGAAGGTAGGTTGCCAAGAGAATCAAATCGAAATACTTCAGGCGTGGCCGTAGAAGCTTTCTTAAAAGCAATTGGTAGCAATATAGGAGCAGAGATTGTCTTGCATAAGCATTTGCCATTAGGTAGTGGAATGGGATCGAGTGCTGCGAGTTCTGTAGCTGCTTTAGTTGCGATTAATCATCTTCACGATAATCCTTTTACACGCGAACAACTTTTACCTTTTGCAATGGAGGCAGAACGTATTGCTTGCGGATCTGCCCATGCAGATAACGTTGCGCCTTCTTTATTAGGAGGGTTTGTTTTGATTCGAGGGTATGATCCGTTGGATGTAACCAGAATTCCAACACCTCCCAATTTGTATTGCACGTTGGTTCATCCTCATCTTGAATTAAAAACTGAAGATTCCAGAAGAGTTTTGAAAGCAACTATTCCGATGAAAGATGCGATAACACAATGGGGAAATATTGCAGGCCTTGTAGTAGGATTAATGAAACCAGATTATGGATTAATTATGCGATCATTGAAAGATGTTGTAGCAGAGCCTACTCGGTCGCTTTTAATTCCGGGCTTCGATCGCATCAAGGCCGAAGCTGTGAAGCTGGGTGCTTTGGGTTGTGGAATATCCGGGTCGGGTCCAACTATTTTTGCGCTGAGCACGGAGTACGATATAGCAACGAAGGTAGCGAATGAAATTCAAAAACAATTCGCTAACATTAAGCTTAACAGCGAAATCTATGTTTCGAAAATTAACGATAAAGGCGCGCGGATAGTGGAGTAGAGTTCCCCTTGTCAATTCAAAACGGAATCAATCATAATTATCAAATAGGAAGCAATGAAGTTTTACAGTACAAATAATCCATCCATCAAAGTTGATTTAGAGCAAGCCGTTACCCAAGGTCTCGCACCTGATAACGGACTTTATATGCCGGAATCAATC
>JBKJOF010000110.1:0-3279 GCA_046595655.1 Chryseolinea sp. | reverse complement strand
CCCTATTATTAATATTTGCTTTTTCATAGTTGCGATTTTAATTTTCAATCCTTCAGTACTTAGTTTGTGATGTTAATTTTCTTTCAAGTACACATTGCCATTAAAGGTTTCAAAGTCTAGCAACGCGCCACCGTTACCTACCTTATACCGGTTTCCGTTTACTTTATATTTTATTCCTTCTTTCCCCTTTTTCTCTTCTACGAATGCGGGCACTCTTTCAATCTGATCGATGTTTGTATAGAACTCTCCGTTAAAACTTTCGAAGCTTAGATTTGCCGCCAGATTTTTTTTGAAGTATGCATTGATGTCGCCATTCAATGTATAGAAACGACAATCTTTGCTTGGATTTTTTGAGTAGGTAATATCAACATCTCCATTAATTGTACTAGCGTATGATTCGCGAATCAAGTTGTTGAGTTTAATGCTGCCGTTAATGTTGTCTGCATTCACGCGTCCGTTCATATTCTCAACCGAAATGTTGCCATCGTTTATAGTGCTGAGGTAAATATGAACAGGGGACGGAACCTGGAGTGTAAAGTTCATGGTGTAATCATAACTTTCCTGGCAGTTTCTTCCTCCACAGTTTTGCCAATGGTAGCCCCAGCTATTTCTTCCCCAGTTAGAATTTTTGTTATTCTTACCCCCGTGTTCAAACGTATTGCAAGAACCGTTAACATAAACAATCAGTGTATCCGCCTTATCGATAATACCGAGTTGAATTTCCTTCTTACCTTTTTCCAAACGTTCCTGCGTTTTTGCGGTAATGATTTTTTCTACTGTGAGTAAAATTTTATCACCAGCATAACCCACCACCGTTATGTTGCCATTCATGTTAGCAATCATTAAAGCATTGTCGAGACTCTTCTTTTCGAAAGAGAGTTCTCTTGTGATCTTTTCACTGAAGCTTTGAGCGATGCTTAGGGGTACTACCATCATCAGCCCGATTATGAGAATCAAGTTTTTCATATTGTGTTATGTTAAAACATCAATGGTCGCTTTAATTTTATTTCTTACACCCTTTGGTGTATTGGTATTTTCTAAAACTTTTTGCAATTCTTTTACAGAAGATTTCTCCTGTAGAGCTGCCATTAACTCTGCCAATGCAATCTGTACTAAAGGCGAATCTTGTTTTCCGATGGAGCGAATCAATTCTTCACGAACATGATTATCTCTTGCATAAGGTTGAAGCGCTTCAAGTGCAGCTAACCGAACGTTCACGTTAGTATCGTTATTTAATGTTTGCAATAAAGCGCGCGTTACTTTGTTGCTGGCACCATCCATTTCCTGTGTGAGATTCACCGCTTTCAATCGATCGGTTACTGATTCTTTTTCCAAAAGCGAGAGCATCATCATTTCCTTTAAATCCGAAACTTCTTTGGTGAGTTCAGAAACTTTGGTCTTTTGTGATGGTGATTGCAATACGTATCCGCCAAAAAATCCAAGCAATAAGGTAATAGAAGCGAGTGCAAGTTTTGGAGCGAGTTCAGGCCAGCTAAACAGATTGCTCCACGAGAACGCAGGCTTAACTAATTTTTTTTCCTGTGCCAGCATTTTGTAGAAGCGCGCATCCAAGTCAACACTTGGTACTGGACTTTCTATTTTAAGAATCTGTTCATCGAGCAAACTCAAATCATTGAGGTCGGTTAAATCAATCTCTCCCGATTCAATTAACTTCTCAATGGTCTTTAATTCAGAACCATTTGCTTGTGCTGTGTTATACTTCGCGATCAATTCTTGCACCATTCCCTTTTCCATATCACATTCGTTTTTCTAACTGCGTATAAACTGTTTTTAATTCTTGTAGTGCACGAAAGACTTTTACTTTCACCGTTCCTTCTGTGCATCCTAATATCTCACCGATCTCCTTGTACTTTTTTTCCTGATACTTACTCAGCAACAAGATCTCTCGTTTGTCTTCCGCTAATCTTTCCATGGCCATGGATAGAAGTTGAATCTCTTCATCTCGCTGCATTTCAGTCGACTTGTTTTCGTCATGGCCTAATCGATCTTGCCACGACTCAATCGAGTCTTTAGCGTTCAGTTTATTCTTACGAAAATGATCGTGGTTCACATTGCGCGCGATGTGAAACATCCATGTTCTGAAGTCGCCCTCTCCGCGAAAGAGGTAGCGGTATTTCAAAATCCGGATGAAGGTATTCTGAATCAGGTCTTCACTTAATTCAGCATCACGATTCAATCCATAGAAGAAACCATACAACGGTTTCTTGTACCGTTCGAATAACAGGCCAAGCCGATCGAGGTCACCCTCTTTCACCTTTAGCATTAAGGCATTATCACTAATTGCTTCCAAGTCCGGCATTGAAGTTTTCAAGTAGGGAAACTTACGGTTTTACAAATGGTTACCGACACGGGCAAAAAGAAATTACATATTTAGCCACTCAAAATATTTAGTAAATTGACACAAATGAACAGGAATATGAAAAAACGGGCGATTCTTCTCTTCTTCGCCACGGCAATTATATTAATTAGTTGTAACCGACCCACTGAACGAAAACTCGTATGGTCTGATGAATTTGATTCTTCAGGAGCACCCGACTCCAGTCATTGGAGTTACGAGTTAGGCGATGGTTGTCCTGATGTTTGTGGTTGGGGAAACAATGAACTGGAATATTACACTGCCGATACTAAAAATGTGCGCATCGAAAATGGTGTGCTCATCATCGAGGCTCATAAAGATTCACTTAGCGGAAAGGCTTACACCTCTAGCAAAATAGTTACCAAGACAAAAGGCGATTGGCTTTACGGTCGTATTGAGGTGAAAGCGAAATTACCGAAAGGCAAAGGTACATGGCCCGCTATCTGGATGCTTTCTACCGATTGGAAATATGGAGGCTGGCCTGCAAGTGGTGAGATTGATATTATGGAGCATGTTGGGTATGACCCGGGAGTAATTCACGGGACCATTCATACTGAAGCGTATAACCACATTAAGCAAACACAGAAAGAAGGAAAGATTACAACCGTGGATGCTCAGGATGCTTTTCATGTTTATGCGATCAACTGGACTGAAAACAAAATGGATTTTTATGTAGACGACAAACTGTATCATTCCGTTGATAGAGAGGCAACAGACGATTTTAAAGGCTGGCCCTTTGATCAACGTTTTTATTTGATTTTAAATGTTGCAGTGGGCGGAGACTGGGGAGGTAAAGAAGGTGTTGACGAAAGTATCTGGCCTCAGAAAATGGAGGTTGATTATGTTAGAGTGTATCAATAAATAATATATCAATGAAAAGAATCTTAAGAATACTCATCATT
>JBKJOF010000032.1:0-26192 GCA_046595655.1 Chryseolinea sp. | reverse complement strand
GAGAGAATGGATGGACGCAAATTAAACTACACACTCGTGAATCAGAACGAGAATTTGTTTGAGTATTTAGTTTAATACAATTTCTTTTTTCTTTACATAGTTATTTGATTCAAGATGTTCAGAGGAATATCTTTTTGAACAAGCTATTAGCGCAGAACACAAAGAGGTTGCCCCTCTGGGGCAAAATTCCCTCCACCTACGTTTTCTACAAATAGGCAACGCCTCTGGCGTTGGATCTTGATTGAAATATTCGTTAAGTTTATTTAAGAATTAGTTTCGGAGACAGATTGGTGTAATCCCCTATATCAAATTGGTTTAGCATTGCACAGGCATCCAATGCCCCAGAGGGGCAACCTCTTTGTAGAACAAATTATAGAGAATGATTTGCCCCAGCGGGGCAACCTATAAATGGGAACGTTATGAGTGACACCTACACATAATTGTAAATCCATTTATTTTTTTTTGTAAATGGCGGAACTTAGAATTTTAAAGCGCTACACAAAGAGGTTGCCCCTCCGGGGCAAATTCATTACCGCATACGGCTTCTACAAATAGGTTACGCCTCTGGCGTAAATAATCAGTGCGAGTTGAATTCTATATTGCATTCTGCTAGTACGAATCTTTTGCCCCAGCGGGGCAATCTCTTTGTAGAATGAAACATGTTTTAGTAATTTGCCCCAGAGGGGCAACCTGTTAGCAGCAAAGATTATGAGTGACACCTACACCCAATTATACATCCATTTGGTTTTTTCCGTCAAAGGAAGAAATAATTTCATTCAACCAGTTTGGGAAGGAGAGCTACACAAATACATAACCGCAGTAGTTCAAAAAGACCGCCATAAAATGCTAGCGATTAATGGCATGCCCGATCATATCCATATCTTCTTAGGTCTAAATCCGGCATTCGCAATTTCCGATTTAGTGAAAGACGTAAAAAGAGCAAGCAACAATTGGATTAACGATAGGGGATTTATAAAAGATAAATTTGAATGGCAAGGTGGATATGGTGCTTTCTCGCATGGAAAATCACAGATTGATCAGGTCTGTAAATACATTCAAAACCAAAAGGTTCATCATGGAAACCATTCATTTAAGTCGGAATACATAGACCTATTAGAATTATTTGGGATTGATTTCAAAGATGAATACCTCTTTGAATTTTATGATTGAGGTATTACACAAAGAGGTTGCACCTCTGGGGTAAATCACTACCACATACGATTTCTACAAAGAGGTTACGCCTCTGGCCGTACAGGATTTTCAAAAGCAATTTTAAAGGAATGCAAAATCAGTGCACGTCATTTTGAACTGACAATTAAATTACAATAGCAAAACATTTTGATTGATAACACAAAGATCATGAAGGCCTGATCTTTAAAATTCCTATCTTCGATTCAAAGAAATAATTATTTATAGAATACAATGGCACAAGGTTTATTAATTGACATGGATGGTGTGGTATACGGTGGCGACACCATGATACCCGGAGCAGATGTATTCATAGCACGGCTATTAAAGGAAAATATTCCCTTCATGTTCATGACGAATAACAGTCAACGTACGCGATTGGAAGCGGTGCGGAAACTTACAAAGCTTGGTATACATGTAACGGAGAAACATGTTTATACCAGTGCAATGGCGACTGCAAAATTCTTAGCAGACCAAACTCAAAAATGTACAGCATATGTATTAGGTGAAGGTGGATTGATAACGAGTCTTCATGAGAACGGAATTACATTGGTCGATAACGATCCTGATTTTGTTGTATTGGGAGAAGGAAGAAACTTTACGCTGGAAATGGTTCAACGTTCAGTCGATATGATTTTAGCAGGCGCAAAATTTATCACGACAAATCGAGATCCATCGCCAAAGATGAAAGGATGGAATAATCTAGGCATTGCAGCAACCACTGCAATGATTGAGGAGGCCACGGGCGTTCACGCATTTGTGGTAGGAAAGCCAGGTCCCGTTATGATGCGTGCTGCTAGAAAAGCACTGGGCTTGGAAACTGCCGAGACTACTGTGATTGGTGATACCATGGTGACCGACATTCAAGGCGGTGTGCAGATGGGATACAAAACCATTTTAGTTTTAAGTGGAATTACAAAACTTGACGACTTGAAAAAGTATGCGTTCAAACCTGATTTGGTAGTTGATTCAGTAAATGAAATTGCGTTGCCACTATCATGGTGGTAAGATTTTTTCCCCACGCCTACATCTACCGTTTGCAAACTAAAATCGCTACCAAACACTTGTGAGTTCAGATAAAAATTTATTAACAATTCGTTGATGCTTGCCTTAACTTTTTTCATCTTCGCACATCAAGACACCTCTCTTAAAAAGTTTTATTTTTTTGATTAAAGTACATCTCATATGAGATGATAAGATAACGTCAGAACTTTGTATTCCGCCCCGTCCCGAGTCAATCAGGATGGGGCGGTTTCGTTTTTAACCTTCGTGTACAAACTAACACTTGTTACATTAAATGAAGAGAAGTAGAACTAAGGAGAAACATGACCTCACAACGTAAAACATTATTCGACAAAATCTGGGACGCTCACATTGTAAAGAACAGTGAGGGTTATCCGGACGCTATTTACATCGACCGTCATTTTATACATGAAGTAACCAGTCCCCAGGCATTTGATGGTTTGCGTAAGCGTGGCATAAAAGTTTTTAATCCATCGCGCACAACGGCAACGGCCGATCACAATGTTCCTACAATCGATCAGCATCTTCCTATCAAAGAAGCATTGTCGCGTCATCAGGTTGAAACGCTTAGAAAAAACTGTCCGGAGTTTGGAATTGAGTTATACGATTTAGGTCATCCGTATCAAGGTATTGTTCACATCATTGGTCCGGAGTTAGGATTGACCTTGCCAGGCATGACGATTGTTTGTGGCGATAGTCATACATCAACACACGGAGCGTTTGGAAACATTGCGTTTGGTATTGGTACCAGCGAAGTGGAACAAGTATTGGCAACACAATGCATTTTACAATATCGTCCCAAGACCATGAGAATTGAAATCAATGGTGAACTTGGAAAAGGTGTATTGGCAAAAGACATCATCTTATATGTGATCGCAAAAATTTCAGCGAGCGGTGCTACAGGATATTTCGTGGAGTATGCTGGAGAAACCATCCGTAGTTTATCGATGGAAGCGCGCATGACTATTTGCAATATGAGCATCGAGATGGGTGCACGTGGAGGATTGATTGCTCCTGATGAAACAACATTTGATTACATCAAAGGAAGAAAGTTTGCACCTCAAGGAGAAAAGTATGATCGCCTTGTTGAGCAGTGGAGACAATTAAAAACAGATGATGGTGCAGAATACGATTTAGTATTAAAGTATGATGCCGCTGATATTGGTCCGATGATTACTTACGGAACAAATCCAGGTATGGGTATGTGTATTACCGATCGCATTCCAACATTAGCAGAATTAAAAGATATTTCAGAACAAACATCCTTCAGCAAATCACTCGACTACATGGGTCTGGAGCCAGGCTCATCTTTATTGGGCAAGTCAGTAGATTATGTTTTCATCGGAAGCTGTACAAACGCACGCATAGAAGATTTGCGTTTGGTAGCATCACTTGTTGCTGGTAAAAAGAAAGCAGATGGTGTTGAAGTTTGGGTTGTGCCGGGATCAAAGCAAGTAGAAGATCAGGCACGTAGAGAAGGACTTGATAAGATTTTTGAAGCGGCAGGTTTTCAACTTCGCCAGCCAGGATGCTCAGCATGTTTGGGTATGAATGAAGATAAAATTCCAGCAGGCAAATATTGCATCAGTACTTCGAACAGAAATTTTGAAGGAAGACAAGGACCAAAGTCAAGGACATTTTTGGCGAGTCCATTGAGTGCAGCAGCTGCTGCTATCACCGGAAAGGTAACGGACGTAAGAGAATTAGTGTAACGAGCATGGTATTTTCATTACAGGATTATCTCGCAAAATTACCACTGCCAGCAACGGAAAAATGGCCGCATGGTGTGTGGGATATTGAGGCGTTTAAAAATGGCACCATGTCGGTGATTTTATATCATCCTCATGTGAAAGATTTACAAACAACACATGAGCAAGATGAACTTTACATCGTGATGAGTGGAACGGCCGAATTAACAATTGAAGGAATTGTGAATCCTTGCAAACCGGGTGATGTATTATTTGTCGCTGCAAGAAAGAATCATCGCTTTGAAAATTTTTCAGAAGATTTTATAACATGGGCAATTTTCTGGGGTCCGAATGGCGGAGAGAAATAATATTGAAAGAGACATGGCAAAAGAAAAATTCATAACATTAAAAAGCAGGGCAGTTCCCCTGCCGATTGAAAATATTGATACCGATCAGATTATTCCTGCGCGTTTTTTGAAAGCGACAACGCGCGAAGGTTTTGGAGAAAATCTTTTTCGTGACTGGCGTTACAACACCGATAACACACCAAAAGATTTTGTGCTGAACAATTCAACGTATGCAGGAAAAATTCTGGTAGCTGGAAAAAACTTTGGATGTGGTAGTAGTCGCGAACATGCTGCATGGTCTATCTATGATGCAGGTTTCCGCGTGGTGATCTCCAGTTTCTTTGCAGATATTTTTAAAGGTAATGCGTTGAACAATGCGTTGCTTCCGCTCCAAGTATCAGATGATTTTTTGAAAAAGATATTCATAGCGGTTGAAAAGAATCCATCGACAATTATTACCGTAAATCTGGATGAACAGAAAGTAGTGTTGGAGGATGGCAGTGCAGAATCATTTGAAATCAATTCATACAAAAGAACCTGCATGATGAATGGCTATGATGATATTGATTACCTCTTGAGTTTGAGAGATGAAATTAAACATTTTGAATTAGCACATTAATAGTATTGAGTAGATAGTATTGAGTCTTTATAACTCGAAACTTTAAACTCGAAACTTTAAACTCGAAACTAAAGCAATGAAGAAGAAAATAGTAATACTGCCAGGAGACGGAATTGGAAAAGAGGTAACAGCTTGTGGCAAAAAGGTATTAGAACAAATTGCAGATTGCTTTGGTCACAATTTCGTATTTGATTATGCTACCATTGGTCATGAAGCGATTGAAGCGACTGGTACTCCATTACCAGACGAATCATTGACGAAGATGAGAAACTGCGATGCCATTTTATTTGGCGCTGTAGGTCATCCTAAATACGATAACGATCCGTCAGCAAAAGTTCGTCCAGAGCAAGGCTTGTTAAAAATGAGAAAGGAGTTAGGCTTGTATGCTAATCTTCGTCCGATAAAATTATTTGATGAATTACTTTCTGCCTCCAGCATTAAGCCAGAAATTCTGAAAGGAGCCGATATTTTATTTTTCCGTGAACTTACAGGCGATGTGTACTTCGGTGAGCGTGGTCGTAAAGATGAAAACGATACAGCGTACGATACAATGATCTACTCACGCTATGAAGTAGAGCGCATTGCACACAAAGCATTTAAAGCAGCACAAACCAGAAACAAAAAATTAACATCGGTCGATAAGGCCAATGTATTGGAGAGTTCACGTTTGTGGAGAGAAGTAGTTCAGGAAGTTGCTAAACAATATCCTGATGTAACAGTTGATCACATGTTTGTTGATTCTGCTGCGATGAAACTCATTCAAAGTCCAACGTACTTTGATGTTGTGCTTACCGGAAATCTTTTTGGTGACATCCTTACGGATGAAGCATCACAGATTGCAGGTTCGATGGGTATGCTAGCGTCTGCATCCATTGGAGATACAGTTGGTTTATACGAACCGATCCACGGAAGTGCGCATGACATTACAGGTAAAGGAATAGCGAACCCATTGGCTTCAATACTTTCTGCTGCCTTACTTCTTGATATCTCTTTCGGCTTGAAAGAAGAATCAGAAACCATAATCAAAGCAATTCAACAAACATTAAAAGAAGGATACAGAACGCGTGACATTGCTGATGCTACAACACCGCACGAAAAAATTCTGGGAACAGAAGTGATGGGAAATGTAGTGTGCAATCAGGCGCGAATTTTAGTAAACTGTCAAGTAGCAGTGTAAAGAGTATTGAGTAGTAATTAAAGAGTATTAAGTAGTAAGCCATAGAGTTGTGAGACCTGGAACTTTAAACTTTGAACTCGAAACGTATAATGATTAACAGATAACAATTAACCGATAATCCATGAGCAGAAAAATTGAAATCTTTGACACTACGCTTCGCGATGGCGAGCAAGTGCCCGGCTGTCAATTATCCACCGATGAAAAAGTCATCATTGCACGTGAGCTCGAGCTTCTCGGTGTTGATGTAATTGAAGCTGGATTTCCAATATCCAGTCCTGGCGATTTTCTTTCTGTTGTCGAACTTTCTAAAGCGGTGAAGGTAGGCGTGTGTGCATTGACGCGCGCGCGCAAAGAAGATATTGATGTGGCCGGAGAAGCACTCCTTCGTGCGAAGCGCGGAAGAATACATACCGGTATTGGTTCATCCGATATTCACATCAAACATAAATTCAACACCACGCGTGAAAAAGTTTTAGAACAAGCCGTGTGGGCCGTTCAATATGCAAAGTCAAAAGGAGTTGAAGTAGAATTTTTTGCAGAAGATGCTGGTCGTGCTGATTTAGCTTTCCTTGCACAAATGGTAGAAGCGGTTATTGCAGCTGGAGCCGATGTGGTGAACATTCCAGATACAACTGGATATTGCTTACCTCATTTGTACGGAAAACGAATTGAATATTTATTTGATCACGTTAAGAACATTGAAAAGGCAACGATCTCTGTACACTGTCATAATGATTTAGGACTAGCGACTGCCAATACCATTGCCGGTCTAATGGCCGGAGCAGGACAAGCAGAAGTTACCATCAATGGTATTGGTGAACGTGCAGGAAATACTTCATTGGAAGAAATTGCCATGATTTTGAAAACGCACAAAGATCTAGGGTTGCATACCAATATCAAATCTGAAAAGTTATATGCATTAAGCACAATGGTGTCAGATATGATGCGCATGCCGGTACAGCCGAACAAAGCAATTGTGGGGGCCAATGCATTTGCACACTCATCTGGAATTCATCAGGATGGGTTCTTGAAAAATTCTGAGAACTACGAAATTATTAACCCTGCTGATGTAGGTGTTTCTACCTCATCAATATTGTTAACAGCTCGCAGCGGTCGCGCAGCATTGAAGCATCGTTTAGAATTGTTAGGGTATCAACCAAGCAAGCCGGAGTTAGATCAACTCTATGAAAACTTCCTGGTTGTAGCCGATGAGAAACGAAGTGTGAATGATGAAGACTTGATCACCATCGTTGCCAATACACCTTTATTGGTAGCAGCGAAATAAAAAACCAAACCCTTAATCCATGAAAGGCATTGTCGAGAGATGATGCCTTTTTGTTTTAACCGGATTAATTATGAGAGGGTAAATTTTAAATTGTAGCCCCATAGGTTAAAGCCCTCGGTTAAGTTTATCATATAACTATGGCCTTAAGGCCGTAGTTATTGCCAGAATTTCCAATGGGCTTTAGCCCTGACTTCTATTGGACCGTGACAATTTGAAATGCAATCCTACCCAAGGTTGTTTCTTCCATTAGATTATCTAAATTCACTTACCAAATAACCCTTAACGCTACTTTATGATTTCCTTCCGCCCGCTCAGCAAGTTCGTTGTCGCTTTCATATTCTGTTTCATCCAGATTTTACCGATTGTAAAAGCACAGGAAATAGGACTTCAACTTTACAGCTTACGCGACCAATTTGCAAAAGATGTTCCCGCTACTATGGCCAAGGTAAAAGAGATGGGCATTAAAGAAATTGAAGGAGGCGGTACCTATGGATTGTCATTTCAAGAATACATTAAGTTGTTGGCTCAAAACGGACTCTCTATGGTGAGCTATGGTTCTGACTTTGATCGATTAGCAACTAACCCACAATTTGTCGCTGATGAAGCAAGATCATTTGGAGCGAAGTATGTGATGTGTGCTTGGATTCCACATACAGGAAATGATTTTACTCTGGCAGATGCGAAGAAAGCCATTATGGTTTTTAATGAAGCAGGAAAAACGTTAGCAAAGAGTGGACTCTCCCTTTGTTATCATCCGCATGGATATGAATTCAGACCCTATGAAAATGGCACCTTGTTCGATTACATGGTGGCGAACATGGATCCCCGTTTCGTGAATTTTGAAATGGATGTATTTTGGGTAAAGCATCCGGGGCAGGATCCTGTGGCGTTGCTTAAAAAATATCCGAATCGGTTTCTACTCATGCACCTTAAAGACCGTAAACGAGGTACAGAAGGGAATCAAAATGGAAATGCCGATGTAGAAACCAATGTTGTATTGGGCACTGGTGATGTAGGCATTGCTGATATTATAAAAGAGGCAAAGAAGATTGGTGTAAAACATTTTTTCATTGAAGATGAGTCTTCACGATCCATTGAACAAATTCCTCAAAGCTTGTTATACTTAAAGAGTTTAGCGAAGTAGATTTCTAAATATCAAAATTTTTATCGGCCCGAACTCGAATCAATTAGAGATCCGTAGAAAATGGCATTCATCAACATTTTATTTGTGCCCAGCCAGAAAGCTCTGAAGCTTACATTTTCTGTAAAGCCAATTACACGACCTTGCCCAACAACAGAAACTCCGGCAGCAGAACTTTCTTTCAACTTCGTATAATTTGGTTTTGATATGTAGCCACTCAGCAATGGTGAAGTAGTAAACACAACAGGATTTCCATAAGCACTTTTTGCTTTCTCCATAAACAAGTTGTTGGATTTAAAGAGCGGCATCTTCGAATTGTAATAACCAAATAACAAGGGATGACTAAGATCTACATTTACTTCAAAAATAGCACCGCTTGTTTCTTGTGCTCCTGCGAATTCATCAATATCACCATAAACGCGAGGCTTGACTGTGTCTTTCTTTTCTTCTTCTTTTTTCATTTCAAATTTTCCAATGCCATTGGTGTTTAGCCAAGTCAATGCATTTTCTAAACCTATTATAACACCACCACTTTGTGTCCAAGCTTTTAACTTATCTTTCCCTGCATCGGTAATGTTGAGCGATCCGGATGTTGCCGGTATTATGATGGTATTGTATTTCGATAAGTTTGCCCGATTAAAAACATCTACGGGAATTAAAGTAACCGGAATATTGAATCGCACATCTAACAAGTGCCACACTTCGCCTACATCTGTTGGTGAAATGCCATCGCCTACCAGCATCGCGATTTCAGGTTTCTTTATTGGAAGAAAACTGGAACTACCTAAACTATGTCCTTTATAATCGAGGCCAGTATTAAATGCATAAATATCGATTCCATCTTTAGCAGCGATTTCATTTAACAAATATTCAATTTGTTCTGAGCCTTTATCTTGTCCAGAAACTTGTAACACGATAGCACCTCGTTCGAACTTTCTTCCATCGGCATGATAAAAAGGATCGCTCGCGACTTTTAATCTTAGTCCATGGCTGAGTAAACGGTACATCGCCCGTGGTGCGTAGTAACCGTACGATTCAAAAACATAAGCGTACTCACTTACAGCACCGATGCGTTTACCTATTGGCATTTTTGCTTCGGTGATTTTTTCAATAGATGATGGTGTTGATTTTAATTCTTCATAATCCAATCCGAAAGCGAGCGGCAATGTCCAACTGGAGATGTCATAAAAAATACTGTCTTTAAAAGAAGTTCTTTTTTCAACCATACCTTTTATGAGTTTGAGCTGTGCCTGATTCATCGGTACGATGTAACACGATTCAGCATCATACACTTTTCCATTGATCGTTTGCGATGAGGTAGGTTTGTAAACATCAATTTTTTGTCGCGTCATAATTTCCGCTAAATGAAATGCACGCGCTTTGTCTTGTGTTGATCCAAATACAATTGCTTTTATCGGATCTTTCGCTGCATCTGTAATGGCATCTTTATAAAACTGTCGTTGATAGTTTAACAAATCTTCGCGCAATGCATTTACCGCTTTTAGTGAACTGAGGGCAGTTGTAAATTGGTTTCGTATTGTGAAAGAAAATCGCACAACACCGTTAATACTTTCCTGAGCATGTCCGCGAGAACTGGCTTGTTCAAACAAAATACCAATTGCTCCCTGAGCATCGGGAAAAGTAGAGCCCTTTCCATAATAGAAATCATCAAAGGCTTCTTGTGTATAATAGAACGATCCAATTTCATCTAATGCTTTTGCATGAAACTCTCCCATGCGTTTTGTTAACTCTAAATTTTTTTCGGGAGTTAGCGGATGCATACGAGAAGGCACACCGGGTTGAAAGAAAAACGTAGCGTTCGTTCCCATTTCGTGATGATCTGTCAATAGATTCGGTTTCCATTTTTGAAAACTTTTTACACGTGCTTGCGATTCAGGATGTTGTGCTACGAGCCAATCGCGATTCAAATCGAACCAATAGTGATTAAATCTTCCGCTCGGCCATGCTTCATTATGTTCGGTGTCGTTTGGATCGGCAGAAATGGATTTGCTTTTTCTTGAATTCACCCACGAACTGAAGCGTTGTAATCCATCTGGGTTGTATGATGGATCAAATAAAATAATAGTATTACTAAGGTATTCTTCAATTTCTTTTCCTTGAGCTGCGGCCAGATGATAGGCCATTAACAATCCTGCATTTGCGCCACTTGCTTCATTGCCGTGAATGCTAAAGCCAATATAAAAAACAGCTGGCATATTTTTCGTATCTAAACTTCCAGATTTTGCTGCGTCAGTCAGTTGTACATGTTGTGCGCGAATGCTTTCCAGGTTCTGATGATTTTGAGGTGAAGTAATGGTAAGTAAAAGCAATGGACGTGCTTCGTGAGTATACCCTGTCACTTCTAAGCTGATGCGATCAGAGGCTTTGTCAAGTGCATACATGTAATTGACGAGCCGATCGTGCGTAACATGCCATTCTCCTACTTCATGCCCGATAATGGATTGAGGAGTTGGGATATTCGGATTGTATTGAACCCCGTCTGGAATGTAATATGATAGGTCTGGTTGGGCGAGGACTTCTATTGCAAACGATAACAGAAAAGTGATGGACAGGAAAATGAACTTCATAATAGTGGGTAGGTTATGTTATCAATTCATTAAATAAGGCATTCTTTTTCAAAGCATTACCCTAATTTCTATGAGCGGCACATGAGGGCATGTTAACCCTATGTAAACAAAATGTGGAAAGATTTAAAGACCTGATAAAGGTAAGTTGAGTGGCTTAGGGTAGATTTGTGCTCGCTAAAATCATTAACCCAAAACAATTTTTATGAGGAAATTTTTACTGTTTGCTTGCTTTGTGTTGACAGCATCGATGGCTGGTTTTGCACAAGGAGTAACCACAGCCAGCATGAGCGGCTTGGTAACTGATCAGAAAGGAGAGCCCATACCAGGAGCCAATGTTGTGGCAGTGCACACTCCTTCTGGAACACAGTATGGAACATCAACTCGTGTTGATGGTTACTACCACTTGCCGGCCATGCGTGTAGGCGGTCCTTACACAGTGAAAGTTACGTTTGTTGGTATGAAAGAACAGACCAATGAAAATGTATATCTTCAGCTAGGACAAAACCTGGTATTAGGGTATAGGTTGATAGACGAATCTACACAACTTGGTGAAATTGTAGTATCGGGTTCGAAGGATCCTATAATGAATTCAGATAAGATGGGAGCGTCTTCTAATTTTAACGTAAATCAAATTCAAACTATCGCTTCTATTGGTCGCGATTTTCGTGACATCACACGCTTAACACCACAAGCCGGAGGAAGTAATTTTAGTTTTGGAGGCAGAAGTAATTTATACAATAACCTTTCTATTGATGGAGCTACTGTAAACAACGTGTTTGGTTTAAATCCATTGCCTGGAGGACAATCAAGTTCTACTCCATTTAGTATGGATGCTATTCAGGAAATTACGGTTTCTCTTTCTCCATACGATGTGCGTCAAGGTAATTTTACAGGAGCAGGCGTGAGCGCGATTACACGCAGTGGTAACAATGAATTGAGTGGAAGTGCTTACTACTTTTTCCGCAGCGAAAATTTTGCTGGAAAGAAAGTAGACGGTAAGACAGTGCCGCTTCCAGGGTTTGATTTCAAAAATTTCGGTTTCCGTTTAGGCGGCCCGATCATCAAGGATAAATTATTTTTCTTTGCAAACGTAGAGTTTGAAACTCGCACCGATCCGTTTTATACAAATCCTGTAAGAGCAAAACGATCAGATGATATTACGGGTAGAACACAGGCAACGGAAGATGGTGATCCAGAAACAGGAATAGATTCACTTCGCGCGTTTTTGATTAGACCTGTTAGCAAAGGTGGATTAGGTTATGACCCTGGAGTGTATAAAGAATTTAACCGTGCTACCGAAAGCAAACGTTATGTTGTTCGTTTCGATTACAACATTAACAGCAAACATAAATTTACTCTTCGCGGAAATATTACGAATGCATTTCAAGATCAGGCACCAAGTACTTCAGGTGGTTTCGTAGGCGGCCCTCCAGGTGGAAGGGGTAACACAAACAACGTATTGTCTTATTCTTCTTCTTATTACAGAATCAACAACAATCAATCTTCAGTAACAGCAGAGTTAAACTCTTCATTGGGTGATGGTAAGTTTTTCAATAACCTCGTTGCTGGCTTTAGCGCTTTCCGCGACAAGCGTGAGAACGCAGGAGGTTTAGCAATACCCTCTTTTCCATTAGTAGATATTCTCGGTCCGAACGGAAACAACCTGACAACTTTTGGTCCCGATCCGTTCACGCCAAACAATAAACTTGATCAGGATGTAATTCAGTTAAATGATAACTTCTCAATTTACCTGAAGAATCATACGGTAACAATAGGTACGGCTAACGAATATTATAAATTCAATAACGTATTCACACAAGTAATCAATGGCGTTTATCGCTATAACAGTATTGCCGATTTTGTTGCTGATGCAGATCCAGCAACAACAGGAACAGCGAGACCTGCACAATACACAACGCAATATGTAGCGGTGCAAGGAGGTCCTTCTGCCACGGCAGCAAAATGGGAAGCGCTTCAAATGGGTTTCTTCGCTCAGGATGAATACACCGGAATTAAAAATTTAAAAATAACAGGAGGTGTTCGAGTGGATATTCCAATCTATTTAACTGACCTGCCGGTTAACAATTATGTAAATGCTATCGATTTTAATGGCGAACAAATTCGCGTGGGCGGATGGCCACAAGTAAAACCATTAGTATCGCCACGCATTGGTTTTAATTGGGACGTGACCGGAGACCGCACAACACAAGTAAGAGGAGGAACCGGAGTGCTTACTGGTCGCATACCTTTTGTATGGTTATCAAACGCAGTGAGTAACAACGGTCTGTTCTTTGGTCAATACAATTCAACGGCTGTTCCGTTTACTAACACCGGTGATGGTTTACCCTACAACTTCAGTCAGACACCTTATGTATTACCGGCAGATGCGCCGGCAAGTGCCTACTCTGACCTAGCTGCCGGAATGCCTGCGCTTATTACTGATCCTTTAGATCGTAACTATGGACGCTCGTCAATTGTGCCTGCGGTTAACGTTGTTGCCAAAGACTTCAAATTTCCACAAGTGTGGAGAAGTAATTTAGCAGTGGATCAAAAACTGCCTTATGGAATTGTAGGAACATTAGAATTCATTTACACAAAAGATATCAATGCCGTATTTATTCGTGATGCTAATTTGGCGCCTGCAACCGCTACACTTCAGGGCGATGGACGTCCACTCTATGGTGCAGCAGGCACCGACAGGGCAATCATTGCCAACGACAGAAGAGTGAATGGAGATGTGGCGCAGGCATTGGTGTTGGATAATACTAACAAGGGGTACCAATGGAGCATTACTGCTCAATTAGCAAAAACATTTAACCGTAACTTCCAGCTATCAGCGGCTTATACTTATACCGATTCGCGTGAATTAAATCCGCAAAATGGTTCAACTGCTGGCGGTATTTTCACTTCACAAGCCAATGTATTGGGGCCAAATAGCCCAGGACTTTCTTACGCGAATACACTAACACCACATCGCATCATTGCTTTTGGATCGTACCGCAAAGACTACTTAAAACATTTTGCAACTACTTTAGGCTTTACGTACGAAGGTCGTTCAGGTGGTAACTTCTCTTACACTTACAACGGTGATGTAAACAGCGATGGTACCAATGGTAATGATTTGATTTACATTCCGGCAAGTAAGGATGAAATTGTATTGAGCACTTCAAGTGCAAATGATACACGTACCATTGATCAGATATGGACCGAGTTGGATACCTACATTGCACAGGATAAATATCTGAGCGATCGCAGAGGTAAGTATGCTGAACGTAGTGGTGCTATTGCGCCATGGGTAAATCGCCTCAACTTTAGCTTACTCCAAGATTTTTATATCGATGTAAGAGGAAAACGCAACACACTTCAGTTCTCTGTGAATTTAGAAAATGCGTTAAACTTGTTCAGCTCAAAAGCAGGCTTGTTCCAAAACTCGGCTCGCACACAGCTTATTCGTTTCTTAGGATATGAGCAACCTCACACTGCTGGTTCATTAGGTTCGCCAGTGGCAACGAGCGGTCCTACTTCAACATTGGGTCAGCCTTGGGCCGCAACCATTGGAAGACCTGTTTATACATTTGAAACCAATAGTGATGGAACAGCGCTTTCAGAATCTTATATTCCTGATCAAACCGTAACTGGTCGCTGGCAAATACAAATGGGTTTCCGTTATATTTTCTAAGCTTATAATAAATAACGATTCAATACACATAAACGTGAACGAACTGATATGAAACATATACATAAACTAATTGCATTTGCCGCTTTCGGGGCAGGGATGTGCCTGACTGCCTGCGAAGATGTTGAGTTAGGAGATCCGAATACCACCACTACTGCCAGCAACTCGTACGCAAACTTTGTGATGGTCAATGCATCACCAGATGCTCCCGCCCTTGATTTATTTGTGAACAATATAAAAACAGGCACAACGATAGAGGCCGGAGCAATTGTAACCACACTTCCGTACACCAACGTTTATATTGCTTCGAATGGAGTATTATCCAATACAAATATTCGAGTGAAAGCGACTGCCGGAACAATTGGTGGAACATTAGGAACAAGCAATTTAATTTACAGATCTACTAATAACGGAACGAACAATTTTCAGGCTGCAGACAGTGCGTATTATACGTTCATTGTTTTGGACTCGGTAAATAGACCGAAGCCAATTCGCACATTGAATGCGGATGATTTTGGTGATATAACCTATTATTCACCTGAGGGTTCTCTTATCGTTCCTTCAAAATTAGATCCTAATGTTGATACAACCATTGTAATGAGCGTTGGGAGTAATAACTCAACGGTAACAGCAAACTTGATTAAGAAATACAATGGTGGAGTTTTTCCAAGTTATTTTCTGCCCATTGGAACGGTACCACTAGGAAGCACTGATGCAGGTGGCGTGCGTTTTTTGGTAATCACAGATCAATTGCCATTACCTTCTTCAACACGTTTCCCCAAACCAACATCAGGTAAGTTCGCAGTTCGATTTATTAATGCGTCCCCAGATGCAGGAACAGTTACCATTTCTTTAGGAGCTACTGCCGTGACCAGCGGATTTTTTAGTTATCCATTTACGCAGGCAAATTTTAATCCTTCAGTGGGATCGAGAACGCTCGTGGCAACTTCTGCCACTAATGGTCAATTCCAGAATAATTTTGCAAACCAAGCTGCTTACGATATTGTCGTGAAATCGGGAACAACTGAAATTGCGAGATTAAATGCACAGGATTTTTCCGATAAAGGTGTATACACCATTGTAATGAGTGGAAAGCGAAGCAGCGTTCCTTTGAAATTAACGGTCATTAAAAACAAATAACATTATGAACGTAATAATGAATATACAAAAGTTTAAGGCGCTTTCTTTGTTCCGATTATTAGCAATTACCGCTTTTTGTTTCTTGGTAAGTAATTGCTCTAATGATTTTGAATCACCAGAAGCACCTTCTGGCTCTACCATTACTGATGTTGTTTCAAGCAATAATGATTTTAATCTATTAGCTGCTGCGCTTAACAAAACAGGATTAACCTCAACATTAGACAATAACAACTCAGGACAGTTTACAGTTTTTGCACCAAACGATGCTGCCTTTCTGATTTTCCTTCAGTCATCTGCTGCGTTTAACACAACGCTAACAGAAGAGGAGGCAATCGCAAAGATTGCTACACTAACAAACACGACTCCTTCAAGCTCATGGAACTTGCTTGCGTTTGCTTCACGTTTGAACTATCATATTATCAGTTCAGAAATAAAAGCAAACCAAATTACAGGAAAGCAAACTTTCACTACACTTAGTACACCGTCATCTTCGAGTGGGCAAGCCAGAGTCTCGTTTTCAGTAGTTGGTTCAGATGTATTAATTAATTCTAATTCAGCGGCAAATGGTGCAAAGATTTTGGCGGTAGATGCTGAGGCTTCTAATGGTGTTATTCACACAATAGATAAAGTTTTAAGTCCTCCCAGCACTTCAACTGCACTCAGTCTTTTTGGTATTACAGCTATCAACTATGCTACGGTTCCGACAGGTATCACAGGAGGGAGTGCTACTGCAGGAGATGCAACAGGAACAGATTACGACATCTTAGCATATGCATTAATCAAGACTCAATTGTATTCGGTGCTTCAACCCAATAAATCACCTCTTCCTGATTTTTCAATTTTCGCTCCGACAGATGATGCCATGCGTGCTTATTTTGGTGACGTTGCACCTGCATCCATTGATTTAGAAAATGCTGCAATGGCTACTATAAAAGGGTTAAGTGGTGATGCCTTGATTAATTTCACTAACGTCTTAAAGTACCATGTCATTACCGGACGTGTTCTTTCTGCAGACTTATCAAATTCACAATCAGTACCCACTCTTTTAGCTGGTAAAAATTTTACAGTTAATATTAATGGCTCTTCATTTGAGCTAGCAGATCTTGATGGTGATGCCCTAACATTCTCCACCATAACATCTGCAAATGTTTTAACAAATGCGAGTGTCGTGCATAGAATAAACAGAGTAATGCTTCCCAATCCTTAGTCGTTAGATTGATTTGAAAGCATGATTTTTTCTTTTAAAAAAAGAGCCCCAACCGGGCTCTTTTTTTTTATGTAGGTATTTCCTACTTTACCTTATCTATGTTGGCATCGTTTCGGTATTTTATTGCAATTGGCATCGCTGTGGTGCTTTGCTGCTCCTGTAATAATTCGCAAAAAGAATCCCTCTCGACTGAACCACAGGTGGAGATTGATCTTGATGCTATTGTAAAGCGAGGATATATTACTGCATTGGTGGATAACAATTCTGTTAGTTACTTTATCTACAAGGGTAGGCCGATGGGATATGAGTATGAGCTACTTCAATTGTTAGCCAAGCAATTAAAGGTTGATCTTAAGATCAAAATTACCTCAGGAGTAGATCACGCCATTTCGCAAATCAATAGTGGAGAAGGTGATATTCTTGCGTTTCCGCTTTCTATCAATAAGTCGCGAAAAGAACGCGTTGCCTTTACGCGAACTCATTTTAATTCCTATCACGTACTAGTTCAGCGAAAACCAAAAAACTGGCAGAATGAATCGCGCGAGCAAATTGAAGATAGCCTCATTCGCAATCCAGCCGAACTTGGAGGAAAAGAAGTTCATGTATTGAAAGGCACTAGTTTCGAATTGCGATTGAAACACTTAACAGAAGAACTGGGAGTAGATATCAACATACGACCTGATACACTTTCTGAAAGCACCGAAGCTTTAATTGATAAAGTTGCGCAAGGTGAAATAGATTACACTCTGGCAACACATACATTAGCACAGGTAAATGCTACATACTATCCCAACCTAGATGTAGCAACCGTGCTTAGTGTTCCACAGCAAATTGCATGGGCCGTTCGAAAAAACTCTCCACAACTTTTGGAGGCAATAAACATTTGGTTGGGGAAGATAAAAAGAGAATCCACCTTTATGGTGATTTACAATCGCTACTTTAAAAGTCCCCGCACGTCTCTCATTAGAAGGAAGAGTGATTACTCCTCCATTAAAGGAAATAAAATTTCACCCTACGATAAATTGATAAAAGCGGGTGCAGAAAAATTAAAATGGGACTGGCGCTTACTTGCAGCTGTGATTTATCAGGAGTCAAAATTTATTGAGGGAGATGTGTCATGGGCTGGTGCGCAGGGTTTGATGCAATTAATGCCTGAGACCGCGAAACGATTTGGTGCTGTTAATCCTCGTGATCCGGCACAGAATATTAAAGCGGGTGTTAGCTACTTGATTTATCTCAATAAATATTGGAGCAAAAGTATTTTGGATGAAAATGAGCGATTGAAATTTATACTGGCTTCTTACAACGCAGGCCTGTCTCATATTATCGATGCACGAAAACTAACACAGAAGTATGGTAAGAATCCAACCTTGTGGCATAACAACGTTGAAGAGTATTTGCTAAAGAAATCTAATCCTACCTATTATATGGATCCCATTGCGCCCGCAGGATATTGTAAATGTGAAGAGCCAGTGAATTATGTGAACGATGTGTTGGCGAGATTTGAGGAATATAGATCTCTTATTAAGAAATAGTTTCGGGTTTAGAGTGTAAAATAGTTTCGAGTTTAATGTTTCGAGTTGTTGTCACAAACTAAATGCTTCTCGAATTTGAACTCGAAACTTTAAACTCGAAACTTTAAACAAGTCGCTCCACAATCTTTTCAAAATCCAACGCCTCCCAATTAGAAAGAATATCAGTTTGTTTCATCACCTCATCCATAATCCTTTTTTGTTTTTGTCCGATGGTATATGCTTCTGAATAGCGAATGTCTTCGCGGAAGGTGACCATGGTGTAAAGGGGAATCCATTTTTCAGGATAGAGAGCATGTAGTTTTGCTTCTATTTTTTTTCGCAACAAAAACTCAGCATCGGCTACAAGATCGCGCATTTCAATAAAATTATCCAACGCTAGTTGCGCAATAGCGTCTGCATCAGGTTTGCGCAGTTCTTGAAATAAAGGTAGTACGGTTTCCCAATCATCCTGATGGGTATCCAGAAGTTGATTAAGAATTCGGCAATCTTCAAAGCCCGCATTCATACCTTGGCCGAAAAATGGAACAATGGCGTGGGCTGCATCGCCCAATAATACAGTTCTGTTTTTAACCCAGGGAAAACACTGCACCGTAACCAACGAGCCCGTTGGATTATCTTTAAAATCTTCAGCGAGTTTCGGCATTATCTTCGCAGCATCTGGAAAAGTATGTTGAAAAAAGGATTGGATTTCGTTTTCTGTTTTTAATCGATTGAATGAAGCGTCACCTTGAAAAGGAAGAAATAGTGTGCATGTGAATGTTCCATCTGGATTGGGCAAAGCAATCATCATAAAACTTTCTCGCGGCCAAATGTGTAGCGCATTCTTTTCAATCAAATGACTTCCTAAATCAGAAGAAGGAATGCGAAGTTCTTTATATCCATGCTCAATGTATTGCTGCGAATAATCAAAGCGATCTGTAATTTGTAACGCTCCACGCACAGCAGAAAATGCACCATCCGTTCCGATGATAAGATCGAAATGTTTATGTACAGTGTTTCCTGTATGTTGAAATTCAATTTCATTTTTATCAATATCGATATGCGTGCAACGATGTTCATAGAAAAACTCAACGCCATTTTTGTTGGCTTCTTCCATTAACTCAATATTCAACCCTGTGCGAGAAATAGAATTAATGTACTGACCTTGCTTTCCGTAAGGTTGAAAGGAAAGATTCCCCTTCACGTCATGCATCACACGTCCGTTCATAGGAATAGCAGCTTGCCTCATTCGATCGGCAAGTCCTACTTCTTCTAGCGCGCGAAGCCCACGATTGCTCAATGCCATGTTGATGGATCGGCCCATACCAAGATCATGTTTTCGGATATCCATCCTTCGTTCAAAAACAGAAACAGAA
This sequence comes from Chryseolinea sp., assembly GCA_046595655.1. Taxonomy (GTDB): domain Bacteria; phylum Bacteroidota; class Bacteroidia; order Cytophagales; family Cyclobacteriaceae; genus Chryseolinea. The sequence goes on along the minus strand of JBKJOF010000032.1, from coordinate 6,223 downwards.
TATCCTCGTTTTTTTAAGTAGAGCGAAAGCAGACATCCTACCAAGCCACCACCAACAATTGCAATACGTTCACTTTTACGTTGCATACTTTAAATTGATTTTCGAAATGTTATTAAGTTCTGGTGAATGAAATATTGAACTTCAGCAAAGGAAGATCTTATAGCGAGCGTTTGAAAATTTTAGAGAAAGAAAATACATCTTCAAATGAATTGTACAACGGTACAGGAGCGATGCGAATAACATCGGGCTCGCGCCAATCAGCCATTACTCCACCTTTTGTGATTCGATCAAATACCTTTCTTCCATTTTGTTTCATAAGAATGGATAGTTGACTCCCACGTTCACCAGGATTTTTTGGAGTAATGATCTTAAACTTTTTTTCTGATGAATCAATTTCGTGCAACAGAAATTCTAGATAACCAGTGAGTAAAATACTTTTCGCTCGCAGGTTTTTTATTCCGGCTTCATGGAAAATTTCCAACGAAGCCAAATGTGTTGCACTTTGAAAGATAGGAACATTCGAAAGTTGCCAGCCATCGGCCCCCTCTTGCGGTTTGAACCCTTTCTTCATTTGAAAACGCTCAGCTTCATTATGTCCCCACCACCCGGCAAAGCGTGGTAATGTAAAATCAGTTGAGTGACGCTCATGAATGAACACACCTGAAATTCCGCCCGGGCCAGAGTTAAGATATTTATAACTACACCACACGGCAAAGTCGACCCGGTGTTTATGAAGCGAAAGCGGAACATTGCCTGCTGCATGTGCTAAATCAAATCCTGCCACAGCACCTACCTTATGCGCAGCTTCGGTAATTTTTTTGATGTCGAAAAATTGCCCGGTATAATATTGAACACCACCAAAGATGACGAGTGCTAATTCTTTTCCGTGTTCTTGAATGGCATTTAGAATATCTTCCGTTCTTAAAGTATGTTCACCGTTGCGAGGTTTCAATTCCACTAGACCTTTGCTCGGTTTTATTCCGTGAAATTTTAATTGAGATTCGAATGCATATTGATCGGAAGAGAACGCTCCAGCTTCCGTCAGAATTTTAAATCTCTTTTTTGTAGGGCGATAAAACGAAACCATCATCAAATGCAAATTGACGGTGAGTTGATTCATCGCCACCACTTCACCTGGTTTTGCTCCTAGAATTTCTGCCAAAGCTTTCTTGGTGAACTTGTGATAATAAAGCCAGGGTCTTCGTCCATGCACATGCCCTTCAACACCAAGCGTTGCCCAATCATTTAATTCTTCTTTAATAAATTTTGAGACGGACTTCGGTTGAAGACCAAGTGAATTACCCGTGAAGTAAACAGCATCTTTACCATTTACCTTTGGAATGAAAAATTTACTTCTGAATTTTTTTAGAGAATCCTTTCCATCAAGGCGTTGAGCGAAAGCAAGGGAGTTTTCAAATGTCATGGAGTAGATTTCTATACGAACCGTGAATCGGTTTCCATTATCGTTCCACACTTCTTACACGTTCTAAATTCTTTCGATCCATAAAATTCGCGGAAGCGGGGAAGAAAATCTTTTTCAATATTATCGAGATGGAATTTGTATTCGTGCAGTTTAGTATTGCAGTTGTCGCAGAACCAGATTAGACCATCCATCATGTTTGGGTCTTCACGTTTACATTCGATCACAAGGCCAACTGATCCTTCTGGTCGCTCCGGACGATGGGGAATATTAGATGGAAGTAAAAACATTTCTCCTTCTTGAATAGGTATATCAACCGCTTTGCCATCTTCCTGAATTCGAACATTTATATTTCCTTCCAATTGATAAAATAATTCTTCTGTTTCGTTGAAGTGATAATCTTTGCGTGCGTTTGGTCCGCCAACAATCATCACAATGTAATCACCGGCATCGGCATATAAATTTTTGTTGCCCACAGGTGGCTTTAGCAAACCGCGGTTATCGTTAATCCACTGCTTCAAGTTAAAAGGTTTTCGAATGGGCATAATTTGTATGTTAATAATTCAATGTGCTAATGTGCAAATTATGGGTTAGAATTGGAAACCAATATGTACGTTTTAAATTGCACTATGAATTTAAGTTTAATAGGTAAAAAGGCAGTGGTGTGTGGTAGCACGCAAGGTATTGGTAAAGCATCGGCTATTGAACTGGCTTTATTGGGAGCGAGCGTAACCTTAATTGCACGCAATGAACAAAAACTTCAAGATATTGTGAGGGAGCTTTCAACATCTGCCGGGCAACAACACGATTACCTTGTTGCTGATTTTAATTTTCCAGAAGACTTGAAAGAAAAAGTAGAAGCATACGCCATGCACGTTGACGTGAGCATCTTAATCAACAACACAGGCGGCCCACCAGGCGGTCAAGCTATTGACGCAAAGCCAGATGATTTTGTGAAAGCATTTTCGAACCACGTATTGTGTAATCATATTTTGGTTCAGGCTTTTGTGGAGGGAATGAAGCGTGAAAGATTTGGACGAATCATCAACATTATTTCGACATCAGTGAAAGTTCCTTTGCGTGGATTGGGTGTTTCGAATACAATTCGCGGAGCAGTAGCGAACTGGTCGAAAACACTTTCGTTGGAGCTGGCGCCATTTGGTATTACAGTAAACAATGTTTTACCAGGAGCAACCATGACGGGCAGATTGGAATCGATTATTAAAACCAATGCCGTTAAACAATCCAAAACATTTGATGAAGCCAAGATGGAAATGATAAAAGAAATTCCTGCAGGAAGAATAGCAGAAGCAAGTGAGGTTGCTGCGGCCGTTGCATTTTTGGCATCGCCTGCAGCGGGCTACATTAATGGCATTAACATTCCGGTGGATGGCGGAAGAACAGGAAGTTTGTAAAGTTCTCTCGTATTCTTTTTCAAAATTTATTACCTTTTTAAAACCCTCTAACATGAAAAAATACCTATTCGTTATCCTGGTCATTTTAATCTCAAATCTTTCGATTGCTCAGCACTATGAAAACCAGATCAATTTCAAGAAGGGTGCTGTCGTTCGCACTCCAAGATTTCGAACGGATAATAATAATGTTCTACAAGAGTCAAGTCTACCTCAGTCAGCGAATAATGAAATAGAACTAAAGTGTTCTGCATTGATGAACGTTAAAGCAGATTCTTATCTCGCCATTTTTAATCTTACTCAAGTTGCCACAACTGCAAAGGAAGCAGATGATTTGATCAACAAAAGAATTCAAGTGTTTTTTGATAATCTGAAAACTCTTGGTTTATCATCTTCTGATTTTTATGTAGACATGGTGTATTTGATCCCGGTGTTTGAGTTTGAAGTTTCAAAGAAATTTTTCTCCAAAACCTACAATGAGGTACCCAAAGGATTTGAGATGCAAAAGAATGTGCATATTAAATTCAAAGGCTCGAATATCATTGATAAAATTGTGACGACTGCATCGCTGAGTGAAATTTATGATTTGGTTACAGTGGAGTACTTTGTAAATAATCCATCTGTAATTTATGACACTCTTCGTGCAGCCACCCATCGATACCTCAAAGCGAACGCAGCCCGACTTAAAAGTTCAGGAATAAATCTTGCTGAACATTTTTCATCTTTGCAGGAAGAGACGGATGTTGTTTATCCGGAAAGCCGATATTCAGATTATGAAGCTTTCGTCAGCCAATCATTGGAGGCAGCACGAAATGCTGCTGTAACCAACGTTCGAAAACCAAAGACAGTTGCCTACAATAAATTACCTTACAATGAATTTGATATTGTAATCAATTCTGAATTTACCGAACCCGTTGTGCAGTATACCTATGATCTCTCGCTGAAATATATTTTGCCAGACAAACAAGGCAACAAAAACAAATATTTCATCATTGATAGTAATGGCAACTTGAAAGAGGTTCTTATTAAGTAAGGACAGAATAGCATCATGCAAAAAATTCAAAACTATATTAACGGAGAATTAGTCGGGCCACAATCTGGTCAGTACCTCGATAACTATAATCCTGCCGAAGGAAAAATATATAGTTTTATTCCAGACTCAGATGCAAGCGATGTGCAGCTTGCTGTTGATGCGGCAACAAATGCATTTGCAAGTTGGTCTACTATGCAAACAGAAAAACGTTCTTCTATCCTTCAACGACTGGCTGACCTTATCGACCGCGATTTAGATAAACTGGCTTTAGCGGAAAGTATAGATGTAGGTAAGACAGTAAAACTTGCTACAGCTTTGGATATTCCAAGAGCCTCATCTAACATTCGATTCTTTACTACTGCGGCTATGCACTTTGCCAGCGAGGCGCGCATTACAGGAAATGAAGCAATCAATTACACAACGCGAAGTCCAATTGGTGTTGTCGGGTGTATCTCTCCATGGAATCTTCCGCTGTATTTATTTACCTGGAAAATTTCTCCTGCGCTTGCAGCGGGTTGTACGGTCGTTGCGAAACCATCGGAGCTTACACCGATGACCGCCTTTTTATTTTCTCAGTTATGTATTGAAGCAGGATTACCGAAAGGTGTTTTGAATATCGTGCACGGCCTAGGATCAAAAACAGGACAAGCCATTATTGAACATCCGGATATTACTGCCATATCGTTTACAGGAGGAACTATTACCGGAAAAAAAATTGCGGCCACAGCTGCTCCCATGTTTAAAAAACTTTCGCTTGAGTTGGGTGGAAAAAATCCAAACATCATTTTTGCAGATTGTGATTTTGAGCAAACACTTTCAACTTCCATAAGTTCATCGTTTACAAATCAAGGAGAAATTTGTTTGTGTGGCTCACGAATTTTGGTTGAGCGTAGTCTCTATGAAAAATTTGTGGCTGAATTTGTAAAACGAACACAGGCATTAATTGTGGGTGACCCATTACAAGAAAAAACAAATGTAGGCGCGCTGGTTTCGGAAGCTCACATGAATAAAGTGCTTTCGTACATTGAGCTCGCCAAACAAGAAGGTGGAAAAATTTTAACGGGTGGCAAACAAATTAAAGTAGACGGTCGCTGCACGAACGGATATTTTATTGAACCTACTGTAATCACCGGCTTGGATCAGCAATGCAGAACAAACCAGGAAGAAATCTTTGGCCCCGTTGTTACCATTATGCCATTTGATACGGAAGAGGACGCCATCGCTTTTGCGAATGCAACTCCGTATGGATTATCCGCCACGATCTTCACTGAGAATTTAAAAAGAGCTCATCGTGTTTCAGCGCAAATTAAAAGCGGAATCATCTGGGTTAACTGCTGGCTCTTCCGCGATTTGCGAACTCCGTTTGGAGGCATGAAACAATCTGGAGTCGGAAGAGAAGGTGGTTGGGAAGCGATGAAGTTTTTTACGGAGGTGAAGAATGTTTGTATAAAGCTATAATGTAAATTACTTACTGCTCAAGAATAGTTTCGTAATAATCGAATAAGCTTACTAGGTTTTTACGATTAACAATTCTGAGCTTTCTACTGTCTGTATAGGTTAACAGCTTCTTCCAGTGTTCCGGGCCAACGTATTGTAAAATTAATGACTCGTCATTAACAATACCCTTATCGGTTATGTATGCAAAGAAATCCCTTTCAACATTATGATGCTGAATAACCATGTATAACTCGCGCTCTCCACTTTCATTCATAAAGTAAATCTCTTCGATCTGGGAAACGTCAGTTTTGGGAGGAACATAGAGTGAGGCCGGAATTCCGCCAATCCCCATTGGAATTGAGATTTCTCTGGACTGTGTTACATTCGTTCTGTCTTTGATAGATAAAATAGCGAAATGTTCGTATTCTTTTAAAATTTCGAAGAGAAAGACATCTTCATCATTCGTTGTTTTATTCTTAGTTGTTAACGAATAAAATTTTCTATCGATGTTATTGTCTTCATCAAAGTACTTAAGGGAAAGAATGTCTGTCGGTCTAAAAGATTCAAACCCATCTTGATTGATGTTTTCTTTGTACGAAATAAGACGGGCTTTCTCGTTATTTCTGATTATTCCAAGAAGTTCAGTTCCATCACTCAATACAATGCTTCCCTTATACCACTTTGTGTCCGTTCCATAATCTTCTTTTTTCTGAGCAGAGCAGTTAAGTGAGTAACAGCAGCAGAGTATTGCAAACAGAAGATTTTTTTTCGCCATTTTTACAGCTTATCTATTTTAAAATTGTTCGGCAAACAAATGAATTTCTTTAACATCAACAACATATTCTTTTCGGTTCTTGGCTACTCTATGAGTTATCTGGAGTTCTTCAGTGTCATGGCAGGCTTAGTAGCGGTTTGGCTTTC
>JBKJOF010000020.1:0-35551 GCA_046595655.1 Chryseolinea sp. | reverse complement strand
TGTCGAAAATCGTGATATGAATAATTACTGCAGCCTTCTGGCGAAGGTTGCTTTACTGTCGGCCGACTTCAAACTCGCCAATCACTTTAGTAATTCTTTAACCTTAAAACGAATTGAAATGATGCGAACACTTAAATCGAAAATACGAGGATGGAAAATTGTATCCATTGCTCTAATGATTCCAGCTTTCTTTTTTATTGTATCCTGCCAGGATCAACTTGCTGATGTAACTGAGATTGCCAAAAATTCTACCAATGCTTTAGTCATGCCAGAAATTGTAAAGACCAGACTTGAGCAACTGCAGAAAGAGAATCCAAAGTCAAATTATGTTGTAATTCAACTTAATGCTCAAGGGCAAGAGACATTGTCTAAAATGGAAAAGCAGTATGGCTTGCCTAAATCAATGGAAATATTCAAGTTCCCATTAGGGAAATTTTATGATGAGGCCAATGTTACTTCCATTAGAGGTGAATCTAATGCTGGAGTAATCATTACTAGTACAGACAAAAAATCAGAAGACAGCCAAACATTTGGAATTCTTGAATACAATGAAATGATGGCGCAAATTTCAGAAAGCTCAAAACAAGATGGTGAAGTATTCACAATTGTAGAACAATCTGCTGCACCGGTTGGAGGAATTGAAAGCGTTGGTGCGTTTTTGCAGCAAAATTTAAAATATCCTGATGAGTCTCGCAAAGCGAAAAAAGAAGGAAATGTAGTTGTTAATTTTATCGTGAATACCGATGGCTCTTTAAGTGATTTTACAATCGTAAAAGGTGTTGATAACGAAATGGATGTAGAAGCTCTTCGTGTTGTCAAATTATTACCTAACTGGAATCCTGCAAAAAACAATGGTATGGTCGTTCGCCAACGTTTTGTACTTCCGATCAAGTTTATTCTTGATTAGCACCTCAGACTTAAACTCTTATTCGACCGGACTCACCTTAAGTTGCAGCCAGTCTTTTATTTTTTTTCACAGGAAATCACAAAGCTTTTGTACACCTATAACGTAGGGAGCATTGAGCTGTTATTGGTGTTAGAAGTAGGACTTAAGTAATAACGTTTTAGAACCGTTTAATTTAAAATCAAATGCAAGTAAAAACGAAATACAAACTCATCATTATTTTGCCACTTATGTTTCTATCGCTAGCTGATCTATATGGACAGCATAAAGCTTTAACATTTCAAAAAGCGGAAGAACAAGGTATTTCCTACAAGCACTTGGATAGTTTATACAAAAGCGCGGTTCATTCCGACACAACGTTAGCTGTGTTTCAAACTTCAGAAGAACAAGAACATTTACAAAAAGCGTATAATGATTTTATCCTTCAACTCGCTACATTTCTAAATAAGAATAATTTCAAGTGGGGAAATCAAACACGATGCTTCAACAGAATATATTTTAATTCGGACGGAACGGTAGATTACTTTTTATACAACTTTCAGAAAGATGCAATAACAATGCAAAAGGAAAAGGAGTTTGATCTATTGCTAAACATTTTTATTCGAGATCATAAGTTTCCATTGACCGCAAATGAAAAATTTGCTCAATGCAGTCCTATAAAATATTCGGATGTAAAAAGTAATTAAATTCATTTTATCACTCTATTCTAAATAAAAGACTGGACGAATGTTATTTCAACCAGTCTTTTATTTTTTCATAAGGGATCACAAAATCTTGTGAGCCTAATACATAAGGAGCAACTTCATAAATATTAAAGGCAAAGCGAATACCTTCTTTCGTAAATCCATAGTTGCTATTCAACGCGAATACATCATCGGCAAATTCATAGCCTTCTTCAGAATAGATAATACTATCTGCTAACTCAAGCGAACTCCTAAATTCTTCTTCTCCTACTTTTGTCAATGCTGCTTCATATCCTGGTTTAAGCAAATCAGAAAGCGTTATCTTTTTTCCAGTCTTTGGACTGAGGTTAATAAAGTAAGTGCCATAACTTCCATGGGCGCCACCAGTGAACGCTTCATTCGTTGCAACAAGGCTTAGCAATGAATCACCATTGATCGCTACGTCAACTTTCGCATTAAAAGACCAACCCATTGCATTGTCTGGATATTCTGCTACGAAAGATTCAAATTGGGCAATAAATGTTTTTCCATCTTGTTCAAAAGAAAGCGAATCAATTTCTGGATTACCTGAACTTACAGACTTTGCAATTTCTCTTGTTAAGGAATCCATTGCAGGTTGTGGTAGACCAGCAAAGACGGGATAATTAATTTCAAAAGATGCACATGTCACTGAATCATCATTACACCCTCCTTTAGATTCTAACCGAAAGGTTTTCATTTCGTATGAGACAACCACTTTCTTCTCTTCCGTTTTTGTATTACAGGAATACAAAAAACTAAAAATCATTAATGTTGGAATCCAGTACTTCATTTTATCGTTATTTTTTATTCAATACTTCTTCCAACTTCTGTTCTAGTGCAGCACCCCGCAAATTCTTGGCAATGATTATTCCTTTGGGATCAAGCAACAGTGAAAATGGAATACCGGTAATGTTATAAGTCTTCGCTGCTTCTGATTGCCAATACTTTAAATCGGATACATGTGTCCAGGTAAGTCCATCTTGGTGGATGGCTTGCAACCAATCTTCTTTCTTGCGATCGAGCGAAACACCAAACACGGTAAACCCTTTCGCTTTATACTTATTAAATGCTCTTACCACATTTGGGTTTTCCTGACGACACGGGCCGCACCACTTTGCCCAAAAATCAACTAAAACATATTTTCCTTTCATGGAAGAAAGTTTCACCACAACACCCGTTGTATCTGGTAAGGAAATTTCTGGAGCAGGCTGACCAATGGCAAGAAGTTTCATCTTGTCTACAGACGAAACAAACTCTTTGGCAATTGAATAATTAGGCCATTCTTTTTTTAGTTTTTCAGACACCGCTAAATAGGTATCAAAGTATTGATCTTTATCAAGCGTAGCGGTGGTTTGTAACAGATTGATGACACCAAGTGATGGCGGCTCATTACGAAGGAGTTCAGCAACCTGATCATGACTCTTCTTTATTTCATTCATATATGCAATTTGCAATTCAGTCATTTTCGCCTGGTCTTTCTTTTCGGCTGCCGCAGAAAAATCCTGACTTAGTTTTGCAATAGCGGGCGAACTTTCACCTTGTTGAATAATTTCCTGTGTTTTGCGGATGATTTCAATTTCAGGTGAACCTTTCACTTCCTTAAAACCCGTTTGAGAATTTCCATCTACGTTAACTTCAAGATTGGATTTGAATAAAATCAAATCGACCGATTGTGCGTTGTAAAAAGAAAGACGGTAATATCCAGGCTCTGAAATTTTTATCGTTTTAGAATACGTATAATTCGACTTTAGTTTGATAGTATCTTTTAAACCCGTTCCATCATTTTTCATTTCCTGAATTGAAATCTCACCCTTCTGAGGAAATCCTACCTTTCCTTTAATTGTAATTGTCCAGCCACTTTGAACTGCATCTTCTTTAGAGGCAGAGGAGCAACAAAAACAAAATGCCAACATCAAAAAGCTAAACGCTTTCAGTTTACTGCTTTCAACGTTGAACTTCGAACCTTGAACCTTAGACCCTGAATCTTGAACCTTGAACTTTGAACTTTGAACTTTCATCATCATACCTCATTTAATTTTTTTGTAATCAATTCGTTTGTCATTTTAGGATCAGCATTACCCTTGCTGCGCTTCATTACCTCGCCCATAAACATGGTAACGATTCCCTTTTTACCACTCTTATATTCTTTCACCTTTTGCGGAAATGCCTTTAACACTTCTTCAATGATCGGCATAATCGCATCTTGATTGTTATCCTGAATGACCTCCAACAGTTGTGCCACTTCCAGCGCAGACTTATTAGGGTACTTAATTAATTCAGGAAACACACGATGAGACGCATTTGAAAAACTTATTTTATTTACTTCCACTAACTCAATCAGATCGGCCAACACCTGTATTGGAATTGGAAACTCGGCAACCGATAACGAGAATTCATTTAAATAGGATTTCACCGGACCCATAATCCAGTTGGATGCGGCCTTATAATGAGTAGTATATTTGCAAACCTCCTCGAAGAAAAATGCAACTTCTTTTGTATCCGTTAATACATGTGCATCGTACTCTGGCAAATGAAATTCATTTACATACTTAGCTTGCAATTCACGCGGAAGCGTAGGCATTGTTGTTTTAATTTCATTCAACCATGCATCCGAAACTTCTAACGGACTTAAATCAGGATCGGGAAAATATCGATAGTCATTCAACTCTTCTTTGGTACGCATGCTGTGTGTTAACCCAGTAGCTGCGTCAAACGTTCTGGTTTCGGATGGAATAGAATTACCTTTTTCGATTTCTTCAATCTGTCGGATGATCTCATGATCAATGGCATGTTGAACATTGCGAATGGAGTTCATGTTTTTTACCTCCACCTTCTTTCCAAATTCTTTCGCATCGTTCAGCATCACCGATACGTTTGCGTCACAGCGAAGTGAACCTTCTTCCATGTTGCCATCACAAATATCGAGGTAACGAACGAGCTTACGGATTTCAGTAAGGTAAGCATACGCTTCATCTGATGTTCTGATTACAGGTTGGCTAACAATCTCAATCAATGGCACACCCGAACGATTAAAGTCAACCAATGTATCAATTTCTGTAGCCAAGTGAATTGACTTACCCGCATCTTCTTCGATGTGAATGCGATGTAATTCAATATTATGCTCAACTCCTTTTATGTTTATAGTAATGTATCCACCCTTACAAATGGGAGTGCGATCTTGCGTAAGCTGATAACCTTTTGGAAGATCCGGATAAAAATAATTTTTGCGATCGAAAATATTAAAACGTGAAATTGTAGAGTGACATGCCAATCCCATTTTAATGGCATACTCCACCACCTTCTTATTCAACTTCGGTAATGTACCTGGATGCGCTAATGTAATGACACCAAGATTTGTGTTGGGTGAACTTCCATACGATGTTGAATCTGTGTTGTAGATTTTTGATCGCGTAAGAAGTTGTGCATGAACTTCAAGTCCAATAACAGCGGTGTATTTATCTCGAATCGATTTGTCCATTTTCTAGTGCTACAAGCTTCACGCTTCACGCTTCAAGCAGATTGCTTGAAGCTTGAAGATTTGGGCTCTGAATTAATTAATGTTTTCTGATGTGCAACAGTCGCGTAATTGGACTAAAGTCCATCTGGTTCTTAGTTTATAACCACGGGCTTAAGCCCGTGGTTATAAGAGACCAATTTGTCAGGGCTTTAGCCCTGAAGGCAAACTATAAAACTGTTGTGCACTCATGCTCTCTATAAATAGTTTATTTAATCAATGTACGTGCTTTTTCAATAACAGCATCGAGACCATTCAGGTTCTTGCCACCAGCCGTTGCAAAGAATGGCTGACCGCCTCCACCACCATCAATTTCTTTTGCCAGTTCTTTCACCATGTTACCGGCATGATAGGTATTGGCCTGCGCAAGCTTCTCTCCGATCATAACCGAAACTTGTGGTTTACCTTCTACATCAGCAGCCAGGATCAGAAGTAAATCTTCAAACTGATTTCGTAAACCGTATGCAATATTCTTCAAGGCTTCTGCATTTGGAACCGATACCTTTTCAAGAATCAAACTGTATCCATTTTGCTTATTCACTTTTATAGCCAGTTTATCTTTCAATATATTGGCTTGCTCTTGTTGAAAAAATTCTACCTTCTTTTCAAGCGCATGCTTTTCTTCAAGAAGTGTTTTTGTGCTTGAAATAATATCTTTTGGATTTTTTAACAATCCTCTCAGTTGTTCGAGCAACGCAAATTCATCGCGAACAAAACGTTCAGCCTCTTCAGCAGTAACGGCTTCAATTCTTCGAACACCTGCCGCAACCGAACTTTCAGAAGTAATCTTGAACAATCCAATATTACCTGTTGCCTGAACATGTGTACCTCCACAAAGTTCGATAGAGAATTTCGGATCGAATGTAATGACGCGGACAAAGTCACCATATTTTTCTCCGAAAAGCGCCATGGCTCCAAATGATTTTGCCTGATCGATCGGCACGTTTCTCTTTTCATCCAACTTTATATTCGCGCGAACTTTCTCGTTCACGATATTTTCAACTTGCTGAACTTCATCAGCCGTCATTGCCGCAAAATGAGAAAAGTCGAAGCGAAGAATTTTATCATTCACCAATGAACCCTTCTGCTCAACATGCTTACCCAACACTTGACGTAATGCAGCATGAAGCAAGTGTGTTGCAGAGTGATTATCCATACTCAACTGGCGCTTATGCTTATCTACATTCGCGATGAAGGAAGCAGAAAGATTCTCTGCCAATCGTTCAGCATAATGAACTGTCAGGTTATTTTCTTTCTTCGTATCAATGATTACTATTTTTTCATTTGCGCTTTCGATGAAGCCAGTATCACCCACCTGTCCACCACTTTCTGCATAGAAAGGTGTGCGATCGAATACGAGTTGAAATAATTCTTTATTCTTTTGTTTGATCTTTCTGTATTTGGTAATCTTCACATCAGCTTCAAGATGATCGTAGCCAATAAATTCTGAATTCACATCTTCACCAATTAAAATCCAATCACCCGTTTCTTTTGCAGCCGCTGCTTTCGATCTGGATTTTTGTTTTTCCATTTCTACTTTGAATCCCTCTTCGTCAACAGCAAAACCTCTTTCGCGAGCAATCAATGATGTTAGATCAAGAGGGAAGCCAAAGGTATCATACAATTCAAAAGCTTGTTCGCCCGTGATCGCGTGCAAGCCCTCAATACGTTTTAAACCTTTTTCTAATGTTCTTAAAAAAGAAGTCTCCTCTTCAAAGATTACTTTGCTTACATAATCTTTCTGCGATTCTAATTCGGTAAATACATCTTTCAATTGATTCGCTAAAACGGGAACCAACTTGTAAATGAAAGGCTCTTTAAAGTTGAGAAATGTAAATCCATAGCGAACCGCTCTTCTTAAAATCCTTCTGATCACATAACCCGAACCAGTATTGGAAGGTAGTTGACCATCCGCGATAGCAAATGAAACGGCACGAACGTGATCGGAAATAACACGCATTGCAATGTCAGTCTTCTCTTCTTGTTTGTATTTTATTCCGGCTGCATCACCAATGAAATTGATGAGTGGAGAAAATACATCGGTATCATAATTCGAAGTCTTCTTCTGAATGGCCATGCACAAGCGCTCGAAACCCATACCGGTATCTACATGTTGTGCAGGTAACTTTTCTAGCGATCCATCTGCTTTACGATTGAACTCCATGAAAACAAGATTCCAGATTTCAATCACTTGTGGGTGACTCATGTTCACCAAATCCTTTCCGAGAATTTTTTTCACTTCTTCATCCGAACGAAGATCAACATGTATTTCAGAACACGGACCACATGGACCTTGCTCACCCATCTCCCAGAAATTATCTTTTTTATTTCCACGAAGAATTCGTCCTTCTTCAATGAATTCTTTCCAATAATCGTAGGCTTCCTGATCGAACGATAAGTTTTCTTTTTTATCGCCTTCGAACACCGTTACATATAAGCGGTCTTTTGGAAGTTTATATTCTTCAGTCAATAATTCCCACGCCCATGCAATCGCTTCTTTCTTAAAATAATCACCAAAGCTCCAGTTGCCCAACATCTCGAACATAGTGTGGTGATAGGTATCAATACCCACCTCTTCCAGATCATTATGTTTTCCGCTCACGCGAAGGCACTTTTGGGTGTCGGCAATTCGATTTGATTTGGGTGTAGCGTTGCCTAAAAAGCAATCCTTAAACTGCACCATGCCCGAATTGGTGAACAATAATGTAGGATCATTTTTCAGCACAAGAGGTGCGGAAGGAACGATGGTATGCTGTTTCTTCTCAAAAAATTCCAAAAACTTCTGTCTGATCAAACTCGAATTCATTGTGATACCTGTGGTTAAAGCTTTCTACTTAACGATTTTTACTATATTAGCTCGTTAAAAATTTCGCGCAAGCCACAAAATTAACCGTAGATGACCGAGAATACGCAGATAGAGAGGATTTTTTTACGGCTTGCACAACTTAATTATCAATCGATCGCTGCGGAATAGATGTCAAAGGTCAATTATCATTACAATCCCAAAACGTGTAAGTACGAACCTGCCAGGTTGAGCTGGCAGGATGTAGTAGGGTATGGATTTGGATTGGCAATTATGGCTGCAGTTTTCCTCATTGGTTTCATCTCTCTTCACGATCAGTTTGTTGAGACCGAAACTGAACGAACATTGCAAGCAGAGAATCGCAGCATCAAAAAAAACAAACCGGTTTTGGAGCAAGAGCTTCAGGAAATTGAAGGAACATTGCTAAGCCTGAAAGAAAAAGATAATACACTCCATACCAAGTTCTTCAATACTATCCCTTCTGTTGAAGCAAACAACAAACCTACCTTATCAAAAGAACAAGTTTTATTGGCCGATGCTTCGGGATTTGAATCGATGCTGGAAATATTGCAGACAAAATCAAACCGACTTGCACAAACTTCATTGAGAGAAAAATCTTTCTCAGACGAAACTCAAATAACGAAAGAGTATAAAGGGATTATTAAATCGATCCCGTCCTTATCGCCCGTTGAGGAACCTGTTAAGAAAATTGTTTCTGGTTTTGGAAAACGAGTTAATCCTTTTCATAAGGGAACGTATCATCACGAAGGTTTAGATTTTGCCGCTGCACGCGGAACAGAAATTTTTGCTGCTGCCGAGGGTAAAGTAATTGAAGTGAGCAGACCAGCAGTGGAAGCAGGCTACGGAAATCAGATTGAGATTGACCATGGCAATGGATTCATTAGCCGATACGCGCATCTTGAAGACATCAATGTGAAGCAAGGACAAAAAATTTCTAAAGGGACTGTTATTGGAACAGTAGGGAACAGCGGTGGATCAATCGCGCCTCACTTACATTATGAAATTGTTCGCGATGGAAAACAAGTTGACCCTGCTCCTTATTTATTAGAAGGACTATCAACATCAGAACATAGCTTTCTTCTGAAGCTCAGTAAAAAACAAAACCAATCGCTGGATTGATGAGGAAGATTAACTACCGATATAACCCCGAAGCCTGCCGGTACGAACCGTGGTACGCGAAAGGTAAAGTGATACGCAATCGCGTTTTGATTTTCCTTTCAATTTCATTCACCCTTGCACTTTGTTGTTTTGGATTTTATAGAAGTTACTTTCAGTCGTTCGATGAATTTGTTCTGGCCGAAAAAAATCAAACCTTAAAAGTAGAATGGCAATTCCTGACTGATCGTCTCACAAAAGCGAATGCCGAGTTAAATCAGTTGATTGATAAAGACGACAACAACTATCGCGTAATATTAGATACCAATCCATTGTCTGCTGATCAACGTAAAGCCGGTGTGGGTGGTAGTTCAAAATTCAACAAAGAAGAAATTCAACGTACACCATTGGTTTTAGATGGGTATGTAAAATTGGAAAATCTCAAACATCAGCTTGCTGTAGAAGTTCAGTCGTATGAAGAGCTTAATACCATGTTGGATGAGAAAATAAAAATGTGGGCGGCAAGACCTGCTATTCAACCCATCAACAACAAGCAGTTACAACAACTGCGTATGACGTACGGACTTCGTTTTCATCCGATTTTCCATATCTACAGACCACACAAAGGACTTGACTTTGCCGCAGAAAAAGGAACACCGGTTTATGCAACAGGTGATGGGAAAATCATCATGGAATATTTTTCAGGTACCTATGGTAATGTAATCTACCTCCAACACGATAAGCATTTTGAAACACGATATGCACACCTTTCAAAATTCGCAGTTAACGCAGGCGAGAATGTGAAACGTGGACAGGTAATTGGATATGTTGGAAATACAGGCACATCGGTTTCGTCACATTTACATTATGAAGTTCTTTTTAATGGTGAGCATGTTCATCCCATCAACTTCTTCCAGCGAGATTTAAGTAATAAGGAGTACGAAAAGTTGATTCAACAAGGTAGCGAGCATACTGAGCCACTGGATTAGTAGAAGTAAAAATCGCCTTACGAAAGCAGTACCTCAGCAGACACCCCTAACTCACGGTGAAATAATTGAGCTAACTCCATTGTCAAAGGTTTCTTTCTATTCAGTACAGCAGATACATATCCTTTAGATCCAAACTTCCCAACCAAATCTTTATTCTTTAATCCTTTTTCACTCATCTTAATTTTAATTGCTTCAATAGCATCAGGAACAGGAATAGCATAATTTTTATCCTCATACTCCTGAATAAGCAATAGAACAACTTGAAGATCTTCGCCCTCTGCTGAGTTTGGTTTTATTTTTTTTTCGAACATTTCATCTACCCAGGTCAGGTAGTTTTCATATTCCTTTTTTGTTTTAACCGTCTTTAATTTCATTTCATTTTATCTGTTTTTGTGGTTGTCTCATGAAATATTATCTATAATAATTTATCGGCATCATTAGTGTAGAAATACCTGTCACGCAAAGGCGCAAAATGAGACCCGCAAAGACCGCAAAAAAATCCATTGCATAACTTGATTCCGCTTCATTTTATTTCTCTTAGCTCCTTGGTATTTTGAACCTTTACGGCTTTGCGTGAACTGCACTTGTGCAATTCAGATGCGTCTGCTCAGCTTTACGCTTAATTAATAGCTTGAGTTCCATCCAAAATCTGCTTTCTTTGCATTCGATTTTTAAAAAGCAGAAATAAATCATGCGTTTTTCACTACCCTTCGGGTTTTTACTCCTCATCGCATTTCATACAACAGCGCAAACAAAGAAAGATACTTTAACCATTATTGGTGTTGGCGATATTATGATGGGCAGCAACTATCCTGAAAATATGCTACCGGCAAATGATGGCGCATTCTTATTAAAAGAAGTTGAACCGATCCTTAAAAATGCAGATGTTACCTTTGGCAATCTTGAAGGCACATTATTAAATGATGGAGGAACAGCTAAAACCTGTCACGATCCAAAAGTGTGCTATGTATTTCGCACGCCAGTGGTTTATGTTCAAAATTTAACGAATGCAGGTTTCGATATGATGAGCTTGGCTAATAATCATGCTGGCGATTTTGGCGAGACCGGAAGAAGAAGCTCCATCAAAACTTTAGAAGATGCCGGAATAAAACATGCCGGACAAATGACGCATAAGTTTACCGTGTTCGAAAAGGATAGCATCAAATATGGACTTGTTGCCTTCGCACCAAACAGTGGATGTGTTAGTCTGAATGATTTAGAAGGTGCAAAAAAACTTGTACTTCATCTTGATTCTATTGTTGATGTAGTTATTGTTTCATTCCATGGCGGAGCAGAGGGTGCTCAGTATCAAAACGTGCCACGTCAGAACGAACTCTTCCACGGAGAAAATCGTGGGGATGTTTATAAATTTTCGCATACCATAATTGATGCTGGTGCTGATATTGTTTTCGGGCACGGTCCACACGTAACACGCGCTGTTGAAGTGTATAAAGATCGCTTCATTGCTTATAGCATGGGAAATTTTTGCACGTATCGTGGAATTAGCGTGGCAGGTATTAATGGCCTTGCTCCTATTATGAAAGTATATACTAACACTACCGGTAAATTTCTTCAGGCAAAGATCATTCCTACCTATCAAACTTATGGGTCTGGTGTAAAAGTTGATCCGCAAAATCAGGTGATCAAAAAAATTCAGGAGCTCACTAAAAAAGATTTTCCTGAAACAAAAATTCGGATTGCCGAGAATGGTTTAATTACTTATCTTGTTCCTTAACATGGCGTATAAAGAAAAGGAAATCGAAAAACTTTACTTCTCTATTGGAGAAGTTTCAGAAATGTTCAATGTTGCTCCATCCCTCATTCGTTTTTGGGAATCTGAGTTTGAAATTATCAAACCAAAGAAAAACAGAAAAGGCAATCGTCAATTTACTAAGGAAGATATTGATAATGTGCGCACCATTTATCATCTCGTAAAAGAGAAAGGTTTCACTTTACAGGGAGCGAAAGAAATGCTTCGCAACGATTCTCAATCTGTGAAAGATAAAATGGAAATGATGGATTCACTAAAACGCGTTCGAACGTTTATGGTAGAGTTGAGAGATCGGTTGGTTTGAACTTTGGAGTTTAAAGTTTCTGCTTTCAGTTTCAAGTTGGGTTTCATTCTAAATTCTAACTCCTAAATTCTATATTTTTTTAATCACGCGTAACCACGTTATATTTCATTACTAAACTTCGAACTTCAATGGATCGAATCTCTCTGTTAGCACTTCATTTTATTCCAGGCATTGGTGATTACACCATTCGTCAGTTAATCAGTTATTGTGGATCAGCCGAAAAAGTATTTCAGACTCCCAAAGGCAAGCTTCTCAAAATACCAGGCATCGGTTCAGTAACAGCAGAATCCATAATAAAAGGAAAACCATTCCAGCAAGCAGAGAAAGAGTTGAAACGTGCCGAGAAAGAAGACGTAACACTTCTATTCTATACTGACAAAAATTATCCCTCACGCCTCAAACAAATTAGTGATGCTCCTTCATTGCTTTATGTAAAAGGGAATGTTGATTTTGAGAATGCTAAAACAGTGGCGATAGTCGGCACGCGGATGTCAACTGATTACGGAAAAAATTGTGTTGAGGAATTAGTAGAGGCCTTGGTTCCACACAATACATTAATTATTAGTGGCCTTGCTTACGGCATAGATATTCAAGCACACAAGCAATCACTTAGGAATCAATTACCTACTCTTGGGGTGATGGGAAGCGGCATGGATATTATTTATCCTGCAGCACACAACGAGATTGCTAAGAAAATGCTTTCGCATGGTGGACTCATAACTGAAAATCCATTTGGCACAAAGCCAGATGCTCACAATTTTCCGGCTCGCAATAGAATCATTGCCGGACTCGCTGATGCTTTGGTTGTTGTGGAGGCCGCTGAAAAAGGTGGTGCATTGATTACCGCAGAAATTGCAAACAGCTACAATAAAGATGTATTTGCTTTTCCTGGAAATATAGGGCAGAGTTATTCGCATGGATGCAATAATCTGATTAAAGCAAATAAAGCGCATCTTCTTACTTCCGTAAAAGACCTAGAATACATTATGAATTGGGATGTGGATGCCATTCCGAAAAAGAAAGAAGTATTTGTATTAAGTGAGTTTGAACCTGCCGAACAATCGGTGCTTAAAATTCTTCTGGAAAATAATAATCAACTAATGATTGATGAGTTAAGCTGGCGATGTGGGTTGCCTATTAGTCAACTCGCATCTGTTTTACTGGGGCTGGAATTTAAAAATATTGTTTCTGCCCTTCCGGGGAAAATATATAAACTCATCAGAACTTAATACTAACATCTTCGCCATCATTATCTGTTGACAATAGTTACCAATAGAAACCAACCTATTTGTAGAATAAAGAGTCTAAACCTCCGTTACTAGAAAAGGATTTCCCCGATCAAGTTGAAGGTCTTATATTGTAACTTATTCCGGTCTTAATGTGTTCAGCATTTGTAGGATTAACTAGGCGTATGAAAAATTTCCTTGTAAAGAGTTTTTGGATCAACAGTGGAATAACAGCGCTGGTGTTTATGCTAATGTGTTCAGCAGCTCAAGCAACCCATCTTCGGGCGGGAGATATTGTAGCAACCCGCGACAACTGCAATAGCCGAACATTTAAGATTACCATTACAGTTTACACCGATACCAAAGGAGGTTCCGTACTGTTTGGTGGAAAAAGTTTTGCAGATGGGGATATTCTGGATTTTGGAACAGGTAATTTAAGCGACCGAATTTTGGTCCCTGAAGTGGGTCCCGGCAAAACACCTTCTGGTCTGAACTTTTCAACTACGTATACAGAAATAGATGCTCTCAAGGGCATTGCACGAGCTACCTTCACCATTACCTATACGTATGGTGCGCCCGGATCTTATTTAATCAGCTATCGCGAACCCAACCGCAATGACAAAGTATTGAACATGGATCGATCAGTTGACACACCCTTTTATTTGGAAACTCAGGTGGTTATTGATCCATTTCTGGGTTGCGACAATACACCCAATTTGTTAGTGCCTCCTATTGATGAAGCGTGCTCTGGCGTTGCCTGGTCGCATAATCCTGGAGCTTACGATCCTGATGGAGACAGACTTCGCTATGCCTTGGTTGTGCCCTTTCAAGATGTGGATGAAGAAGTGTTTAATTATGTGGATCCAAATAACGCTGGGCTCTATGCGGATTTCAGTACTGGAAACGAATTAAATAATGGTCGTCCAACTTTTAAAATTGATTCTATTTCAGGAACTATTACATGGGATGCTCCTGGAAATGTTGGCCAATACAACATTGCTTTTGAGGTTCGGGAGTGGAGAGAAATTAAGGGGAAAGGATGGGTTCAGATTGGCTTCGTGAGGCGTGACATGCAAATTATTGTGAAAGATTGTGATAACGAAAGACCCGATTTAGAGATACCCAATGATACTTGTGTTGTGGCGGGAACAGTTTTAGATGCCACCATTTTTGGTTTAGATACCGATAACGACAAGGTGAAAATAGAAGCCTTCTCTGATATCTTTAATTTTTCTGCTGCGCAATCACCTGCTACTTATTCTCCTAAGCCACCCGTATTCCAGTCCCTCGATCCGTTGCTTGGCAACAAAGCAATATTCACGTTCCAATGGAATACTACTTGTGCTCATGTTAGAGAGCAGCCTTACTTGGTTGTTTTTAAAATTACAGATGATGGACAACCAAACTTATCCACCTTTAAAACCTGGTTTATAAAAGTAGTTGGTCCTGCTCCCGAGTGGAAGGAACCTATTCTTGATTTATCAAAACGCCAAACGAAATTAGAATGGTCGCCCTACTTCTGTCAGGTTGCGGACTCCATGCAGATATGGCGAAGGGTAGGCGAGTTTCCGTTTGAGCCCGATAATTGTCAGACAGGTATGCCCGATTATTTAGGTTACGAAAAAATAGCAACTGTACTTATAAAAAATGGGAATGTACCGGTAACAACGTATACCGATAATAATAAAGGCAATGGCCTAGCTCCTGGTGCTCAATACTGTTACCGATTAGTAGCAGTCTTTCCATTACCTAGAGGTGGAGAAAGTTATGTTTCGAAAGATACTTGTGTAGGACCGATATTAGCAGATGTACCTGTCATTACAAATGTTTCCGTAGAGAAGACAAATACATCTGGAGGTGAAATTTTGGTGCGTTGGCAAAAACCATTCGATGCTGATCCTATTCAATTTCCCCCTCCTTATCGGTATGAAGTTTACAGGGCTGCTGGATTTGTAAGAGGTGCTGATTCAACCAATGTAACCTCATTAGGTGTTTTTGTTAATGATACTACGTTTATTGATAAAGGATTAAACACAAAAGAAAATATTTATAATTATAGCATTACAGGTTATTCATCAACGAATGGTTTACTTGGAACATCTGCAGCGGCTTCTTCTGTTTGGCTTGAAACAAATTCAGAGGTTAAAAAAATTATTTTGAATTGGAGTGCCTTTGTTCCGTGGTCGAATCTAATTGCACAGTATCCAACGCATCAGTTGTATCGGGGTGATGAAGGAGAAGCCCCCGAAGACTTTGATTTAATTGCCAATGTTGATGTAACCGGTACTGGATTTACTTACACCGATGAAGGACAACACAACGGAATACCTCTTGAAGACAACAAGGTTTATTGTTATCGTGTGAAAACGCGCGGTGGATATGGAAACCCGAAAATCAAAACACCTCTCGATAACTTTTCTCAGGTAATTTGCGCACAACCCGGTGATTCCATTCCTCCATCCTGCACCGTGACACCTTTACGCCTTGGATTTATTGACTGTGAAGATTACCGGTCAAAAGAAGAAAATTGTAACCGGTCTTCTTTTGTGAATACCATTTTCTGGAATAAGCCCACCGATACAGAATGTAGAAGCGACATTAGCAGTTACAATATTTATGCAGCCGAAAAGGTAGGTGGTACTTTCACCAAAATTGCAAATCAAACCGATACTATTTTTAGACATGAAGGGCTATTATCGTTTGCGTTCTGTTATAAAATTGCTGCTGTCGATCGTTCTGAAAATGTAGGTGAGTTAAGCGAAGCACTGTGTATTGACAACTGTCCATACTACGAACTCCCCAATGTCTTTACTCCTAATGGTGATAAGAAAAATGAAAAGTTTAGTGCCTACAGCACGCGAGACTTTCCTTGTGTAGAAGGTCAGGCTTGTTTTATCGAACAAGAACTACTGGAAAAATGTGCTCGCTTTGTTTTACGCGTCAACGCACGCATCTACAACCGCTGGGGTCAGGAAGTATATACCTACCAAGGTCAGATCAGTGATGAAATAAAAACCATCTACATCGACTGGAATGGAATTGATAATAATGGAAAAGAACTTCCATCTGCCGTATATTATTATGTTGCAGAAGTGACCTTCAATTCTGTAGATCCGGCTAAGGAGGTTAAAAACTTTAAAGGATGGCTACATCTTATTCGATAGAAGCACCACAAAAAATAATTATTCTCTTCGATGGTGTTTGTAATCTCTGCAACGGTGCGGTTCAGTTCATCATCAAACGAGATAAGGAAGAGAAATTTATGTTTGCCTCCCTTCAATCGGCATTCGGCAAAACTCAATTGATAAAGGCTGGACTTGATCCCGTAACCCTTCAAACTATTATTGTTATTGATCACAACGTTGCGCTCCAGCAGAGTGATGCCGCATTAAAAATTGCAAGCCATTTAAACAGTCCCTGGTCATGGCTTTTAGTCTTTCGATTTGTACCCAAAGTAATTCGCGATGCTGTCTATAATCTTATTGCCAAACATCGCTACACACTTTTCGGTAAACAAGATCATTGCATGATCCCTACCTCTGAACTAAAAGCCCGGTTCATCGATTTGTAATATTCCATTCCATGTCGTTTACTTAAACCAGCGTCCATCCTCTCTTCCGGAGAGGAACGAGTGAGGCCTTAAAGAAAGGCTTAACTAAATGACATTGAATTTCAAGACAGTTTTCCTTTGCACTTTAGGCAACAATCAACTTTTCGTTACTTTTGGTTTTTTAAACTCAATCCTATGAAGGCATATATTTTCCCCGGACAGGGAGCCCAATTTACCGGTATGGGCAAAGATATTTATGAAGCAAGCGCACATACAAAAAAACTATTTGATGAGGCAAATGCTATTCTCGGATTTAAGATTACCGATATCATGTTCACCGGCTCAGCGGATGAACAAAAACAAACTAAGGTAACTCAGCCCGCCATTTTTCTTCACTCCGTTGCCATTGCTTTATCAAGCGATTCATTTGCGCCTGATATGGTGGCAGGGCATTCGTTAGGTGAGTTTTCAGCACTGGTCGCAAACAAAACATTATCGTTCGAAGACGGACTTAGATTGGTTTCGAAACGAGCAACCGCCATGCAGCGTGCTTGTGAAATCAATCCTTCTACTATGGCCGCCATCTTGGGTTTAGCTGATAATATCGTTGAAGAAATCTGCGCATCGATTGACGATGTTGTTGTCGCTGCAAACTACAATTGTCCGGGCCAGCTTGTTATCTCCGGTTCAATGAGAGGTATTGAAATCGCGTGTGAGAAAATGAAAGCAGCAGGAGCTAAACGCGCATTGCCGTTACAGGTAGGGGGAGCTTTTCATTCGCCACTTATGAAACCAGCACGCGAAGAGTTAGCAGCAGCTATTGAAAGCACTACCTTTAGCAAACCCCTTTGTCCGGTGTATCAAAATGTAAACGCATTGCCGGCCACTGATTCGAATACCATCAAACAAAATCTAATTGCACAACTTACCGCGCCAGTTCGGTGGACACAGTCTGTTGAAAATATGGTAAAAGATGGAGGTAAAACTTTTATTGAATGTGGTCCCGGAAAAGTTCTACAGGGATTGGTGAAGAAAATTTCACCAGAAGTTGAAGCCATGAGTTTGTAAAGTACACTACACCTTCTGCACGCTCAACGGATCCGCACACGCTGCTAAAAGTTCGGCAATACTTTTTAGTAAAATCGGGTGAATAAAATCTGAAGCAATTTCTGCTAAAGGTATGAGAGTGAATTTTCTATTGGCTAATTGAGGATGTGGTACTGTTAGTCTTTCTGTTTGGATGATTTGATCATCAATGAGAAGAATGTCAATATCAATTAGGCGCTCGCTCCACTTCTCTTTGCGCTCACGGCCAAGTTTTGATTCGATGCTCAGGATATTTTCTAACAATTCAATTCCAATAAGGTTAGTTTCTACCTCCACAACCTGGTTATAAAAATCAGGCTGATCCAATTTACCCCAAGCAGCTGTTCGATATACAGACGATTTTGTTTTTATTACCCCAACAACGTAAGCAATTTGATCGATAGCGTGTTCAAGGTTCACATGTCGATCGCCCATATTGGTACCCAACAGAAGAAAAATCCGATTGTTCATGTAATTATTCCTAGCGTAAACATACTACCTTTTTATTCGAATGGGTATTATGTAATTTTGCGGCTTAACTTAACGATATGAATTTTTTCAAGACGTTTTTTGCCAGCTTGCTGGCTATGGTAGTTTTTGTTTTTGTTGGTTTTATTTTCTTCCTCATATTAATCTCCAGCATTTCATCAAAAGAAGAAGTACTGGTAAAAGAAAATTCCGTTCTGCATTTAAAATTGGATGCTCAAATCACGGAGCTTCAACAAGAAGATCCTTTTGCAGGATTGCCCTTCTTAGGTCGGGAAATTCCGAACATTGGTTTGATGCAGTTGAAGCAAGCGATTGATCACGCACAAAGCGATGCAAATATTAAAGGTATTTATCTTGATGTTAGTTATCCGCAAACTGGCTTCTCTACTCTCGAAGAAATTCGCCAATCCTTAATTGATTTTAGAAAAAGTGGAAAGTGGGTAGTGGCATACACAGAAGTAATGTCGGAAGGAGCATACTACCTCTCTACTGCTGCTGATAAAGTGTACCTTAATCCTGAAGGAGAAATGGAGTTTAACGGTATGACGATTGAAGTATCGTTCTTCAAAAGATTGTTTGATAAACTGGAAATTAAACCACAGGTATTTCGGGTAGGAGAATTTAAAAGTGCTGTAGAACCATTCTTACTTGAGAAGATGAGTGACGCCAACAAGCTACAACTTACCGAACTTGCCAATTCGATTTATGATTACATGTTGGTTGGTATTTCGGAAGAACGAGGTATATCGAAGGAAAGACTTGAAGAACTCTCCGATAAGATGATGGTTCGTAATGCTGCATTAGCAAAAGAATTCGGACTTATCGATTCACTTTTATATCAGGATGAATTTGAAACGGTATTAAAGAACAAAATGAGTATTTCACCTTCTGCCGATGTTAATTTTATTACCTACGGAAAATACAGAAAATCGTATTCAAACTATAAATCATCAAAAAACGAAATTGCTGTTATCGTAGCTGAAGGTACGATCATGCCAGGCTCTGGCGATCACTCTGATCAACTCGTTGGTGCTGATACTTATGTCGAAGAAATTCGCAAGGCTCGCAAAAACAAAAACATCAAGGCCATCATTATCCGTGTCAACTCACCCGGTGGGGAATTCCGCTCTTCTGATATGATCTGGCGTGAAATTCAGCTAGCGAAAAAAGAGAAACCAGTTATTGCTTCGATGTCTGATTATGCAGCGTCAGGTGGCTATTACCTATCCATGGGATGCGACACCATTGTTGCACAGCCCCATACAATTACAGGGTCAATCGGTATTTTCGGAATGATGTTCGACATGAGTAGTTTCCTTGGAAATAAAATTGGAATCACCTTCGATGAAGTAAAGACTGGTGAGTTCGGTGAAATGTATACCGTGTCAAGACCACTGAATGAAGCCGAGCGTAGCTACTGGCAAACCAGTTTAAATGAGCACTACGAATTGTTTACCGGCAAAGCAGCAGAAGGTAGAAAGGTAACAAAGGACGAAATAAAGCAAGTAGCGTCCGGAAGAGTATGGACTGGTGCGCAAGCAACTGAAAGAAAGTTGGTAGATGTGTTGGGCGGCTTTGATGATGCGGTAAAAATTGCTGCTGAGAAAGCCGGGATAAACAGTGACTATAAACTTCGTTTTTACCCTGCAGAAAAACCTTTCCTTGAAAAATTCATGTCCAAGTTTCAAGAGAATTCAAAAACAGATGCATTGAAATCAGAATTGGGCGAGCACTACATTTGGTATCAACAACTTCAAAAAATAAAATCGTTTCAAGGTGCTCAAGCACGCATGCCATTCGAATTTAATATCCATTAATTTAATCTCAAGAGCCAACTATTATGACCGTCATACGCAACAACTGGACAAGAAAAGAAATTAGTGATTTGTTCAACCAACCAATCCTTAATCTTATCTATCAGGCAGGCACCGTACATCGTGAATTTCATGATCCACAGGAAGTCCAAGTCTGCACTTTGCTTTCTGTAAAGACAGGTGGATGCCCTGAAGATTGCGCATACTGCCCCCAAGCCGCCCGGTATCATACCGATGTGAAAGTTCACAAATTAATGGAAGTAAGTGAAGTTTTGCAAAATGCGAATGAAGCAAGGGAATCGGGAAGCACACGCTTTTGCATGGGAGCTGCCTGGCGCGAGGTTCGTGATAATCGTGATTTCGATAATGTGATTGAAATGGTAAAAGGTGTTAGTGCCATGGGAATGGAAGTGTGCTGTACCCTCGGAATGCTAACACCGGACCAAGCTCAGAAGTTAAAAGAAGCCGGACTTTACGCTTACAATCATAACCTTGATACCAGCGAAGAATTTTACGGTGATATTATATCAACAAGAACGTATACCGATAGATTGGAAACATTGGAAAATGTGAGACAAGCGAAAATATCAGTTTGTTCCGGTGGTATAATTGGTATGGGTGAAAAAGAAGAAGACAGAATAGGAATGCTGCATACGTTAGCGACACTCGTTGAACACCCTGAGTCTGTTCCAGTAAATGCTCTCGTGCCTGTTGAAGGTACACCTCTTGAGGAGCAGGAGAAAGTATCCATCTGGGAAATGGTACGAATGATTGCCACTGCTCGCATCATAATGCCGAAAGCTATGGTAAGGTTATCAGCAGGAAGAGTGAGAATGAATATGGAAGAACAAGCTCTGTGCTTTTTGGCTGGGGCGAATAGCATTTTTGCAGGCGATAAACTGTTAACAACGCCCAACCCAGATCATATTAAAGATCAGCAGATGTTCCAAACCCTTGAACTAAAACCTCGTAAGGCATACAAGGAAAATGAGCTAGAAAAGGCTCATTTATGATGTACTGTTTTTGTCAGAATTGATACTTTTTATACCTAAAGTAGCACTTTAGGTCCTCCTCTTACACACAACCTGTATCACTGAAGGAAAATATAAAACTTATTATCGCGGTTTATCGGTATTAACCTCTGTCGGTAGACAGAATGAGATACTATTTAGGAGAGGTAACCATGGAATGAGGCTAAAATTCCAGAATAAGAGCCTGAACAATCGACCGTATTGGTTATTCTGTATTATTACCAAATTTCAAATCCAGCATAACGGGTTATTGCATCACTGTATTTTGGAAGGATAGTTATGAGCGTCATAAAATAATATGCTTGAGAAAACCATTAAAATATAAAACACAAAAGTCAATAGATTATATCACGTAAGTGAAACAATCTATTGACTTGAATTTCTTTTTGTGAATTTGAACTAGAGTTTATCCTCTAATGCAAAGCCACCAATTGGAGCTTTATCATCAGTCATCTTAGAAATATTTGGCTTGCTTGAAATTGTTGCTCTCTTTGCAGATCCAAAAGTAAATGACAAAGTAACCACTGCCGAAACAGCAATTAGGATTATGATTTTAGTTTTCATAAAGGTTAATTTTTAAACTATTAATTTAATCTTGAGTGATAACTATAGAGGATCACTAATGCTTCAGCCTGATCCGCCCAAATCTGGTCGTGCAGGCGTAACTTCTTCCTCTGTACTTTCGATTATTACGATAGTAACTGATAATTTGAATTAATTAATAGATTAATCACTTACTCCACCACCTCCGTTTAATTCTGTGCTTGGCTTTACTTCTTCTTCAGTACATGAGGTAAATGCTAGGACACAAACGAAAGCGATCAAAAGAGTGTAGATGAATTTTTTCATGATTTTATGAGGTTTAAATTTTTTAATATGTTTTCGACTCTTAAATTGTAGACCAAAGTTGCTTGATCTAATTTGGAATTACTTCTCATTAAAATTTGGAAAATCACCTGTGTACCAAAATTTTTTAGACTTTCTAAAGTCAACTTTACTTTCCATTATTCTAAGCCTGGCTTTTCATACGTTCAGTCAGGCACAAGGGCAGAAAGAATTTGATTCCTTGTCTGTTCTATTGCAAGAGAAGTCGGGCATAGAGCGGTTTCAACCTCTTTTTGATCTTTCTAAAAAATTAATGGATGTTAATAATGAAAAGGCGTTACTATATGCTGATGAATCGTTTGGCCTAGCTGAAAAAAATGGAGATAGCTTAAAGATTGTAATGGCGGGAAGATTAACTAGTCAAATTTACAGAAGGCTGGGTCGTTTGAATGAAGCAATTACGCTTCTTGATCAGATAAAGCCAGTGGCTAAAAGGAATCAGTTCAATGACGAATACAAATCTATCCTAAATCAGTTTGCTATTGTCTATACGTTCCAAGCTAATTACGACAAGGCTTTAAATTATCATTTCGAATCCCTGGTATTGAGAGAAAAGGGTGGCAAACTGGAAGAGATAAGCATGGCTTTGAATAATATAGGCTTTGTATATTTTAAGTTACGGAACTACGATAATGCGTTGAAATACTATCAGAAATCTCTGGATGCTAAAAGAATCGTTGATGATAACCATGATTTGGACAGATTGTTGATCAACATCGGTTTATGCTATAATCAACTCGAAAAATTTGAAGAGGGAAGAAAATACATAAAAGAAGGCCTTGCCGTCTGTCAAGAAAGTTGTAGTGAACAAGTATTAGAGGAAGGAAAATTTGGTATTGGTGTTTCATACTTTCAACAGCAGGATTACGATAATGCAGAGAAGAATTTCCTTGAATCTTTAAACTTTGCAGTCAAATTAAA
The DNA here is from genome assembly GCA_046595655.1 of Chryseolinea sp. Taxonomy (GTDB): domain Bacteria; phylum Bacteroidota; class Bacteroidia; order Cytophagales; family Cyclobacteriaceae; genus Chryseolinea. The sequence goes on along the minus strand of JBKJOF010000020.1, from coordinate 12,444 downwards.
TGAACCACGCTGGCAGGCTGAAAATCTCGTTTACTTAGCAAAGATTAATATTGATAGAAAGGATTTTAATAAAGCAAAATCACACTTAAAAGAAGCAGAAATTAAAGCTAAACCAGGGGGCTACTCCCAACTTCTTATTGATACTTACCGTCAGTATTCTATACTATACAATACCACCGGAGATTTTGAAAAAGCATCATTGTACCAGCAACGTTACATTCAATTGAAGGATAGTCTGATTGGTGAAGAGTTAGTTAAGAACATTGCCAAAGTCCAAACCAACTATGAAGAGCGCGAAAATATTGCCACCATAAAATCAAAACAAGTCATCATAGATCAGCAGCGCGATCTGAATGTTGCGATTGCTGTTATCTCATTCCTTGCGGGTCTTCTAATCTTGGTATTGCAACGTGGCAACCGAAATATTAAACGTGTTAACGCTAAGCTCTCGGAAGCAAAGGAGATTATTCAACAGCAAAACGAGGCGCTAGGTAATAAGAATAAAGAATTAGACATTGAGGTGGAACGCAAAACAGAAGACCTCGCACGCGCCAATCAATCTCTACAACAAGTAAACGCAGAGCTTGATAATTTCATTTACAAAACATCTCACGATATTCGTGGACCATTAGCGAGTTTAAAAGGAATCTGTAACGTAGCACTTTTAGATGTTAAAGATCCTTTAGCGCTTACCTATCTTAGTAAATTAGACATCACTGCAGAACGTCTCAATTCAATTCTCACTCGTCTTGTTATCATTAATCAAATCAACAACTCAAAATTAAGCGTTGAGAAAATTGAGTTTGAAAACATTGTGAATGATGTGATGCTGTTAGAGAAAAAGAAAGGACTTCCTTCCGATCTTGTCATCAAAAAAGACATCAATCCAAATGCACACATTCATTCCGATCGGGAGCTGATAAGAATAGTATTGGAGAACCTAATTGATAATGCTATAAAATTCTACAACGATTCAACTCGAATCGACTCGTTCGTTAATATTATCATTGATATGATGGGAGATGGTTTCGTAAAAGTTCGCATCGTTGATAATGGCATTGGAATAAGTGAATCAAGCCCCGGTAAATTATTCCAAATGTTTTCGCGCGCCTCCGAACGATCAGAGACGGGTGGAATTGGTTTATACATTACCAAAATTGCCACAGAAAAATTAGGTGGAAAGGTCGGACTGCTTACAACGCCAGAAGGATACACCGAGTTCTACGCTGTCTTCCCTACTTATCCCTAGTTGAATTTTAGTTACAGCAACAGAGGCATCCTTACATTTTTTTAGCACCAATTCTATTCTCATCTTTGTTGGCTCTGAACGAGAGGATTTAGTTCTATATGAAAGATTTTAAACGCTACACGATTACCGCTGCTCTACCTTATGCCAATGGGCCATTGCATATCGGGCATATTGCCGGAGCTTATTTGCCGGCTGATACTTATGTGCGTTACCTTCGCCTGGCCGGCAAAGAGGTTGCTTTTATTTGTGGTTCTGACGAACATGGTGTTGCCATTACTATCGGTGCTAAAAAAGAAGGCGTTACTCCTCAGGCTTTTGTAGACAAGTATCATTTTATGATGAAGCAAGCCTTCATTGACTTCGGTATATCATTCGATATTTATTCCCGTACATCCAATGAGCTTCATCATAAAACCGCTCAGGATTTTTTTACAGTCATCAATGATCAAGGCATATTGCTTGAGGAAACATCAGATCAATATTTTGATGAACAGGAAAATATTTTTTTAGCGGATCGATACATTGTAGGCACTTGTCCGAATTGTGGACATACGAATGCATATGGTGATCAGTGCGAAAAATGTGGAACGAGTTTAAGTCCGAAGCAGTTGATCAATCCGAGATCAACGGTATCTGGAAACTCACCCATTTTAAAACCTACTAAGCATTGGTATTTTCCACTTGATAAATTTGAAAAGTGGCTGAAGGAATGGCTGATAGAAGGTCATCAAAATGATTGGAAGACCAACGTGTACGGGCAATGTAAATCATGGATAACACAAGGTCTTCAACCTAGATCCATCACACGCGATTTGGATTGGGGAATTCCAGTGCCTCTACCCGATGCAAAAGGTAAAGTACTTTACGTTTGGTTTGATGCACCCATTGGATATATATCAGCAACCAAAGAACTTTATCCAAATGATTGGGAGAAATATTGGAAAGATCCTGAGAGTAGGCTGATTCATTTTATTGGTAAGGACAATATTGTATTTCATTGCATCATTTTTCCAGCGATGCTTAAAGCGGCTGGTGATTATATTCTTCCGGACAATGTGCCTGCCAACGAATTTTTAAATCTGGAAGGTGATAAAATTTCTACGTCTCGAAATCATGCAGTATGGTTGCACGAATACCTTCTCGATTTTCCGGGTCGAAGAGATGAGTTACGATATGTATTGAACTCGATTGCGCCTGAAACAAAAGATGCTGACTTTACCTGGAAGGACTATCAACAAAAGGTAAATAGTGAATTGGTTTCCATCCTCGGTAATTTCGTAAACCGTGTGATGGTGTTGACATGGAAATATTTTGATGGCAAGGTTCCATCTGAACATGAGCTACCAAGTACGGACGATAGAAGAAAGAAAATCTTAAGTGTGTGCGCTCAAAGTCATTCTGATCTTGAAGCAGCGACAAAAGAAATGATTTCTTGTTTGAAGAGTTTCCGTTTCCGTGAAGCACAGTTTCAGATGATGATCATGGCGCGCATCGGAAATAAATTCCTGGCTGAAACAGAACCGTGGAAACTTGCTAAAGAAGATATGGAAGCTGTTGGCTGCATATTAAATTATGCGTTGACTATAGTAGGCAACATTGCTATTGCCTGCGAACCATTCTTACCTGATACAGCCATTAGCCTGAAGCGACAGCTCAACAGCAGTTCGTTTGAACCTACATGGAAAGAATTTTGGTTGAAAGAAACATTGATCAATGCAGTTCCTCAACATCATCAACTGGGTGCTGCTGAATTGTTGTTTAAAAATGTTGAAGACACAGATATCGAAAAGCAAGTTGAACGACTTAAGAAACAAAAACCACAAACATTGACCGTGTCAGAGAAACCATTAACTCCATTGAAGTCAGAAATTACCTATGATGATTTTGCTAAGCTCGATATTCGCATTGGTAAAATTCTAACAGCAGAAAAAATGGAGAAGTCGAATAAACTTCTGAAGTTCACGGTAGACACAGGAATTGATACGCGTACTATTCTCAGCGGCATAGCACAACACTTTACTCCTGAAGAGATGATCGGTAAACAAGTGACCGTTCTGGTTAATCTCGCTCCACGAAAGATGATGGGTATCGAATCGCAAGGAATGATCTTAATGGCGGAAGACACAGATGGAAAACTGCGATTGCTTCAGCCGAATGAAGTTGTAAATCCAGGATCAACTGTAAGCTAATTGGCAAGCCACACAATCACAGATTAAAATCAGTGAATGTGTGGCTTTATTTTTTAATCATTAAACTGATTCATTGTTAGATCAATACCTTGCGTGCAAAATGAAAGTATCATTTCATTTGCTTTGTTAATGATGGGAGGTATCGCTTTGAATTCGTCTTGCGAAAAATTCTCTAAAACAAAATCAACCTGTTGTCCTTTTCCAAACGCATTACCTATTCCGAAACGCAATCTGGAATATTCTTGTCCTGCCAATATCAGTTCAATATTTTTTAAACCATTGTGTCCGGCTGCACTTCCTTTAGGTTTCATTCGTAAACTACCAAAGGGCAAAGCCAAATCATCTACCACAACTAAGAGGTTTTCTTTTGGCACTTTCAATTCCTGCAACCAGTACCCAATTGACTTTCCGCTCAAATTCATAAACGTGGTGGGCTTAATAATGTGAATGGTTCTGCCTTTAAATTTAAACTCCGCCTTTTCGGCTAATCGATTAATGCCAAATGAACACTTTTGCTGATCGGCCAATTGATCCAACACCAGAAAGCCAATGTTGTGTCTGGTCAATTCATATTGAGAACCGATGTTGCCTAATCCGGCAATGAGATATTTCATTCTTTGTTGATCTTTTAGAAGTTAATGGTTAATCGTTATTCAGATTAGCGATCAACCAAAGGTAAGAAACTTGATTTTTTTCGGATGACAAAAGAAATCGGATTCAAAAACTTAAGTGATCAAAATTTTATTGTTGTTCAGAATTTATTTGTGATGATGATACTTTTATCACCCAACATAATCTAATATATTCGCGAACCAAACCTAACCAACGCTCTCGTAATATGAATTCACGGCCTGCCGATGCCCATGATTTGCGCAAAAGAGAACTTGAAATACGATTACTGATCCGCCAAATGAAATTTGATCGACTCCACACCAGCAACGTTTATCAACGTCTTGAAAGTGAATTAGAACAAGTTAAAAGTAAGCTCGCCATGGCGGATGAAAACAAAACCAAATAAACTTATTTGATATGCGCGTAGTTGGTGAAATACCTCATCCCGATTGTAAGATCACCCTCTTCGCCTGGAACAATCGCTACCTCGTTAAACTGGAACAAGGCTACCTTGAACAAACTTTCAAAATCAATCAGTTCGATATATCTTCAGACGCTGATCTCCTCACCATAGTAGATTCTGAATTTATTAGCGAAGCCTTGAATCGATTTACAGAAATGGCAAAGAGTTGGACAATCGCCATTCAAAAAGTCTAAAATCAAAGACAACATCCTTCTGTGATCTAAATTGTATTATTTTGCATCCCCGATGGAAGTCGTAGAGAAGAAAAACAAAAATCGAAAATATAAGCCCATCCTAGATGGCATACCTGATTGGCCGGTATATCAACTCAGTAAAAACCGAAAGGAATTTATTGAGGAGGTAGCACAAAAGTCGTTTGATCGCATTAAACAAGTGCGGCCTACAACCAAACAGGTTATTGAGGAACTGGAGTCGACTGTGTATCGTGAGCAACAGCGCATGAAGCGAAACCGCTGGCGTGTTGATCCGGCTGATGAGCCCCGATTCTGGGGGAACATAAAAGAAGAATTACTTTCTTTCGCTACCAAGACTCCTGAAGAATCTCAAGTTAAGGCCGATGAACTCCTCCTTCGAATCACAACACGATATGCAAGTGAGATTGCAGGAGATTTTAAAGCCAGCTCGTATAAAATTACCCGCGAAGTAATTAAGTTTTGGTTTAGACGATTATTGAATGGTGCGCGTGTAAAAAAGTTTGGCGCGTTCTTTCGCAATCAATATACCTTACGGGATAAAATTCAAATTGTAGGGAAAGCCAAACAACTTCGATCTCTTGCCACGCGCGGAACTGTTGTTATGGTTCCTACACACTCCAGCAATCTGGATTCTATTTTAGTAGCATGGATCATTCACTCACTTGGTTTGCCGGCTTTCATTTATGGAGCAGGTATAAACCTATTTAATATTAAGATCTTCGCTTACTTTATGAATAGCCTGGGAGCATTTAAAGTAGATAGAAGAAAGAAAAATGTTCCATACCTAGAAACTTTAAAACTCTATTCCACGCTGGCAATCCAAAAAGGAGCACATAGTGTTTTCTTCCCTGGTGGAACTCGTTCGCGATCGGGCATGATCGAGAAACAACTGAAGCTTGGCTTGCTCAGTTCAGCCGTTGAAGCACAGCGCAACCTCTACTTCGAAACGCTGCCAGGACAAGACGTGAGGAAGATTTTCATTGTTCCGGTAACACTTAACTACCATTTTGTTTTAGAAGCACCCGATTTAATTGATGAGTACCTTTCTTCGAAAGGCCAAGACAGATACCTTCCAGAGCAGGATAAATATGGAAGTTGGCAATTGATTCAATTCCTATTTAAGTTCTTTACCAAAGGTTCCAACATTTCGGTTTCCATTGGCCAAGGACTGGACGTTATGGGTAATTATGTTGATGATGAGGGAAGAAGCCTTGATCCTCAAGGCAGAGTGATCGATACTAAAGATTATTTTACAACCGATAACAAACTAACAATTGATAAGCAGCGTGAAGATGAATACACACGTATGTTGAGTCAGAAAATCGTAAAAGAATATCATCGCATCAACAGAGTATTTGCCAGTCATCTTGTGGCCTTTGTAGCCTTCGAAATGTGGCAACAAAAATATCCGAAGCTTGATCTTTTCGAATTATTAAGATTACCCGAGGAAGAACAAGTATTGCCGTATGAAGAATTTCGAGCAACCTGTAAACGCGTACGCAAACAAATCTATCAGTTAAAAGAAGAGAATAAGATTTACTGCGCAACCCACCTGAAGGGAAAAATTGACTTGGTTATTCGTCATGGCCTCGACAACGTAGGCATCTTCCATTTAAAGAGACCACTACTGATGAACAAAGAAGGTAATATTATTACCAAAGATCTTAACGTGCTGTACTTCTACCACAATCGACTGGCTGGCTATGACCTCGAAAAGGTTATCTAACGACAAGCCGATCGGAGTGATCGGGGCAGGAAATTTCGGAACTGTTATCGCCAATATGTTAGCGTTGCACAGTAAAGTGCTGCTCTATGCTCGCGATAAAAAAGTAGTCGATAAAATTACAAATCATAAGGAAAATCGCGGACACGCCATTCATCACAATGTTGAACCTACAAATGATCTCGCTCATTTAGCAGATACCTGCGATGTTATTTTCCCAATGGTTCCATCTGCTCACTTCCGGAGCATGATGAAGAAACTATCGCCACACCTCCGCCCCTATCACATTCTCATTCACGGCACAAAAGGTTTCGACATTACATTACCAGAAGGACAAACCATCGACACGATTAAAAAACTTGATCGAAGCCAGGTTAAAACGATGAGTGAAGTTATTTTGGAAGAAAGTGTTGTTGTTCGTGTAGGATGTTTAGCCGGTCCTAACCTTGCAAGAGAACTCGCTGCGGGGCAACCAGGTGCAACAGTTATAGCCAGTCACTTTAATGAAGTAATAAATCTTGGAACAAGATTACTGCGTAACGATAATTTTCAAGTGTACGGTAACTCCGATTTAGTGGGTGTTGAGTTAGCCGGTGTTTTAAAAAACGTTATTGCCATTGCAGCGGGGGCTTTGAGTGGAATGGGCTATGGCGAGAACGCGAAAGGTCTTTTGATTAGTCGCGGAATGGTGGAGATGGTTTATCTCGGTCGCGCGTTAGGGGGAAATACAACCGCCTTCCTAGGCATCGCAGGTATTGGCGATTTGGTAACGACCTGCAACAGTTCGTTGAGTAGAAATTTTAATGTAGGATACCGATTAGCGCAAGGAGATAAGTTAGAGAAGATTCTGGCCAGCACAGATGAAATTGCCGAAGGTATCAACACCGTACAAATTGTAAAGAAGTGTGCTGATTATTATAAAGTTCGTGCACCGATTACAAGTACCTTATATCAAGTGCTATTCGAAGACCTTACTGTAAAGCAAGCACTACAATACTTGATGCGTTATCCTTTGAATGTTGATATTGATTTTCTGTAGGAATTTCTTAATCACCAATTAAATCAATTCCATTTTTTGTATTTTTAACAATGAAGTTGGTTGGGCTGGTTGTTGGGTATCATTAAAGTTAATTCACTTACTATGCAACTTAGTTATTTAAAAAGGTCTCTGATTGTAGCAGCGGTACTTATCTCAGTCTCAGGAAGGGCGCAGGATTTTACCATCAAGAATTTTAAATTCCCTGAAAATACTTATTCCTTAGATATTTTTTCTGTTGGCGACTCTGTATGGGTAACTAACAGTACTGGTGCCGCTATGTTCAATGGAATTTCGTGGCAGTCTTTCAATAAAGAAAACGGTTTGAAAATTGATTCCTGTGATTATGTTGTACAGGATTCTGAGGGGACGGTTTGGTTTGCACGAACATCGGATGGAGTAAACCAGTTAAACGATGGTCAATGGAAATATTTTTCGTATTTCAATATTCATCTGCTAGAAACAGTGGGAGAAAATATTTGGTTTCAACATGGGTTCAATGATCTAATGAATATATCTAGTACAGATACAATTTCTTATAAAAACATTTCCATTGATGGCATTGAGCAAGATAGCAATCTTGAATATTGGGCGTTTAACAATTATGGATATATTTATCGCCTTCAAGATCAAACATGGAAATCTGACACGATTCTAAACTACATTCTAGATTTCCATATCGACAGAAATGACAATAAATGGGTGCTTCGAGAAGATGGGGGAATTTTTCTAAGGGAAGATACAGCAGCTGTTTTTCATGAAATTACTTGTCCGTTTTTTTCTAAGCCATTATCTCTTCTCTTTTTTACCAAAATAACTTCTGACCGATTTGGAAATATTTATATCGGAACAAGAGATAATGGTTTAGTTATTAAAAGCAACAATATGTGGTATCATTTGGACTCATCGAATGGATTACTATATAATTACGTTAGTGATATTGAGATTGACCAAAACGATAATATCTGGATATCAGGAGGCAATGGAGTTTCAGTTCTTTTAAACAACGGCTGGGCTGAAAATGCGAACGAACTTAAAGGAGTAGTCTATTCAGATATAAATAATAATGGGCAACAAGATATTAATGAACCGGGCCTACCGAATCAATTTGTAAAAATTGAATCAACTGGTGGGTATGTTATTTCAGACATAGAAGGAAATTTTTCCTTTCTTCCGGTTGAAGGTGAGAATACAATTAGTGTCCTCTTAAAGGATTTTTGGGAACAAGGAAGCACGCCCTTATCATATACATTTTCGTATCCCAATAGTACTTTGCCATCGTTCGAAATTGGGTTGAAGTGGAAAGTAGTTAAAAATGTTATGGTATCACTTTCCGGAAACGCCTTAAGACCAGGTTTTGACTCCAGGGTTTATTTATCTGCCCGAAATGAAGGAAGTGTATCAGGCAATACAACACTTGCATTGAACTACGATCCGAAATTGAATTTTATCAGCAGTGATATCGCTCCAAGTATTAACCAAGTCGGCCATCTCGAATGGAGTGTAATTGATCTGCAGTCCTTGCAAACTCAATTGGTTCAACTTCTATTTAACTTGCCCGCTTCAGTGCCTATTGGAACGCTAATAAAAAATGCTGCCTTAGCAACACCACTCGATGGAGAAACGGATTTAACGGATAATCTTGACAGTCTAAAAATTCTAGTTACCGGGTCGTTCGATCCCAATGATAAACTAGTAGCGGAAGGAGTGTTGGAAGAACGATATGTAGAAATAGGATCAATGCTTACCTATACTATTCGTTTTCAAAATACAGGCACTGACACGGCCTTTGTTGTTAGAATCAAAGATGAAATTGATCCCAATCTTGAACTCACTTCGCTTAATATTTTGGCCGCCAGTCACCCGATAAACTATTCCTTAGAGGGAAAGATTCTAACGTTTCGTTTCCCCGACATTAAACTTGTTGACAGTTTCCATAACGAGCCAGCCAGCCATGGTTATATTAAATATCGTATAGGTGCATTAGGAAGCATCAAGAATAACACTGTAGTCGAAAACTCTGCTTCAATTTACTTTGATTATAATGAACCGGTCTTAACCAATGAAGTGAGTAACAAATTTGTGAATAAATTGCCTAACGAAATCATTTCAGAAACAGAAGGTTTGTCTATGAGAAAATACTTGGTTTATCCGAACCCTGCTCATCGTGTGATCAACATCTCCCCCGAAATTTTATCCCAGTACACTCAAGCTGAGTTGATTTCATCTTATGGAATAATTAAAAAGACGTTTGAGCTGAGTACAGCAGGTAATGGAGAATTACGCTTAGATGAAACGCCATCTGGTTTGTACTTCTTAAGATTAAGTGGGAAGACTAAAGTATTGGTAACAAAGATTATTATATTGAAAGAGAATTAAATAGCCTTCCGGATTTTTTCGGCAACTTCTGACACCTCTTCTTTTGCAGGATTTAATTTAGGGCGCGTGAAATTAATATCACCAACTGTATTCATAGGCACGAGGTGAACGTGTGCGTGCGGCACTTCCAAACCAATTACAGCAATACCTACTCGTTTACATGGAACAGATTTCTCGATAGCACGCGCAACCTTCTTTGCAAATATGTATAGACCTGCAAGCGTCTCGTCATCTAAATCAAAAATATAATCTACTTCCTGCTTCGGAACAACCAAGGTGTGGCCAATCACCAAAGGATTAACATCCAGAAAGGCAATATACTTTTCGTCTTCTGCAACAATGAAACCCGGAATTTCTCGATTGATTATCTTGGTAAAAATGGAAGCCATACTATCGGAGTAATTTTAAACAGCAATGTTCACTACTTCAAACTCCATATCACCAGCAGGAGTTTTAATAATAACAATCTCACCTTTCTTCTTACCTAACAATCCTTTTCCGATGGGAGATACAGTAGAAATTTTTCCGGATTTTAAATCCGCCTCTTCTTCTGAAACTAACATATAGGTAACTGAAGCTCCATTCTTTTTATTCTTGATCGTTACTTTAGAAAGTATGGAGACTTTAGAAATATCAATGTTGTTTTCATCCAGCAAGCGCGCACCACTTAATAAGTTTTCAAGCTGTGCAATTTTTGCCTCAAGGTGACCTTGAGCATCTTTCGCTGCATCATATTCTGCATTCTCACTCAAGTCACCTTTATCGCGGGCTTCTGCAATTTGATATGCAATGCTGCTACGTCCTTTTGTCTTTAACTCGAAAAGTTCCTTTGTCAATTTATCAAGGCCTTCTTTTGTATAGTATGAAATTTTTTTACTCATAATCAGTTCACTAAAATCGTATCTATTTTTTATAACTCCTTTTACCCAAAAGGATAAAAAGAAAAACAACGGCCTCCGCTGGGAGACCGTTGCTGTTGCAAAGGTAATACATTATTGTTCCGCGGCAAAAATCAAACTCCCACCAGTTCTGGCAGGTCTGTTTTTATCTGCTCTAATATCTCATCATCAAATTGAGCAAGGTATAGGGTTTTAACTTTTGAAAGTTGCTCCACCGTCAAACCTTTCGCACCTCTTAAGTCAGCCTTATACAAACTGGCATTTTCAAAATCGGCACCCATTAAATAGCAGTTCTTCAGATTTGCCTCCATTAAAAATGCGTTGCTGAAATTCGCTTTAATTAAAAATGCATTTTCAAACTGAGCTTTAATTAGAAAGGAATCTTTAAAATTCGCGCCACTGGCATATGCACCTTTTAGAATGGCCTGATTCAGATTCGAATTTTCAAAATTCGTTTGGTTGAGACGAGCATTCTCCAGATTTGATTCAATTAAATAGGATTGTGTAATGTTGGCGCTGTTCATGTTTGAACCGGAAAGATTTGCATAGTTCAAATTCGTCCGAGGCAAGTAACAATTCACGAGATTGATCTCATGAATTTTATGGCGGTTTAAGCGCTTAATATTACCGACAGTACGAAAGGCTGCTTCTTCTGATTCCCACAAACGAAAATCATCAATCTCATCTTTGTAGGTACGTATCCGTTGTTTGATTTCTCCATTTTGATTGAGCCAAAAAATAAGAATACCGATAACCGCGATATCGAAAATCATTCCATGCGCTTCTGCTAAAACCTGTTGAATGAATGAATCAAAATCGCGAATGTAATATCGCATACTCAACGACAGTACCAGAATGGTTACCAAAACCAGTACGATGGTTGAAGTAAGTAGTGGTCGCTCGATGATCGAGTTGAAAAGCTCACCTAATTTCTTTGCTCGCTTTTTAAAATAACTCATGCGTACTCGTTGTTGTCGATCGGAAATTAGCAATTAAAATCAGTTACACCAATTTTTATAGTGCACTGATTTTCTGAACCAAAGCTAAATTAATTTTAATGTGCGATTCAAACGTCCAACCTGCAATGTGTGGGGTAAACAGTACATTGGTCTTTTTACGCAGCGAATTAAATGCATGCGTTTGTTGGGGCGTCAACATTCCTAGCTTTTCATTTTCTAATACATCTAACGCGGCACCTCTTACATAGCCATCATCTAATGCCATGCTTAAATCAGTAAGGGAAACAATCTCACCTCGAGCTGTATTGATAAGAATGATTTTCTTTTTGAATTGTTTAAGGTAATTGGAGTTCACTAACATCCTCGTTTCAGGCGTTAACGGGATGTGAAGACTTACGATGTCAACTTCACTAAAAATGGTTAGCATTTCGACTTCTCTACAACAAGCATCTGAAAAGCCAGTTTTATATTTATCATAGGCCAAAACAGTACATCCAAAACCAATAAGTCGTTTGGCGAAAGACTGACCCATATTTCCATAGCCAATAATACCCACGGTCTTTCCCATCAGCTCTTCGCCACGATTACCTTCACGATCCCAAATGGATTTTTTTACTTCAACATCGGCTTTGGGAATATTCCGTAACAAACTCAACAGTATTCCAACAGTATGTTCGCCAACGGCATCACGATTTCCTTCTGATGCATGCAATACATTTA